>NZ_NIXO01000077.1 GCF_002204795.1 Pseudomonas sp. K2I15
TGCTGTTGATCTTGATCTGACTGCCCCATTCAGCCCGAGGCCGAACGCAGGTATTGAGGAGCGGGTAAACCGGCAGGACGCCGGTTTAGCCGCGACGGGCCAGGGACGGGCCGTCGCGGCGGCCCGCGGAGCAATGCCGGAGTGAGGGCACGCCGAGCCTAAGCGAGGCGCCGACAGGCGGGGCAGAGCGTTTTGGTTACTTTTGCGCTTTTCAAAAGTGACCCGCTGTAAGAGCGGAACCCTAAGCCGCCGTTACCGCAGCAACGGATATGTACCCACTTTGGAAGCGCACTCTCAAATCGCACGCAACGCCAGGATCGCCAGATACACCAGCACCACCCCACAAGCACCATAGCTAACCCTCTGCCACGTAGGCGACGCATTCTGGCGCAACAAATTGACCAACCCCGCAATCAGAAAACACGACAAAACCGACGCCACCATAAACCCCGCAAAAAACATCAACGTCTGCCCATGGCTTGGCGTGGCCCCAACAATCCCCGACAACGCACTGCCCAGCGCCCCCCAATACACAATGTTCTTCGGATTAGCCAAGGAAATGGCCGCCCCCACCAAAAGAGCATTCTGCCCCGACCTTGCCGGCGCACTCTCGGCCTCGGGCAAGCGCCAGGCATCCATCAAGCTGCGAACCCCAAGCCAGGCCAGATACAACCCGCACACCGCCGTCAGCGGCACCCGCACCGATTCATGCTGGATCAACAACGCCATGCCCGTCAGCCCAATCACCGCCCACACCGCATCACCCACCAGCGAGCCGAGCTGCACCAGCAGCGCAGGCGTAAACCCATGCAACAGCCCACGGCGCAGGGTTTGCGCCAGCACCGCCCCCGGAGACAGGCAAAACACAAAACCAAACACCAGCGCCGAAAAAAAGATCGTCAACATGCCCAATACCAATGCAGGAGCGAGTTTGCTCGCGAAGAACTCACAGACACCGCAGAGCGCCAGGTTTCCCGCGTCATCGTTAACGACCTTCGCAAGCAAGCTGGCTCCTACAGTGAACGCCGGTAGTTTGGGGGAGGGTGCCTAAGTCGTCTTGAACCAGATTGCGCTTTTCAACCCTTGAGCACGCTTTGATAGCGCCCCGGCGTGATGCCATAAGCCGCACGGAAATGCCGATTCAGATGGCTCTGGTCAGCAAACCCCAAGGCGTGGGCAACCTGCGACGCCGCAACGCCTGAGCGCAACAGCCCCTTGGCGCGCCGGGTGCGCAGTTGCATCGCCCACTGGCGCGGGCTCAGTCCGGTTTCTTTCTGAAAGGCCCGCAGCAGATGGAATTTCGACAAACCCAACTCGTCACTGAGGGTATCGAGTGCCACGGCCTGATGCAGGTTTTCCGCCAGCAACTCCTGGGCCTTGATCACCAGGCCGCGCCCGACTGCGGCGCTACCGGGCAGGCGCACTCCGCTACAACTGACCACCTCACCCAGCAGCACCACCAAGGCTTCTTCACTGAGCTCCCGGACGGTCGGATCAGCACTCAATGAGCCTTCAATCGCACCCGCCAGTTTCATCGCCAGTTCCGGTTGGAAGCACAGCGAACGGTCAAACTCCAGGTGCGCCAGGCCCAGGTCTGCCGCCAATTGGTCGGCACCCGCATACAGGCTGACAAACCGCCACGGCTGCCCCTCGGCCGCGCCGCCGCCCTGAATCTGCCCGGGGTTGTACAGGGTGATGCTGCCGGGGCCGGCCTCGAATGTGCGGCGGTCCAGCCACACCTGTTCCTCGCCGAGCAGGTTGACGCCGATCACGCATTCATCGTGGCTGTGGCGGGCAAACGTGAGGCCGGTGCAGGAGGTGCTGCTGACTTCGTAGTTGCCCAGCCAGGCGTGCTGCATGGAACTCATTGAGGTGGCTCGTTGTGACGGTTGCCCGCGAGCATACGCCGGAAAAGGGCTTCAGATCGACCGTTGATTAACCCGTTTCGACAGCTCTTCGCTACTCTCCTTGCGCTCCGAATAACGGTCGACCAGATCCGGGCGATCACGCAGCAGCAGGGTGAATTTCACCAGTTCTTCCATCACATCCACCACGCGGTCGTAGAGTGCCGATGGCTTCATGCGGTCTTGATCGTCGAATTCCATAAAGGCCTTGGGCACCGACGATTGATTGGGGATGGTGAACATGCGCATCCAGCGTCCCAGCACCCGCAGTTGGTTGACGGTGTTGAAGGACTGCGAGCCGCCGGATACCTGCATCACTGCCAGGGTTTTGCCCTGGGTCGGGCGCACCGCGCCGAGGGCCAGGGGCACCCAGTCGAGTTGCGCCTTGAACACCGCCGACATCGAGCCGTGCCGCTCCGGCGAACACCACACCTGGCCTTCAGACCACTGCATCAGCTCCAGCAGTTCCTGGACCTTGGGGTGGTCGCCTGGGGCATCGTCCGGCAGCGGTAAACCTGACGGGTTGAAGATGCGCGTCTCGGCGCCAAAGTGCTGCAACAGCCGCGCGGCTTCTTCCACCAGCAGGCGGCTGAAAGAGCGCGGGCGGGTTGAACCGTAAAGCAGCAGGATACGCGGCGGTTGTTCAAGCCGTTGAGGCGTGGACAGTGTGCAGTTCAGATTGGGCGGGGTACTCATCAGGCTCTCCGGTTACAGCGCAGCGATGCGATCCAGCTCGGCCTTGAGTTCGACAGGATTCAGGCTGGCAAACGGGATCTCGAAAAAAGCCCGGCAGCGGCGTTCAATGATTGCCAGGGTGGCGTGAAACGCGGCGTCAACCTGAGCTTCATCTCCCTGAACATCCGACGGATCTTCCAACCCCCAATGCGCCTTCAGCGCCGGCCCGAAATACACCGGGCAGGCTTCCCCGGCTGCCTTGTCGCACACGGTGATGACGATGTCCGGCGGGCTGCCTTCAAAGGCGTCGTTGCCCTTGCTGTACAACCCCTCGGTGCTGATGCCGGCGGCCTTCAGCGTGGTGAGGCTGCGGGGCAGCACCTGACCCTTGGGAAAACTGCCGGAGCTGATGGCCTGGAAACCTTCTGGCGCCAGGTGATTGAACAACGCTTGCGAGAGGATGCTGCGGCAACTGTTGGCGGTGCACATGAACAGGACTTTCATTAAACAGACTCCGTCAGAAACTCAGGCGCAGGGCGAGGGCGGCGAGGGTGATCAGCAGCACCGGCAGGGTCAGCACAATGCCGACCTTGAAGTAGTAACCCCAGGTGATGGTGATGCCTTTGCGCGCCAGGATATGCAGCCAGAGCAAAGTGGCCAGGCTGCCGATAGGGGTGATTTTGGGGCCGAGGTCGCTGCCGATCACGTTGGCGTAGATCATCGCGTCCTTGACCACGCCGACCGCATGGCTGGCCTCGATGGAGAGCGCGCCGATCAGCACGGTTGGCAGGTTGTTCATCGCTGAAGACAGCAGGGCGGTGAGTACGCCGGTGCCCAATGCTGCGCCCCACACGCCATAGCTGGCGAAGGTGTCGAGCCAGGTCGCGAGGTAGTTGGTCAGCCCGGCGTTACGCAGGCCGTATACCACCAGGTACATGCCCAGGGAGAAAATCACGATCTGCCACGGCGCTTCCTTCAGCACCTTGCGGGTGGAAATCTTGTGGCCCTTGGCGGCGATTACCAGCAGCAAGGTGGCGCAGGCGGCGGAAATCGCGCTGATGGGAATGCCCAGCGGTTCCAGGGCAAAACAGCCCACCAGCAGGATGCCCAGCACCCACCAACCGGCAAGAAAGGTGGCGCGGTCGTGGATCGCACTGGCGGGGTCGTCGAGGTCGGCCGGGTCGTAGGTTTGCGGAATGTCGCGGCGGAAAAACCACAGCAATACGGCGAGGGTCGCGGCGACGCTCACCAGGTTCACCGGCACCATCACGGCGGCGTATTCGTTGAAGCCGATCTTGAAGTAGTCCGCCGACACGATGTTTACCAGGTTGGAGACCACCAGCGGCAGGCTCGCGGTGTCGGCGATAAACCCGGCGCCCATGACAAACGCCAGGGTCGCGGCCGGGGAGAAGCGCAGCGCCAGCAGCATCGACATCACGATGGGCGTGAGGATCAACGCCGCGCCGTCGTTGGCGAACAAGGCCGACACCAGCGCGCCGAGCAGCACCATATAGGCGAACAACCGCCGACCGCGCCCACGGCCCCAGCGCGCCACATGCAAGGCGGCCCAGGCAAAAAAGCCCGCCTCATCCAGCAGCAGGCTGATGATGATCAGCGCGACGAACGTCCCGGTAGCGTTCCAGATGATGTGCCACACCACCGGAATGTCAGCCAGGCTGATAACGCCACACGCCAAAGCCAGGATCGCGCCCATCGTGGCGCTCCAGCCCACACCCAGGCCCTTGGGCTGCCAGATGACCAGGATGATGGTGAACAGAAAGATAGCAACGGCAACAAGCATGAAAAGCTCTCCGAAGGATCAGCAGCAGGCGCTGGCCCGTTGTGGTCGGTCGCCCATGGTGTCCAGACGCTGGGCGTCTGTTTTTAACCAGGCTTGGTTGGCTTGCAGGGTAGTGTCGAGCACCGCCGTCACCCACTCAGGCAAGGCCGGGTTGAGGCGGTAGTAAATCCACTGGCCCTGGCGACGGTCCAGCAACAACCCGCAACTGCGCAGTTGCGCCAGGTGGCGGGAAATTTTCGGCTGGCTGTCGTCCAAAGCATGGATCAACTCGCACACGCAAAGTTCGCCTTCGCGCAGGATTAACAACGTCAACCGCGCGCGGGTGGCATCGGCCAGGCACTTGAAGACGTTCGGCGGGGAGAAGAGATCTGACATGGTCAGTGCCTTGATACATATGGAAATACGAATATACGTATTTCCATATGTATCGGTCAAACCCTGTTTCGATTGATCGGCATCAACGCCCCGATAATCGACGACAAGTGGTTGAAATTAAACTGAAACACAAATGTCCTAAAGTGCCTGCCCATTGGTGATGAAGGAAGAAAACGTGTGACCCGTGCCACTCGCAACCTGCGCAAGACCCTCGATTCCGTCGCGGACAATAACGAAACCGCGGCCTTTGACCTGATGCGCGCCGTCGAAAAGCTCAGCGATGAAGTGCTGCGCCAGCGCCTGCTTAATACCATCCACCGGCTTAACCAGGACGCCCATGAACTGCGCGAAGCCCGGGATGCGGTGGAGCGGGTGTCGGTCAAACTGGCTTGAGCACGATCGTTCAAGACAATCCCTGATACCGCTGGCATGCTTGTCGACTGACTGTCGATGAGCCTGTTGTGTATGCCTAACGCTCTGCCTCTAAACGCTTTTTCCCGTGGCGCGATTGCGATCATTCCGTTGTCCCTTGCGTGTGCGCCTTGGGGGTTGCTGGCCGGTTCCACGGCAATTGATGCCCAGTTCACGCCGCTGGAAGCCCAAGGGCTGTCGACTATCGTGTTTGCCGGTGCTGCGCAACTGGTGGCCATCGGCATGGTCAAGAGCGGTGCCAGCCTGATTTCGATCCTGTTGACCACTTTGCTGCTGACCTCCCAGCATTTGCTCTACGGCATGCACATGCGCCCCACGTTGTCGCCGCTCAAGGCTCGGTGGCGCATGAGCCTGGGCTTTTTGCTGACCGACGAGTTCTTCGCCCTGGTCAGCCAATATGACCGCCAGACCTTCAACCGCTGGTACGCCCTGGGCGTCGGCCTGACGTTCTATATCATCTGGAACGTGTTCACCTTCGCCGGCATCGTGCTCGGCAAAAGCATTCCCGGGCTGGACCAGCTAGGCCTGGAATTCTCGATTGCCGCCACCTTCATCGCCCTGATCACCCCTGTGGTGCGCGACGTGCCGACCATCGTCTGCGTCGCTGTGTCATTGCTCTGTTCGGTATGGCTGAGTTACTTGCATTGGGAGTCGGCGGTGGTAGTGTCCGGTGTCTTGGGGATGAGCGCGGGGTTTGCCTGCAAGCGGCTGGGAGTAGGGCAGCAATGATCTTCGTGATGATTTTTGGCATGGGCCTGATCGTGTTTCTCAACCGCTACCTGTTTATCGAGCCGCGCCTGCCGGTGCGCCTCAATCGCGGGGCACGGGAGTTTCTGGGCTTTGCCGTGCCGGGGATGCTCACCGCGATCTGCGGCCCGATCATTTTCCTTGCCGACCACAAGCTCAACCTGAGCGTGAGCAACCCTTACCTGTTGGCCGGAATAAGTGCCGTGGCGCTGATGTTCTGGACCCGCAGCGTGTTAATTACCGTGCTGTTGAGCATGGCGCTGTTCTATCTGTTTCGCTGGTTGCTCTGAAAAGCAGGCAAAAAAAAGCCCGCGGGAGGGCGAGCTAGAAGGGAGACTTCTTAAAAATGAGCCTGCTGACTATAGGCGGTCAGGTCTCCCTTCACAGTGAAACAAAGTTCATGATTCTGTCAGCTATTCGGCAACCGGGGCGGCAGGCTTCTTGTTGGCCTTCGCCTCCGCTGCCAGGCATTCCAGGGCAAATTGCTCGGTGTAGGTCATCTGGATCGGGGTGCTTTCGCCCTTCACGGTGCGCTCACCGTCGAGGATGTAGCGGATGCGCTTGTCGGTCACGCCGATACGTTTGGCGATCCACGAAGGCGTTTGGCCGATGCGGCTGATCAGCTTGTCGGCGTAGTCGGTGGAGGGGTTGTAGCGCTCGGCGTTGGGTGTCATGGGGTTTCCGGGTAAAAGCGGGTTCGTAAGTAGGCGGCAGGGTGACGCAATAATCATTCGGTGTCGCCTGCTAATGGTACAGTCGCGTTTTTTTCCAAGGAAGCTTCGGTATGCGGATGGTGGTAATTGGCGCTTTGGTACTGGCATCGCTGGCCGGTTGCGCGGGCTCGAAGATGAAAGAGGCGCGTAGCGGTACGCCGTACAAAACTCTGGCCTCCGACAAGGCACCGCTGGTGGTTGCCCAGTGCATCCAGTTCGGCTGGCAGGATGAGGCGGTGTTCGGGGTGGATGCCGGTGGCTTCATGGAGCCTGCACAGGCCGGTGGCTTCACCATCTACACCACTGCGGGTGATTACTTTGTCGACGTGCGCAGTGCAGGCGCTGGCGCCAGCGTCAACTATTACGCTGCCCAGGATGACTATCCGGCCAAGCGCCGCCTCGCCGCACTGGCGACTTGTCTGTAATCCATTGCGTTAGAAAAATTCAGAAATGCCCTGCGGACAGCCTCGCGGGCATTGTCTTAGAATTCTTGTGCTCACCCGGCGTGACGGCTCTTTACCGGTACATGGACGTCGAGGCCGGAGCGTCGGGAGGGCAACTCTTTTCTAGCGTGGCATATACCCCAGGTGCCAGCGCCGCGGAATTTTCAGCGACACCAACCCCAACAGCGCCGACAGCAAGCCGCTGATCAGCAGCGCACGTATTCCCATGTGATGTTCCAGCAACGCCCCGATCACTGCACCGGCAAACATCCCGGCCCAGGGGATCAGTTGCACGCGCCAGCCGTTGCGCCGTTCACCGAGCATCCAGCGGCCCAGCCCGCGGCCAAAGCGCGACAACGCGCCGGTGACGTAGGTGAGCCCCACCGGCAAACCATTCACCTCTTCGACCGCCGCATTCAGCATGCCCATGGCAATGATCGCCGCCAGCAATGCCGGCAATTGATCAGCGAACGGCCACGCGGCGGCCCCGCACAGCAGGGTGGCGATGCACAGTAACAAGGGCAGGGCGTGGCGCCGGCTGACACGGCTGACCATCACGCCCAGCGCGTTACCAGCGATAAAGGTCGCCACCAACAGCGTCAAACGACCAGTCAGGCCCAGGTCACCTTCGCTGATCGCCACGGCGAGGCGCGTGGTGTTGCCGCTCATGAACGAGACAAAATCCCCGCTGGCCATGAAACCAATGGCGTCGGTCATCCCCGCCAGCACGGAAAGGCTGGCCACCAGCATCAACCCGACACGCCCGCGCCATTTGTGGCGATGCAACAAAGCGGCGTTGGTGTAGGGCTTCAGGGATGAAGGCAGCATTGGCCGGGTTCCAGGGTGAGATTATCCGGCCACTACCGTAGGGCGCTTTGCTTCCCACTGCAATGACTTGGCGCAGGCCTTTCACGCCGGTTCCAGGCGCCAGCCCTCCGCGCGCCATGTCAGCGTGTGGCTAGGCTTGAGTGCGGCGAGAAATGCGGCGTCGTGGGACACCGCGACTATCGCCCCGGTAAAACCCTGCAATGCCTCTTCAAAGGCGATCACCGATTGCAGGTCCAGATGGTTGGTCGGTTCGTCCAACAGCAGCAACTGCGCCGGCGTTTTGCGCCACAAGGCAATCGCCATGGCGGCCTTAAGGCGCTCGCCGCCGCTGAGTCGCGCCACGGGTTGCGTGACTCGCAAGGCATCCAGTTGCAGCAACGCCAGGCGCGTGCGCAGTTCGCCCTCGGTCAGTGGAGAATCGAGCAGGTTCAGCTGTTCGACGATCGAGCGCTGGTCGTCCAGCAGCGCCAGGTGTTGGTCGATATAGGCCGTCGGCACATGCACCGTGCATTCGCCGCTGACCGGCTGCAATTGACCCGCCAGCAGTTTGAGCAAGGTGGACTTGCCGCAACCATTAGGCCCGTGGACCGCCACCCGTATCGGCCCCATAAGATTGGCGCTGAGGTAGGTGCTGGGCAGCTGCGGATTAAGCCAGGGCAATTGTGCGTGCTCCAGGGTCAGCACCTGGCGACCGCAGGGCAATGCGGTGCCGGGCAATGCCAGCAGCGTTGGCGTTTCATCCACCACCTGTTCATAGGCTTTGCGCACGCGCTCATCCAACTCATCCTTGTGTTGCTGGTGAGCGCTGCGCACGGTATTGACGATTTCGGTGGCGGCGCCTTTCCAGCGGGCCTTGGTGAACCGGTCGACGTTTGCGGTTTCGGCGTGCTTGCGGGAGCGGGCGGCATGGCGCTGGATGTCATCGTTGCTTTGCTTCAGGCGCTTGCGTTCGCGGCTGCGGGCAAGGCGCGCGTGTTCGAGTGTGGCCTGGGTGGCGTGGTGTTCGGTTTCACGCTGAGCGTGAAAAGCCGCGTAGTTACCGCCGTAGACGTTGGTGCCCAGGGGAGACAGCTCAACGATTCGCTGCATGCAGTTGAGCAGTTGCCGGTCATGACTGACCACGATCAACCCGCCACGCCAGTCACCCAGAATGGCCAGCAGCCAGTCGCGGCCTTGGCGGTCGAGGTGATTGGTGGGTTCGTCGAGAATCAGCAGTTGGGGGTTGGCCAGCAGCGCTCCGATCACCGCCAGGCGGGCCAATTGGCCGCCACTTAACTGATCGGCGCGGTCGTCGAAGCCGATTTGCTGTAAGCCCGCCGTGTCCAACGCCTTGCGCAAACGTTCGGCCAAGTCCCAACGGTCATCGATCAATTCCAGGTCATCGGTGTGTGCTTCACCACGGGCCAGCCGGTTCAGGGCGTCCAATACCTCGGCGGTGCCGGTGGTTTGCGCGACTGTTTGGCCGGGAAAAAGGCTCAAGGCTTGTGGGACATAAGCGAGCCTGGCGCAGGTCTCAAGCGTGCCGGAAGAGGGGGCCAGCCTGCCTGCGATCAATTTGGCGAGCACACTTTTGCCCGCGCCATTACGCCCTACAATTCCGGTGGGCGTGCGATCGAAAGACAGGTTCAGGTCGTCCAGCGGGGTTTCGCCATTGGCGAACTGCAAACACACATGTTGCAGGGAAACGAGTACAGGCAGCCGTTTGACGTCAGTCATCAGCACCTCCAAAACAATGTGGCACAAGCCAACAAGCGCGCCAGGCGGCTCGTTGCGTTTACACGTTGGAAGGCTTAGTGGTTCACGTCAGCGGTCATCCCGGGATCAGAAAGGACGGGCAGGGTAACGCACTTTGGATTTTTCCTACAAGCGTTCGGCCAGTTGCTCCAGGAACATCGCCAGCCCCACTTCTTCGGCTTTCAAGCCTTTACGCACCCGCGGTTTGGGCAGTTTCGCCAGCTCGCCGAGGCTGAAATGCTCCAGCACGGCCGGGTGGATATAGCACTTGCGGCACACCGCCGGGGTGTTGCCCAACTGTTTGGCAACGTTCTTGACCATCTCCACCACATGCTTCCTGGCGTCGGATTCCGGCTGCCATTCAAGCTCGCGCAACACCGCCAACGCCAGTGCAGTGCCGGCCCAGGTGCGATAGTCCTTGGCAGTAAAATCCGCGCCGGTGAGGGTATGCAGGTAGGCATTCACGTCGGTGGAGCTGACCGTGTGGCGCTCACCGTTCTCGTCCAGGTACTGGAACAGATTCTGCCCCGGCAGCTCCAGGCAGCGCTTGATCACCGTAGCCAAGCGCCGGTCCTTGACGGTGATCTGGTGTTCGATGCCGCTCTTGCCACGAAACTGGAACAGGATCTCGCTGCCCTTGATGTCGACATGGCGGGTGCGCAGGGTGGTCAGGCCGTAGGAGCGATTGTCCCGGGCGTACCGGGTGTTGCCGACGCGGATCAACGTGGCGTCGAGTAACAGCACCACCGTGGCCAGGACCTTTTCCCGATTAAACCCGGGAGCGGCGATCTGCTCTTCCAGTTGCTTGCGCAACTTGGGCAGCGCGCTGCCGAACTGCTGCAGCCGGGAATATTTGTCGGTGTCGCGCACTTCGCGCCAGCGCGGGTGATAACGGTACTGCTTGCGCCCCCGGGCATCAAGGCCGGTGGCTTGCAGATGGCCGCGCGGGTCGGCGCAGATCCACACATCGGTGTAAGCCGGAGGGACCGCGAGTGCGTTGATGCGTTTGATCTCGTCCGCATCCGTGATGCGTGTGCCGTCGGCCTTGAAGTACTGGAACTTGCCCCGCAGCTTTTTCCGGGCGATGCCAGGCTGGGTGTCATCGACGTAATGCAGGTCGCGGGGGAGGTCGGCAAGCAACGCAGGATCGGGCATGGCGCAAATTCCTTGGCAGGTATTTCTGATTGACCGCAGGGTTTTGCGGTGGTGCCAATGGATTCAGGTCCAACATTTCAATCAATTACTCGGCGATCAAGATAGAGCAGTACCTTCTTGCCAAAAAGCTGACTGTAGGAAGGTTCCCAAGTAGGTCGCCGAAAGTTCCCTGGCATCATGTTGGGGCTGGTAAACAACATTTGAAATAATTCATTCTAATGGTGATGGAACTGAACGCGATTCTTGTAAACGCTTCATGAGTTCTGAAAAGGAATTTATGTACTCCGGTTGGTGGGCTGTTTATCGAATCAGCAGGATGTATAAATTCCAGTCTTGATTTTACGCCAGCATTTGCTGTCACTAAAGTTGTCTGGAAGGGAGAGGTTATGGCCACAAATAGTTTTCAGAACGAGGTGCCCAAGGCGCGAGTCAATATCAAGCTTGACCTGCATACCGGTGGTGCTCAAAAGAAAGTCGAGTTACCGCTAAAGCTGATGGTTATGGGTGACTACAGCAATGGTAAAGAGCAACGCCCGCTCTCTGAGCGAGGCAAGGTTGACATCAATAAAAACAACTTTGACAGCGTGCTGGGTGAGTTCTCGCCTAGTCTGAAGTTCGCAGTCAATGACACCTTGTCCGACGATGTGTCTGACACGTGCGTCGAACTGAATTTCCAGAGCATGAAGGACTTTGAGCCTGAGCAGGTCGCGCGCCAAATTCCGCAACTGCGAGCCCTGTTGGCAATGCGCAATCTGCTGCGCGACCTCAAGTCCAACCTGTTGGATAACGCCACCTTTCGTCATGAGCTGGAACGCATCCTTAAGGATGACGCACTGAGTGACGAGCTGCGAGCTGAATTGGCCGCCCTGGCTCCTCGAGAAGATCGTTAATTGTTCTTGTCTCGCAAATAAGGAAGTTACATATTATGTCCCTGGAACAATCATCTAAAGAGTCGCAGCTGGCTAGCACCTATCATGTAGGCAGTAATCAAAGCGTTTATGGAAATTTGTTCGAAAAAATCAACCTGAGTCCGGTTGCGGAGTTGGGCGGAATTGAGGTGTTTCAAAACTCGGAAGCGTTGTCCGAGGCATCTGCTGATGAGCGGGTAACTGCGGCCGTTAGTGTATTTTTGGGACTGCTGAAACAGTCGTCTCATAAAGTAGAGCGCTTGGATAAAGTGCTGCTGGACGAACACATTGCTTCCCTGGATGCGCAGATCAGTCGCCAACTTGATGCCGTCATGCATCACCCTGATTTTCAATGCGTAGAGTCAACTTGGCGTGGCGTAAAATCACTGATAGATCAAACCGATTTTCGCCAAAACGTGCGTGTCGAACTGTTGGATATCAGTAAGGATCACTTGGTACAAGACTTCGAAGATGCGCCTGAAATCGCTCAAAGCGGCCTGTATTTGCACACCTACACACAGGAATACGACACCCCAGGTGGCGAGCCGATTGCGGCGGCCATTTCGAACTATGAATTCAGCCGTAGCCCGCAGGACATAGCCCTGTTACGCAATATTTCCAAAGTGGCCGCGGCGGCTCACATGCCGTTCATTGGCTCGGTCGGGCCGGCTTTTTTTGGCAAGAATTCGATGGAGGAAGTCGCCGCCATCAAGGATATCGGCAACTACTTTGATCGTGCCGAGTACATCAAGTGGAAGGCGTTCCGCGAGAGCGACGACTCCCGTTATATCGGCTTGCTGATGCCCCGTGTACTGGGTCGCCTGCCTTATGGTCCGGACACCGTTCCGGTCCGCAGCTTCAACTACATTGAAAGCGTGAAGGGTCCGGACCACGAAAAGTACCTGTGGACTAACGCTTCGTTCGCCTTCGCCGCAAACATGGTGAAAAGCTTTATCGCCAATGGTTGGTGCGTGCAGATTCGCGGCCCGCAATCGGGTGGTGCGGTGACTGAGTTGCCGATTCACCTGTACGACCTGGGCACTGGCAATCAGGTAAAAATCCCTTCTGAAGTGATGATTCCGGAAACCCGCGAATTTGAATTCGCTAATCTCGGTTTCATCCCCCTTTCGTACTACAAGAACCGCGACTATGCGTGTTTCTTCTCGGCCAACTCGGCCCAAAAACCGGCGCTGTATGACACTGCTGACGCCACTGCCAACAGCCGAATCAACGCGCGCCTTCCGTACATCTTCCTGCTGTCGCGCATCGCCCACTACCTGAAGCTGATCCAGCGCGAAAACATCGGGACCACCAAGGATCGCCGTTTACTGGAGCTGGAGCTGAACAAGTGGGTTGGCGGGCTCGTCACCGAAATGACCGATCCGGGTGACGACCTCCAAGCCTCCCACCCATTGCGCGACGCCAAGGTGACGGTAGAAGACATCGACGATAACCCCGGTTTCTTCCGCGTCAAGCTGTACGCGATACCGCACTTCCAAGTCGAAGGCATGGACGTCAATTTGTCGCTGGTTTCGCAGATGCCCAAGGCAAAAGCCTAAGCCACCTCACAGGGAAATGATGTGATGAAGATCGACCGCCCCCTGTGGGCTGCGGGGGCGTTGCTGTCTCCGCAACAATTCCAGCAGCAAGCGCGCTGGGAAGCTTGGACTAATGAGCAACTGGCCCATTTGTCGCTGGTGAACCCCTGGGGTGTCCTGGGGGTTGCGTTCGACGCGCAAGCGTTGCGCCTGGGTAAGCTGAAGGCAACCCTACTGCGTGTGCGTATGCCCGATGGCACGTTGGTTGATACCGACCACGTAGATCGGTTGCCTCCCGCCCTGGAGTTAGCCCACCGACTCTCCGACGATGCTCGGGGCGCTACGCTGCTGTTGGCGTTGCCGTTGGAGCAAGGGAATGGCAACAACTGTTTGTTCGAAGGCGCGAAGGCTGATCGACCGACGCGTTATCGCCAGGATTGGCGGCAAGTGCAGGATGTCTACGCAGACGAGGTGCAATCCATCGGTGTGCTGGAGAACGTGCTGACCCTGCGCCTGGCTGACGATGATAACGCCGATTATCTGACGTGCCCGGTCGCACACATAGTGCGTGACGGGCAGGGTGCCTGGAGTATCGATCCTGATTACGTACCGCCGTTGCTTAGTTTCTCAGCCCATTCAGGGCTGCTGACCCAACTGGATAACCTGTTGACCCAGTTGGCAGCCAAGCGTCAACGGCTGATGGGCATGCGCCGTGAGAGCAACCAGCGTATGGCCGATTTTGCTGTAGCCGACGTCTCGCTGTTCTGGTTGCTCAACGCATTGAACACCTATCAGCCGGTACTGGCCGACCTCATGGCAAACCCTGCAAGGCACCCTGAGCAGGTGTACCTGGAACTGGTCAAGTTAGCCGGCAGTCTGCTGACGTTTTCCCTTGAACACGATATCGACAAGATCCCCGCCTACCGGCATGAAGCACTGGAAAGCATATTTCCTCCTTTGATGCGCACCATCTCCAGCTTGCTCGAAGCCAGCCTGCCATCGCGGGTCATTGCTCTTGTACTGCTGGAAGTCGGCGCCAACCGCTGGCAAGTCACGCTCAACGATGCGCGTCTGCGTGAGCGGGACGGTGCAGACTTTTATCTCTCGGTGCGTTGCCGTATGCCAGCGGCACAACTGCAAAGCCAGTTTCCGCGATTGTGCAAAGTGGGAACACCAGATGACGTTAATCGCCTGGTCAACGCTGCGCTTGATGGTGTTCCGTTGCAGCCCCTCAGTCACGTACCGGCGGCCATTCCGCTACGCCTCGAAAACCAGTACTTCGCCCTTGATCTTGGCAGTGCCAAGGGGCAATCGATGCTGGCGGAAGGGACTTGTGCCTTGTACGTACCCAGCACCTTTCCGGACGTCAACCTTGAACTGTTTGCGGTACTGCGCGCATGAACCTTAACGCCTTGAAAAAACACACCTTCACTGCGCATGACGTCGATGCGTTGTTGCAAGACACTTACCTGCTGGTCGTAGAGTTGCGCCAGGGTGCTTCGCTGCAAAGCAGCCCCGAGTTGCCTGGACGTAGCGCAATGCAGGTCGAACAGGTTCGACAAGGCCTCAAGGACGCCGGCGTTGGAGCGCGCAGCATTGAGCTGATCAGCTACGCCCAGTGTGCCTTGCTGGATGAGACGGCACTCGGCTATGCCAAGGACGATGCCCATGCCAAATGGGCCAGTGAACCCTTGCAGGCAAAGTTCTTCAATCGCCATCAGGCTGGTGAGTTTTTGTATGAAGACATAGGCGAAGCCCTGCGTCATCCCGCACCTGATGTGCTGGTGCTGACGGCATTCCAGCGGGTTCTTATGCTCGGCTTTCAGGGGCGGTACCGTGATGTAAATGATCCTGAGCGCGAGCAATTGCTCGCGGCCCTGAATGCACAGGTCGGCCCTTTGCAACTCGATCATGCATTGACGACGCACAGCGTCGCGCACCGAGCACATCACTTGTGCTGGGTACGTTCAGCGCTGGGCCATGTTATCGCGGCCAGCTTGTTGCTGGTCGGAGCCTGGTGGGGACTGGACTACTGGCTGGGCGAGTTGATCGCCACGCTTGTACCAGTGCAGGTGTGAGGGCGTGATGACACTCAAGCTGACACGAGGCCTCTGGCTGTGGGCCGGATTGCTGGTCTTGGCCCTGTTGCTGGTCGTACCGTTTGCTGGCTGGGTACGTGCAGCGGTCGCTTTTACCGTTGTAGTGCTGGTCATACGAGCCTGGATACGAACGGGGCTTCGTTTTGCACGGTACGGTCGCCAACGGGTGTTGGCCGGCGATGCGGCCTTACCACCGCCCGCCTATTGCAAGCCCGTGGTGCTGGTTTGCGGCGATGGGTTGGCGGGGCTCTTTGGCGTGGTGCCTTCGGAGCAGTTGACCCTACGCACCACCCCGCAGGGGTGTTATGTGCGTGTGCCAGCCCTTGATCAACTCGTGGTGGTGGCCACCAGCATCCAGGCCCTGCGTCCGGACTGGGCGGGCCAGATAAGCGTAATGTTTATCGCCAACCCCTCGGAGCACACAGACCCAGCAGAATTTGCCGGGCGGGTGCGTGCTTTCCGTCATCAGATCACCCTGGTGCGCGAGCGCGGTGTTGCGTTGCCGCTGATGCTGGTGAGCTACCTGCAAGGTGCCGAAGGCGAGGGTACCTGGTTCAGTTGGGCGTCGGGACAAGCTAACCCTTACGTCCGTGAGGCCGGCGCTTGCGTCAGCTTAGTCGACTGGCAGCAACACGCCGCCGATCGGGCAACCTACGCCTTACGCCTATGCACCGGCGTACAGATAAGCAGCGCCGCGGCGTGGCTTAAGGAAACACTACTCCCGCACTTCGAGACCCGTAATACCCACCATCCAGTGGCTTGTGCGATCACCCTGGTGCCGGTTCTGCCGCAGGGCATCATGGGTAACCTGTGGCAACAATGGGTGCACGCAAAGACAGGCTTGAGTGATGCAGGACGGCCTCTAGCGGGCTCCGGTACATCCTTGCCGTTTCCCGACCCGTTGCTGAATTTGCTACCGCTCCAAACCCGCGGCTCTCCGCTTCTTTGGACTAGTGTCGCGGCGTTGTGGTTGTTCGCGGTGGCCGGGGTCGTGGCCCTTGCCAGCTCGGCTTGGCAGAACAACCTGCTGTTGCGTCAAGTCAGTGATGACCTGCGGCGCTACACCTCTGTTCCCTCCGCTGAACGTCGTGACCAGCCCCAATTCGTCCTGCGTGAAGATGCCGTGGCGGTACTGCGCCAGGTTGGTATGCGCCTGGACGATTACTACCGGCAGGGCGAACCGCTGGCGTTGAGCCTGGGCCTGTATCGCGGCGAGCGGCTACGACTGCCGTTGCTGGCGACCATCGAGGGTCACCGGCAACCGCCCGAGGCCCCGAAGCCCGGCGAGATCTCTACTCCTGTGCGGCTGGACAGCCTGTCGCTGTTCGGAACCGGGAGCGCGGAGCTCAAGTCGGGCTCGACCAAGGTGCTGATCAACGCACTGGTCAATGTCAAGGCACAGCCTGGCTGGCTGATTGTCATTGCCGGGCACACCGATCTTACTGGCAGCCCCATGCAGAACCTTGAGTTATCCCGCGCACGCGCCGCTTCGGTACGTGACTGGATGCAACGCATGGGTGACATCCCTGACAGCTGCTTCGCTGTCCAGGGTTTTGGCGCCAACCAGCCAGTGGCCAGTAATGAAACCGAGGAAGGGCGTACAGCCAACCGTCGTGTTGATATCCGTCTGGTGCCGGAAGTGGGGGCCTGTGCGCTCCCCCCTGCGGCGCCGGGCAGGAAACCCTCTGTCGCAACCAGCGACATACAACCCTGAGAAAAGGAGCTTCACATGGCAATTCCCGTTTACCTATGGCTGCAAGATGACGGCGGTGCTGAAATCAAAGGCTCCGTGGACGTACAAAAGCGCGAAGGCAGCATTGAGGTCATCGCCCAGGACCACAGCCTGTACATCCCCACCGACAACAACACCGGCAAGCTGACCGGCACCCGGGTTCACACCCCGTTCCTGTTTTCCAAGGAAATCGATGCCGCAAGCCCTTACCTGTACAAGGCGGTGACCACTGGGCAAACGCTCAAGAGTGCCGAGTTCAAGTGGTTTCGCATCGATGATGCGGGCCAGGAAGTCGAGTACTTCATCACCAAACTGGAGGACGTCAAGGTCGTGAAAGTCGCGCCGAAAATGCACGACGTCAAAGACCCGAGCAAGGAAAAGCACAACCACCTGGAGCAGATCGAGCTGCGCTACGAGAAGGTCACCTGGACCTACAAAGACGGCAACATCATCCACTCCGACTCCTGGAACGAACGCCAAAGCGCCTGATGCCGAAGGACCGGCCGGCATCTGTGTGCCTGCTGGTTGGCGGTGTGCAGGGTTGAGCGTCCGTTCGCGGGCGCTCAGCCAAATACATCGCGCTGCATGAGCCTTTGACGAAACGCCGATAACCCAGAACAGGGATGTACCCGATGGCCCAGAACTCCACGCGTTTGCTTCGCCGCCTCAACCCGTATTGCGCCCAGGCACTGAGTGCAGCGGCAACCTTGTGCCAGAGCCGCGCCCATGGATTGATCAGCATCGAGCATTGGCTGCTCAAGTTGCTGGAGCAGGGCGAGGGCGACCTGACCTTTATTGCCCGTCGCTACGAATGGGATATGGACGCACTCTGGCGCGGCCTGCTCGACCACCTCGAGACCCTTCCGCGCTGCGTGCAAGGCAAGCCGCAGTTGTGCGCAAAACTGCAGCAACTGGTCAAGAATGCCTGGTTACACGCCTCGCTTGATGGCAACAACGACACGCTGCGTTCGGCCCATCTGCTTGGCGCGCTGCTGGAGACGCCCAGCTTGCTTGCCTGTGACGCCGCTTGGCCACTACTCAGTATCAGCGATACCCAGTTACAGCGTTTGTTTGAGCTGCTCGACGAGCACTCCGAAGAGCGCCCACAAATACAGCAAGAAGCCGAACTGGACCGCATCGAGGTACCAGCCTCATCCGGCACCGACAACTCGGATGCCATGAAAGTCATCCTGGATAAATTCACCCACGACGTTACCGCCAAGGCCTGGGCAGGCCAGATCGACCCGGTGTTCGGCCGCGACGATGAGATTCGCCAGGTCATCGATATTCTCAGTCGTCGGCGCAAAAACAATCCGATTCTGGTGGGTGAGCCCGGGGTGGGTAAAACCGCTCTGGTTGAAGGTCTTGCATTACGTATCGTCGAGGGCAACGTCCCCGACAGCCTCAAACGGGTCAGCGTACGCATTCTGGACCTGGGCTTGTTGCAAGCGGGTGCGGGTGTAAAAGGCGAATTCGAGCAACGCCTGAAAAACGTCATCGACGCCGTGCAGCAATCGCCTCACCCGGTGCTGCTGTTTATCGATGAAGCCCACACACTGATTGGCGCCGGAAACCATGCCGGAGGGGCGGATGCGGCCAATCTACTCAAACCTGCCCTGGCGCGTGGCGAGTTACGCACGATTGCCGCCACCACCTGGAGCGAATACAAACAGTATTTCGAACGCGATGCGGCCCTGGAACGACGTTTCCAGATGGTCAAAGTCGACGAGCCCGACGACGCCAACGCCTGCCTGATGCTGCGCGGCCTCAAGGCACGCTACGCCAGCCACCACGGCGTGCACATTCTGGACGCGGCGGTACAGGCAGCGGTCACGCTCTCGCGGCGTTACTTGACCGGTCGCCAATTGCCCGACAAAGCCATCGACCTTCTCGACACAGCCAGTGCCCGGGTCCGCATGAGCCTCGACTGCGAGCCCCAGGCGTTGGTGCGCTGCAAAGCGCGCAAAACCGCTCTGGTGCTGGAACGCCAGGCTCTGGAAGAAGACCAGCAACTGAGCGGCTGCCTTGCGAATGAGCGCCTGGAGATCATCGCCGCGCAGCACTGCGAACTGCACTGCCAGCAAGTCGAGCTTGAGGCGCAATACCGCTACGAACTCGACCTTACCCAACAATTGCACGACGCCCGTCAGGCAGAGCCTCCGCAAGCAAACGCCTGCCTGCAACTGCAGCAGCAGTTGAGCAATATCCAGGGCAACCAGCCCTTGCTGTCGCTCGACGTCGACGCCCGCAGCGTAGCCGAGGTCATCGCCGACTGGACCGGTGTGCCCTTGGGCAGCCTGCTCAAGGATGAACAAGCCAACCTGCTGGAACTGGAACACCAACTGGGTGAACAAGTGATCGGCCAGGACGCTGCACTCGGCGCCTTGGCCCAACGCCTGCGGGCCGCCAAGACCGGCCTTACGGATGAAAAAGCGCCGTTGGGCGTGTTCCTGCTGGTGGGCACCAGTGGCGTCGGTAAAACCGAAACCGCCCTGGCCCTGGCCGATAAGCTGTTCGGTGGTGAAAAATCGCTGATCACCATCAACCTCTCGGAGTACCAGGAAGCCCACACCGTCAGCCAACTCAAAGGCTCGCCTCCCGGCTACGTCGGTTACGGCCAGGGCGGGGTGCTCACCGAAGCGGTGCGCCAGCGCCCCTACAGCGTGGTGTTGCTCGACGAAGTGGAGAAGGCGCACCGCGACGTCCTCAACCTGTTCTACCAAGTCTTCGACCGTGGCTGCATGCGCGATGGCGAAGGACGGGAAATCGATTTTCGCAACACCGTCATTCTCATGACCTCCAACCTTGGCAGCGATGAACTGCAAGCTTGCCTGCAAGAGTTTCCCGACGCGCCGGACAGCACCTTGCACGAGTTGCTGCGCCCGATCCTGCGGGAACACTTTCAACCGGCCCTGCTGGCACGTTTCCAGACGTTGATCTACCGACCGCTGTTAGCCGACGCTCTCCAGCAGATTGTCGCAATCAAGCTTGCCCAGGTGGCCACGCGCTTGCGGCGCCACTACGGGCTGGATTGCCAGATCGACACCGCGCTCAACGAGGCTCTGGTTGCCGCATGCCTGCTACCAGACACAGGCGCGCGCAACATCGACAGCCTGCTCAACCAGCAGATCTTGCCGGTACTCAGCCAACAGTTGCTGCAACGCCAGGCTGCCCGGCAGAAAACTCGCAGCGTGACTCTCGGCTACAGCGATGAGGAGGGTGTCGTCCTGCAGTTTATTGATGCCCAAGACGCGGTATCCGCCGTTGCGATGGAGGCCCAAGCATGCTGAACGAATTGCGCAGTTTCTTCGACCACAGCCGCCATAAACTCACCGTTCGCGATGTTGATGCATTACTCGACGTTCTTGCCTTCGAGGGCACCGAGGGCCTGAGCGAACTGTTCAGCTACCATGTGGAGTTCACCAGCGCCGAAGGTGATATCGCAGCAGAAAAAATGCTCGGTCAGGACGCCACTTTCAGCTTGTACAGCGCACCGCAGCAATCACCGATGCGCGGCTTCATCCCGCCTGCTGCCAGCCCGTTGCGCACGCTTCACGGCGTCGTCACCGGCTTCAAACGCCTGTCGGGCTCCGTTGATGAAGCCCGCTACGAAATCACCCTGGAACCGCACTTTGCCCTGCTGGGTCGAGGCCAACAATTCCGCATCTACCAACACCAATCCGTCCCGCAAATCGTCGAAAGCATCCTGCGCAGCCGCCACGATTTTAGAGGCCAGGACTTCTTCTTCAACCTGGTGCGCGACTACCCCAAGCGCGACCAGGTCATGCAGTACGGCGAGAGCGATCTGGACTTCATTTCCCGCCTGCTGGCCGATGTGGGCATCTGGTACCGCT
>NZ_NIXO01000078.1 GCF_002204795.1 Pseudomonas sp. K2I15
ACCCGACACCACTCCTCAACCACCCGCTGAAAATGATCCTCCGCCACTTCCCCCCGCATCGGCTGCCATCGAATAACCACGTCCCCAGTGGCTTCCACCAACCGCCGCACCACCAAAAACTCCAGCTGGTCCGGCCTCTCCCATTGCCAAGCCCGCGCTTGCTCCAGCACCTGTTCCAGCCAGATTCTCGGGTCCTGAAATTCCGCGAGTTGACTGAGCGCCTCGCTGTGCTCAGCCAGCAAATAGCGCAGGATATTCGCCTGCAAAATCGCTCCGGACTGAGGATTCGGCACCTCCAGCCACGGTGCAGGATCAGGCACCGGATACGTCCCCGGAGCCGGATTATCACCACAACGCCAGCGCTCGCCCTGCCAGTAACACACGCTGATCAGCGGCCCGAGAAAGGCAGGCCAATCCTCAGCAGGCAGGTGAACCAAAGCCCGCGCCAAGGTGCGGTTATCGTGAAAGCGGTACAGCGCCTGCCTCCCCGTCGGCCCCGCCACCAGCCTGTCGCGCCAATGCACGGTAACGTCCGACAAATCATCATCGGGCAAGCTGCCCAACCACCCCCAATTGCGCAGGGGGTTTTGCAACAAGCCAACCAGACCAGGCTCGTTGACGTGATCGAGCAACAGGATCACCGGGCCATCCGCTGCCAACTCCGCCACGCAGGTTTCGGCGTAGAGGCTGCAATACTCCGCCACCGTGCGTGTCGCCAGCAGTAAACCGCGCGCCTCGCTTTCACCCTGTAGAACCAGGCACAGCCGGCGCCCCGCCTGCTGCTGTTGAGCCATCCACTGGCCAGACGTGATCTCCATCAAGCCGCCCTCCCCGTGGAGTCGCACATGCCTTCGCGGCAGCGCTCGCATACCGGACAGAAGTCCGCATCCAGTCGTCTGGCAAGCGCCATGATTGCGCCTTGGGCAACCGATACCTTTGGCCCGACAGCTACGAATGCCGGCGGGGCAGCAACGTCACCCGGCCCCACAGGATTGGCGGCGCGGGTCCCCGCCGGCACACCGCCCAACGTGATCGGGCGACTGCTGAAAATCCCGCCGGCCTGAATCAGCAAATGCTCACCCCCGGCCTTGAAACTCAGCTGCGCGCCGGCATCAATAACCAGGCTGGCACCCGCCTTGAGATGGACCTGCTGCCCCGCCTCGATCACCAAGGTCTGGCCGACATGGGTTTGGCTGTTGCCCTGCACATGTAAGTGATCATTTGCCTCAAGCCGCACCTTGCGGTCACCGGCGATGCTGCGGTGTTCCTCATGCCCCAAAGTGGTCGCACTCAAGCCATGGATGGTTTCCTGACGCTCGCCCACAACCTCCAGCCGACTGTCATGGCCTACCTGCTGCTCAAGATCACGTTGGGCGCGCAGGTAGATGAGCTCTTGACCGCTGCGGTCCTCAAGGTGCAACTCGTTGGCCCCCACCCCGCCCGGCGAACTGCGGCTGCGCAGAACACTGCGGGTCTTGTGTTGTGGCAAGGGGTAAGCCGTCGGTTGCAGAGTGTTAGGCAGGCAGCCGTTGATCACTGGCCGGTCCGGGTCGCCTTCCAGGAACGTGACCAATACCTCCATGCCCACACGCGGGATCATCACCGCGCCGAAGCGGTCACCCGCCCAACCGGACGCCACCCGCACCCAACAGCTGCTCTTGTCGTCGGTCTTGTCGAGCCGGTCCCAGTGAAAGCGAATTTTCACCCGCCCGTGGGCGTCGCAATGCACGTCCTCACCCAGGGGGCCGGTGACGGTTGCGGTCTGGCTGCCGCTGATTCGCGGTTTGGGGTGTTTGAGCGGCGGGCGGTAAGCAGCGCGCCAGGGCGTTGCGGTAAATCGATTGCGATAGCCGTGGAACGCCTCGGCATCCACCACCGCCTCCTCCAGTACCTGCGGTTGATAGCCTTCGTGGCGCACGCTGGTGATCAACCACAAGTCATTGCATGACGAGTCCGGGTGTTCACGCAGCGCCAGGAAATGCCCGCTACGCAGGGCCGGTTGATCACTGCGGCCCAACGCCCGATGACGGTCGCGCTGATGGCGTTCCAGGCCACGCCGGGCCAACTGTGAACCTCGCAGATGCCCCGTGAACCCCGCCGGGTACTGATAGTCTTCAAGCGCAGGCGAAGCTCCGGCCTGCTCCTGCAAGCGCAGCGCCGGATGTTCGAAGTCGTGGTCACGCCGAACAACCTGAGCACTGCGTGTGGCCAGGCGCACATCAAAACGCTGGATCACCAGCGTTTCGGCAGCAGGCCCACCGATTGCGCAATAGCGCTGCGCCGGCAAACGACGAAACACCGTCTGATCATCGCCAAACACCAGCATGTGAGCATCCACACTGTGGCGAAAGTGGTAATGGATGCCCTCTTCCTCGCACAGTCGCTGGATAAAATGCAGATCGGTTTCCGCGTATTGCACACAGAACGTACGTGGCGGGTACACCACCGGCCCCAGTTCAAAGGCATAGGCATCGGCGAGAATGCCGTGCTGTTCAAGCACCGCCGCGATGATTTGCGGCACGCTGCGCTGCTGGAAAATCCGCTGGTCGCAACGATGGGCCAGGTACGCCAGTCGCGGCGCTAGGGTGAGGTGGTAGCGGGTAAGCCGCCGGCCAGGGTCTTCACGGCCAATGGCGTAGATTTGCCCGTGAAGGCCTTCACCCGGTTCACCAAAATCCAGATAAGCCGGTTGGTGAAGCAGCTTTTCCAGATCAAGGCAGGGGTTTTCACTGACCCACTGCACTTCAATGAAAAAAGGCTGATCAATACTTTCGCTGCCTTTAAAAGCCAGCACCTCAAATGCCTGGTTTATTCCTGTAACAATCAGTTTGAAGCGTGACGAAACAAGCGTGCTGAACATCCGTTGTTACCCGCCATTCATTGTCGAGCTGAAATAACTTTCCCCGTAAAACGAAGATAAAGCCACTCAATCCGAAGCCGATAAAAAGTGCCTGAACCCCAGGAATACTAGCGATTTCAGGCGAAATTCGGCCGCTTCAAAATAAAAAAGAAGATTCGTACATCGATAATGGAAGGGTCTTTTATGACTTACGGAAATGCAGTTAAACAGCCAGTACTCACCAACAGGAATACTCTTACACCGCTATTCACCAAGGGCACTTACTTATAAAGAAACGACTGACAAAGATAATTAAGCCAGCCGTTACCTTTTCAAAGCGCTTGCACCCGCGCAGTCCCGAACAGGCTGACGCTAAGTAGCTCACCCGCCTCTGCCTGCAAGCGCACCGGTGCCGTACCACCGGGCATCACCACGGCTACTTCTCCTGCAGTCACCCATCCTACAGACCAGGCGGCGCATGCCACCGCACTGGCGCTGGTCCCGGAAGACGCTGTCGGTCCCTCGCCGCGCTCAAATACACGGGCGATGACACGATTGCCTGAATCCCGGGAGACCCATTGCAGGTTGACCCCCGAAATACAAGGTTGACCGGCCCCGGCAGGCGGCGCAAAAGCGATCGCCCTCAGTGGCTCAAACAACGCTGGCCGATGCATCTGCGCGTTGTCCGGCAACGCCGACGCATCCTGCACCAGCGTCACGCAATGAGGATTGCCCACACGTACAAACTGGCTGTAATTCCACTCAGGGTTGAGCGCAGCCAGGGGCGAGACATGGCTCACCTCGGTTCCCTCAAGCCAGACCACACCAACGCCAACCGCCCCCACTGCCGAAGGCCCCAATTCGGGACGCCCCAGCGCCAGCCAAAAACCCTGGACCTGTTCGTACTCTGCAGGCTCAACCCGCGTGACCACCGGCGACAGTGCATCCGTCTTGTCGTGATGCACCCGCAGGTCACAGCCATGCGCCATCAATCCCTGGTCGGTTAACGACTGGGCAAAAATCGTCAGGCCATTGCCACTGCGCTCGGCCAAAGACCCATCCGTGTTAACAATCAATACGTCAAAGGGCGGCTCGGCCTGAAACGGCCCCACCAACAAGCCGTCACAGCGATGCTCCTTGGCCTGCGCCGGGCGCGGCAAAGCACCCCAGCCGCACTCGGCGGCAATGGCCGCCAAGGCCCAAGCTTCCCGGGTGTTAGCGGCCAAGTCAGCGGCATCAGGTACGCCGATGCCCTTGCTGCGTAAAAAATCCGGGCTGACCACGCCGTAGATATTCCCCCGGGCGTCGTAGAACACCGTCATTGCGCAGTCCGCATAAAGATCCGTACCACCTCTTCCAGGTGCTTGCGCATGGCCTGTCGCGCGCCTTCCACGTCCCGTTGCTCCAGTGCATCGAGGATCTTGCGATGCTCGTCTTCAGAGCGATGAGGCATGTCGTCCGAGGTGTAATGCGCCTGCAACCGCTGGAACATGCTGCCGTAACGATGCCCCAGCAAGTGCGCAATCATCAGCGCATAGGCCGGATTGCCCGAGGCCTGGGCGATGCGAATGTGAAACAGGCGATCGCCCGGGTGGGTATGGGAGCCTTCGCGGTTGTCCTGCACGTTACGCTCGAACGCCTCACGGATACCTGCCAGCTCTTCGTCGGTGGCATGTTTGGCTGCCAGGGCGGCTGCTTCCGGCTCAATCAGGCGACGGGCCTGGAGCAAGGAAAACGGCGGAATCTCGGCGTTGAAGTCGACGTGCAGATTGAGTTCCGGATCGAACTCTTTCCATTGATCCCGGGTGGCCTGGGCCATCACCGGTTCCTGGCTGACTTTCGGTTGCACCGGCTCGCACACCAGCACGCCGTTGCCCACACGTACGTCAACCAAACCGATCACCTCCAGGGCAATCATCGCTTCACGAACGGAGGCGCGACTCACGCCCAGCAGTTTGGCCAGCTCGCGCTCGGCCGGCAGGCGGCTGCCCGGCGGAAATTCCCCGCTGTCGATCAACGCCCGTAACTGGTCGGCAATCTGTCGATAAAGACGTTGGTTATCAATCACTTGAAATGGCATCTAGGCTCAGCTCGATTCATGCACGGCACAGTCCAGATGATCAACTCACAAAAAAGCCGCTTGTTGACCGGGAAGACCCATGCTAAAAATTGGATCAATGGCCTGACCATTGGATCGTTTTCAGTGTGCTGATCATAGCAAACCCACCACGGTTCGCTATGCCGCAGATGCAGGCGTTTTACGCCCTCAATGGCCTGACCATTGAGCCAATAATAACAATCAAGGGAGTCTGTCATGGACCTCACCGGTAAACGCGTGCTGATCACCGCCGCCGCGCAGGGCATTGGCCGCGCCAGCGTCGAAGCCTATCTGGCGGCGGGCGCCGAAGTGATTGCAGCCGACATCAATCAACAGGCGCTCGCCGACCTGCCGGGTGCGCAAACGGTGTTGCTGGATGTGACCGACGCCAGCGCCATCCAACGCCTCGCCGCCGAAATCGGCCCTCTTGATGTGCTGTTCAATTGCGCAGGCGTGGTGCACGCCGGCAACATTCTCGAATGCCCGGAGAGCGACTGGGCGTTTGCTCTGGACCTCAATGTCACCGCCATGTACCGGATGATCCGCGCGTTTCTGCCGGGGATGCTGGCGGCAGGCGGCGGCTCGATCATCAACATGTCGTCGGTGGCCTCCAGCCTCAAGGGCGTGCCTAACCGCTTTGCCTACTGCGCCAGCAAGGCCGCCGTCATCGGCCTGACCAAATCCGTGGCGGCCGACTTTGTCACCCACCGCATTCGCTGCAACGCCATCTGCCCCGGCACGGTGGAGTCGCCTTCGCTGCAGCAACGCATCATCGAACAAGCCAGCCGCGAAGGCCGCCAGCAGGATGAGGTGTACGCCGCCTTCACCGCGCGCCAGCCGATGGGACGCCTGGGCACACCCCAGGAAATTGCCCAGCTGGCGTTGTACCTTGGCTCCGATGCCAGCGCGTTTACCACCGGCACCACCCAGATCATTGACGGCGGCTGGAGCAACTGACCGCCCACTTCCCAATAAGAGGATTGCTCATGAAATTGCTGCGCTATGGTGAAAAAGGTCAGGAACGCCCGGCCCTGCTGGACGCTGACGGTCGTCTGCGCGACTTGTCCGCCCACATCAGTGATGTCGCCGGTGATGCCCTGCTGCCGCAAAACCTCGCTCGCCTGCAAGAACTTGACCCCGCGAGCCTGCCTCTGGTGCCGGGCAATCCGCGTCTGGGTGCCTGTGTCGGCCAAGTGGGAAAATTCATCTGCATCGGCCTGAACTACGCCGATCACGCCGCAGAAACCGGCGCTCCGATTCCCGACGAACCCATCATCTTCAACAAATGGACCAGCGCCATTGTCGGCCCCAACGACAACATTGAAATCCCCCGCCACTCCAACAAGACCGACTGGGAAGTCGAGCTGGGCGTGGTGATCGGCCAGGGCGGCCGTTATATCGAAGAGAGCGAGGCCATGCAGCACGTGGCTGGCTACTGCGTGATCAACGACGTCTCCGAGCGTGAGTTCCAACTGGAACGCGGCGGCACCTGGGACAAGGGCAAGGGCTGCGACACCTTCGGCCCGCTCGGCCCTTGGCTGGTGAGCCAGGATGAAATCGCCGACCCGCATCAACTGTCGATCTGGCTCGAGGTCGACGGCCACCGTTACCAGAACGGCAACACCCGCACGATGATTTTCCAGATCCCCAAGCTGATCAGCTACTTGAGCCAGTTCATGAGCCTGCAACCCGGGGATGTGATTTCCACCGGCACCCCGCCCGGTGTCGGCCTGGGGATCAAGCCCACGCCGGTCTACCTCAAGCCTGGGCAAAAGATCCGCCTGGGCATCGAAGGCCTTGGCGAACAGAACCAGACCACGGTCGACGCCTGACAAGAGCCAAGGAGCCGTTCATGACCACTATTACCGCGATTCGCGTCGAAGATATCCGCTTTCCTACATCCCAGTCCCTGGACGGCTCCGACGCCATGAACCCGGACCCGGACTACTCGGCCGCCTATGTGATTTTGCAGACCGACAACCCGGCGCTTGAAGGCCATGGCCTGACCTTCACCATCGGCCGTGGCAACGAGATTTGCTGCGCGGCGATCCAGGCCATGCAGCCGCTGCTGGTGGGGTTGACCCTGGAGTGGATCGCCGAAGACATGGGCCGCTTCTGGCGCCATGTCACCAGCGACAGCCAGTTGCGCTGGATCGGCCCGGACAAGGGCGCCATCCACCTGGCCACCGGCGCGATCGTCAACGCCGCGTGGGATTTGTGGGCCAAGGCCGAAGGCAAACCCCTGTGGCGCCTGGTGGCCGACATGAGCCCGGAACAATTGGTGCGGTGCATCGACTTCCGCTACATCACCGACTGCATCACCGCAAGCGAAGCCCTTGCCCTGTTGCGCCAACGCGCCGAAGGCAAGGCCGAACGCATGGCCGACCTGCACGCCAATGGCTACCCCTGCTACACCACCTCCGCCGGCTGGCTCGGTTATGGCGACGAAAAGCTGCGCAGGCTGTGCCAGGAAGCGGTGGATGCCGGGTTCAACCACGTCAAGCTCAAGGTCGGCCACGACTTGCAGGACGACCTGCGCCGCGTACGCATTGCCCGCGAAGTACTGGGGCCGGATCGTCAACTGATGATCGACGCCAACCAGGTGTGGGAAGTCGACACCGCCATCGACTGGGTGCGCGAATTGGCGTTTGCCAAGCCGTGGTTTATCGAGGAGCCCACCAGCCCCGACGATATTGAAGGCCATCGCAAGATTCGCCAGGGTGTGGCGCCGGTCAAAGTCGCCACCGGCGAGATGTGCCAGAACCGGATCATCTTCAAGCAATTGATCATGCGTGAAGCCATCGATGTGGTGCAGATTGACGCCTGCCGCCTGGGCGGGGTCAACGAGGTGCTGGCAGTGATGTTGATGGCCGCCAAATACGGCCTGCCGGTGTGCCCGCATGCCGGCGGCGTCGGGCTTTGCGAGTATGTGCAGCATCTGTCGATGATCGACTACTTGTGCATCGCCGGCACCCACGAAGGCCGGGTGATTGAGTATGTCGACCACTTGCACGAGCACTTCGAGGAACCTTGTGTGGTGCGCGGCGCGGCTTATCTGCCGCCGAAGGCACCGGGGTTTTCGATCCAGATGAAAGCCGCGTCCCGGGAGCAATACCGCCACCGGCCGTGACCTGAAGCACACATTTGATTGGACGGAGCACAATAATAATGTCGTCCCCATCACCTCTGAGGCTCGATGCGCACCAGCATTTCTGGCGCTACCGGGCCGCTGATTATCCGTGGATTGGTGCGGCTGAAGCCGACCTGCGGCGGGACTTTGTCCCACAGGATTTGCGACCGTTGCTCGACGCTGCCGGCCTGGATGGTTGCATTGCCGTGCAGGCCCGCGCCGGTGAGCAGGAAACCGATGCGTTGCTGGAAATGGCGCGGCAGCACCCGTGGATACTCGGCGTAGTCGGCTGGGTCGACCTGTGCGACCCAACCCTTGAACAGCACCTGGAACAATGGTGCGACTCACCAAAACTCAAGGGCTTTCGGCATCAGATTCAAGACGAACCTACGCCTGCCAGCTTCATGGCTGACCCGGGATTCTCCCATGGGCTACAGCACCTGCAACAGCACGGCTACGTCTACGAGGTGCTGATCCGCTGTGCCGACCTCGACGCCGCCACAGCCATGTGCCAGCGCCACGACCAGCATCATCTGGTGCTGGATCATTTGGGCAAACCAGACATCGCCAACGGCCCGGCCGGTTGGGCCGAACACCTGGCACCGCTGGCCGCCCTGCCCCACGTCAGTTGCAAGCTGTCGGGCCTGCTCACCGAAGCCGGGCCCGATCAACGCAATGCCCGTGCCCTGCGCCCCTATATCGAACTGGCACTGGAACTGTTCGGCGCCGAACGCCTGATGTTCGGCTCGGACTGGCCTGTTTGCCTGCTGGCCGGCGAATACCAGCGCACCTGCCAATTGCTGCAACAGACCCTCGGCCCGCTGTCGACCCATGAACAGCAGGCAATCTGGGGGGGCACCGCCCAGCGGGTCTATCACCTTGAAGGAAACTGCCCATGAATCTGCATTTGCAGGACCGCGTGATCATCGTCACCGGCGGTGGCTCGGGAATTGGCGCCGCTATCTCCCTGGGGCTGATCGCCGAAGGCGCGATCCCGGTGATTTTCGGTCATCAACCGTTGTCGGCGGCCTTCGCTGCCGAGCTTGAACAACAAGGTCAAAGCCACTTCATCCGTGTCGAGTTGCGCGATGAAGACGCCTGCCGCGCGGCGGTCAACGAAGTGTTGCAACGCTTCGGGCGCATCGACGGCTTGGTGAACAACGCCGGGGTCAACGACGGTGTAGGCCTGGAAGCGGGACGTGCAGCCTTCGTCGAATCCCTGGAAAAGAACCTGATTCATTACTACCTGATGACCCACCTGTGCCTCGACGCACTCAAGGCCAGTCGCGGGGCGATCGTGAATATCAGCTCCAAGACCGCCCTCACCGGCCAGGGTGGCACCAGCGGTTATACCGCCGCGAAAGGTGCGCAGTTGTCCCTGACACGGGAATGGGCAGCCTCGCTGCTGGAGTTCGGCATTCGGGTCAACGCCGTGGTGCCCGCCGAGGTGCTGACGCCGCTGTACCAGCGCTGGATCGACGGCTTCGACAACCCCGAAGCCAAGCTCGCCGCCATCGTCGAAAAAATCCCTCTGGGTAAACGGATGACTAGCCCTGAGGAAATTGCCGACAGCGTGCTGTTCTTGCTTTCACCCCGCGCGTCCCACACCACCGGACAATGGCTGGTGGTGGACGGTGGCTACACCCACTTGGACCGGGCACTGACATGAGTAGCCAACGTTACTGCCTGGCCCTGGACCTGATCGACGATGAGGCATTGATCGCCGAGTACCAGCAGTTGCATCAACGCATCTGGCCCGCCGTGGCCGGGCATCTGCGCAGCCAGCACATCGTGCAGATGCAGATCTGGCGCCTGGGTACACGGCTGTTCATGGTCATGGACACCACGGCCGGTTTCAGCTTCGAAGGCCTGGACCAGGCCGCCCGCGCCAACGCCGAGGTGCAAGCCTGGGAAACCCTGATGTGGCGTTTCCAGGCTCCCACGCCGTGGACCGATCCCGGGGGCAAATGGCAGCCCTTGACGCAGATTTTCAGCCTCACCGACCAACCTTGATACCCGCTGCATCGCACGCCTTGATCCCATAAAAACAACAGGAGAAGCGTCATGTTAAGCAAAGACACACCCGTGGCCGCCGGCGAACGCGCCGTACCAACCTATCGCTGGGCACTGATGCTGGTGACCAGTCTGTTCTTCCTCTGGGGCTTGTCCTACGGTTTGTTGGACGTACTGAACAAGCACTTCCAGGAAGTCTTGCACGTCAGCAAGGCCCAGTCCGGGCTGCTGCAAAGCGCGTATTTCGGCGCGTACTTCCTGATAGCGCTGCCGGCGGGATTACTGATGGACCGCCACGGCTACAAAGCCGGGATCCTGCTGGGCTTGTGCCTGTATGCGGCGGGTGCCTTGCTGTTCATGCCGGCGGCAGCGGCGGCGAGCTTTCCGTTTTTCCTGTTCGCACTGTTCGTCATCGCCTGCGGCCTGGGCTGCCTGGAGACCGCAGCCAACCCGTATGCAACGGTGCTGGGCGAACCCCAGGGCGCCGAACGGCGGTTGAACCTGGCGCAATCATTCAACGGCCTCGGCCAATTCTTCGGCCCGCTGATTGGCGGCGCGATGTTCTTCAGCGCTGGCAGCACACCGGCCTCGGACATGAGTTCGCTGCAAACCACCTACGTGGTGATCGCCGTGCTGGTGTTGCTGGTGGCGTTGTTGATTGTCCGCACACCGCTGCCGGATTTACGCGCCCAGGAGCAGGCACTGCAACCGGTGGCCGGCAAGGGCCTGTGGCAGTATCCGGAATTCGTCGGTGGGGTGATCACGCAGTTTTTCTACGTGGCGGCCCAGGTCGGGGTCGGCGCATTTTTTATCAACTACGTCACCGAGCACTGGGCACAGATGGGTAATCAGCAAGCAGCCTACCTGCTGTCGATCGCGATGCTGGCCTTCATGTTCGGGCGCTTTTTCAGCACTTGGTTGATGGGGCGGGTCAACGCGCAGAAGCTGCTGCTGATTTATGCGCTGATCAATATCGCGTTGTGTGCGCTGGTGGTGGTTGGTCTGGAAGGCATCTCGGTGATCGCGCTGATCGCGGTGTTCTTCTTCATGTCGATCATGTTCCCGACGCTGTTCGCCATGGGCGTGAAAAACCTCGGGCCGCATACCAAGCGCGGCAGTTCGTTCATGATCATGGCGATTGTCGGCGGCGCACTGATGCCCTACTTGATGGGCAAAGTGGCGGACAACAGCACGGTAGCGCTGGCTTACCTGTTGCCTATGGGATGTTTCGTGATTGTGGCGGTGTATGCCCGTAGTCGCTTGCGCCATCCATGAAACAGTCATTGAGAAGATCGGTCTGGAAGGTGGTAATCCGCCGCAAGAAGCCCGGGGTTCGCCAGTTCTCGCAGGGATTACGCACCTTCCAGACCACCTCGCACATCAAACGATTACTCGTCCTACAAACTGATAGTGGTTGGAAAGGCCTATCGCGTTCCATGATCCAGGACAAATTGTTTGCTCTGTGTTCAAGCACGCCAAGGGAACCCGGCTCGCTCGATACGGCCTGATGTGCAAGGATGTTGCGCTGTACATCGTTCGTTGAACGCAAAACAAAGGATTCTCATGACCGCCATCAGCACCCCAGCGCCCGTGGTACCCGGGCGGCTGGAACAAATGTCGACCCGCATCGCCTTTTTTATCGCAGGTTTCGGCATCGCCGCCTGGGCCCCGCTGGTGCCTTATGCCAAGGCCCGCGCCCAACTCAATGAGGGCACGCTCGGCCTGTTGCTGCTGTGCCTGGGTGTGGGGTCGATAATCGCCATGCCCGTCGCCGGGGCCCTGGCGTCGCGCTACGGTATCCGGCGCGTGGCGACCGGCGGGACGATTCTGATCTGCATGGCCCTGCCGATGCTGGCCACGGTCACCTCGATTCCACTGCTGATGGCCGCACTGTTCGTATTTGGCGCCGGCCTGGGCATGGTGGATTCCACGGTCAACCTGCAGGCGGTGATTGTCGAACGGGCCAGCGGCAAGACGATGATGTCAGGCTTCCACGGCCTGTTCAGCCTCGGCGGGATCGTCGGTGCGGCGGGCGTCAGCGGGCTGCTCGGGTTGGGCTGGTCACCCTTCCAGGCCACCCTTGCCGTCATCGTGGTGATGGCAGTGGCCTTGCTCAAGGCCGGGCCGCATTTGCTGCCTTACGGCAGTGAAAGCTCCGGGCCGGCCTTTGCCGTGCCTCACGGCGTGGTGCTGTTTATCGGCTGCCTGTGCTGCATCGTGTTTCTCGCTGAAGGCGCCGTGCTGGACTGGAGCGCGGTGTTCCTGAGTGCCGAGCGCGGCCTTGATGAAGCCTATGCGGGCCTTGGCTATGCAGCCTTTGCCTTGACCATGACCGTCGGGCGCCTGACCGGCGACCGGATTGTTCGCCGCCTGGGCGCAACCCGGGTGATCATATTCGGCGGCGCCCTCGCAGCGGCCGGCATGCTGTTGGCAACGCTGTTACCTGCGTGGGAAACCGCCCTGCTGGGGTATGCGCTGGTAGGTGCCGGGTGCTCCAACATCGTGCCGGTGCTGTACACCGCCGTTGGCAAGCAGAAAGTCATGCCGGAACACATTGCAGTACCCGCCATCACCACCCTGGGTTATGCCGGCATTCTCGCCGGCCCCGCGGTCATCGGCTTTATCGCCCATGGCAGTAGCCTGAGCACGGCCTTTGTGCTGCTTGCCGTGTTGCTGATCGGTGTAGCGATCAGCGGGAAAATACTGCGGGTATGAGGCTTATCTGGCCTTTTTGTGTTCAAGCCAGCGATCAAGGGTTTTGTTACTGAGCCAGCCCGCCTGGTGATGACTGCCGAAAATCCGCCGCCCACTGCCGTGGGCGCTTTCGAGCGACTGCAATAACCCGGGCCGGTCCACAATATTTTTCGCCATGTACACCTGCTGCTCATCGTATTTTTTCCGCGCCAGCCCCGTGGCCGGGTCCAGCACGGGCTCGCCCTGGCTGTCGAGTTCGTCCGGGTCCTTGCTCATGGCAACCAGCAACTCGATGTTGACGTAGCCGATGTGTTCAAAGAACCCCTTACGGTCCCGGGACCTGTCCCGCAGTTCAGTAAACATCGCCTTGAACACCTCGATAAGCTCGGCGTTGCTCTTGGCGTGGAAAGGGTCCGGGCTGAAGGCACCGGGGTCACTGTTGCCGAACACCACACTTTCGGCTTTAGAAAGGCTTTCCCCGGTGATGTAACCGTCCTGGTCGGTGATCGCATCGATCAGGCGCGGGCGCTGGACAAGCGCCTTGGCCAGCAAAATCGCACTGTCGAACGCCTGGTTGTCGCCGAGTTTTTTGTCGGCGATTCGCTGCAGTGAAGACAGCGTCAGCCCGTCACTTCTCATGGAGTTCTTTCAGCATGGGAAAACTGACTTTCAGCGCTTTCACCAACTCGCTGTCCGGCAAATGAAGGTTGGGATTGGGCAACCCGGCGCGAGGGGCTACACCGTTCTGAAGCGTGCGATGGTGAGGCACTACCTCATAGGGCTTGGCCGACCGCAAAGGTGGCCTGTAGCCGGACGATCGAACCGACGTGGCGCCCGGTTGATGACTGGCTTGCCGGCCAGCGTCACCGGGCTCGCTTGAAGCGGCCTGAGCAGCGCGCGGCCCCTCATCCGGTGTTGCGTCAAATCGGCGTGTATCGCCGGGCTGCAGGTAGCCTGACCCACCATCAATTCTCATGATTCATCTCCACCAATTTTAGATCCACACTTGCCTGGACATCACCCCGGTAACGGCCGTATCGCTCGCGCGATTAACAAGCCAAAGGTGTGTGGCGCCCCGACGGCAATGGTTCCTCAGTCGCGAAGGGTTCCAATGACAACATGTAAAAAGCGAAAAATCAGTCGGCTTTTCGGGAGCCCGACGAGGTCGGCTTGGCGTCCTGCCAAAGGCCCTTGATCGCGCCAACGACAAACCCCATCACGGCGCAAAACTGGCGGAACGCAGAGGGTTCAGCGGCAGGCAACTGCCCATCGGGCCGCATGCCTTTGATGAAGTCGTCGGCAGCCGGCGCCTGAAACTTGCGCTGGCTGGTGAAGTTTTTCACTCGCCGGGCCTCGGCACTCTCCTCGAGGTTTTTGCCCTGCGATAAATCACGCCACGAAGAATTCGCGGCGTGATCGGCCATGACGGGTTTAACGGGACAACCACCGCAAGGCGTCTTTGTGGATCTTGCCGTCGTTGGGGCGACCACCCACGTTGTCCATCTGGTTGAGCAGATTGGAGCGTTGAGTGACTTCCCTCGCCAGTTGAATGAGTGAATCCGTCTGCGGGCGACCGGTCAGCGGCATGGCAGCCAGTTTTTTCAGATCGTTGATTTTTATCGAGCTACTGAAGAAACCACCCTTCAACGCATTGAAGTTCTGAAGCATCAGTTGGGCAAGCTGCTTGTCATCTTGATACTTCAACGGGTTGTCGGAACCCACCACGGCATTGATGTCTTGCCGGGTGAATCGACCGTCCAACTGGCCGGTCGAGCCGCTGCGATCCAGGCCTTGCATGAGGTCGGGGCGTCGCAGGATTTCCCTGGCCAGGCGGATGTTCTGGTCAACCGCAAGGTTGCCGGTCAATGGCCTGCTGGCCATGTTCTCCAGGCCTCGCTGGGTGATGTGTTGCGTTCCCCGATCCCTGAAGGCATCGAAGTTGGCCAGCAGTTGCTCGGCCAACTGGTCATTGCTGCGCCTTGAATACTGCGGGTCCGGCCTCCCGAAGACTGGCCCGCAATTTCCAGGATCCGGTGTGGGCGGTTTGCCGATGCCTGGCCGGCACGGCTCTGGGTCCGGCTTCGGTGGTTTGCCGATACCTGGCCGATGGCAATGGCCGGGATTCGGCCTCGCCGGGCTGAACCAGCCTTTCATTTTTCGCAGCAACCCCTGATGTTGTGCAGCCGTACCCAGCAGAGAAGCGTCGTTTTGCGGCGACAGCAACGACGGGGTACCGCCAAAACCACGCGGAGTCATCGGCCCTTGCAACAAAGGCTGCTGGCCCCTGAACACCGGACCAAAGGTGTTCTCTGGCGTATTGAAGCTGACAACACCCGGCTGCTGCCCGGTGGTCGGGCCGGGCGAAGTCTGCGCGCCGGTCTTTGCCTTGGGATCGGCGGGTGCAGTGCTGTCGTGGGTTGAGGCGGTGGTCTGATTGGACACGGATACCGACATAGACATCTCCTGTTCGGCTGGTTTTCAGGGAGCGCCTCCTCCTCCAGAGCACCACGACGGACTGATCGTCCAGGCACTGTATGAAAAGTGGGCAACCCTGTGTGGCCGAACTGTCGGATTCAGTTCCTGTGAACGCAGAATGTCTTACGCAAAAGAGTAGGACGGTGGGATAAGTCAGTGACCAAAAAAAATCGCAGCGCGCCCCGGCAATGCCGGAACAGGCTGCGACTGCTTACATCAACTGCGGATCAAAAACCAACGCTGGCCTGCACAAAGAACGTGCGCGGCTCGCCCAGGTAAATCCCCGAGTTGTTGTCGCTGGAGCGGGTGTAGTGCTCCTGGTTGAAGACGTTTTTAACCCCCACGCCCAGCTTCAGGTTCGACAGCTGCGCGCCGAAGTCATAACCGCTGCGCACGTTGACCGAGACGTAGCCGGGAATTTCCCCGTACTGGCCATCGGCGGTCGGCTGGGTGATATAGGTGGTGCCGGTGCCCGGTGCACGCTGGCCGGACTGGGCGTAGACGTCCAGGTTGTGGGTCCAGTGGTTGATGTCGTAACGCAACCCCAGGGTGGCCACTTCACGGGAGTACAGCGGCAAGTCACGGCCCTTGAAGGCAACGTCGCCTTCGGAGGTGGCCATTGTGTTGCCCACACGCTGTCACGACGCTGTCATACGCCAACGCCAACATCCGCAGATACCCTGCCCCGACCCTCTTGAAGGACGACACATGCACACTCGCTCAGGCCCGCCTGCGGTCAAAACTCTGCTTGCCCGCTTTATCGTTCTCGGATGCAGCCTGCTGGTAGTGAGCGCTTGCGACAGTGTGACCGGAAGCTCACCTGGCGGCAGGTCCACCCCGACTGCGTCGTTCAAAACCCTCGACGGTGCGCCGCCCCTGGTTATCGGCCATCGCGGCCTGCCGGGGCTGTACCCGGAAGAAACCCGGGCGTCTTATGAGCACGCGGCCGATGCGGGTGCCGATTCGCTTGAGCTGGATCTGCACATGACCAAGGACTGCGTGTTGGTGGCGCGACACAATCCCTGGTTGAGCGACAACACGAATATCAGCGACGTCGCGAAGACCAACGCCGAGGTTGCACGCCGCAAGCGCACGGTGCCAGGTGTGGTGGTCAATGTCCGGTATCCCGCCACCGCCGAAAATGGCCCGCCCCAGTACCTGAGTGACTTGACCAACCCCAACGACCCAAAATCGGTGTTGAAATCCTTGATCGTTGATGGCGAAGACCATACCAACGACTGGTCAATCAGCGATTTCACCCTGGCCGAACTCAAACAATGGATTGGCGGCACAACGTACGATGCGCGCGACGAGCGCCCGACTGAACTCAACGGCAAGTTGCCGATCCTGAGCTTCCAGGAAGTGATCGACATTGCAAAAGCCAAAAGCGCCGCCACCGGCCGCGTAATTACGACCTACCCGGAAAGCAAAAACCCGATCTGGAACAATGCCCAGGCCATTGCCAATGGTTGCGGCGCACCGGGCACTCATCCGTTTGAGGCGGCGTTTCTCAAGACCCTTAAAGACAACGACCTCAATCGCAAAGACGCACCGGTGTTTGTGCAGAGCTTTGACCCCAACAGCTTGAAATACCTGCGCTCTATCGGCCTGCACACCCGGGCGGTTCAGTTGGTGGACGGGAACGGCGTGAACTTCAAGACCGGCGAGACCATTTTCATCACGGATAAACCCAACACGTTCGTCAGCGGCCGCCCTTACAGCTGGACCGTCGCGGGCGACCCACGCTCGTTTGGTGCGATGCTGACGCCGGCGGGGCTCGCCGAGGTCAAAACCTACGCCGACGGCATTGGCCCGTGGAAGCCAGAAGCGATGTCGCTTACCGCCGCTTCAGCGCAAAACCCGTCGTCCCTGCCCGGTTTGCCCGAGGTCGATACCCTCAAGCCAACCAACCTGATCAGCGATGCTCACAAGGCCGGTTTGTTCGTCCATATATTCACCTTCCGCAATGAAGCCAAATACTTGGCCGGTGCCTACAAGGGTGACCCGGCGGCTGAATACATGGCCTTTTTCCGGGCCGGTGTTGACGGTGTGTTTACGGATTTCACACCTACCGCCGTGGCTGCCCGAAATACCTACCTGAAAGAAGCAACACGCTGAAAGGTGGACGGCAGTTGCGAACCAACTGCCGTCAGCTTCCCCCTGCTCGAAAATGCCCTCAGGCCAAGCCCGCCAACACCGCGCTGTCATTCCAAACGGCGCCGTCGCTGAACGGGTGATCAACCGTGAAGCGATCATCGGCGTCGGCGGACGATGATTCATGGGGGCATCGACGGCATCGAAAGGATGGGTATCGGCAGCGAGCTGATCCCGGTGGCCGCGCCGATCCCGATGGTCCAGGAAGACCTGGCGAGTGGCCGGCTGGTGAAATTGAACATCCCGGAATACGAAAGCGGCAACTATACGTTCGACGTTATCTACCGCACGGATGTGCCGCCGGCGCCTGCGGCGAGGTGGTTGATCGAACGGTTTGTTCAGCAACGCTCGGAGTAGAAGCGGCCCTTCCCAGCCCCTTGTACAACCCGGCCAATCCCGGCAGCATTCGCCCGTGACTTTCACGGACGAGCACCTTATGACCCTGCCCTTTTTCGCCCCCGTTCTCCTCACCACCGAGCGCCTGGGCCTGCGCCCTCCCCATCAGGATGATTGGCGCGCGCTGTTTGCGATCTGGTCCGACCCGGAGGCCATGCGCTACTTTTCCTTCCCCGCCATGACCCACGCCGACCAGGCCATCCGACGCTTCGCCCAACTGGTGGAAGCCTCGATTGCCGGTGAAGACCTGGTGTGCATGGTGGAGTTGCTGGCCACCGGTGAGGTGATCGGCAGTTGCGACCTGTTCAATGTGGACGAGCAATGCCGCCGCGCCGAAATCGGCTTCACCCTGAACCGTCAGCACTGGGGCAAGGGCTACATGAGCGAAGCCGCCCGCGCCGTGATCGACTACGGGTTCAATACCGCCGGCCTGCGCCGCCTTGAAGCCGATATTGACCCACGCAACCTGGGCTCCGCGAAACTGCTTGAGCGCCTGGGTTTTGTCCGCGAAGGCTTGTTGCGCGAGCGCTGGGTGGTGGGCGATGAGATCTCGGACAGTGCGCTGTATGGCCTGCTCAAGCGTGACCGCCCTGCCTGACCCACAACGGGCGCCCCTTCTTCAAACCCACGATCAAGGCCAACAGAATCAAGCCCATGGCCTGCCACTGCGAAACCCCGGGGTGCTCACCAAGGATCAGCATCGAGCTGACGATGCCAAACACCGGGATCAGCAGTGACAGGGGCGCCACCCGGGAAACCGGATATTCGCGCAACAACAGGTTCCAGCCCCAGTAACAGAAGTGCGTGGCGCCATACACCTGAAACGCCAGCGAGAACAACGCCACGCCGTTCAACTGAGCAGGCAAGGCGGTAAAGGCTTGCGAGCCGTCCAGCAACCACGTCAACAGCACCAGCGGCACCGGTGCAAACAGGCTGGCCCAGACCACGAATGCAAAGATCTCCCGCACGCCGCAGAACTTGATGATGATATTGCCGATGCTCCAGGCCAGCGCGCTGAACAGCACCAGGGCAAACCCCAGCATCGTCGCCTGCCCATGCACGTTCAACAGCATGCCCACCAACCCCATGGCCGCCAGCGCCACACTGATCAATTGCGGCAGGGAAAGGCTTTCCCGAAATAACAACACGCCCCAACCCATAGTGAAAAATGCGCTGAACTGGATCAGCAGCGAAGCACTGCCGGGCGGCACGCCCAGGGTGATCCCGAGGTTGATCAAGGCCCACATCGCCACCCCGAATATCAAGCCGTAGGCCGCCAGCCACTTCACGGCAACTTGTGGCCGTCGCACCAGAAACACCCAGGGCAACGCTGCCAGGGTGAAACGCAGGGCCGTCAGCAGCAACGGGTTGATCTCGGCCAAGCCCAGCTTGGTAATGGGGAAGTTGATTCCCCACACGGCCGTCACCAGGACGGCCAGTAACAGGTGTTTGTGCTTCACGGGGACGGGTCCGTTTTCAGTTGCACGACGGGAGGCCGTGCATCAGGCAGATTTTTTCGCAAATGGTGATGGCCCGCCTGCGATTGTGGGTCAACAAAGGCTAGAATCAGGCCATGCCCGATATTCATCCCTATGAAAACACTCCGCGCGATGTGGTCGTGACCGCCATCGACTATGCCGACGGTGAGCTGTTCCCTGACCACGCTCACCCGCGCGGGCAGTTTGCCTATGCCAGCCGGGGCGTGATCACGGTCTACACCGCCACTGGCAACTGGGTTGTGCCGCCGCGTCGTGCTATCTGGGTGCCGCCGCATGTGTCCCACGCCATGTTGATGCGTGGCCCGGTGACGATGCTCAATACCTACATTCGCCCGCAGGCGGCGCGGCGGCTGGAGCTGCCGCAAGCGTGCCAGGTGCTGGATGTGTCACCGCTGCTCGGGCAGTTGCTGGAGAAGGCCGTTGAGGTGCCTGCGCGTTATGCGGTGGGTGGTCGCGACAGTTATCTGATGGGCTTGCTGTTGCACGAGATTGCCCGGATGCCGGTGCTGGCGCTCAGTGCGCCGTTGCCTGTGGAGCCGCGATTGGCCAAGGCGTGCGAGGGGTTTCTGGCTGGGCCTTCGCTGGAAATCGGCATTGATGCCATGGCGCTCGGCGCGGGCATGAGTCGCCGGACCTTTACCCGGCAGTTTCGCCAGGCTACGGGGATCAGTTACCTGCAATGGCGCCAGCAAGCGTGCCTGTTGGCGGCGATCGTGCGGCTGGGCAAGGGTGAACCGGTGACGCGGGTGGCGCTGGATCTGGGGTATAGCAGCCCGAGTGCGTTTGCTACGGTGTTCAAGCGTGTGTTGGGTGAGGTGCCGAGTCGTTATTTCACCGATAGGTTTCGGTGGTGATTGGGCTGGGGGCATATCCGTTTTTTTGGTCGGGGCTGATATGGGTTCCGCTCTTACAGCGGCTCACTTTTGAAAAGCGCAAAAGTAAGCAAAACGCTCTTGCCCCACCACTCGGCACCTCGCTTGGGCTCGGTGTGCCCTCACTCCGGCATTACTACGCGGGCCGCCGCGACGGGGCGTCCCTGCCCCGTCGCGGCTAAACCGGCGTCCTGCCGGTTTACCCGCTCCGTACTACCTGCGTTCGGCCAGCGTGGTTTAACGGGGCGCCTAAGATCAAGATCAAAAGCAGATCAACAGCACAGCGGCCTACCGGCCGGCTTGAGTGGTGTAGATCAAAAGCAAAATCAAA
>NZ_NIXO01000079.1 GCF_002204795.1 Pseudomonas sp. K2I15
CACCACCTTCGGCTACGCGGTTTTCCATCAGGCGGTCAGCACCACCTTCGGCTACGCGGTTTTCCATCAGGCGGTCGGCACCACCTTCGGCTACGCGGTTTTCCATCAGGCGGTCAGCACCACCTTCGGCTACGCGGTTTTCCATCAGGCGGTCGGCACCACCTTCGGCTACGCGGTTTTCCATCAGGCGGTCAGCACCACCTTCAGCTACGCGGCTGTCGATCAGGCGATCCGCGCCGCCTTCAGCGACTACAGGTTGGGCGAAAGCGTGTGCAGCGAGTACCGAGAAAGCCAGTCCAAGAAAGATTTTGCGTTTCATGATTGTGTGCTCCGGGATGTCATTGGTTGGTATGGATGTGATGTTACGCGGTGGATTTTTTTAGAGAACTTCATTGCGCTGATGGTGACTATCGGCGCCAGCGATGGCCCGTTTTCGCGGGCCATCGCGCTGACCATCACGGCATTTTCGGCAGTTCCTGAGGGCGCAGGTCGAACACCAGTACCTCGGCATCCTCGCCATGGCTCAGGTAAATTTCCTGCTCATCACGCACTCGGGCACCGTCGCCTTCGTGCAAGCGTTGGCCGTTGACTTCAATGCTGCCCCGCGCCACATGGATGTAGGCGTAGCGCTCCGGGGCCAGGGTCAGGCTGGCGGTTTCAAAGCCGTTGAACAGCCCGGCATACACCCGTGCATCCTGGCGTACGCCGAGGGAGCCGTCGGTGCCTTCCGGCGAGATGATCAACTGTAACCGGCCGCGTTTTTGCGCCTCGGTGAAGTGCTCCTGCTGATAGCGCGGTTCGGCGCCAGCCACGTCCGGCACGATCCAGATTTGCAGGAAGTGCACGCCCTGGGTGTGGCTGTGGTTGAACTCGCTGTGGGCCACGCCGCTGCCGGCGCTCATCAGTTGCACATCGCCGGGACGAATCACCGAGCCGGTGCCCAGGGTGTCCTTGTGTTCCAGGGCGCCTTCGAGCACATAAGAAAAAATCTCCATGTCGCGGTGTGGGTGTTGGCCGAAACCCTTGCCGGCCGCAACCCGGTCATCGTTGATCACCAGCAGGTCGGAAAAACCCTGTTCCTTGGGGTTCCAGTAGTTGGCGAACGAGAAGGTGTGGAACGACTTCAACCAACCGTGATTGGCGGCGCCGCGTTCCGAGGCTTTGCGAAGGGTCAGCATGGGGTGTTCTCCTCAAGGGAAGCCGGGCTGCGAGATGCAGGGCTTCGGTGTGAGGACAAGGTTACTGGTTAGCGAAAGGTTGATTAAGAAGCTGAAATTGGAATAACTGTCCTGTATGAGTTGACAGTTGATGGCGTGTCATAATGCGAGGATTCACCTCCCTGAACGGATAATTCCTTACAATGAAAACCGTGGCCATGGCGCTGTTTCCAGACTTCCTCCTGCTCGACATGGCCGGGCCACTGGAAGTGTTCTCTATTGCCAATCGCTACCTTGAGCCGCCAGCCCATTATCAGATCCTGACCATCGGTACCGAGCCCGGGCCGCTGCGAGCCTCCAATGGCGTGGTGGTTTACCCCGACCTGCAACTGGACCAGGCCCTTGAAGCTTATGACTTGTTGCTGGTCCCCGGCGGCCCCGGCGCCTACAACGAATGCCATCCCGCCCTGTTGCCCTGGCTCAATACGGCGGCGCCCCGCGCCCGGCGATTCGGCTCCATTTGCACCGGTGCCTTTGTGCTGGGGTACGCAGGCTTGCTGGACGGCCAACGCGTGACCACTCACTGGCATTACACCGAACGGCTGATCAAGGCTTTTCCCAAGGCCGTGGTCGAGACCGACCGCATCTACCTGCAGGACGGCCGGCTCATCACCTCGGGCGGCGTGACGGCGGGCATCGACCTGGCGCTGTCCATTGTTGCCCAGGACCACGGCAAGCAAGTGGCCGTCGACGTGGCCAAGGTGCTGTTGGTCGTCATGAAGCGCCAGGGTGGCCAGGCCCAGTTCAGCCCGATGACCGCAGCGGTGGCCCTCCAGGAAACCGCGATTACCCGGGTGCAGACGCATGTGCTGGAGCGGCTGGACCAGGCCTTTACCATCGAGTCCATGGCGCAACTGGCCGGTATGAGCACACGACACTTTGCTCGGGTGTTTGCCAAGGAAGTGCAGATGACCCCGATGGCCTTCCTGCAAGGCGCCCGCATCGATCGCGCCCGGCACCTGCTGGAAAGCACCGACCTGCCACTCAAGACCGTAGCGTTTCACGCGGGGTTTGGCAGCGTGCGGCATATGCGCTTTCTGTTCAGTGAAAAACTTGGCTTGAACCCGACCCAATACCGCCAGCAATTCAGCTGATGTCCGTCTGGCGCACCTGAATGTCCGTGTGGATCCCTGCGCCAGCATTGTCCTGTCACCGGTAGCTGGCAAGATAGCTGCCAGTCTCATGGAAAAGGATGCGCAGGCGCCCAAGGCCGGGTGTTTCAGCGCTTTGACGAGCATGAACAGCCTTCATACGATTGAACCTGAATGTGAAGTGCGCTTCGGCCCCTTCACTTTTTACCCCCAGCAGCGCCTGGTGTGCGAAGAGGGCCGGCCGCTGCCGTTGGGCGGGCGCGCCCTGGACATTCTTGCGGTGCTGGTGGAGCAGGCCGGGCAGTTTGTCAGCAAGACGGTCCTGATCGCACGCGTGTGGCCCAGCAGTGTGGTGGAGGAGAACAACCTGCGGGTGCACATTGCGGCCTTGCGCCGTGCCCTGGCCGATGGCGAGGACGGGCGGCGCTATATCATCAACCTGCCGCAGCGCGGCTATTGTTTTGTCGCGACGCAGCCGGTGCACGCAGAACCTGCGCAGCCCTTGCCCCAACATAACCTGCCGGCGCGCCTGGTACCGGTGTTCGGCCTGGACCCGCTGGTGCATGCCCTTGCCCGGCGTTTGCCGGGCCAAACGCTGATGACGCTCACCGGGTGCGCCGGCATCGGCAAAACCACCCTGGCCCTGTACCTGGCCGCACAGGTGTTGCCGCGTTATCGCGACGGTGTGTGGCGGGTGGAGTTGGCCGGTATCAGCCAGCTATCGGGCGTGGTTCGTCAATTGGCCAAGGCGCTCGGGATTGACGTAGAACCGGGTGGCACGTTGCAAGGCGTTTGCCGGCAACTGGCGTCGCGCCAATTGCTGCTGGTCCTTGATGGGTGTGAACAGGCATTGGCCGCGTGTCGCAACCTGGTGTTCGCTCTGCGGGAAATGGCGCCCCAGGTGACGCTGTTGCTGAGCAGCCGCGAAGCCCTGCATATCCCCGGTGAATGGGTTCAGCGGGTACCCGCACTGGTAGTGCCGCCGTTGTCGGCATTGGCCGGCGTCGAGCAAACGCTGGTTTATCCTGCGGTGCAGCTATTTGTCAGCCGGGCCCAGGCCTGCCAGCAGGGCTTTGACTTGCGCAGGCAAGACCTGGCGCCCCTGCGGGATATCTGCCGGCGCCTCGACGGCATCCCGCTGGCCCTGGAGCTGGCGGCGGCCCAGGTCGATGCCCTGGGCGTCAAGGGCCTGCAAACGCAGTTGGCGAACGGCTTGCAGGTGCTGACTCGCGGGCGGCGGACGGCCGTAAGGCGCCATCAATCCATGAGCGCGGCCCTGGACTGGACCTATGATCGCCTGAGCCTGCCGGAGCGCTGGCTGTTTCTCCAATTGGGCCTGTTCAAGATGGCGGTGACCCTGCCGACACTGGGCGCGCTGATTGCCGGCACTGAGCTGGAACACGCCGACGTGCCTTATCTGCTGGCACGGTTGGTGGCTACCTCGCTGCTGGCCGTTGAACCCGGCCCCGGCCCCCGGCGTTATCGCCTGCTCAATTGCGTACGCGCCTACGCGTTGGCCCGTCTGGGTGACCCTGCACAGGTGAGGTTGTTGCAGCAAGGCTACGGGCACTATCTTGGGCCGTTTTCAGGCCGGCAGTTTGTGGTGCAGTTCGTCGAGCAGGCGGCGCACGTTCACTAGGTCTGGCGTGGAAAACCCTTCGGTAAAGCGCTCATAGACCGCTTGCAAAAGCTCGCGCGCGGCAGTGTGTCGGCCCCCGCGTTGCCATAGTCTGGCCAGGGACAAGGCGCTTCGCAGTTCCCAGGCCAAGGCGCCCTGCCGATGAGCCAGCCCCAGCGCTTCCAGCAACAGCCTTTCAGCCGCCTGCACCGCGAGCGCGTCAGCCTGGTGCAGCAGGGATTCGGCCCGGGCCCGCAGGATTTCTGCGGTGCACCAACCGGCGTCGCCCTGTCGGGCTCGTTCGAAGCTGGCCTCATCCACGTCCCGCGTGTGCAGGGTCACAACGATGTCGTTGATCAGGCCCATGCCCTCGGCTTCTTCCTCGTGCTCCACGCCGTCCAATGCCCAGGCGTAATGCCTGGCCCAGGTGTCGAACAGCAGCACCGAGTGCTTGCGCGCCTGCTGCGACAACAGCTCCAGCATCGATCTTGCGGTCGCGTTGTCGCCGTTGTAGTGGGCGATGACGACGCCCGCGAGGGCGAGTGTGTAGCAGATCGAGGTGCCGTGATTGATGTGCAGCGCCAGCTCCAGCGCCTGGCGGGCGGTGCGCCAGGCGCGCTCGGGGAAACCCTGGAGCCAGAGGATGCGCGCCAGTACCGTCAGCGACGCCACGCTCTGGTCGTACTGCACGCCAAATCCATGGGTAAACCGGTTGAGGTGGCCGCTGTGGGCCATACGCTGCATCACCTGTTCGGCGTTGTGCCGCGCCAGGGCCTGGTTACCGGCAAAATGTTGCGCCAGTACCCGCAGGCGCTGTGCGCTCAAGTCCAGCAGCGGTTGGGCGTTGGGGTCCAGGCGGTCAAAATGCAGGCTTTGGCGCAGGGCCTGGCGGTAGTTACCGTTGCACAGGTTGACCGCCATATGGCCGGACACGGCCCGAAGCTGGCCGGCAACATCGTGGCTGCCTTCGGCCAGTTGCCGTGCCTGTTCAAAGGCGTTGATGGTCTGCGGGGTTGCGCCCTGGGTGTGATAGGAAAAACTGCCCAGGGCCAACTGCAGTTGCAGGTGCAAGTGCGCGCAGGGTGCGGCCGATTGCTGAAGCAGGGCCAGGGCCTTGCCCACATACAAACCATGCTCGGTGAGCAGCGACAGCTCCTGCCACAGCGGCATCGCGCTGACCGTCAAGCGGATGGCCAGCAGCGGCGCGCCGTCCTGGCTCAACCCCCAGTCGAGGGCGGCACGCACATCTTCGCGATAGGCTGCATAACGGTCGAGCCATTGCTGGGTGGGCACTTGTTCCCAGTCGGCTTGCGCTTGATTCATCAGCGTCAGGCACCGGGCGGCGTGTCGCTCACGGCTGGCCTCCAGCTCGCCGGCGGCACTGAGTTTCTCCAGGGCATAGGTCCGGGTGATGTCCAGCAGCCGATAGGTCACCGCTTCATCGCCCACCTCAACGTTGAGCAAAGACTTGGCCACCAACTGCGTGATCGAGCCCAGCACCTCGGTCGGCGCAATGTGCTCACCGTCGATCACTGCCGCCGCCGATTCCAGGGTGAAACCACCCCGGAACACCGCCAGGCGTCGCAGGCATATCTGCTCGCAAGCGGTCAGCAGGTCGAAGCTCCACTCCAGAGTGGCGCGCAGGGTCTGGTGCCGGGGCAGGGCGCTGCGTCGACCGCGGGTCAGCAGGCGAAAGTTATCCTCCATCTGCACCCGCAAACCCTGCAGGCCAAAGCGTTTGATTTGCGCCGCCACCAGCTCGATCGCCAAGGGAATGCCGTCCAGGCGTCGGCAGATATCGATGGCCAGGGGCAGCTCGGCGTCACTCAGCTCAAAGCCGTCCCAGCGCGATAGTGCCCGTTCCACCAGCAATTGCAGCGCGGGGTACGCCATGGCTTCGGCGCGGTCGCCAGTGGCCGGTGGGCAGGCCAAAGGCTCCAGGCGTTGCACGAACTCACCTTCGGCGCGTAGCGCTTCGCGGCTGGTGGTCAGGATGTGCAGATGGGGGGCATTGCGCAGCAGGGTTTCGCTGATCAGCGCAATATCGTCGAGCAGGTGCTCGCAGTTGTCGATCACCAGCAGCATCTGGCGCTCGCGCAGCAGGCCGGCGAGGCCGGACAAGGGGTCGTGACTCGGTGGCGTAAGCTCCAGCAGGGCGGCCAGGTTGGGCACGATCATCGAGGGCTGGCTCAAGGGGGCCAGGTCCAGCAGGCGGATGCCGTCGCGGTAACGCCCGATCAGCAGTTCGGCCACCCGCAGGGCGACGGTGGTCTTGCCGATACCGCCCGCACCCGTGAGGGTGATGAAGCGGTGTTGAGGCAACTGTTGCACCAGGTTTTCGATCAGGGCCTGGCGTCCCAGCATCCGGGTGCGGCGCAGCGGCAGGTTGTGCCCTGGGTGGGGCCCCGCGCTGTCGCCCTCCAACGCCGTGGGCTCGACACTCAGGGGTGCAACAAAACTGTAGCCACGCTGGGCCACGGTGACGATATAGCGCTGCCCGGCCTGGCCGTCGCCCAGGGCCTTGCGCAGGGCTGCCATGTGTACCCGCAGGTTGCCATCCTCCACCACGGTCTTGGGCCAGATCCGGGCAATCAGCTCCTGTTTGCTCACCACCTGGCCGGCGTGTTCCAACAAAATCAGCAAGATATCAACCGCCCGACGGCCCAGGCGCAACGGCCGGCCACCCTCCAGCACCACGCGCTGGCGCGGGTGAATCCGGTAGGGGCCAAAATGCATGGCCTGCTCGTTTGGGTCGCTCATGCGTGGGCTCTGGAGTGAGGTCTGTGGTGCATATTCCAGAGGTTTGTGCCGGGGTGCAATCACCACTAGGCGGCAATCACGCGAAGTTGGTGGTTACGCCAGGTCATCGGGTTCACGCCTTCGCTGCGGCTGAAAATGTGGCAGAAGTGCGCCTGGTCGCAAAAGCCACATTCCTGGCTGATTTGGGTCAGGCTCAAGGCGGAGCTGATGATCAGCTCCTTGGCCCGCTGGATACGTTGTTGGCGAATCCATTCCTGGGGAGAGAGGCCCGTACTGCATTTAAAGGCGCGAGAGAAGTGGCTGCGCGACAGGGCACAGGCGCGCGCCAGCTCGGTGACTTCCAGGCTTTCCCCAAGGTTCGCCAGGATCAGCTGCTTGACCATGCGTTCACGGCGGGTACACAGGCCGCCGGTGGCGGATCGCGAGTGTGGTTCGGGTGCGATGTGCTCAAGTCGGGCCATGACAGGTTCCGTGGTCGATGGGAGCGTTCCCGGGGAATGAAAATCCAGTGTAGACCGCCGTATTTTTGGCTCCGGGCGGTCTGGCTGGCGAGTTAATCGTTGTTAATTTCGCCAGGTGAATGCGGGAAAAAGACAGCACAGGCATGCAATTGCACACGCCTTGAACATGGTTAGCTGACGGTATCCTCACCTCTCGGTAAACCCCATGAATCGCAACGACTTGCGCCGCGTCGACATGAACCTGCTGGTGATTTTCGAGGCCCTGATGTTCGAAAAAAACCTGACCCGGGTTGCCGAAAAACTCTTCATGGGGCAGCCGGCCGTCAGTGCGGCCCTGGGCCGGTTGCGCGACCTGTTCGATGATCCGCTGTTGCTGCGCAATGGCCGCGGCATGGAGCCCACGCCACGGGCAGTGGCTATCCTCAAGGAGTTACAACCGGCCATGGACATCATTTCCGGCGCAGTGAGCCGCGCCAAGGACTTCGATCCTTCCACCAGTTGCGCGGTGTTTCGCATAGGGCTGTCGGATGACGCCGAGTTTGGCTTGTTTCCGCCGTTGCTCAGTCAACTGCGCGAAGAGGCACCGGGGATCATCGTGGTGGTGCGGCGCGCGAACTACTTGCTGATGTCGGCCTTGTTGGCCAGTGGCGAGATCTCCGTGGGGGTCAGCTACACCACGGAGCTGCCGGCCAATGCCAAGCGCAAGAAGCTGCGGGATATTCCGTGCAAAGTGCTGCGGGGGGACGACGGGCCGGAGCCGTTGACCCTGGATGACTACTGTTCGCGGCCGCATGCCATGGTGTCGTTTTCCGGTGACTTGAGCGGCAATATCGACCTGGACCTGGCGCGGATCGGCCGGGCCCGGCGAGTGGTGTTGGCGGTGCCGCAATTCAGTGGGCTGCGGGCCTTGTTGGCCGGCAGCGAGATGATTGCGACGGTGCCTGATTATGCCGCGTGCGCGTTGACGCAAGGGTGTGAGTTGCGGGCTGAAGACCCGCCGTTCGCCATCGATGCGGCAGAGCTGTCGATGGTGTGGAGTGGGGTGCACGACAACGACCCGGCGGAGCGCTGGTTGCGATCGCGGATTGGCGAACACATGTCCCGGGCGCTCTAACAGAGCACGTACATCCAATTTTTCCACTGCGCGACACCCCACACTGCGGCCATCGCTCACGTATTCAGGGGAGGGGCACGATGGACTCAGCAACGCAGCAAGGCGGGCCGGACGAGGTTGTCACCTTGGTGGTCAAACACCGCATCAAGCCCGGCCATGAAGCCAACTATGAAGCTTGGCTGCGGCGCATCGTGCGTATCGCCGGCGAGCGCCCCGGCCACCTCGGCGTCGACGTGGTGCGCAGTCAGCAGGGCGGCCTGGCGCTGTTCACCTGCGTGCTGCGTTACCGCTCCACCGATGACCTGCAGCATTGGTTGGATTCGCCGCAGCGTCTGGAACTGATCAACGAAGCCGCACCGATGTTGGCCGATGGTGACCAGACCGAAATCGGCGCGGTAAACGAGTTCTGGTTCTCGCCCCTGGCCGATTCCGCTGCCAAGCCGCCGCGCTGGAAACAGGCGGTGGTCTCGCTGCTGGTGATCCTGCCGCTGACGCTGCTGGTGCCTATCGCCTGGGGCCCGGTATTGAAGCTGCATCCGTTCCTGTCCAACTACATCGTTGCCACCTTCCTGGTCACCGTGACCATCGTTGTACTGGTGGTTTACCTGATGATGCCGGCGGCCACCCGCCTGCTCGCCCCCTGGCTTGAAGCCTCTGTAAAGGAAACCCTATGAACGCCGACCTGATTCTGTTCAATGGCCAGTTCCACACCGTGGACCGTGAAAATCCGCGCGCCACGGCAGTCGCCATCCACCAGGGACGCTTTGTCGCGGTGGGCACCGACGGTGAAGCCATGGCCCTGCGCGGCAGTGGCACCCAGGTCATCGACCTCAAGGGCCGCACCGTCATCCCCGGCCTCAACGACTCGCACCTGCACCTGATCCGTGGCGGCCTGAACTACAACCTCGAACTGCGCTGGGAAGGCGTGCCATCCCTGGCCGACGCCCTGCGCATGCTCAAGGACCAGGCCGACCGCACGCCCACGCCGCAGTGGGTGCGGGTGGTGGGCGGCTGGAACGAATTCCAGTTCGCCGAAAAACGCATGCCCACCCTCGACGAACTCAACCAGGCCGCACCCGATACGCCGGTGTTCGTGTTGCACCTGTATGACCGCGCCTTGCTCAACCGCGCAGCCCTGCGCGTGGCCGGCTACACCAAGGACACACCGAACCCGCCCGGCGGCGAGATCGTGCGCGACAATAACGGCAACCCCACCGGCATGCTGGTGGCCAAGCCCAACGCGATGATTCTCTACTCGACCCTGGCCAAGGGCCCGAAACTGCCCCTGGAATACCAGGTGAACTCCACCCGCCAGTTCATGCGTGAACTCAACCGCCTGGGCCTGACCAGCGCCATCGACGCCGGCGGCGGTTTCCAGAACTACCCCGACGATTACGCCGTGATCGAACAGTTGGCCAAGGCTGAGCAACTGACCGTGCGCATCGCCTACAACCTGTTCACCCAGAAGCCCAAGGAAGAACTCAGCGACTTCAAGAACTGGACCGGCAGCGTGACCCTGCACCAGGGCGACGACTACCTGCGCCACAACGGCGCGGGCGAGATGCTGGTGTTCTCGGCGGCCGACTTCGAAGACTTCCTCGAACCGCGTCCGGACCTGCCGCTGACCATGGAGCAGGAACTGGAGCCGGTGGTGCGCCACCTGGTGGAACAGCGCTGGCCGTTCCGCCTGCACGCCACCTACAACGAATCCATTTCGCGAATGCTTGATGTGTTCGAAAAGGTCAACCGCGACATCCCGTTCAACGGCCTGCCATGGTTCTTCGATCATGCTGAAACCATCACCCCGCAGAACATCGAGCGGGTGCGGGCGCTGGGCGGCGGCATCGCAATCCAGGACCGCATGGCGTTCCAGGGTGAGTACTTTGTGGAGCGCTACGGCGCCAAGGCTGCCGAGGCCACGCCGCCGATCAAACGCATGCTCGCCGAAGGCGTGCCGGTGGGCGCCGGTACCGACGCCACCCGGGTGTCGAGCTACAACCCCTGGACCTCGCTGTACTGGATGGTCAGCGGCCGCACCGTGGGCGGGCTGGAACTGCACGCCGAAGGCTTGCCTCGGCTCACCGCCCTGGAACTGTTCACCCATGGCAGCGCCTGGTTCTCCTCCGAGCAGGGCAAGAAGGGCCAGATCAAGGTCGGCCAATTGGCAGACGTGGCGGCACTGTCGGCGGACTTCTTCAGCGTCGACGAAGAAGCCATCAAATGGATCGAATCGGTGCTCACCGTGGTCGGCGGCAAGGTGGTGTACGGCGCCGGCGACTTTGAAGACTTCGCGCCACCCAGCGTGCCCGTGCTGCCGGACTGGTCGCCGGTGGTCAAGGTGCCGGGCCACTGGCGTCCGACATCACCGCTACAGGCTCAGGTGCACCAGTGCAGCGGCCCGTGTGGCGTGCATTCCCATAGCCATGAACGGGCGCGTCTCTCGAGCGTGCCGGTCAGCGACTTCCAGGGTTTCTGGGGCGCGTTTGGTTGCTCGTGTTTTGCCTTCTGAATCAATCACCAAAGGAGTATTCCCATGACCTACAAACGCCTGAACAAAGATGACGCCGTGGTACTGCTGGTGGATCACCAGACCGGCCTGATCTCGCTGGTGCAGGATTTCTCGCCCAACGAGTTCAAGAACAACGTGCTGGCCCTGGCGGACCTGGCCAAGTTCTTCAAGCTGCCGACCATCCTCACCACCAGTTTCGAAAGCGGCCCCAACGGCCCGATGGTGCCAGAGTTGAAAGAACTGTTCCCGGATGCGCCGTACATCCCGCGTCCAGGCCAGATCAATGCCTGGGACAACGCCGACTTCGTCAAGGCGGTGAAAGCCACCGGGCGCAAGCAACTGATCATCGCCGGTGTTGTGACTGACGTATGCGTGACCTTCCCGACGCTGTCGGCCCTGGCTGAAGGGTTTGAAGTGTTTGTGGTTACCGATGCTTCGGGCACCTTCAACGAAACCGTGCAACAGGCGGCCTGGGCGCGCATGACTGCTGCTGGTGCACAACTGGTGAACTGGTTCTCGGTGGCTTGCGAGCTGCAGGTGGACTGGCGCAACGACATGGAAGGCCTGGCCAACCTGCTGTCGCCGCGTATTCCCAACTATCGCAACCTGATGAACAGCTACTCGGCACTCGCCGCCAAGTAACCCCGCCTCAAATGTGTAGGTAATCCAATGTGGGAGCGGGCTTGCTCGCGAATGCGGTGTGCCAGTCAATACATGTACCGACTGATCCACCGCCTTCGCGAGCAAGCCCGCTCCCACATTTTGATTTGTGGTGTGGCGACTGACCGGCTATAAAACAGTCCAGTGTCCACCGAGCAGCGACAATGAACCCCTTCGAAGACATGCGCCTGTTTTGCCAGGTCATGGAATCCGGCAGCTTCACCGCCGCCGCCGAACACCTTGGCCTGTCCAAGCAATTTGTCAGCCGTCGCCTGATCCAGCTGGAAGAGCGCCTGGGCGTACGCCTGCTCAACCGCTCCACGCGCCGCCTGGATGTGACGCCACTGGGCCAGAGCTACTACGAATCCGCCTTGCGCCTGCTCAGCGAAGTCGAGCAAGTAGAGCAGGGCATCACCGGGCAAAACACCGACCCCCGAGGCACCATCCGCCTGAGCGCACCGCTGTCGTTCGCCATGGCGCACTTGGGCTGCCTGCTGCCGCTGTTCCTGCAACGCCACCCCCACGTCACCGTGGAAGTGGACCTCAGCGACCGCCCGGTAGACCTGATCAGCGAAGGCTACGACCTGGTGCTGCGCATCGGCATTCTTGAAGACTCGACCCTGATCGCCCGGCGTATTGCCAGCGTGCAGCGCGTCTACTGCGCCAGTCCCGATTACCTGGCCCACCACGGCACACCGCTCAATCCTGACGATCTTGCCGACCACGAATGCCTGCCTTACGGCCATGGTCGCCAGGTGCAATGGCACTTCAAGGTCGACGGCAAACCGCACACCCGAAACGTCAGCGGGCGCATGCGCGTCAACAACGGCGAGTTGCTGCGGGATGCTGCGGTGGCAGGATTGGGCATCACTTACCTGCCGAACTTTATCGTCGCCCAAGCCCTGCAGGACGGTCGGTTGGTGACGCTGCTGGAAGACTTTGCGCCCGAGTCCCTGACCCTTTCAGCGGTGTATCCCCAGCACCGCCAAAGCTCGCGCCCGGTGCAGGCGTTGATCGAGTTCCTGCGTGAACGCCTGGCCGGCGGTTGCTAGCCAAACGTACGGTCCCCTGTAGGAGCGAGCTTGCTCGCGAAGGACGTTAACGATGACGCGGGCATCCTGAAAGCACGCGTTGCCCTTGCGTTTTTCGCGAGCAAGCTCGCTCCTAAAGGGGAGGTGTACTCAGAACGCGTACTGCACCCGGCTGTAGTAATACCCGCCGGTAAACCCGAACGGCGAATAGCTGCCCCAGTTATCGCCGAACGAGGAGTTCTTCACGCCGATGTGATCCGGGTATTTGTCGAACAGGTTCTGCGCACCCACCGCCACCGTCAGTTGCTTGGTGATCGCATAGGCCACGTCGAGGTCGGTGATCCACTTGGCTGAATAGGCGCGGTCCAGGCTCGGGTCGCTGGAACTGTTGACCTCGGTGTAGGTGCCGTAGCGGGTCAGGCGCAGGTTGACGTCGAAGTCGTGGATCGCCCAGTCGGCGGAGAAGATCATCTTGCTGCTGGGCGACGTCTTGGTGATCAGCGCCCGCGACTGGCGGCCCAGTAACTGAAAATCGCCCAGGGCGCTGAGCTGCGCCGGCGTGTCGTTGACGCTGAGGATTTGCGTGTGGTTGTAGTTCAGCGCTGCCGTCCATCTCACCGTGCCGTAGCGGTCGAGGTTTTGCCGGTAGTTGCCCACCACGTCCACCCCGGAGGTGCGGGTGTTGGCGCCGTTGGTGAAGTACTGGGCACCCGCCGTGGCCGGTACGCCGATGCTGTCCAGCAAGGCCGCAACGCCCGGGCCCTGGAAGCGTTCGCTGAGCACCAGGCGGTCCCGCAGGTTGATCACGTAGCCGTCCACCGTCAGGCTCAAGTCGTCGCTTGGAGTGAGCGCGAAACCGAGGCTGAAGTTGGTCGAGCGCTCCGGCTTCAACGACTTGGCGCCCAGTGCCTGGGCACCGGCGGAATCCACCGGCAGGATCACGTAGTTATACGACTGGTACACGCCATTGATGGTGTCGAAGCCGGTGGAGCGCGCGGTGAAGATCTCGTTGGCCAGTGACGGCGCACGGAAGCCGTTACTGATGGTGCCGCGCAGGGCGAACACCGGGTTGAACGCATAGCGCGTGCTGAGCTTGCCGCTGCGGGTGCCGCCGACGCCTTCGTTGTAATGCTCATAGCGCCCGGCCACGCCCACGTACCACTGCTCAGTGGGGTAGAAGCCCAGGTCGATATAGCTGGCGACGCTGTTGCGGCTGATCTTCTGCGCGTCTTCGGGGCGAATGCCGTTGGTGACCTGGGCGCCCGGGTCAGGCCGTTGCCCGGCACGCGGATGGCCTGCCGGGAACACGTAGCCGCCATCGATATAGGACGCCTCGGAGCCGGCGCGGGTCTCGTAGCTTTCGCGTCGGTGCTCGAAGCCGAACGCCACATCCAGCGGCTTGGCCAGGCCGATCTCGTAGTTGTTTTTCAGGTCCAGGTTGGTGGTGAGCTGGTCGGCAATGTAGATGCCGGAGGTGAACTTGTTCGGCGTGCTTTCGCCCAGCGACGGGTTCTGGTTGTCATAGGTGCGCTGCTTGGCATAGTTACGCCCGTAGGTGCTGCTCAGGTCCCAGCCCCAGCCGCCGCCCAGGTCATTGCCCTTGGCGCCGAAGGCCGATTGAAAGTCGGTCTCGTTGACCAGCCAGTACGGGCTGTAGCCGTCGGGGTAACCATTGGGCCCAGTGGTGATGGTGTTGCGCCCGTTGGGCAGGCGGAAGTTCTGGCCGTCGTTATTCTCCCGGGTGGCCAGGGTGGAAAACGAGTACAGCGTCAGGTCGTCGTTCAGCGGCAGGTCGAGGTTGTACGCCACATCGCCCAACTGGCTGCGGGGTGAGCCGTAGCCTTTATAAGTGTGGTGGCTGGAGGTGGCTTCACGTGGGTCGGGCGAGCCATCCGCCAACGGGTAGTAATGGCTGCTGTAGCCGTTGCTGCCGGCCTTGTTGTCGCGCTCCTGGTAGCGGGTGTCGAGGGACACGTTGAGCACCCCGGCTTCACCCAGCGCAAAGCCATAGTTCAGCGCCTCCTGGCCGGTGCCGCGCTTGCCGTCGTAGTTCTGGCCCAGGGTGGTGTCGGAACTGCCGCCGGTGGTCTGCTTGAGGATGATATTGATCACCCCGGAAATCGCATCCGAACCGTACTGTGCGGCCGCGCCATCGCGCAGCACTTCCACATGGTCGATGGCGGCCACCGGGATCAGGTCCAGGTCGCTGGGGGCGGCGCCGCTGTTGATGCCGTTGATGTTCAGAGTGGCGCTGGTGTGCCGGCGTTTGCCATTGACCAGCACCAGCACGTGGGAGGCAGTGAGGCCGCGCAACGTGGCTGAGCGCACCACGCCGCTGGCGTCCCAACCGGCGCGGTCGGGCAGGTTGAACGAGGGGATAAGCTTGCCCAGGGCCTCCAGCAGGCTCGGCTTGCCTACGGCGCGCAGTTGCTCGCCGCTGATCACATCAATGGGCGTGGGGCTGGTGGTCACGGTGCGCTGTTCGGCGCCACGGTTGCCGGTGACCACCACGGTGTCGAGGGTGGGAGAGCGGTCTTCGGCGGATTCGACGCCGAAGGAAGCCAGGCCGCACGCAAGCGAGAGCGGCAGCAATAAGGGACGGCTGTACATGAGAGTGAAGCTCCTTGACCCAATGTAGGAGCGAGCTTGCTCGCGAAGAACCTGAGGGCAATGTGTTCATTCAGATGCCCCGCGTTTTCGTTAACGATCTTCGCGAGCAAGCTCGCTCCTGCAAAAAACTGATGTCAGCGTCTGCGTGCAGCAACCGCTTCGATTTCTACCAGCCCGCCCGGCAACGGCAGCGCGACGACTTGCACTGCCGTGCGCGCCGGCTTTTTCGGCTGCTCGGCACTGCCAAAGAACGGCGTGTAGCCTTCCTGCAAACCAGCAAAGTCGAGCTTGCCGCCCTTGGTCGGGTCACCCACCAGGAACACCCGCAGTTGCACCACATCCCCCAAATCCAGGCCCTGGCTTTGCAGCACGCCCTTGAGCTTGTTCAGGATCGAGGTGGTCTGTGTCGCCGTGTCGCCATACGCTGCAAACGAGTCCTTCGGCGCCTTGGTGTCATGCACGTCCGCCAGCAACCCACTGACAAACAACAGCTCGGTTTGCGGCGGCACCGACACCGCCAGCGAGATCGGAAAGTTGGAATTCGGCAGCGGCACGCGCTTTATCTCATCGGCGTGGGCGGCGAGGGTGGTGGCGGTCATCAGCAGTCCTGCAATAAGAATTTTCATCGGTTCATTCCTTGAGTGAGAAATTTCAGGCGGCAACGCCCGGTTGCTGGCGTTCGGCATGGCGGCCGATCAGCGAGACAATGCGCCGTGCCGAGTCGGCGGCGCTGTTCTGCCAGATACCGACACCGCCGTGGGCGAGGGCGTCGCTGGCCAGGTAAGTACGGCCCTGGGGCTCGTTGAGCAGGCGATAGGCGCTCTCGCCAACTTCGTCGTTAACGATCCACGGGCCCTTGCTGTAGCTGACTTTCGACCAGTTGATCGCCACCGGCTTTTGCAGCTTGGCGCTGTGGCCAGGGTGCAACAGCTCCACGGCCTGGCGTGAAGAGGCGAACTGTTCGGCCAGGGATTTTTTGCTGAAGGCCTGGGCCGATTCGCTGGTGTTGTAGGCCGCCACCAGAATCCCCTGGGCGCTGTTGAGGCGGTCGCTGGGGTACCACAACCCTTTGACTTCATGGTCGAGGTAAGACAGGCCGCCGTAGATGTTGAAGTCGGTTTCCCAGAAGCGCGGCGTCTGCCAGGCCACCTTGTTGGCCTGGTCGCTTTGCGCGGTCTGGATCGCCTGCTTGAACGGTGCTGTGAAGTTGCTTGGCAATTTCGCCAACAGCGGCAACGGCACGGTGACGATGGCGTAGTCGGCGCTCAGGATCTGGAACTTGCCGCTGAGACGGTCGCGGTAGGTGATGCGGCTGCCTTGCTCTGAGGTCTGGATATCACTGACTTCAGCATTGAAGCGCACCGCATCCTTGAGGTGTTCGTAGAAGGCATACGGAATCCGGTCCATGCCGCCCACCGGCTGGAACATGGTGGAGGAAAACTCCGGGATTTCATCGAACACCAGCGCGCCCCACAGCTTGGGATTGAGCAGGGTTTGCAGCTCCAGCGGCGCGCGGGTCACGCCGGTTTGATCACCGGCGCCGGGCACGCGGGTGTAGCCGGAACGCACCGAGCCCTTGTATTGCAGGTCGCCGTTGAGGTCGCCGTACACCTTGAGGAAACTCAGCAACGCCTTGCGGTCATCCACGCTCAGGTCCTGGTCCAGGGCTTTACGGCTGACAGTGCGCGCCAGCAGTTCCGAGAGTTGGCCACGGGTGTCGTTGACCGCCTGGCGCAACTGGAACGCCGGTTGCTGCGTATCCGGCCGTGCCAGGGCGTTGCGGCTGCTGTTGACCAGTACCTGCAGCTCCACACCCAGCTCGCGGCAGTAGCCGAGGATGGTCTGGTGATGGCTGGGAATGCGCGCGGGGCCGGCGTTGAAAAACTGCCCGTCATCAAAGTCGACGGTCTGGCTGACGCCGTCGTCGAAGTCGACCTTGGTGCCACGGCGCAGCGTCCAGTTACGCCCGCCGACCCGGTCGCGGGCTTCCAGGATCGTCACGTTGAAACCGGCTTTGCGCAGCTCATAGGCGCTGACCAGCCCGGATATCCCGGCACCGACCACCACCACGTTTTTGCCTTTGCCGGTGCTGCCCAGTTGCAGCGGGGTAAAACTCGATGCCACTGCCTGAGGCGTCAGCCCCAGTGCGCCCAATGCGCTGACAGCGGCGGAATAACCGCCCACGGCGGCAATACGGGAAATCAGTTCCCTGCGGGTAAAAGCCATGATTCGCTCCTTGAGACAGCGGGTTGTCAGAGGTCGTAGCGCACGGTCAACAACAGGGTTCGCGGGTCGTTGACCGAGTAGTAGCGGGCGCCGCTTGAGGGCACGTAGCCCACTGACTGCGGATAGGCGCGGTCCAGCAGGTTTTTAACCGCCAGGGTGGTGGTCCAGTGGCCGTCGCCGCTGATGTAGCGGGTGTTGGCGTTCCAGAAGGTCTGCTGCGGGATTTCCTGGATGTCATCGTTCAACGCGTTGGCGTAGGACTTGGTCTGGAACTGCGCATCGGTGCCCGCAAGCAAAGTGCCAGGCAACCCGGCGGGAATGGTGTAGTTCAGGCCAACGCTCGCGTTCCAGCGTGGCGAGAACACCAGTTGTTTGCCGTTGGCATCCACCCCGGCGCCGCTGGCGTTCTGGAAGTCGTCGTACTTGCTTTGCAGGTAGCCGACATTGGCGGTCAATTGCAGGTCGCGGCTCAGTGCGGTGAGGGTTTCCAGCTCCACGCCGTAGGTGTGGGCACGGCCAACGTTGGTGCGCAGGCTCACCCCCAGCGCGGGGTCATAGGCGTTGGTTTGCAGGTCTTTGTAGTCGTTGTAGAACACCGCGACGTTGGCCCGCAGGCGCTGGTCGAAGAAGTCGCCTTTGACCCCGGCTTCCCAGGTGGTCACGTCTTCCGGGGAGAACGCCTGTTCGGCGGCGGCCTGGGTGGGTGCGCGGTTATCGTAGCCGCCGGCCTTGAAGCCTTTGGCGACGTAGGCGTACTGGTTCAGGTGTGGGGTCCAGGCGTATTCGAAGCCGATTTTCGGGCTGGTGGACTGCCAGGATTTGCTCGACTCGGCCGTGAAGTTGGTGCCAGTGATCTGCCGGTCAGTGTTGATCGCGTAGTTGGTGAAGTCGAAATTCTTGTGCTCGCGGGTAAAGCGCAGGCCGGCGATCAGCGACAGTTGCGGCGTGAGCTTGTAGGTGCCCTGGCCATACAGCGCATAGCTTTCGGTGTTGGTGGTGCTGTATTGGCCCTGGCCGATCACCCGGTTGCGGGCGACGGAATAGGTGAGGTTGTCGCGGTCGGCGTCGAACTTTTCGCGGTACAGGTACACGCCGGTGCTGAAGCTGAAATCGTCGTAGTCGCCGTTGAGCTGGAACTCTTGGGTCGCGTAGTTCTGCTTGTACAGGATCAGGTTGTTCTGGATCAGCGCGGCTTGCCCTGAGTTGTCGTAATCCACCGGTTGGTGGAACGCCGAATAGGCGGTTACCGATTTGAAATTCAGGTGATCGTCGATCGCGTAGATCGCGCGCAGCACCGAGCTGCCCTGGTCCAGGCGGTTTTTCGGGTCGAGGCTGCTGTAGCTCTTGAACTTGTCGAAATGCCCGTTGGCATCGAAGGGCGTATAGCTGGTGGTATCGCCACGGTCGAAGGTGCCGGCCAGGGTCAATTGCACATCCCATGGCGAATCCACCGGCTTGTAGCGCAGCTTGCCGCGATAGGACTGGATGTCGACGTTGTTCACATCCTTGCCCCGGGTGGGGTCGGACACGGTGCCGTCGCGGCTCAGGCGGATAGCGGAAAAACTGCCGAACAGCGCGTTGTCCACCAGCGGGCCGCTGATCAGCAAGCGTGCGTTCTGCGCGTCGTAGTTGCCGGCGCCCAGCTCTACAAAACCACGGGTTTCCTGGGTTGGGTCGCGGGTGATCACGCGGATCGCGCCGGCGCTGCTGTTGCGTCCATACAACGTGCCCTGGGGCCCGCGCAGCACCTCGACGCGCTCCACATCGTTGAAATCGAGCATCGAGGAAATCGCGCGGGGGATGTACAGGTCATCGGCGTAGACCGCGACCGCGGATTCCTGGATCGGGTCGGTTTCGCCGATGCCGCGGATGCCGTAGGTCTGGGCGCTGTAGGAGATCGACTGGCGGCTGAGTGTCAGGTTCGGTACCTGGCCCGAGAGGTCGCGCACGCTGTTGATCTGCTTGTCTTCCAGGGCCTTTTCATCGAACGCGGAAATCGCCAGCGGGGTTTTTTGCAGGTCTTCGCTGCGGTGCTCGGCGGTGACGTTGACCACCGGCAGGGCGGTGTCATCGGCGTGGGCGGTGAGGCCGAACAGAGCGAGGGAGATGGCCAGTGTCAGGCGATTGGGTACGGCGGTAGGACTCATGATGGACCCCTGAGGTGGTTGACGGTTTAGGCAAAACTGGGCCTCCACCTGGTCAGGGGTCGGTACTGGATGTAACAGTATTTGTATAAATGGCGGGCGTAAAAGTCCGATTAGTTATAAGTTAATTATAAAAAATAGGTATGTAAATGTTTGGCTTTGATGCGTAAGACTGATGATGTTTTTCAACCCACAAAAAACAAATGTGGGAGCGGGCTTGCTCGCGAATGCGGTCGCTCAGTCAACATTGATAGTGACTGAAACAC
>NZ_NIXO01000080.1 GCF_002204795.1 Pseudomonas sp. K2I15
CCACCCAACCCCAGCGCCCCCAGATCAGCGCCGGGACGATGGCGCCGAAACTGCCGCCCAGGTAATAGCAGGTCAGGTACAGGCCCACGGCACCCGCTTTGTTGTGGCGGGCAGTGGCGGTGGTGAACGCGCTGGCGGCGGCCTGGGCGAGGAATACGCCGGTGGAGCTAAGGGCCAGGCCCAGCACGATGCACCACAGGGACGGCAATAAGGTCAGCGCCGAGCCGCAGACGCCAAGCGCCGCAGCAGCCGTCAGCAGTTCGGATTGCGGGCGGGATTTGCTCAGGCGCCCGGCGATCGGGATCACCACCAGTGCCAGCAGGAACACCATGTAGATCGTTCCCAGCGCCGCCGGGCCAAGGTCGAAGGGGGCTTGGCTGAGGTAAAGGCCTGCGTAGGTAAACGTCGCCACTTGGGAGAACAGCACGCAAAATCCTACGGCGTAGGCAGCCAACAACGGGGTGCCGAGCACATCGGCCCAGGTGGTCGAAACCCGCGCGACCCGAGGCCGATTGTCCGGCAGCAAAAACTGAATAAACCCGCCCACCATCAGGCTCAACACCGCCAATAACTCAAAGGCTTCACGCCAGCCGACATACTCGGTCATCACGCCGGTAACGAAGCGCCCGGCAAACCCGCCGAGCACGGTGCCGGCCACGTAGAGGCTGGTGACTTCGGTCACGGTGCCGCCGCGCCAGCGATCACCGATGTAGGCCACGCTGGTGGCGAATACCACGGGTATCAGCATCCCTTCGATAAACCGCCACGCCAGCAGCTCGGCAAAGCTGTTGGCATGGGCGGTCATCAGCGCCGGCACAGCCAGCAACAACGCGGCAACCGAGATCACCGTGCGCTGCTCAAAACGCCCGGTCAGGCGGCTGACAAAGGGCGCGGTCATCGCCACCGCCAAGGTGGTGACGGTAATGCTCCAACCCGCCGCCTTGGCGCTCACCTGAAAGCTGGTGGCGACGGTCTGCAAAATGCTCTGGGTGGCGTAGAGGTTCAGAAACGCCGCGCAGCCACACAGGAACAGGGCAAGACGGGCACAATGCAGGCGCGGTTTCATGAAACCTCTCGTTTTATTATCTGAGGCCTTTATAAAATGACCCGCACACCCGAGACCAATACCGATTTCGGACCGATCAATACCCTGGGGCCAGGATGCTCGACCTACGCAAGCTGCGTTACTTTCTGACCGTCGCCGAAGAATTGCACTTCGGCCGCGCCGCCATTCGCCTGCACCTGGCCCAGCCGCCGTTGACCCGGCAGATTTCCGCGCTGGAGGCTGAACTGGGGTTTCGCCTGTTCGACCGTACAAGCCGTACGGTTTCACTTACCGCCCAAGGCCGCTCGTTCCTGCCTTATGCACGGGCCGTGCTGGAGCAGGTCGACCTCGCCGAAGTCATCGCCGGCAAACTGGCCTCAGGTACCGCTGGGCAATTGGCATTGGGTTACGTCAGTTCGATTGCCCTGTCGGATTTGTTCAGCCAGGCGATTCAAGCCTTCGCCCAACGTTTCCCGGATGTGCAACTGACACTGGTGGAATGCGCCTCCGGTAGCCTGGGCGCGCAGGTGGCTGATGGCCGCCTGGATATCGGCCTGAGCCGCTTGCTGCCCTTGGCCGGGCAGACGCAGGTGCAGACGTTGTCGTTGGGTGAGGAGCGGCTGGTGGCGGCGGTGTCCGGCGAAAGCCCGTTGGCCAGCCAGGCCGAGGTCAGCCTGGCGCAGTTGAGTGCGTATCCGTTGATTCTGTTTCCGGCCGATTACGGCTCGGGGCTTAACCAGTCCATTGAGCAGCTCTACCGGCGTAAGGGTTTGCCACTGCGTGCCGGGCCATCGGGGCGGCAGATCACCTCGATCATTGCGCTGGTGGCGGCAGGGCAAGGTGTGGCGTTGGTGCCGGCGTGCACTCAGAGTCTGATGAATAAGGGCGTGACGTATCGGCCGTTGGTGGATCCGGATGCGTATGCGCAGTTGCTTGTTCTAACGCGTACTGATGGACGCAGCTTGATGGTCACGGCATTTTTGACGGTGATTGATGAGTTGTTACAGGCTCGCCAGCAAGCCTGACGCTTCTGCCGAAAAACCTCGCAATACCTCCGTCCTGCAGCGCGCCCACGCGCTCATACACTGCATACGCCACCTACAGAAACATCGGTCATCGACCGCTGGTAGGCAGAGTGTTGATAATTTATTTTCAGTGGTTATAGTCACCACCAACACACACCACAAGGAGGTGATGTGGACAGCCGATATTTGATAGGTCATATCGTCGCGGACGGCTGGTATCTGGTGCGAATCAGAGGCAGCCACCACCATTTCAAGCACCCGACAAAGCCGGGGCTGGTGACGATTCCCCATCCTAAAAAGGACCTGCTGGACAAGACCGCAAAGAGCATTTTGAAACAGGCTCTGCTCAGCTAACACGTCCGTGGAGGACAACAAGCATGCTGTACCCAATCGCAATTTCAACCGGTGACGAGGACCACGCCTGGGGTGTGGAAGTCCCGGACATTCCCGGTTGCTTCTCCGCCGGAGACGATCTCGACGATGCTATGGCAATGGCCCACGAAGCGATCGAAGGCCATTTCGAGATCCTTGCAGAAGACGGTGCGCCCATTCCCACCGCGCAGAAAGTCACCCTTCATGCAGCCAACCCGCAATATGCCGGCTGCATCTGGGCGGTGGTGGATATTGATGTCACCAAGTACCTGGGCAAGGCGCAGAAACTCAACATCACGTTGCCCGGATACCTACTGAACCGTATTGATGAATATGTACTGCATCATCCGGAAGAAAAAAGCCGTTCGGGGTTTCTTGCGTCCGCGGCGCTCAAGGTGTTGCAACAGGACCGGTAACGGCACTCAGGCAAGCTACGGGAGCCTTTACTGGAGCGTCTATTCCCGGTGCGAATTCAACCGCAAGAAACGTAGTTCCACCATGGACCGGCGAATCTACAGTAGCGCCATACACCCTCAAGGAGCCCGACCATGTCCTATGAATACGCCCTGATGCCCTCCCCCGTCGGCCAACTGACGCTTGTCGCCCGTGACGGAAAACTCACTGCCATCCTCTGGGAAAAAGAGCGCCCCAACCGCGTTCGGCTGGGTGCCCTGCAAGAGGCCAACAACAGCCCGGTGCTGCAGGAAACAGAGCGGCAGTTGAAGGAGTATTTCGCCGGTACCCGCAACCGTTTCGAGCTGGAACTGGACTTTGCCGGCACCGACTTCCAGAAGAAGGTCTGGCAGGCACTGCTGACCATTCCGTTCGGTGAAACCCGCAGCTACAGCCAGATCGCCGCGCAGATCGGTAACCCCAAGGCGGTGCGTGCGGTAGGTGCGGCCAACGGGCGCAATCCGATTTCGATTGTTGCGCCGTGCCATCGGGTAATTGGTGCATCGGGCGGGTTGACCGGGTTCGCCGGCGGGCTTGAGGCCAAGCAGTATCTGTTGGCGCTGGAGGAGCACGCCTGAAGGCCCAACAGAACAATGTACAACTTTGTTCAATCCTACAATTGTAAAAAGAAATTTCAGAGCACGCCTGCGGTCAGTATTTTCATCACCCACCCTTTAAGGAAAACGGTCATGAAATTCTCCGCAGTCTCACAGTCCCTGTCCCGCTGGGCAGGCAGTGCCCGCACGTTCTACGCGGCGGTGGCGTTGATCTTCCTGTGGAGTTTGAGCGGGCCTTATTTCCACTACAACGACACGTGGCAGCTGATCATCAACACCTCCACCACCATCATCACTTTCCTGATGGTGTTCCTGATTCAGAACACGCAAAACCGCGACAACGACATTTTGCATATCAAGATCGACGAACTGCTGCGTGCCACCAAGGACGCGCAAAACGCTGTGTTGAGCCTCGATGGCATGGATCGCAAGCAGCTTGAGAAATTGCGCAAGGAATACAAGACCATCGGCGACAGTGAATCCATCACCGTTACCACCCTGGTCACCGAAACACCGGATGACAGTGACCGGCCCAAGACCGACTTGAACCAGGCATAAAAAAACGGCGGCTGGAGTGATCCAGCCGCCGTTTTTTATGGGGTACTCAAGACGATCAACCGTCGCCTTGGTGACCTTTTCCATAAGTCGACGCCAGCGCCCGGGCTTTCTCCAGGCGTTCTTCCAACTTGGGCAGGGTCTCGTCCACCAGCGCCTTTATTTCCGGGATATCGGACTCGGCGCCTTCCTGCTTGAACAAGGCGATCGCGTCTTCATTGGCCTTGATCTGCTGGGCGGTGTAGGCGGCGTCAAACGAATCGCCGTCTTTGAGCTCCGGCATCAGCGATTCGGCCTTGTCGACGATCTTGTCCCGTGGCGCTACCGGCAAATCGAGCTTCTTGGCAATGGCCGCCAAGTGCTGATTGGCCAGGGTGCGTTCATTGATGACTTCGATGGTGTAGTCCTTGATCTCCTGGGACGAAGTCTTGGCGTGTGCCATGCGGCTGGTCTCGATATCGGCCATGCCCTTGGCCGAAGCCTGCTCGATGAAATCGGCAGGCGACTGGGCGAAAGCATTGCTGGCGCCGAGGCCCAGCAGCATCGCGAAACTGGCGGTGCGTAACCGGATAGCCATGCGGCTCATGATGGGTTCCTCCAGGTAAAAAACAGGTGCAGGGAAACGAGCCCCGCCCTGAATCTGAATTTTCAGGGCGGTAAAGGTTTAGAAAAAACTTGCCGGTGCGACGAACGGTCGTCAGGCCTTGCCGCCAAACAGGCCCGGTAACGCATGGGCCTGGGAGGATTCTGCCTGTTCTGCTGCTACGGATAAAACTTCATTCCTGCATACGGCTTGTCGCGACAGGCTTGCAAGCGCGAGGCCAGATCTCCGACGTGGACTTCGAGTTTGTGACCGTCAGGATCAAGGAAATAGAACGAGGCGCCTTCACTGCGGTTGTCGCGCCATTCGGCTACACCGACGGCTCGCAGGCGGGCCACCGCTGAGGCAAAGTCCTCGGCAGCAACGGTGAACGCATAGTGGGTGTATCCGGCAGCAGGTGTACTTAGTGACGCTAAGGACAAGCATAACCAGAGTCCCGGCAGCGACAGGTAGGCGCCCTTGTCCCAGCTGGCGTCGAGGCGCAGTTGCAACAGCTCATTGTAGAAACTGATGCTGCGGTTCAAGTCGGTGACGCAGAGGGTCAGGTGATTGAGGCCTGAGAGCATGGAGTTCTTCCTTAAACACTGTGTTTATCAAACGCGCTCAGACAATACACCTTGCACCTGCCCATTCAACCACTGCAACGCCGGGTCCCCACCCCGTCGCGAATGCCACGCCAGCACAAACGCAAACGACGGAATGTGAAACGGCGGCGGCACCGCCAGCAGTTGCTCGTGATCAATGTTGAGCAGCCCGCGAGACGACACGGTAAGGATCAGGTCCGTGCCCTGGATCAACTGCGGCGCCACACCCCAATGGGGCAAGCTGATAGCCACGTGCCGTCGCTCACGAATCGCCGTCAGCGCCCGTTCGATTTCCGGCGTGCCGCTGCCGCGCATTTCCAGCAAAACATGGGGCCGCTCCAGGTAGGTGGGCAGGTCAAGCACACCGCTTTGCGGCAGGCTATCACGGTCCACCAGGCACACGTAATGCTCTTCAAATAGCGGCGTACTACGCAGTTCCGCAGGCATGTCGGGAAACACCCCGGCGGCCAGGTCGATATCGCCATTGAGCACCCCATCAAGCATGCCCTCGCGACTGGCCTGGATAATCTGCAAATCAATCCCCGGCGCTTCCCGGCGCAAGGTGCGCACCAGCCCCGGCAGAAAAATCGCCGCGCTGTAGTCCGACATGGCCACCCGAAAGGTGCGTTTGGCCGAGGCTGGATCAAAGCGATTGGGTGCCAACAACGCCTGCACCTGCGCCAACGCTTCCGCCAGCGGCATCGCCAATTCCAGAGCGCGCGCGGTGGGCACCAACGAACTGCCCTGGCGCACTAACAACGGGTCCCCGAGCAAATCCCGCAACCGCGCCAGTGCGTGGCTCACAGCCGGCTGGCTCAAGTGCAGGCGCTCGGCGGCGCGGGTCACGTGCTGCTCGCTGAGCAACGCGTCGAGGATCACCAGCAAGTTGAGGTCGATACGTCGAAGATCATTCATTAGCTGCATGTTCTGCATAAGAACTTGGAATTTAAATTTGCGTGACGAATAGCCTAGAGTCCAGCAAAACCTCTGGGAGATTGATGATGACAACGTTGCATTGGGTAGGTGTGTTGCTGTTGGCAGCGTTCGCCGGGGCGGTGGTGCCGTTTCAAAGTGCGATCAACGCCAACCTGGGACGCGGCCTGGGCCATCCCTTATGGGCCACCCTAGCCTCGCTGCTGGTGAGCATCATCGTGTTGCTACCGGTGATCCTGGCCTTGCGCCTGCCGCTGCCCAACCTTGGCTTTATCACCAAGGCGCCGCTGTGGATGTGGAGCGGCGGTGCGTTCGGCGTGTGCTTTATTTCGCTGGCGCTGATCCTGATGCCCAAGCTCGGCGCTTCGGGGTTTATCGCCCTGGCGATGGCCGGGCAAATCATCGCGTCGTTGATGCTCGATCACTTCGGCCTGTTCGGGCTGGTGGAGCGCCAACTGACCGCGCCCCGGTTGATCGGGGCGTTGATGTTGATCGGCGGTGTGGCACTGATTCAATTCAGCGCCACGCCCACCCGATCACTGGTGACCGCCGGCTGATCAGTGCTTGTCGAGGGTGCGCAACTTTTGCGGCAAGCCCCACAGCAACAGCGCCGCCGCGATCAGCGCACACACGCCGATGACATACAGCGCTGGCGTGGTGCTGCCGGTGAGGTCCTTGATCCGGCCGACCATCACCGGGCTGACAATGCCGCCGAACTGGCCCAGGGTGTTGATCACCGCAATCCCGCCCGCCGCGCCCGCACCGGCACCGGCCAACAACTTCGGCGGCAAGGTCCAGAACGTCGGAATCGAGGCGATGATCCCGGCGCCCAGCAGGCTCAGGGCAACGATCAGGAACGTGGTGTGATCAGCAAAGATCCCCGCACAGAAGAACCCCACCGCTCCCAGCGCCACCAGGCCGCTGACGAACTTGCGACGTTCGCCGGTGGCGTCGGACAAACGCCCGATCACCACCATGCTGATCGCCCCGCAGACGTAGGGAATCGCCGTCAGCAGGCCGATCATCACCGGGCTTTGGGTACCGGCGCTGCGGATCAGTTGCGGCGCCCAGAAGTTCAGGCCGTAGGACGCCACCTGAATCAGGAAATAGATAAAGCCGAGCATCAGGAAGCCGGGAATACGCAACGCCGCCAGCAATGAGCCGCCACTCTTGTGGGGTTCATGTACGGCAATGCGACTGGCCAGCAAAGTCTTCTCCGACGGGGTCAGCCAATGGGCATCCTCGATACGATCCTTGAGCAGTTTAAGTACCAGGAAACCCAGGCCCACGCAGGGCAAACCGCCGAGCAAAAACAACCAGTGCCAGCCGCGCATTTGCAACACGCCATCGAGGTGTTCCAGCACCAGCCCGGAGAACGGCGCCCCCACCAGCCCGGCAAATGCCGACGCCAGGAACAGCATCGAAGTAATACGCCCACGGTAGTGCTGCGGGAACCACAAGGTCAGGTAATACAACACGCCCGGCGCGAACCCCGCCTCCATCGCGCCGATGATGAAGCGCAGCCCGTAGAACTGCCATTCAGCCGTGACGAACACCATCGCCGCCGTCGCCAGCCCCCACGACATCATGATGCGCGCGATCCAGCGACGGGCGCCGACCTTGTACAGCATCATGTTGCTCGGCACTTCGAAGATCACATAACCGACCACAAACAGCCCAGCGCCCAGGCCGTAAGCGGTGTCGCTCAGGCTCAGGTCGGTCTGCAACTGGAACTTGGCAAAGCTGATGTTGATGCGGTCAAAAAACGCGAACAGATAGCAGACCATGATCAGCGGCATCAGGCGCCAGGCGACCTTGCTGACCAGGGCTTTTTCAGCATCGTGTTCAGCGGCCGGGCGCACGCCGGCCTCCAACGTATTAAGGCTCATTGTTTCTCTCCAGCGGACTGCTCGCAGGCGTCCGATTGTTTTTGTTGTCTGGTGGCGGTTTACAAGGTGGCGATATAGGCCGGTGGTGGATGCAGGTCGCAATTGCGCCCGGCCTTGGCTACCTGGCCTGGCAGCTCATGGCCCAGCAAGACCGGCAATTGCCGCGACATGTGCAGCAGGTGTGGCAGGTCGATGCCGGTGTGAATCCCGACTTCCTCACACAGGTTCACCAGGTCTTCGGTGCAGATATTTCCCGACGCGCCGGGAGCAAACGGGCAACCGCCAAGGCCGCCCAGCGCCGCATCAAAACGTCGGGCACCGGCCTCGTAGGCGGCCAGCACATTGCACAAACCCAACCCGCGGGTGTTGTGGAAATGCAGGGTCAGGTCGCTCGCCGGAACACGTTCCAATACGCGCGTGACCAAGCGCTCGACCTGACGCGGATTAGCCATGCCGGTTGTGTCCGCCAGGCTGATGCCCTGTATGCCCAGCTCGCGGTAGGCATCGACCAATTGCAGCACGCGGTCCTCATCGATCCGGCCCTCGAACGGGCAGCCGAAGGTGGTAGCGATGCTGCCGTTGAGGCGCACCGGATAGTCGGCAGCAAAACTCACGATGTCGCCTAACGCCGCCAACGAGGCTTCGCAGCGCATGCGCATATTGGCCAGGTTGTGGGTCTGGCTGGCGGACATCACCAGGTTCAACTCATCGGCCCGGGACTCGATGGCGCGCTGGGCGCCCTTGAGATTGGGGATCAGCGCTACATAGATAGTGCCGGGGCGGCGGGTGATGCCCTGGAACACCTGCTCGCCGTCGCGCAACGCGGGAATGGCCTTGGGCGAAACAAACGAACCGGCTTCAATCCGGGAAAAACCGGCCAGGGACAGTTGATCAATCAGCGCGATCTTGTCGGCGGTCTCGACCCAGGTCGGCTCGATTTGCAGGCCGTCCCGAGGCGAGACTTCCTGCACGATCAAGGCATCGGAATAGTTTTTCATTGCACCACTCCAGAGGTTTTCAGGCGTTGAATATCGGCACCGCTCAAGCCCAGGTCGCCGAGGATCGCATCCGTGTGCTGTCCCAAACTCGGGCCCTGCCAATTCACGGCGCCGGGGGTTTCCGACAGCTTGGGCACGATGCCGGGCATCTTCACCGTGAGGCCGCCGGGCAGGTCGGCGCTGAGCAGCATGTCGCGGGCCTGGTAGTGCGGGTCGGCGACGATATCGGCCACTGAATAGATGCGCCCTGCCGGTACTTCGGCGGCTTCCAGGGCACTGAGCACCTGGTCGATGGGCAGGCTGCTGGTCCAGTGGGTGATGGCGGCGTCGAGCAAACCGCTTTTGGCGGCGCGGCCGTCGTTGTGGGCAAACTCGGGCGCTTCGGCAAGGTCGGCGCGGCCGATGGCGAGCATCAGGCGCTTGTAGATAGGGTCGCTGTTGCCGGCGATCACCACGTAGGCGCCGTCGGCGGTCAGGTAGGTGTTGGACGGTGCGATGCCCGGCAAGGCGCCGCCGCTGCGTTCACGCACATGGCCGAGCATGTCGTATTCGGGCACCAGGCTTTCCATCAGGTTGAACACGCTTTCGGCCAGGGACACGTCGACGATCTGGCCGTCGCCCTGGCCGGTCTTGACCCGCAGCAGCGACATCAGTGCGCCGATCACGCCGTGCAACGAAGCCAGGGAATCGCCGAGGCTGACGCCCACTCGCGCCGGTGGCGAATCCGGGTTGCCGGTGGTGTAGCGAATCCCGCCCATGGCCTCGCCGATGGCACCGAAGCCCGGGCGGTCGCGGTAAGGGCCGGTCTGGCCGTAGCCCGAGATGCGCACCAGGGTCAGCTTGGGGTTGAGGGCGTGCAGCACGTCCCAGCCGAGGCCGAGTTTTTCCAGGCCGCCGGGGCGCAGGTTTTCGATCAATACGTCGGCGTCGCCCAGCAGTTGCTTGACCAGTTCCAGGCCTTCTGCAGACTTGAGGTCTAGTGCCAGGGACTTCTTGTTACGCGATTGCAGGTACCACCACAGCGACGTGCCTTCATGCAGCTTTCGCCATTTGCGAAGCGGATCGCCCTGCCCCATGGCTTCGATCTTGATCACCTCGGCGCCAAATTCGGCCATCAGCCGGGCGGCGAACGGCGCAGCAATCAGGGTGCCGATCTCGATCACCTTGATACCGCTCAGGGGAGCCGTCATGGGGTGTACCTCTTGTTCTTGGAATGTGGGCCAAGGCTAGAGGACGCGAGCAATAGAAATCCAACCGTCAGTTGGCAACGAGCGTTCGCCAAATGCGAAGGCTTGAGTAGAGGCTGGTTGTGGCGAGGGAGCTTGCTCCCGCTGGGGCGCGAAGCGGCCCCAAAATCCAGGGAGCGCTACGCACTCCAGCGGGAGCAAGCTCCCTCGCCACAGGGTATTTGCTTACGCCTGCTCCCGACGCAAATAATCGAACAACAACCGACTCACCGGCGACAACTGCGCCTCATCACGCACCACCAGAATCAGGCTGCGGTCCGACCATGCATCCGTCAGCGGCACCGCGTGCAAACCCAGGGCCCGGCCAAACAATTCATAAGCCTTTTGCGGCAGGATGCCGATGCCCATATTGGCCTGGACCATCCGGCACATCGCATCAAAGCCCGGCACATGGATGCGCAGGCGCAACACCTTGCCCGCCTCCCGCGCCGCCGCATGGGTGCGCATGTTGATCGAACTGGCGGAGTGCAGCCCTACATAGTCGCTGTCCAGCGTCTCGACAAAAGCCAGTGCCTTGCGCGTCGCCAACGGATGATCCGCCGGCATCAGCACCACCAGCTTGTCCCGGCGATAGGTCACGCCGGGCAGGCCTTTGGTGTCGGTGTCGCTGGAACAGATGCCCAGGTCCGCGACACCATCGATCACGCCCTGGACCACGCCATTGCTGGGCCGCTCTTCCAGGTCAGCTTTCACCTGTGGATGCAGCGCGGAAAAGTCGCGCAAGTCTTCAGGCAGAAACTGAATGATCGCCGAAAGGTTCGCCAGCATCCGCACATAACCGCGCACGCCGTGGCTATGTTCGCCCAACTCCAGGCCCATCTTCTCGACGTTGAACAGCATCTGCCGCGCATGGTGCAGCAAGGTCTCGCCAGCAGCCGTGAGCTGCATGCCCTTGGCCTGGCGCACAAACAGGCTCACACCCAGCACCTGTTCCAACTCCATCAACCGCTTGCTGGCCGCCGAAACCGCGATGGCTTCGCGTGCGGCGGCGCGGGTCAGCGTGCCTTCTTCATGCACCGCCACGAACAGTTGCAGCGTGATCAGGTCAAGGCGACGCACCAGACTTTTGTGCAGCATCTAGGCGCGCTCGGTGGCCAGGCGATTGATATCGGCCTGCTCCACCACCGGCAGAGGTGCGCCGTGCCGGACTGCCGAGAGCATCGCGCGGCCAACCGTTTCCGTACTCACCACCCAGGCCGGCCGCACATGACGCAGCAACGACAACAGCGGGCCGGTGACGGTGTAAAGGGATTGGTAGAGCGGGGTTTTCGAACGCACGCCGTGCAGCGGCTGGATCACGCCGGGACGGAACAGGTACACCGCCTTGAACGGCAGACGCAGCAAGGCGTTCTCGGTCTTGCCCTTGATTCGTGCCCACATGGTTTTGCCGGTTTCGGTGCTGTCGGTTCCGGCGCCGGACACGTAGATAAAGGTCATCTGCGGGTTAAGCCGAGCCAGGGTGCTGGCGGCCACCAGGGTCAAGTCGTAGGTCAAGTGGGTGTACTTGACTTCGTCCAGGCCCACCGAAGAGACGCCCAGGCAAAAGAAGCAGGCATCGAAGCCTTGCAGCAGATGCTCCAGGGGCTGGAAATCAAGCATGTCAGCGTGCAGCACTTGATGCAGCTTGCCGTGTTCCTGGGTCAGCGCGGTACGGCCGACAGCCACCACTTCCTGCACGTCACTGGCCAGCAGGCACTCACGCAGCACGCCTTGGCCGACCATGCCGGTGGCGCCGAATAGCAGAACTCTCATAGGGGGGACCTCAGCGGCAAGCATCACGCCGCAAGCTTCACGTTAAAAGCAGCAAGGCTCACACCTTAGCAGCTTGTTGCCTGAAGCTTGCAGCTTGCCGCTGTCCCGATCAAAACGCGCTGCGAAAGATCTCTTCAATCTGACGCTGGTCCGCCCGCCGTGGGTTGGTCAGGCCGCAGGCGTCCTTCAGTGCGTTGCTCGCCAGCAACGGGATGTCCTGCAACTTGGCGCCCAGCTCGCGCAACCCGGCAGGAATTTCCACGTCCTGGGACAGGCTGCGAATCGCCACGATGGCTGCCTGGGCGCCCTCTTCCGCCGACGTGCCTTTGATGTCGGCGCCCAGGGCCCGGGCCACATGGCTCAGCCGTTCGGCACTGACGCTGGCGTTGAAGCTTTGCACATGGGGCAACAGCACCGCATTGCACACGCCGTGGGGCAGGTCGTACAGGCCGCCCAACTGGTGAGCCATGGCGTGCACGAACCCCAGGGAAGCATTGTTGAACGCCATGCCGGCGAGGAACTGCGCATACGCCATGTTCTCCCGGGCGGCCATGTCTTGGCCGTCGCGTACCGCAATCCGCAGGTTGGCGCTGATCAGCTCGATGGCCTTGATCGCGCAGGCGTCGGTGATCGGGTTGGCCGCGGTGGACACGTAGGCTTCGATCGCATGTGTCAGTGCGTCCATGCCGGTGGCGGCGGTCAGGCCCTTGGGCATGCCGACCATCAGCGCCGGGTCGTTGACCGACAGCAGCGGTGTGACGTTACGGTCGACGATGGCCATTTTCACGTGGCGGGTTTCGTCGGTGATGATGCAGAAACGGGTCATTTCGCTGGCGGTGCCGGCGGTGGTGTTGATGGCCACCAGCGGCAGTTGCGGCTTGGCCGACTGGTCGACGCCTTCGTAGTCGCCGATGTGCCCACCGTTGGTCGCGCACAGGGCAATGCCCTTGGCGCAGTCATGGGGTGAGCCGCCACCGAGGGACACCACAAAATCGCAGGCGCTCTGCTTCAGCAGTGCCAGGCCTTTTTCGACGTTGTCGACATTCGGATTGGGCTTGGCGCCGTCATAGATCACCGAGTCGATGTCTTGCATCGCCAGTTTCTCGGCGATCATGCTGGCCACGCCGGCCTTGGCCATGCCTGCGTCGGTGACGATCAGTGCCTTGCGAAAACCGTAATTGCGGATGGCGATCATGGCTTCGTCGAGGCAGTCGATGCCCATGATGTTGACGGCGGGGATGAAGAACGTGCTGCTCATGGTGAATCCTCGGGAGTCGTTATGCCTACAGCATCGACTCCGATTGCCTGCGGCATCTTGACCAGGATCAACGCCCGCTCGTGATAAAGTCACCGCCCAGCCGATTTTGAGTAGACCCGCCGCAATGAAGGATTCCCAGGATTTTGATGCCCACCTAGAAGACTGGAACGCCTTGCGCAGCAGTACCGCCTTCAGCGCGATCCTGATCGGCAACGGCGCCAGCCGCGCAGTGTGGGAAGACTTTGCCTACGACTCGCTGTTCGAAAACGCCCGCACCGTGGAAGAAAAACCTCTGAGCCAATCCGAACTCAGCGTGTTTGACGCGATGCAAACCCGCAGCTTCGAGCAGGTGCTGGGCGCGCTGAAAACCACCAGCCGGGTCAACAAGGCCCTGGCGGTCAGCTCAGCGGCGCCGCGTAATCGCTACTACGCAATCAAGGAAGCGCTGATCAACACGATCCACAGCGTGCACATTCCGTGGCGGCTGGTGAAGCCTTCGACGCTGGCGACCATTCATCAAGAGTTGGCGAGTTACCCGACGGTGTTCACCAGCAATTACGACCTGCTCAACTACTGGGCGATCCTGCAGGCGCCGGGTATCGACGACCTGTTTCGCAGCGCCGATGCGAGCTTTGACCTGCGTAATACCGCCACCGATAACACGCGCATTCTGTATCTGCATGGTGGCCTGCACCTGGTGCGCAACCTCGACGGTACGGCGCGTAAATTGCCGACCACCGACAGCACGTTGCTCAGCAGTTTTGCGATCAATAACACCATCAAGACACTGGATGATGTGCCGTTGTTTGTCAGCGAGGGCAAGGTTGAGGAGAAGCTCAAAACCATTCGCAGCTCTGACTATTTGTCGTTCTGTTATGAGCAGTTGTTGAGCCATGAGGGTGGGCTGTGCATCTTCGGGCATCACCTGGGTGCGCAGGACGTGCATCTTGTGCAGGCGATTCGACAGGCGAAGGTCAGGACCCTGGCGATTTCGGTGTTTGGCCGCAGTGCGGGGTTTATTCAGCAGCAGAAGCGGCGTTTTGCGGAGCTGTTTGAGGGGATGGATGTGGAGTTGCGTTTTTTTGATGCGCGCAGTCATGCGCTTGGGAATTCGGGGCTTTCGGTGGCGGTAGAACGCTGATGATTGGAGTGGGTGGGGTGTACATATCCGTTGCTGCGGTAACGGCTGCTTACGGTTCCGCTCGTACAGCGGGTCACTTTTGGCAAACGCCCCACAAGTACACCACTCGGTGCCTCGCTTAGGCTCGGCATGCCCGCACTCCGGCCATCGTGGTTAACGGGGCCCGCAGATCAAGATCAAAAACAGATCAAGAACACGGCGGCCTGAAAGCCGACCTGAGTGTTAGAAGCAAGGGCAAGGGCAAGAGCGAAAGCAGAACTGCTTTTATGTGGGAGCGGGCTTGCTCGCGAAAAACCTGAGGGCGCCGCGTTGAATCAGGATGGCAACGTCATCGTTAACGACCTTCGCGAGCAAGCCCGCTCCCACATTTAGCCTGCATCCACCTCCAGAATTTCAATAAAGACAAATAACAATAGTTCTCGATATCATTCGCGACTTTTCCACGTCGTGCTTCATCAAGAAGGATATCCATGTCTCGTCCCAAGCCAGACCCGCTGTCGGCCGATGCCTTTCGCGGGTTTTATGCAGATATCCTGCATTTTCTGCGCAAACGCACGGACAACGCCAGCGACGCGGCAGACATGACCCAGGATGTCTTCACCCAATGGCTGGACTATCGCGACCAGGCCAAGGTCGAGCAGCCACGGGCGTTTCTGTTCCAGATGGCGCGCAATTTGCTGCGTGATCACTGGCGCAAACAAAAGGTGCGGCAGACCGTCCACCAGCAACAGGCCGAACTGGATGCCTCGCTGATCAGCAACTCGCAAGACGATCCCATGGCCGCCGCGCAACGCTTGCAACGCCTGCAACAGTTGAAAGAAGTCCTCGCTGAACTCTCGCCCAGAAGGCGAGAAGCCCTTATGCTGCACCGCTTCGAAGGCCTGAGCCAGGCACAGATCGCCGAGCGCATGGGCGTCTCGATCAGCATGGTGGAAAAGCACATCGCCTTCGCCCTGCTGCATTGCAAGCAGCGACTTCAACAAGAACAGGGCAAGGAGCAGCCAGAATGACCCGCCTGAGCGACATCGACACCTGTGACATCGAGGCCAGCGACTCCATCGATGCCCAGGCCGCCAGTTGGTTTGCGCGTAACCGCAATGACGTCGGTCGCGCCGACCGCAAGGCGTTTGCCGCCTGGCAGACCGAGCCGGCCCATGCTCGCGCCTATGCCGAATTCGAACAGCTGTGGGCCGACCTGGCCCAGTTACAGCAACTGAATAAACCGACACCGCTGCCCACCCGCAAAAAGTCCGTGTGGCGCCCGGCTATGGCGGTCGCTGCCGGGTTGGTGTGTGCCCTGCTGGCAAGCAATCTTGGTGCCCCGCGCGAACTGTTCCACGCCCAGGTCGCGGCCCATACCAAGGGTATGCGCACCCTGCACCTGCCCGACGGCAGCACCTTGTACGTCAACGCCAACACGCGCCTGCGAGTGGACTTCAACAGTCACCAGCGCCTCGTGCATCTGGATCAGGGCCAGTTGTATATCGAGGTGGCCGCCGACAAGGAGCGGCCACTGTTCGTGCAGGCCGGCGAGGCCAATGTGCGAGTGGTCGGCACCGGCTTCGATGTGCGGCGCAGCAAGCAGCAACTGGTGGTCAGCGTGGCTCACGGCCAAGTAGCATTCGATGCCGATGGCAAGGTGCCTGCCACGTTGCTCGCCGCCCAGCAGCGCGCCACGTTCAGTTATGCCAAGGGCACCCTGCAGCAGCAAACCCTCACCGCCGGCGAGGTCGCCGATTGGCGCGGCGGGCACGTGTCGTTTCGCAATCGCGAACTGGCCAGCCTGATGGATGAACTGAGCCTGTACCGGCCACAGGCGCCGTTGCTGGTGGACAGCGCGGTGGCGCAGTTGAAGGTCTCGGGCAATCTGGATGTGAACGACCCGGACGCTCTGCTCAACGCCCTGCCCGCCCTGCTCCCGGTGAAAACCGTGGCCCTGGCCGACGGCAATATCAGGATCGAACCACGCAAGTAATCCCGTGAAATTCTTATTTGAGAATATTTTGCATTCGCATATGAGGATTATTTTCCCTGCCGCGTCTTCCTCGGGTCTGCGTTTGATACGCACACCTTTTTTGGCCATTTGGCTACTTCGGGGGATTTCATGTTTCGCGCGCCTTGCCACGTTCCGCACCTGTTTCTTCGACCCACCGCCATTGCCGCCTGCCTGGCCTTCAGCCTGAGTGCCCAGGCCGAGTCGTTCAAGCTGCAACTGCCGGCCCAGTCCCTGGCCACGTCCCTGAGCCAGGTGGCGCAGCAGGCGAAAATCCAGCTGCTATTCGATGAAACGCTGCTGAAGAATGTCCAGGCGCCGGCGCTCAACGGCGACTTCACACCGGAAGTGGCAATTCGCACCCTGCTCAAGGACGGCGAGTTCGTGTTGCTCAAGGTCGGCAGCACCTACGTGGTAAGGCCCGAAGAAGGCAAGACCACCAACAGCAGCGCGATCCAGCTGGAAGCCCTGAGCGTGATCGGCACCGGCAACGAGGTCGACTCCACCACCGTAGGCCGCTCCACCCTGAGCCAGGCCGACATCGACCGTTACCAGTCCAATAACATCCCCAGCCTGCTGCAAACCTTGCCCGGCATCAGCCAGGGCGGCTCGCTGAAGCCCGGCGGCCAGACCATCAACATCCGCGGTTTCGGCGACGCCGAAGACGTGCCGCTGACCGTCGATGGCGCCACCAAAAGCGGGTTTGAGCGTTACCAGCAAGGCACCGTGTTTATCGAGCCCGAGCTGATCAAGAGCATCGAAGTGGAGAAAGGCCCCAACTCGGCGTTCAGCGGCAACGGCGGCTTTGGCGGTACGGTCAACATGACCACCAAGGATGCCCCGGACCTGCTCAAGGACGGGCGCAACAGCGGCGCCATGCTCAAGTACGGTTACTCCAGCAACGACCACGAACAGGTCTACAGCAGTGCGGTATACGGGCGCACCGACGACGGGCGCTTCGACGCCCTCGCCTACCTGACCCAGCGCGACGGCGGCGACATGAAGCTGGCCGCCACCCTGCCCAACGACAACAACCAGTACCCGATCAACCCCAAGCGCCTGCCCAACAGCGCGCAGAATGTGGACGGCAAACTGTTCAAGGTGAACGCCCACTTCACCGACGAGCACAGCCTGGGCCTGTCGTATTCGCGCTCCAACAGCCAGCGCTGGACGCCCTTCTCCGCCGCCAGCTACCCGACGCCGCCGACCCAGGCCAACATCGACCGCTATGGCTACGAAGCCGCGCTGAAACGCTTCCTGGCCAACCGCAACACCGTCGACACCACCTGGAGCAGCAAGTACGAATACCAGCCGATGGACAACCCGCTGGTGGACTTGACCATCAAGTACTCCGAGTCCAACACCGACCAGACCGACGAGCGTGACGCCACGGCGTTTTTCCAGCTGGCCACCGGCGGGCGCAAGATGGACACCTCCTACAACGACAAGAACCTCGACGTACGTAACGTCAGCCTGTTTTCCACCGGCCAGTTGCAGCACGCGGTGACCACCGGGGTGCAAATCCGCAAGCACACCCGGGAAACCGAAATGTGGATGCCCGGCGGCGCCTACAACACCGCCAAATACAACTACGGGCATTTCCAGCCGGGCTTCATGCCCCATGGCAAGGTCGACACCAACAGTTTCTTTATCCAGGACGCGGTGACGCTGGGCGATGTCACCATTACCCCGTCGATGCGCTATGACCATGTGCGCAACCGCGGCGAAGCCAACGACGCGCCTTACTACAGCAGCCCGGACCCGGCCATCGGCCACGACTACAGCGACCGTACGTACACCGGCTGGTCGCCCCGCCTCGCGGCGTACTGGACCATCACCCCGAACGTGGCGATGTTTGCCAACTGGAGCCGCACCTGGCGCGCCCCGGTGATCGACGAGCAGTATGAAGTGCAGGGCCTGGGCAGCCGCACCGCCACCAGCCTCGACCTGGACCCGGAGCGCATCACCTCGATCACCCTGGGCAACGCCACGAGCTTCGCCGACGTGTTCACCCACGGCGACAACCTGCAACTGCGTACCACGTTGTTCCACAACAAGGTCGAGGACGAGATCTTAAAGAACACGGGTGTGGGCTGCCAGAACCAGGCGGTCAACGGCGGGACGATTTCCAGCGCCTGCCCACCGGGAGCGATGTCCAACTACCGCAACATCGGCGGCATGACCATCAAGGGTTTCGAGGCCGAGAGCTTCTATGACTCTACCTACGTGTTCGGTTCGGTGTCCTTCGCCTACACCACCGGCAAACACGAAGGTGCCTACACCAACCCATGGGGGCCGGACGTCTGGGCGCGGGATATTCCGCCGACCAAATGGGTGATCGTGCTCGGCACCAAGATCCCGAGCCTGGATGCGCAGGTGGGCTGGCAAGGGCAGTTCATCGGCGCCACCCGCCGTTTGCCGAGCGACAAGTACTCCGGCGGGCCGGGCACCAGCATCGGCGACCTGTTCTACGATCAGTACGGCAACAAGCGCTACAACACCCAGGGCCTGTTCGCCAGCTGGAAGCCGCAACAGGCTTACCTCAAGGGTACCGAGGTGAACTTCACCGTAGACAACCTGTTCAACAACAACTTCCGCCCGGCCCTGAGCGGCGACCGCGCCTACACCAAGGGCCGCGATGCGAAGATCAGCGTGACGCGGTTCTTCTAAGGCAAAAAAAGCCCACTGCCGATACCGAATCAATGTGGGAGCGGGCTTGCTCGCGAAGGCGGTGGGTCAGTCAATTAATATGTCGACTGACTCACCGCCTTCG
>NZ_NIXO01000081.1 GCF_002204795.1 Pseudomonas sp. K2I15
CTTGTCCCCCGTTGGAGTGCGTAGCGCTCCCGCTTTTTTTGGGGCCGCTACGCAGCCCAACGGGGGACAAGCCCCCTCGCCACAGGTTCGGTGTGACTGCATCAGGGTGTGAGGCGGCAGCCCTCGCGCTGGCCCAGCCATTGGGCGCTGTGGGTGCGGCCCAGGCCGCTGGCGGTGACCAGGTGTTTTTCCGGGTTGTCGGTGAAGGCGCTGGTGGGCACGTATTGCTTCACGTAACCCACGCAATATTCAGCCGGATTGCCTTCCACGTACCGGCACGAGCAGTACTCCTTGGCGGTATAGGCGGCAATGATGTCGGGGAAGGCATGCAGGTTCACGCGCTCGTGCCAGACCCAGCCCAGCAAGGCGAGTAACAGCAAAATCAGCAGGCTGATGAAGGGGCGACGGCGGATCATGGTTGCACCGCCGCAAGGACGCGCTTGAGGAGTTCATTGTGGCGATAGCTGCCGTCGCGGTCGTCGCCGTAGCGCACGATCACCAGCTGTTTTTCGGGCATCACGTAGAGCGCCTGGCCCCAGTGGCCGAGGGCGGCGAAGGTGTCGGCGGGGGCATCCGGCCAGGGTTTGGCGGCGCCCTGCACTTCGCGGTTGAGCCACCATTGGCCGCCGGGGACTGCTTCGTCCTGGCCGGCCTTGTAGTTGTCGAACGGTTGGCGGTTGAACGTGACCCACTCCTTGGGCAGTAACTGACGCTCGCCCCAGCGGCCGTCGCGCTGCATCAACAGGCCCACGCGCGCCAGGTCGCGGGCGGTGAGGTAGGCGTATGAAGAGGCGACGAAGGTTTCGTCGGCGTCGCTTTCCCAGGTGGCGTTGCGGATGCCCAGTGGCTGGAACAGGGCGGTCCAGGGGTAGTCGACGTAGGCCTTGTGGCCGAGCATGCCTTTGAGGGCGGCGGACAGCAGGTTGCTGTCGCCGCTGGAATAGTGGAATGCCTGGCCGGGGGCGCTGGAGGTGGCGGTGTCGGCGGTGAATTCGGCCATGTCGCGATGGCCGCGGGTGTAGAGCATTGCGACCACTGAGGATTTCAGTGGGGCGTATTCGTAGTCTTCCTGCCAGTCGAGGCCCGAGGCCCAGTGCAGGAGGTCGGCCATGGTCACGCTTGGGTGCTGTTTCATCGGCGGGTAAAAGCGTGCGGCGGGGTCGGTGAGTTTGAAGCGGTTTTCGCCGAATGCGACGCCCAGGACGGTGGCCATCAGGCTTTTGCTGATCGACCAGGTGAGGTGCGGGGTGTTGGCGGTAGTGGGGGCGGCGTAGCGTTCGTAGATGATTTGGCCGTCGCGGATGACCAGCAAGGCGTCGGTGCGGATGCCTTTGCGGGTGGTGTCGTCGCGGGGTGGGAAGGCGTAGTCATCCAGGGCCTGGGTGGCAGGGCCCGTTAGTAGTTGGCCTTGGGACCAGTCCTTGGCGGGCCAGGTTTCGGCGTGGGCTGTCAGGGTGAACAGCAAAGCGGCGTAGAGCAGGCCTTTGAACATGGAATGGGGACTCGGGGGCATTCAAGCCCGCGAGCCTAGCCTAGGGGGATGACGGTTTTGTTACTGGGCCTTGGGGTGAGTACATATCCGTTATTTAGGTAACGGCCTCGTAGGGTTCCGCTCTTACAGCGGCTCACTTTTGAACAGCGCAAAAGTAAGCAAAACGCTCTTGCCCCACCACTCGGCACCTCGCTTAGGCTCGGTGTGCCCTCAGCTCCGGTAGTACTACGCGGGCCGCCGCGACGGGGCGTCCCTGCCCCGTCGCGGCTAAACCGGCGTCCTGCCGGTTTACCCGCTCCGTACTACCTGCGTTCGGCCAGCGTGGTTTAACGGGGCGCCTAAGATCAAGATCAAGATCAAAAGCAAGAGCACAGCGGCCTACCGGCCGGCTTGAGTGGTAGAAGCAAAAGCAAAAGCAAAAACGAAATCAAAAGCCAAAGCGGGCACGGTCCAAATGTGTGTGCAAGCGGGCTTGCTCGCGAATGCGGTGTGTCAGTCACCGAATGCATCAACTGGAAGACTGCATTCGCGAGCAAGCCCGCTCCCACATTTTTGACCGCGTTTGCCCTTGCTCTTGCTCTGGCTTTTACCACTCAAGCCGGCCGGTAGGCCGCTGTGCTCTTGATCTGCTTTTGATCTTGATCTGCGGGCCCCGTTAACCACGATGGCCGCAAGTAGGCACGGTGGAGCGGGTAAATCGGCAAGGATGCCGATTTAGCCGCGCTGGGCCAGGGATGGCCCATCGCGGCGGCCCGCGGAGACGGGCCGGAGTGCGGGCATGCCGAGCCTAGGCGAGGCACCGAGTGGTGGGGCAAAGACCTTTTGGTTACTTTTGGCTGGGCCGGCATTCCGGGCGTTTGCCAAAAGTGACCCGCTGTAAGAGCGGAACCCTAAGCCGCCGTTACCTAAATAACGGATATGTACTCCATCCCCCTGAGCAAACCACCCCCCCCAGACGCCTGTCATCTAAGCGTCACCGTAACTTCATGGAGATGACACCGGCCCTACATAGCCTGACATGGCACAAACAAGTCGACTGGCCGCAACCCTGGCCGGCACTCGGAGACTCGCCATGACTCAGATCGCCCGCATCAGCGACACCGGCAATGAACGCCGTCTGCAAGCCGAACGCCTGATCGGCGCCCAGGCTTTGCAGGAAGCCCAGGCCCTGCGGTTCAACGTGTTCAGCGGCGAATTCAACGCCAAGCTGAAAGGCGCAGAACTGGGCCTGGACATGGATGACTATGATGTTCACTGCAGCCACATCGGCGTGCGGGATTTGAACAGCGGTCGACTCGTCGCCACCACCCGTTTGCTCGACCACCAGGCCGCCAGCACCCTGGGCCGCTTCTACAGCGAAGAAGAATTCAGCCTCCACGGCCTGCTGCACCTCAAAGGCCCCATCCTGGAAATCGGCCGCACCTGCGTCGACCCCGCCTACCGCAACGGCGGCACCATCGCCGTGTTGTGGGGCGAGTTGGCCGAAGTGCTCAACCAGGGCGGCTACAGCTACCTGATGGGCTGCGCGAGCATCCCGATGCACGACGGCGGCATCCAGGCCCACGCGATCATGCAGCGCCTGCGCGAACGCTACCTGTGCAACGAACACCTGCGGGCCGAGCCGAAAAAACCACTGCCGGCACTCGACCTGCCATCCAACGTGATCGCCGAAATGCCGCCCCTGCTCAAGGCCTACATGCGCCTGGGCGCGAAGATTTGCGGCGAACCATGCTGGGATGAAGACTTCCAGGTGGCCGACGTGTTTATCCTGCTCAAGCGCGACGAGTTGTGCCCGCGTTATGCCCGCCACTTCAAGGCAGCCATGTGATGAGCCGCCTTCGGGTGTACGGGCGGATCGCCCGCGTGCTGGTGGTGGTGGCCCTGGGTTTGACCATGGCCAGTGTGTTTGGGGTATTTGAGCGTTTGGGCGTGGCCAACTCGATGGTGCGCCGGCAACGCTGGTCGCGGTTTTTCATGGCGCGGCTGACCAATGCCCTGCCCTTTCGCGTGACCGTTCACGGCGAGTTGCCGCAACAGTCGATGTTGTGGGTCAGCAACCACGTGTCGTGGACCGATATCCCGCTGCTGGGGATGGTGGCGCCGATGTCGTTCCTGTCCAAGGCCGAGGTGCGTACCTGGCCGGTGGCGGGCTGGCTGGCTGCCAAGGCCGGCAGCCTGTTTATCCGCAGGGGTTCAGGTGACAGCCAGTTGATCCGCAAGCAGATGACCCGTCACCTGGAACAAAAACACCCGCTGTTGATGTTCCCGGAAGGCACCACCACCGACGGCCGCGCACTGCGTACTTTCCACGGGCGGTTGTTGGCCAGTGCGATTGATGCCGACGTGTCGTTGCAACCGGTGGCGATTCGTTATCTGCGCGACGGCAACATCGACCCGCTGGCACCGTTTATTGGCGATGACGATTTGCTCTCTCACTTGATGCGTTTGTTTGGCAATGACCAGGGCGACGTGGAAATCCATGTGCTCAAGCCAATTGCCTGCGCCGGGCAGGAACGTGCGGCGTTGGCGTTCCAGGCGCAGCAGGCGGTGCAGAAGGCATTGTTTGGTGAAGTGGTGCAGCCGGCGGAACCAAGGCGCACCGCAGCCCTGGCCGCCGCCTGAATGCGTACCCTGTAGGAGCGAGCTTGCTCGCGAAAAACGAATAGACGACACGGGCGACCTGATAACGCTGCGTTATCGTTAACGATCTTCGCGAGCAAGCTCGCTCCTACAGAACGTCTGCAAGATCGGGTAAAACACCCGGAAGTCCTCGCTCAACGGCTCGTACAGCGCACGCAACTCCTGCATGGCATGGCCCAGTTCTTCGGGCCGTGTCAGGCGCCGTCCGATTCCCCGCAGTACCTGTTCCATCACCGCGAATTCGCGGTACGAACCCAGCCAGTCATCCGCCGCCATATACGGTGCAATCTGCGCCAGCCGCCCCGGCAGCGCCGGCTCTTCGGCGAGCACCCGGTAAACCTGGGAGGTAAACCGCTCCAGCGGTTGGTCGGCATACAACGCCCAATCCCGCGCCAGGCAATGGTCGAAAAACACGTCGAGGACGATCCCGGCGTAGCGGCGTCGGGTGAGGGTGAAGCGCGACAACGCCTCCCCTATCAGCGGGTGGCTGTCGGTGTAGCGATCGATTGAGCGGTGCAACTGAATCGCCGACTCGATTTGCGGGCTGAACTCACCTTGCAGGCGACCTTTAACGAAGTCGCCATACAGGCTGCCGAGCAATTGAGCAGGAAGTTGGCCGCCCAGGTGCAGATGTGCGAGATAATTCATGCCGCGCAGTCTAGCACTGCCGTCAACGTATCGTTATAACCCGATATACCGATTTAGCCTGGATTAAGACCAAAATCATATTGGTATATCGGAATACAACGATTTAAGGTTCGCCTCATCGCGATATAACGTTTTACAAACCCCGAGCATCACTGCCATGTCCATCGACCTCGACGAAATAATAAAAGCCCTGGCGCACCCAGTACGGCGAGACATCCTCAACTGGCTGAAAGACCCGAAAGTGCAATTCCCCGAGCAGATCCACAACCACGAGCACGGCATTTGCGCCGGGCAGATCGACCAACGCTGTGGCCTGTCCCAGTCCACCGTGTCGGCGCACCTGGCGACCCTGCAACGGGCGGGGCTGATCAGCAGCCAGAAGGCCGGCCAATGGCACTTTTTCAAACGCAATGAGGAGGTGATCCAAGCCTTCCTCAAAGCGCTCACCGAAGAACTCAGCACACCGCTGTAACAAGGACCCGACAATGCCTCTCTCGCTACTCATCCTGGCCTTAAGCGCCTTCGCCATCGGTACGACCGAGTTCGTCATCATGGGGCTGTTGCCCGATGTGGCGGCCGACCTCGGTGTATCGATTCCCGGCGCCGGCTGGCTGGTGACCGGGTACGCCCTGGGCGTGGCCATTGGTGCGCCCTTCATGGCATTGGCCACCGCCAAGCTGCCGCGCAAGGCCGCCCTGGTAGCGTTGATGGGCATTTTCATCATCGGCAACCTGCTCTGCGCCCTGGCCAGTGACTACAACGTGCTGATGTTTGCCCGTGTGGTCACCGCGCTGTGCCACGGTGCCTTCTTCGGTATCGGTTCGGTGGTCGCCGCCAACCTGGTGCCGGCCAACAAGCGTGCTTCGGCCGTGGCATTGATGTTCACCGGTTTGACCCTGGCCAACGTGCTGGGCGTGCCATTGGGCACCGCACTGGGCCAGGAAGCCGGCTGGCGCTCGACCTTCTGGGCAGTGACCGTCATTGGCGTGATCGCCTTGATCGGCCTGATCCGCTTCCTGCCAGCCAAGCGTGACGAGGAAAAACTCGACATGCGCGCCGAGCTGAGAGCGCTCAAAGGTGCCGGTATATGGCTGTCGCTGAGCATGACCGCGCTGTTCGCCGCCTCGATGTTCACCCTCTTCACCTACGTCGCGCCGCTGCTGGGCGACGTCACCGGTGTTTCGCCCAAAGGCGTGACCTGGACCCTGCTGCTGATCGGCCTGGGCCTGACCGTCGGCAACATCATCGGCGGCAAGCTGGCAGACAAGCGCCTGGCCGCCACCCTGATCGGCGTGTTCATCAGCATGGCGGTGGTGTCCACGGTATTGACCTGGACCAGCGTCGCGGTGATCCCGACTGAAATTACCCTGTTCCTCTGGGCTACCGCCTCGTTTGCCGCCGTACCGGCGCTGCAAATCAACGTGGTGACCTTCGGCAAGGCGGCGCCCAACTTGGTGTCCACCTTGAACATCGGCGCCTTCAACATCGGCAACGCCCTTGGCGCCTGGGTGGGCGGTAGCGTGATTGCCCACGGTTTCGGCCTGACCAGCGTGCCGTTGGCCGCTGCAGCCCTGGCCGTACTCGCGCTGCTGGTGACCCTGATTACTTTCCGTCAGGGCGGCGATGCCGACCTGGCCCCCGCGACTAACTGATCAACTAAAGAGAAGGGTGTTATCCCATGACGACTATTTTCGATCCGATTAAACTGGGCGACCTGGAACTGTCGAACCGCATCATCATGGCGCCGCTGACCCGCTGCCGTGCCGATGCCGGTCGCGTGCCCAATGCGCTGATGGCTGAATACTACGTACAACGCGCCTCTGCCGGCCTGATCCTCACCGAAGCCACTTCCGTGACGCCGATGGGCGTGGGTTACCCGGACACTCCGGGCATCTGGTCCAACGACCAGGTGCGCGGCTGGGCCAACGTGACCAAGGCCGTGCACGGCGCGGGCGGCAAGATCTTCCTGCAACTGTGGCACGTTGGCCGGATCTCCCACGAGTCGTACCTGAACGGCGAAGCGCCGGTGGCCCCGAGCGCCATCGCAGCCAAGGGCCACGTCAGCCTGGTGCGTCCGCTGGCCGACTACCCGACTCCGCGTGCCCTGGAGCTCGCTGAAATCGCCGACATCGTCGACGCTTACCGCGTAGGTGCCGAGAACGCCAAGGCCGCCGGCTTCGACGGCGTGGAAGTCCACGGCGCGAACGGCTACCTGCTCGACCAGTTCTTGCAAAGCAGCACCAACCAGCGCACCGACAACTATGGCGGCTCCCTGGAAAACCGTGCACGCCTGCTGCTGGAAGTCACCGACGCCGTGGTTGAAGTGTGGGGCGCAGGCCGCGTAGGCATGCACCTGGCACCGCGCGCCGACGCACACGACATGGGCGACGCCAACCTGTCGGAAACCTTCACCTACGTCGCCAAGGAACTGGGCAAGCGTGGCATCGCGTTCATCTGCTCCCGTGAAAAGGAAGCAGGCGACAGCCTCGGCCCACAACTGAAAGCAGCCTTCGGTGGCCCGTACATCGCCAACGAACGCTTCACCAAAGACAGCGCCAACGCCTGGCTGGCCTCGGGCAAGGCTGATGCTGTGGCATTCGGCGTACCGTTCATCGCCAACCCGGACCTGCCGGCCCGCCTGAAGGCCGATGCACCGCTGAACGAAGCACATCCAGAGACTTTCTACGCCAAAGGCCCGGTCGGCTACATCGACTACCCGACCCTGGCACTCTGATCGGCTGAAACGAAAAAGCCCCGGCTTGCGAGAGCCGGGGCTTTTTTATGGGCCGCATGAAACATTTTCCTGTAGGAGCGAGCTGGCTCGCGAAAAACGCCCAGGCGACGCGTTAATGCAGCATGCCCGCGTTATCGTTGACGATCTTCGCGAGCCAGCTCGCTCCTACAAAGGCTGTAGGAAACATTCCTTCACAGCCTTGCAACAATATCGCTACAAAATACTTAGCCAACTACCTATCAACCGCCCGTCAGCCCGTATATAAAGTCACCCCACAAAATCAGGGAAAAGGCTGATTGACCGGCTCTGGTCTTTATTGTTGACACAACTGGTCGCAATTACGCATTTTGTCTTAATTGCGCAGGCTAGGGCTCAAGCGCAGCATGTCCAGCGCGATATCGACCCATCGCTCTGCGTCCTGGGCCAACTGAAAGCTGTCGGGCACCAGCAGCCACTGGCCGAGAATTCCGTCGATATAAGCGTGCATGCACACGGCGGCACGTACGGTGTCGAGACTCTCCGGAAGCTGCCCGCGATGGACCGCGTTACGCAGGGTCAGCCCGATGCGCAGGTTGCATTCAAGGCTGGCGGTCTGGCGCTGACGGCGCAGATCACACATTTCATCGGTGAATTCGCACTTATGAAACAAAATCTCATTGATGCGCCGGGTCTTCGGGTCCAGGGCCACTTGATGGAACAGATGAATCAGCAGCTTGCGCATGCAACCCAGCGGATCGACCTCGTCCTCGCTCTCACTGGCCCTGGCCAATTCATCCAGCGGCTCGTGCAGCGTATCGAGCATCGCCTGCACCAGGTCGGCCTTATTGCTGAAATGCCAGTAGATGGCACCACGCGTCACGCCTGCCAGCGCGGCAATATCCGCCAGCGTGGTACGCGCAACCCCGCGCTCGTAAAAGGCTTGCTCGGCCGCTTCAAGGATCTGGCTGCGCGTTTCCTGAGCTTCCTCTTTGGTACGACGAACCATGGCAGTAAAACCTCAATCAGGAGACTTGGGGTGATCGGTAACGCAGACTTAACCGTCGCTAACGACCATCTGAATAATTGTGGGACGACGCCTTCATGGGCGCCGAACGTACTAGAATCGAGGCTTTGGGCAGAGCTTTGTCGGCATTTCGCAAAACCTGTCAAGAGTTTACAAACAACCATGAACGTAAGTATATTGCGTAGCAAGCTACTTATCCACTCAGTACCTGTTTTTTACCCTTCCACACTTCTTGTGCGCACTCTGCGCGCCTGACCCGAGGATCTTCATGCAACTTAAGCCAGCTGTTACCGCCCTGGTTACTGCCGTCGCCCTGGCATCGCTGCTCAGCGGATGTAAAAAGGAAGAAGCGGCTCCGCCCGCTCAAACCCCTCAGGTCGGCGTGGTCACTATTCAACCTCAAGCCTTTACCCTGACATCCGAGCTGCCAGGCCGCACCACGGCCTACCGCATTGCCGAGGTTCGCCCTCAGGTCAACGGCATCATTCTCAAGCGCCTGTTCAAGGAAGGCGGCGACGTTAAAGAAGGCCAGCAGCTCTATCAGATCGATCCGTCGGTGTATGACGCCTCCCTGAAAAGCGCCCAGGCCAACCTGGCCCAGACCAAGTCGATTGCCGATCGCTACAAGCAATTGGTTGACGAGCAAGCGGTCAGCCGTCAGGAATACGACACCGCCGTGTCCAACCGCATGACCTCTGAAGCCAATGTGCAAACGGCCCAGATCAACGTGCGCTACACCAAGGTCTTCGCCCCGATCTCCGGGCGTATCGGCCGTTCCTCGGTAACCGAAGGCGCGTTGGTCAGCAATGGCCAGACCGACGCCATGGCAGTGATCCAGCAACTCGACCCGATCTACGTCGACGTCACGCAGTCGTCCGCCGAGATGCTGAAACTGCGTCGCGACCTGGAAAGCGGCCAGCTGGAAAAAGCCGGAGACAACGCGGCCAAGGTCAAGCTGACCCTGGAAGACGGCAGCGACTACAAGCTGGACGGTAAGCTGGAGTTCTCCGAAGTCTCGGTCGACGAGACCACCGGTTCCGTGACCCTGCGTGCCGTGTTCCCGAACCCTGACCACACCCTGCTGCCGGGCATGTTTGTTCACGCACAACTGCAAGCCGGCGTGAACAGCAAGGCCATCCTGGCACCACAGCAAGGCGTGACCCGCGACCTGAAGGGCATCCCGACCGCGCTGGTGGTGAACAAGGACAACAAGGTTGAACAGCGCGTGTTGGTTGCCAACCGCACCACCGGCGCCTACTGGCTGGTGGAAAAAGGCTTGGATGCCGGTGACCGCGTGATCACCGAAGGCTTGCAATTCATCAAGCCGGGCATCGAGGTCAAGGTCACGGACGCTAAAAACGCCACGGCCGCCGGTACTGCTCCTGCTGCTCCTGCCGCTGCTGGCAAAGGGGAGTAATCCATGTCGAAATTTTTTATCGACCGTCCCATTTTCGCCTGGGTAATTGCCCTGGTGATCATGCTGGTCGGGACACTGTCGATCCTGAAGTTGCCCATTAACCAATACCCGGCCATTGCGCCAACCGCCATCGATATCCAGGTGACCTACCCGGGCGCGTCCGCGCAAACCGTGCAGGACACCGTGGTGCAGGTTATCGAGCAACAGCTAAACGGTATCGACAACCTGCGTTATGTTTCCTCGGACAGTAACTCCGACGGCAGCATGACCATCACCGTGACGTTCAACCAGGGTACCAACCCGGATATCGCCCAGGTTCAGGTGCAGAACAAGTTGAACCTGGCGACCCCACTGCTGCCGCAAGAAGTGCAGCAGCAGGGTATCCGCGTGACCAAGTCGGTGAAGAACTTCCTGATGGTGATCGGTCTGGTGTCGGAAGACGGCAGCATGACCAAGGATGACCTTTCCAACTACATCGTTTCCAACATCCAGGACCCGATTTCGCGGACCGCCGGTGTAGGTGACTTCCAGGTGTTCGGTTCGCAGTACGCCATGCGTATCTGGCTCGACCCGGCCAAGCTGAACAACTACCAGCTCACGCCGGTGGATGTCAGCACAGCGATCTCCGCACAGAACGTGCAGGTGGCTACCGGCCAACTCGGCGGCCTGCCTGCCGTGCCCGGCACCCAGTTGAACGCGACCATCATCGGCAAGACCCGCCTGCAGTCTGCAGAGCAGTTCGGCAATATCCTGATGAAGGTCAATACCGACGGCTCACAGGTGCGCCTGAAGGATGTCGCCCGTATTGAGCTGGGTGGTCAGAACTACAGCATCGCTGCACAGTTCAACGGCAAGCCTGCATCCGGTATGGCGATCAAGCTGGCGGCCGGTGCTAACGCGCTGGACACCGGCAAGGCCATCCGCGCCACCGTGGCGTCCCTGGAACCGTTCTTCCCGCCTGGCATGAAGGCTGTGGTGCCGTATGACACCACCCCAGTGGTGACCGAATCGATCTCCGGTGTGGTTGACACCTTGGTCGAAGCGATCGTGCTGGTGTTCCTGGTGATGTTCCTGTTCCTGCAGAACTTCCGCGCCACCATCATCACCACCATGACCGTACCGGTGGTGTTGCTGGGTACCTTCGGGATCCTGGCTGCGTTCGGCTTCACCATCAACACCCTGACCATGTTCGGTATGATCCTGGCCATCGGCTTGCTGGTGGACGATGCCATCGTGGTGGTGGAAAACGTCGAACGGGTGATGGCCGAGGAGCACTTGTCGCCTAAAGAGGCGACGGTCAAGTCGATGGGCCAGATCCAGGGTGCCCTGGTAGGTATTGCCATGGTGTTGTCGGCGGTACTGCTGCCGATGGCATTCTTCGGCGGCTCTACCGGTGTGATCTACAAACAGTTCTCCATCACCATTGTTTCGGCGATGGCGCTGTCCGTACTGGTTGCCCTGATCTTCACCCCGGCCTTGTGCGCAACCATGCTCAAGCCGATCGACCCGGAAAAACACGGCCAACCCAAACGTGGTTTCTTCGGCTGGTTCAACCGCACCTTCGACCGTGGCGTACTGAGCTACGAACGCGGCGTCGGCAACATGATCAAGCACAAGATCCCAGCATTCCTGGTCTATGCGCTGATCCTGGCCGGCATGATCTGGCTGTTCATGCGCATCCCCGCCGCGTTCCTGCCCGATGAAGACCAGGGCGTGATCTTCGCTCAGGTACAGACGCCGGTCGGTTCTTCGGCGGAGCGCACGCAGACAGTCATCGACGATATGCGTGCCTACCTGCTGAACGACAAGGAAGGCGAGCCAGGCGAAGGCAAAGGCGTAAAATCGGTGTTTACCGTAAACGGCTTCAACTTCGCAGGTCGTGGTCAGAGCTCTGGCCTGGCCTTCGTGATGCTCAAGTCATGGGAGGAGCGCGACGCCTCCAACTCGGTATTCGAGATTGCCAAACGCGCCCAGGGTTACTTCTCCAAGACCTTCAAGGACGCCATGGTATTTGCCATCGTGCCGCCTTCGGTTCTGGAACTGGGTAACGCCACCGGTTTCGACGTGTTCCTGCAAGACCAGGGCGGCGTCGGTCACGACAAGCTGATGGCGGCACGCAACCAGTTCCTCGGTGCAGCGGCACAAAGCAAGATCCTGGCAGGTGTGCGTCCCAACGGCGTGAACGATGAGCCGCAGTACGAGCTCAGCGTCGACGACGAGAAGGCCAGCGCCCTGGGCATCAGCCTGTCAGACATCCAACAGACCTTGGCCATCGCCCTGGGTGGCAGCTATGTCAACGACTTCATCGACCGTGGTCGTGTGAAGAAAGTGTATGTGCAGGGCGACGCCGCCAGCCGGATGTCCCCGGAAGACCTGGATAAATGGTACGTGCGCAGCACCTCCGGGAAGATGGTGCCCATGTCGGCCATCTCGTCGGGCAAGTGGATCTACGGCTCGCCGAAACTCTCGCGCTACAACGGTGTAGCCGCGATGGAAATCCTCGGTACTCCGGCACCTGGCTACAGCACCGGTGACGCGATGACAGAAGTCGAGCGCATTGCCAAGGACCTGCCGGCGGGTGTCGGTTATGCGTGGACCGGCCTGTCGTATGAAGAGCGCCTGTCGGGCTCTCAGGCGCCTGCGCTGTATGCGCTGTCGCTGTTGGTGGTGTTCCTCTGCCTTGCCGCTTTGTACGAAAGCTGGTCGATCCCGATTGCGGTGATTCTGGTGGTGCCGCTGGGCGTGATCGGTGCGTTGATCGCCACCAGCATGCGCGGGCTGTCCAACGACGTGTTCTTCCAGGTGGGCCTGTTGGTGACGGTGGGTCTGGCGGCGAAAAACGCCATCCTGATCGTGGAGTTCGCCAAAGAGCTCCACGAACAGGGCAAAGGCATCGTCGAGTCGGCCATCGAGGCCTCTCGTATGCGTCTGCGACCGATCATCATGACGTCCATGGCGTTCATGCTCGGCGTACTGCCTCTGGCGATTTCCACCGGTGCCGGCTCAGGTAGCCAGCACGCCATCGGTACAGGCGTAATTGGCGGTATGATCACCGCCACGGTCCTCGCGATCTTCTGGGTACCACTGTTCTTCGCAACCGTGTCCTCCGCTGGCGAGCGTAAAAAGACTGAACCCAAGCAAACTCCTAAAGAGGCTGGCCAATGAGCAAGTCGCTACTTTCCTTAGCCGTCACGGCATTCGTGCTCAGTGGCTGCTCGCTGATACCGGACTACCAGCGCCCTGAAGCGCCGGTAGCCGCGCAGTTCCCGCAGGGGCCGGCGTATTCGTCGGCCCAGGCGCCGAACCAGGCCGCTGCCGAGCAAGGCTGGAAGCAGTTTTTCCATGACCCTGCCCTGCAACAGCTGATCCAGACTGCACTGGTGAACAACCGCGACCTGCGTGTCGCGGCCCTGAACATCGATGCGTATGCCGCGCAGTACCAGATCCAGCGCGCCGACCTGTTCCCGGCCGTGTCGGCCACGGGCAGCGGCAGCCGCACGCGTACCCCGGCCAAACTGTCGAGCACAGGCCAGGAAACCATCACCAGCCAATACTCGGCTGGCCTGGGAATCAGCTCTTATGAGCTGGACCTGTTCGGTCGGGTCCGCAGCCTGAGTGAGCAAGCGCTGCAACAATACTTCGCGACCGAAGAAGCGCGTCGCACCACCCAGATCAGCCTGGTGGCCAGCGTGGCCAACGCCTACCTGACCTGGCAGGCCGACAAGGAGCTGCTCAAGCTCACCCAGGACACCCTGGGCGCGTACGAGCAGAGCTTCAAGCTCACCTCGCGCAGCAACGAAGTCGGCGTGGCATCGGCCCTGGACCTGAGCCAGGCCCGTACCTCGGTAGAGAACGCCCGGGTTGCACTGGCGCGTTATACCCGCCAGGTGGCCCAGGACGAAAACAGCCTGACCCTGCTGCTGGGCACCGGCCTGCCGGCGAACATCGTCAGCAAGCCATTGGCTGATGACCTGTTGAGCGAAGTACCGGCCGGCCTGCCGTCGGACCTGCTGCAACGTCGTCCCGACATCCTGCAAGCCGAGTACAACCTCAAAGCGGCCAACGCCAACATCGGTGCGGCACGGGCTGCGTTCTTCCCGAGCATCACCCTGACCGCCAGCGCCGGCACTGCAAGCCCTACCCTGGGCGGCCTGTTCAAGGGCGGTTCGGGTACCTGGTCGTTCGCGCCGCAGATCAACATTCCGATCTTCAACGCTGGCAGCCTGCGCGCCAGCCTGGATTACTCGAAAATCCAGAAAGAGATCAACGTCGCCAACTACGAGAAAGCGATCCAGACCGGCTTCCAGGAAGTCTCCGACGGCCTTGCCGCCCGCGAGACCTACAAGCAGCAACTGGACGCCCAACGTGGGTTCGTCGCGGCCAACCAGGATTACTACCGCCTGGCTGAGCGTCGCTACCGCATTGGTGTCGACAGCAACCTGACGTTCCTCGACGCCCAGCGCCAACTGTTCAGTGCCCAGCAATCGCTGATCACCGACCGCCTGGCGCAGCTCAACAGCGAGGTCAACCTGTACAAGGCCCTCGGTGGTGGCTGGAACGAGCAAACCGCGAAGAACGAGCCGTTGAAAGAAGAAGCACCGGCGCTGAAGTTGTTCTGATTGCATCGCTTGAAACTTAAAGCCCACCTTCATGGTGGGCTTTTTTATGGCGCAAAAAAATTACTCATCCCGCGTATGCTCAACCGTGAACGACGGGCAAAAAACCTCAACGTTGCCATCCGGCTGATTGTAGTGAAAACGAAAACTCCCGGAGAAACTCACTCGCTGAGCGTTCTCGATATAGTTGGTTACATGAAGTACGCCTTCACCCACACCCCCGTCAGGCCCCTCCCCGCCATAGTCGTAATAAAAAGAGGCAATCACGTCAGCGTCCCCGCCGATAAATGGATTACCAATAAGGTAGGCAGTGTTGGCTGCCAACGCCTTGATAAACATTAACGTCAGCATCGGCGCATCGTCACCCTGCCCAAAGTAGACCTCCACGAGTGCAGCAGGCCCCAGGTAGCCAAAGGTGAAGCTTTCAGCGTTTAACGTCTGCGGGTTTTGCTTGTTAACGTCGACTAGTAGCTCCATGTCGCCTGTGGTAGCTCCCGTGGGCTTAAACGTTTGCTTATCGATACGCTCGACTCTCTTCGTCTGTTCATTCCATTTAATGTCCATGACGCTCACTCCCGTGTTGATAATGGCTGGATCGGGAGGACCTTTAACTTTCCTTCCGCCCCTCAAGCTAAACCCGGAATGCCGCCCCTGAACACCTGTGAGAACTTACAGGTACAGACCAGTTACAGCTTGCCACCTTGCGTTCCGCCAAGGATTTCAAGGTAAAATCAGTTTCAGATTCTTACAGACCACAGAGGGAGCTTGTCGTAATGATCGTAGGAATCGACTTGGGGACCACCAACAGCCTTGCCGCCGTCTGGCGCGGCGACACCACCGAGTTGGTGCCCAACGCCCTCGGCCAGTTCCTGACCCCAAGCGTGGTCGGGCTGGATGACCAGGGCCGCATCCTGGTGGGCCAGGCCGCACGCGAGCGGCTGCACACTCACCCGCAACTGACCACCTCGTTGTTCAAACGCTACATGGGCAGCGCCACTGAAGTGCGCCTGGGTGACCGCCTGTTCCGCCCGGAAGAACTCTCGGCGCTGGTGCTCAAAAGCTTGAAAGAAGACATCGAGCGCACCTACGGCCATACCGTCACCGAAGCCGTGATCAGCGTGCCCGCGTATTTCAGCGACGGCCAACGCAAGGCCACCCGCATCGCCGGTGAACTGGCCGGGCTGAATATCGAGAAGCTGATCAACGAACCGACCGCCGCCGCGTTGGCGTACGGCCTGCACCAGCGTGACAAAGAGACCTCGTTCCTGGTGTTCGACCTCGGCGGCGGCACCTTTGACGTGTCGATCATCGAGCTGTTCGACGGAGTCATGGAAGTACGCGCGAGCGCTGGCGACAACTTCCTCGGCGGCGAAGACTTCGACACCCTGCTGCTCGACCATTTCATCGACAGCCAGCGCAACGCCCAAGGCTTCCCGCCACGCGCCTCGGTGCTGCAACCGCTGCGGCGCGAAGCCGAACGCGTGCGCAAAGCCCTCGGCCAGGACGACAGCGCCGAGTTCTCGTTGCGGGTGGATGGCCAGCAATGGGCCCACACCATCACGCAACAGGAACTGGCCAAACTCTTCAGCCCGCTGCTTGAACGGCTGCGCACACCCATTGAGCGGGCGCTGCGCGATGCGCGCATCCGCGTGGGTGACCTGGATGAAATCCTGCTGGTGGGGGGCACCACGCGCATGCCACTGGTGCGCAAACTGGCAGCAGGCTTGTTCGGGCGCTTCCCGTCCATCAGCCTCGACCCCGACCAGGTCGTGGCCCACGGCGCCGCGATTCAAGCTGCGCTCAAGGCCCGCTCGGCGGCGCTGGAAGAAGTGGTGCTGACGGACGTCTGCCCTTACACCCTGGGCATTGAAACCTCGAACCAGTACGGCAACCACATCGAAAGCGGCCACTACTTGCCGCTGATCGAGCGCAACAGCAGCGTGCCGGTGAGCCGCGTCAAAACCGTACACACGATGCATGACAACCAGGCCCAGGTGCTGCTGAAAATCTTCCAGGGCGAAAGCCGCCTGGTGAAAGACAACATCAAGCTCGGCGAACTGGAGATTGAGGTGCCCAAGCGCAAGGCCGGCGAAGTCTCGCTGGATGTGCGCTTCACCTACGACAACAACGGCCTGCTGGAAGCCCAGGTGAGTATTCCGCTGACGGGCGAGCAACACTCGCTGGTCATCGAGAATAACCCCGGCGTACTGACCCCGGCCGAAATCCAGCAACGCCTGCAAGCCCTGGCACTGCTGAAAATTCACCCACGGGACCAGCAGGTCAACACCGTGCTGACCGCCCGCCTGGAGCGGCTCTACCAGGAAAGCCTGGGGGAGTTGCGCGAGCAACTGGGCCATTGGGCCGCGCAGTTCCAGCAAGTGCTCGATACCCAGGACGAACGTCGCATCCGTGAAGCACGCACTGAACTCACACGGCAACTGGAACAACTCGATAGTGGTATCTGGCGCTAGGGAGCCCGCAACATGGAATGTTGGACAGTGTTGCAGCTGCCGGAAGACGCGGACGAGCGCAGCATCAAGCGCAGCTATGCGCGCCTGCTCAAAAGCTGCCGCCCCGATGACGATGCCGAAGGCTTCCAGCGCCTGCGCGAGGCTTACGAACAGGCGCTGAACATCGCGCGCTGGCGGGCCGAGAATGAAGAGGAAGAAGCGCAAGTCATTGAAGCCCCGGTGGCTGAACCGACCTACGGCAACCTCAATGAGTACTCGGACTTTATCGACGTACGCCCCGTCAGCCCTGCCCCGTTCGAGCCACCGCCTGAGCAGACCCGCGCGCAGGCCCTGATCAAAGGGCTGACCGCAGGCAACCTCAACGAACGCTGGGAACAGGCGCAGCAGCAACTGTGCGCGGATGCCTTCCAGGCGGCCCTGCTGCGCCATTGCTTCGACACACCGGGCGAGCGCGGCGCCATTGCCGCCTGGGCGGTGCAGCACCTGGAGTGGCTGACGCCTTGGCAAAGCGTCGTGATGACGCCCTGGCAACACGAAGCGCTCACCAACGAGCTACTCCAGGACTACCGCCAGGCGCTCCAGGAACGGCTGGAGCAAAAGGCCGAGCGCGAGTTCGTCAACCAACTCAACACCTACAACCAGCAACCCTGGCTGCGGGTGTTCGACCTGCAGCAACAGTGGCAACGCATCGTCCTGCAATTGCTCCACGACACCCAGTGGAGCGTGCCGCTGTTCGAGCGGGTGTCCCAGGCCCTTGGCTGGGATGACCAGAAAGGCGTGCACCCGGAGCCGGAGTGGATGTGGCGCGGCCTGGTGGAGCGTTGCCAGCAGGAAAGCTTCTACGACAACCTGGTGGCCAAGGCCCAGACCGGCTCGCGCAATTCACCCGACGCCCTGGCGGCACGGATGTTGCTCACGCCCATGTCCACCACGGAACAGAATCGCCTGACCGCCCAGTTTGGCGGCAACGAGTGGAACGCCTGCCAACATCTGTCTGAAACCCTGGCCTGGCGCTACCCGCAGTTGCTTGAGCGCCTGCCGCAGCCCGAGGTGTTTTTCTGGCGAAAATTCCTTCCGCGCCCGGTCTCTTATCAGAGCTGGGTCCGGGTGTGGGGTGGCTTGGCCATTGCCAGCGGCCTGGCGTTTTATCAGCAGAAAAAAACCACCCTGGCAGCCGAAATGATCATGTTCATGCTGCTGACGTTTGTCCCGGCAATGATCGCCATTCGTGGCACCCAGCTATGGGCCGCCTTCACTTCCAGGCTGATCGTGCCGGACCTGTGGCTGAGCGAACGCCTGCTGCCCAAACGCTTCAACCCTCATCAATACTGGCTGGTGTTGCGCCACGGCGTCCCGCAAATAGGCATGGTGCTGATGTTCGGCTTCGTGCTGGGGCTGATGGGCATGCTGGGCTACCTGGGTATGATTCTGATCAGCGTGTTCCACCGCCGGCGCATTGGCGAAGTGAGCGAAAGCTTCAATGAAAAATACCCGTGGATCTGCGGCCTGCACTGGGGCTACTGGAGCCCGCTGCAAGTGGGGTTTTTGATCGTGATGGTGGCGGCGACCCTCGCCTGCCAGAAATACTTGCCCGCCTTTCCCTGGACCAGCCTCACCGCCTCCCGCCTGTAACCTCCGAAAAACCGGCCAGCCCTTCCCCGGGGCTGGCTCCGCAACTTGCGTTCGATCATCGCCCAGAACCCGCCTGCCCCCAATTG
>NZ_NIXO01000082.1 GCF_002204795.1 Pseudomonas sp. K2I15
GGGTGGGGGTTGGCGGTGTTGGCGCTGGTGTTCGGGTTTCCGGCGTTGGCGTTGTACAACACGACCTTTGCGGTGTTTGCGGTGGTGATTGCGGGGTTGCGGTTGGTCAGGGCGCCTCGGATTACTGAATAACCCGAGGCAAGGGACGCTTTATGTGGCGAGGGAGCTTGCTCCCGTTGGGCTGCGAAGCGGCCCCAGCTTTTTGTGACGGCTGCGCAGTCGAACGGGAGCAAGCGCCCTCGCCACAAATTAGATTTTATGTTTTCAGGTTTTGCGTACTCGCAGGCAACGCCACAACGCCGCCACCATCAACCCACTCACCACCGCCCAACCCCACGCTTGCTGGTTCATCGACCCTTCGCGGTACAGCTGCGGCGCAATGCCGGCACCAATGATGAACGCGAGTAGCGCAATCTCCCGACGCAGCCCGCTCACCGGACGCACCAGGTACACCAGCGCCGGCAGTACCAGCGCGGCACTCGGGAAGCTGCGATAACGTGGGTCAAACACCAGCGCCAGCATCATTACCGCACCAGCAAACCCGGCGATTGCCACCAGCCAGCCAGCGCGCTGCTCCAGCCAGTTGAACACGCGTTCGCGCCAGCCTTCCCGCGCGCTCAGCGCCAGGGCGGCGTGGGCCAGTACGGCGAGGTTCAAGGCCACCAGCAGTCCAGCCCACACCCACTCATCCGTAAAGCGCGCGGTCACCCGGTTCAACTCGGCCCAGGTGCCAATCGAGCAGGCAGCTACTGCGCCCAGCAACGGCAACAACAACGCCGCACGGGTGCTGCGCACGCGGCCGCCAAGCAGTAGCGTACCCAGCAGGATAATCCCGCCAACCCCCAGCCATACTGGCCAGTACGGCACATTGGTCACCGGGCCGGCGAGGACGCCCTTGTCCTGGCGATCTGCATCAAACAAGCCCCAGTAACCCCCCACCGCACCTTCGCTGGCACGTTTCCACGGCTGGTCAAAGGCTTCGATCAGGTTGTAGTGCCAGCCATTGGCTTCAGCCATGGCCACGAACCCGCGCATGAACTTCGCTTCGTTGACCCGGCTTGGCACCGCCGTTTCGCGCTGGCGGCCTTCGCTCGGCCAGCCGGTCTCGCCGATCATCACGTCCTTGGGGGCGAACTTGTTGCCGAAGGTCTGGCGAACATCGCCCACATGCTTGAGCGCCTGGTCGATGCCCGATGGATCATCTTCCCAGTAAGGCAGCAAGTGGATGGTCAGGAAATCCACCGCCGGGGCGATTTCCGGGTGTTGCAGCCAGAACTCCCACACATCGGCATAGGTGACCGGCTGCTTGATCTGGCTTTTGACCTGATGGATCAGCTTGACCAACTGCGCGGCGGTAACTTCCTTGCGCAGCAGGGTTTCGTTACCCACGATCACCGAGGTGATGACGTCTGGGTTGGCGTTGGCCGAGGCGATCAGCGCATCGACTTCCTTGGCAGTGGCCACCGGATCACTGCTTACCCACGCGCCGCTCATCAGCTTCAGGCCGTGTTTGCGCGCCAGTTCCGGCAAGGCTTCAAGGCCGGTCTGGGAGTAGGTGCGGATGCATTCAAAACGGGTGGCCAGCAACGCGAGGTCGGCGTCCATGCGCTCGGGGCGCAGTGTGAACGGCTGGTCGAAAGGGGATTGGTCTTTGTCGAACGGGGTGTAGGACGCACATTGCAGCTTGTGGCTGGCGCTCGCCACGTCCGGCAGCACCACCGGTTGGCCAAGGCCATACCAGTAGCCGCCGAGGGCCAACACGCCGAGGATCAGGGCAAATAAATAGGGCAGGAGCGGGAAGCGTGCAGTCGCGGGCATGATCAGGCCGTCTGGGGGCAAAGGCGCGCATCTTACCCGGATTTGTGCCGTCCCAGTGGGGCAGCATAATTTTGACATGCAAAGTTCGGGCGGGATCGTCGGTGAATATCCTACAAATCGTCTTGCTGGCGATGTGATGTCGTTTCTTGCTTACCTGAGGTCGTAGTCAGAGCAGGTCGCTTGTGGCAGCAGGTTGATGATCGAAGTGTCAGCACTCCACTGATGAGGCACCCACGTGATCGATGCGCGTGAAGGGGGCGCGGTGCACCATATAACAACAGGTTGACGTCGCTCGGCATCCGCCGGGCGCAGCACTTTCGGGGAAGCACTATGAAGATGCGACGACTCTTGGGCGCAGCTGCCACTCTGGTAGTTGCGATGAGCTCCACACTGGCCAGCGCCGACAGCAAAACCCTGAGCATCGGCTATGTGGATGGCTGGTCGGACAGCGTTGCCACCACCTTTGTTGCGGCAGAAGTGATCAAGCAAAAGCTCGGTTATGACGTGAAACTGCAAGCGGTTGCCACCGGGATCATGTGGCAAGGCGTGGCCACCGGCAAACTCGACGCCATGCTCTCTGCCTGGCTGCCCGTGACCCACGGTGAATACTGGACCAAGAACAAGGACAAGGTGGTCGACTACGGCCCCAACTTCAAGGACGCCAAGATTGGCCTGATCGTGCCTGAGTACGTGAAAGCCAAATCCATCGAAGACCTCAAGACCGACACCACCTTCAAGAACAAGATCGTTGGTATCGACGCCGGTTCAGGCGTGATGCTCAAGACCGACGAAGCGATCAAGGCTTATGGCCTGGACTACAAGCTGCAAGCCAGTTCCGGTGCTGCGATGATTGCCGAGCTGACCCGTGCCGAAGACAAACAGGAATCCATTGCGGTCACCGGTTGGGTGCCACACTGGATGTTCGCCAAGTGGAAACTGCGTTTCCTGGACGACCCAAAAGGAATTTATGGTGCTGCTGAAACCGTCAACAGCATCGGCAGCAAAGGCCTGGAAAAGAAAGCCCCGGAAGTCGTGGCGTTCCTGAAGAAATTCCAGTGGGCCTCCAAGGATGAAATCGGCGAAGTCATGTTGGCGATTCAAGAAGGCGCCAAGCCTGAAGCGGCGGCCAAGGATTGGGTAGCCAAGCACCCTGAGCGTGTCGCCGAGTGGACCGCTAAGTAATACCCAAAACTGTAGGAGCGAGCTTGCTCGCGAAGAAGGCAAGGGCACCGCGATCATCCAGAATGAACGCGTTATCGTTGACGTTTTTCGCGAGCAAGCTCGCTCCTACAATTGTTTCTACGCCTGCGTAATCCCTCGCTACACTCCTTCTACTACTAAGGTCGTCTGGAACCTGTTCCTCAGCCGCATACAGTGGATATGTTCCAATAATAAAAAGCTGTGCTGCGAGGATAAAAACAATGAACGACAGCATTTACCTCTCGATTCAAAACAGCCCGCGTTTCAAGGAGCTGGTCAGTAAACGGGAAAAGTTCGCCTGGATTCTCTCGGCGATCATGCTAGGGCTTTACTCCGCTTTCATTCTTCTGATTGCCTATGGGCCGCAAATACTGGGGGCCAAGATCAGCCCCGGTTCGTCCATCACCTGGGGAATCCCGATTGGGGTCGGGCTGATTGTTTCGGCCTTTGTCCTGACGGCAATCTACGTACGACGCGCCAACGGCGAATTTGACGACCTGAACAATGCGATTCTCAAGGAGGCTGCGCAATGATCCGTCGTCTATTGGCTGTACTCGGTGCCTCGGTCTTTGCACCTGCTGTTTGGGCGGCAGAAGCATTGACCGGTGAAGTGCATAAACAACCGCTGAATATTGCAGCGATCCTGATGTTCGTCGTCTTCGTCGGCGCGACCTTGTGCATCACCTACTGGGCGTCCAAGCGCAACAAGTCGGCGGCCGACTACTATGCGGCCGGCGGCAAGATCACCGGGTTCCAGAACGGTTTGGCGATTGCCGGTGACTACATGTCGGCTGCGTCCTTCCTGGGGATTTCCGCGCTGGTGTTCACCTCCGGCTACGATGGCCTGATCTACTCGATCGGCTTCCTGGTGGGCTGGCCGATCATTCTGTTCCTGATCGCCGAGCGCCTGCGTAACCTGGGTAAATATACGTTTGCCGACGTGGCGTCCTACCGCCTTGGGCAAACCCAGATCCGCAGCCTGTCGGCTTGCGGCTCGCTGGTGGTGGTGGCGTTCTACCTGATCGCGCAGATGGTCGGCGCGGGCAAGCTGATCCAGCTGTTGTTCGGCCTTGATTACCATGTTGCGGTGATCCTGGTGGGCATCCTGATGTGCCTCTATGTGTTGTTCGGCGGCATGCTGGCGACTACCTGGGTACAGATCATCAAGGCAGTGCTGCTGCTGTCCGGTGCCTCGTTCATGGCGCTGATGGTGATGAAACACGTCAACTTCGACTTCAACATGCTGTTTGCCGAGGCGATCAAGGTTCACCCTAAAGGTGAAGCGATCATGAGCCCGGGCGGCTTGGTGAAAGATCCGATTTCGGCGTTCTCCCTCGGCCTGGCACTGATGTTCGGTACTGCTGGCCTGCCGCACATCCTGATGCGCTTCTTCACCGTGAGTGATGCGAAAGAAGCTCGCAAGAGCGTGCTGTATGCCACGGGCTTCATCGGCTACTTCTATATCCTGACCTTCATCATCGGCTTCGGCGCGATTCTGCTGGTCAGCACCAACCCGGCGTTCAAGGATGCTGCAGGTGCCTTGCTCGGCGGTAACAACATGGCGGCGGTGCATCTGGCCAACGCGGTGGGCGGCAGTATCTTCCTGGGCTTCATCTCGGCCGTGGCGTTTGCCACCATCCTGGCAGTGGTTGCCGGTTTGACCCTCGCGGGTGCATCGGCGGTGTCCCATGACCTGTATGCCAGCGTGATCAAGAAAGGCAAGGCCAACGAGAAGGATGAGATTCGTGTATCGAAGATCACCACCATCGCTTTGGCAGTGCTGGCCATTGGTCTGGGTATCCTGTTTGAAAGCCAGAACATCGCGTTCATGGTTGGCCTGGCGTTCTCCATTGCTGCCAGCTGTAACTTCCCGGTGCTGCTGCTTTCCATGTACTGGAAAAACCTCACCACCCGCGGTGCAATGATTGGTGGCTGGCTGGGCTTGATCAGTGCCGTTGGCCTGATGGTCCTGGGCCCAACCATCTGGGTCTCGATCCTGCACCACGAGAAGGCGATTTTCCCTTACGAGTACCCGGCGCTGTTCTCGATGATCATTGCGTTCGTCGGTATCTGGTTCTTCTCCATCACCGACAAGTCGGCGGCGGCAGAGAAGGAACGTGCGCTGTACTTCCCGCAGTTTGTGCGTTCGCAGACGGGGTTGGGCGCAAGTGGGGCGGTTTCTCACTAAGGGTTGTATCGAGATAGCTATATAAGCTGCACTGACAAAAATGCCCCGGTCGAGAGACCGGGGCATTTTTTATGGCTGGACATTGATCGTTCCCATGCTCTTTGTGGTGAGGGGGCTTGTCCCCCGTTGGGCGGCGAAGTGGCCCCAGAAGGACGGCTGCGGTCCTTCAGGGATACACGGTGCCTGTTTTAGGGCTGCTGCGCAGCCCCGCGGGGGACAAGTCCCCTCGCCACAAGGGCTTCTTCAGGGAAAATCCGGCACAAACAAATACGGCCTCCATGAGGAGGCCGTATTCGGTGCAGCTAAGCGGTTATCGCAAGACAATGCTTATTTGCGGTCTTCCAGCTTGGTAATGTCACGCGACTCGTAGCCGGTGTACAGCTGGCGCGGGCGGCCAATCTTGTACGGGCTGGAGAGCATTTCTTTCCAGTGGGAGATCCAGCCCACGGTCCGCGCCAGGGCGAAGATCACGGTGAACATGCTGGTTGGAATGCCGATCGCCTTGAGGATGATCCCCGAGTAGAAGTCGACGTTCGGGTACAGCGAGCGTTCGATGAAGTACGGGTCGGTCAGGGCGATCTCTTCCAGGCGCATGGCCAGTTCGAGTTGCGGATCGTTCTTGATGCCCAGTTCCTTCAACACTTCGTCGCAGGTCTTTTTCATTACGGTGGCGCGCGGGTCACGGTTCTTGTAGACCCGGTGACCGAAGCCCATCAATTTGAACGGATCGTTCTTGTCCTTGGCCTTGGCGATGAACTTGTCGATGTTCGAGACATCGCCGATTTCATCGAGCATGGTCAATACCGCTTCGTTCGCACCGCCGTGGGCAGGGCCCCACAGTGCGGCGATACCGGCGGCGATACAGGCGAACGGGTTGGCACCCGAGGAGCCCGCCAGGCGCACGGTAGACGTCGAGGCGTTCTGTTCGTGATCGGCGTGGAGGATGAAGATCTTGTCCATCGCCGCGGCCAGCACCGGGCTGATCGGTTTGATCTCGCACGGGGTGTTGAACATCATGTGCAGGAAGTTTTCCGCGTACGTCAGGTCGTTGCGCGGGTACATCATGGGTTGACCCATGGAGTACTTGTAAACCATTGCGGCCAGGGTAGGCATCTTGGCAACCAGGCGGATCGCGGAAATTTCGCGATGCTGCGGGTTATTGATGTCCAGGGAGTCGTGATAGAAGGCCGACAGGGCGCCGACTACGCCGCACATGACGGCCATCGGGTGGGCGTCGCGACGGAAGCCGTTGAAGAAGGTCTTCAACTGCTCGTGAACCATGGTGTGGTTCTTCACGGTGCTGACAAACTGGGCCTTTTGCTCAGCTGTTGGCAATTCGCCATTAAGCAGCAGGTAGCAGGTTTCCAGGTAATCCGACTGTTCAGCAAGCTGTTCGATCGGGTAGCCGCGATGCAGCAAGATACCGTTATCACCGTCGATATAGGTGATCTTCGACTCGCAAGAGGCGGTCGACATGAAGCCTGGGTCGAATGTAAAACGGCCCGTGGCCGTCAGGCCCCGTACGTCGATAACATCGGGACCAACGGTGCCGGTTAAAATGGGCAGCTCGACGGGGGCTGCGCCCTCGATGATCAACTGCGCTTTTTTGTCAGCCATGTGGCCTCCTATTTATGCTTCAAATCATCAGACAGACCCCCCACGCAGGGCCCGCACCACTATAGTGAGATAAATTCAGATGTCAATTTGCCTAAAGTCTTGCTCCAGAAGGCTTTAACCGTACTTTTTCCTCGAAATTACCTGCCGTTTACGCCTTTTATGCCGCCAGCGCAATGCGCTATTAGGGTGAGGAGTGCGCGTTGTCATTAGTTGCCTAACTGTCTATACTCGGCCTCCGACCGCCAGGGGCTTTTGGGCCCGTTTTGATGGGGGTCGCACTCCCTGGGTGGTGGTTACCTGACCAGTGCACTCCCCAACAACTTTGCCCTGATTGTTAGGGGCTCTTCAGTGTGAAAAAAAGCCGTGAATAGCCAACGACCTGTAAACCTAGACCTAAGGACCATCAAACTCCCCATCACCGGCGTAACGTCATTCCTGCACCGTGTATCCGGCATCATCCTGTTTCTTGGCCTGGGCATCATGCTTTATGCATTGAGCAAATCCCTGGGTTCGGAAGAAGGGTACGCCGAGGTGAAGGCATGCATGACCAGTCCGCTGGCCAAATTCGTCGCCTGGGGCCTCCTGTCCGCTCTGCTTTATCACCTTGTGGCCGGTATTCGCCACTTGATCATGGACATGGGTATCGGTGAGACGCTGGAAGGCGGCAAGCTGGGCTCGAAAATCGTCATCGCCATTTCCGTGGTGCTGATCGTTCTGGCGGGAGTTTGGATATGGTAACCAGCGTTACGAACCTGTCGCGTTCGGGCCTCTATGACTGGATGGCGCAACGTGTGTCTGCGGTTGTTCTCGCGGCTTATTTCATCTTCCTGATCGGGTACCTCGCGGCGAACCCTGGCATTGGCTACGCCCAATGGCACGGCCTGTTCGCTCACAACGGGATGCGCATCTTCAGTCTGCTGGCCCTTGTAGCCCTGGGCGCTCACGCCTGGGTTGGCATGTGGACCATCGCGACCGACTACCTGACGCCAATGGCGCTGGGCAAGTCCGCGACAGCAGTACGGTTTCTCTTCCAGGCAGTATGCGGCGTCGCGATGTTCGCTTACTTCGTCTGGGGTGTGCAGATTCTTTGGGGTATCTGATTCATGGCTAACACAGTTAATACGCTTTCATTCGACGCCATCATCATTGGCGGCGGCGGTGCCGGCATGCGCGCTGCGCTGCAACTGGCCCAGGGCGGTCACAAGACTGCCGTGATCACCAAGGTGTTCCCGACCCGCTCCCACACCGTTTCGGCTCAGGGTGGCATCACGTGCGCCATCGCCTCTGCCGATCCAAACGATGACTGGCGCTGGCACATGTACGATACCGTCAAGGGTTCCGACTATATCGGTGACCAGGACGCTATCGAATACATGTGCTCCGTAGGCCCGGAAGCGGTCTTCGAGCTGGAACACATGGGTCTGCCGTTCTCCCGTACCGAACAGGGTCGCATCTACCAGCGTCCGTTCGGCGGCCAGTCGAAAGATTTCGGTAAGGGTGGCCAGGCCGCTCGTACCTGCGCCGCAGCCGACCGTACCGGTCACGCGCTGTTGCACACCCTGTACCAGGCCAACCTGAAGGCCGGCACCGTATTCCTCAACGAATACTACGGCGTCGACCTGGTGAAGAACGAAGACGGTGCCTTTGTAGGCATGATTGTTATCTGCATCGAAACTGGCGAAACCTCTTACGTGCGGGCTAACGCCACCGTATTGGCGACCGGCGGTGCAGGCCGTATCTACTCGTCCACTACCAACGCCCTGATCAACACCGGTGACGGTATCGGCATGGCCCTGCGTGCAGGCGTCCCGGTACAAGACATCGAAATGTGGCAGTTCCACCCGACCGGTATCGCCGGCGCCGGTGTACTGGTTACAGAAGGTTGCCGTGGTGAAGGTGGTTACCTGATCAACAAGAACGGCGAGCGTTTCATGGAACGTTATGCTCCGAACGCCAAAGACCTTGCCGGTCGTGACGTTGTAGCCCGTTCCATGGTTAAAGAGATCATCGCCGGTAACGGCTGTGGTCCTGATGGCGACCACGTAATGCTGAAGCTCGATCACCTCGGTGAAGAAGTTCTGCACAGCCGTCTGCCAGGCATCATGGAGCTGTCCAAGACCTTTGCCCACGTTGACCCGGCTGTTGCGCCGATCCCGGTTGTTCCAACTTGCCACTATATGATGGGCGGCGTTGCCACCAACATTCATGGCCAGGCGATCACCCAGGACGCCGACGGCGTTGACCAGATCATCCCTGGTCTGTTCGCGGTAGGCGAAGTGGCCTGCGTATCGGTTCACGGTGCCAACCGCCTGGGCGGCAACTCGCTGCTCGACCTGGTGGTATTCGGTCGCGCCGCCGGCCTGTTCCTGGAGCAGACCCTGAAGGAAGGCGTTGATTACGCTCGTCCACGCCAGTCCGACATCGACGCTGCCCTGGCACGCCTGGATGGCCTGAACTCGCGTACCGACGGCGAAGACGTCGCTTCCCTGCGTAAAGAGCTGCAGAGCTGCATGCAGAACTACTTCGGTGTGTTCCGTACCGGCGAATACATGCAGAAGGGTATCGCCCAGTTGGCTGACCTGCGCAAGCGCATCGCCAACGTCAAGATCAACGATAAGAGCCAGGCGTTCAACACCGCTCGTATCGAAGCCCTTGAGCTGCAAAACCTGCTGGAAGTGGCTGAAGCAACTGCCATCGCCGCAGAAGTTCGCAAAGAGTCCCGCGGCGCTCACGCCCGTGAAGACTTCGAAGAACGCGACGACGTTAACTGGCTGTGCCACACCCTGTACTTCCCGGGTGACAAGCGCGTAGCTAAACGTGCCGTGAACTTCTCGCCAAAAACAGTCCCTACGTTTGAACCAATGATTCGGACTTATTAAGGGTGGCCGATATGTTGAAAGTCAGTGTTTATCGCTACAACCCTGATCAGGACGCCGCGCCGTTCATGCAGGAATTCCAGGTCAATACCGGTGGTAAAGACCTGATGGTGCTGGACGTGCTGGCCCTGGTTAAAGAGCAGGACGAAGGTTTCTCCTATCGTCGCTCTTGCCGTGAAGGTGTCTGCGGCTCCGACGGCATGAACATCAACGGCAAAAACGGCCTGGCGTGCATCACGCCGCTGTCTGCCGTGGTTAAAGGCAACAAGCTGATCGTTCGTCCATTGCCAGGTTTGCCGGTTATCCGTGACCTGGTCGTCGATATGAGCATCTTCTACAAGCAATACGAAAAGGTTAAGCCATTCCTGCTGAACGACACTCCGGCTCCGGCCATCGAGCGTCTTCAGAGCCCGGAAGAGCGCGAGAAGCTGGACGGTCTGTACGAGTGCATCCTCTGCGCTTGCTGCTCGACGTCCTGCCCGTCCTTCTGGTGGAACCCCGACAAGTTCCTGGGCCCAGCTGCCCTGCTGCAAGCGTACCGCTTCCTGGCAGACAGCCGTGATACCAAGACTGCCGAGCGTCTGGCTTCGCTGGATGACCCGTTCAGCGTATTCCGCTGCCGCGGGATCATGAACTGCGTCAACGTATGTCCTAAAGGCCTGAACCCGACTAAGGCCATTGGTCACGTACGTAGCATGCTGCTGCAAAGCGGCGTGTAACTGACGTTGCAGTAAAGCAGGACCGTTGTGCCCGTAGATGCTGCGGCGCAGGCTTCAACCGGCGCCGTAGTTTTAACTTGAGCAGCGACTTACAAAGCCGCGGCTCTTATTTTGAAGAAATGAGACAAGCAGGGGCATTCGGGTTGGTACCCGAACTATCAGCGTGATCCTAAGTGGCTTGTTTTGGTCGCTGCACTTGGCCTTTTGCAAGCAAACTCGGTGTTTTCGCCGGTGGTGTCCCCAAATCGAGGGTGACCAAGCATGCAAGAAAGCGTGATGCAGCGCATGTGGAACAGCGGCTATCTTTCAGGTGGTAACGCTGCCTATGTGGAAGAGCTTTATGAGCTCTACCTGCACGACCCTAACGCTGTGCCAGAAGAATGGCGCACCAAATTTCAGACGTTGTCTTCAGACGGCAACGCTGCCACCGATGTATCGCACGCAACAATTCGCGATCAGTTCGTGCTGCTGGCAAAGAACCAGCGCCGCGCCCAACCGGTTTCCGCCGGGAGCGTGAGCAGTGAGCACGAGAAGAAGCAAGTTGAAGTACTGCGACTGATCCAGGCCTACCGTATGCGTGGCCACCAGGCAGCCCAGCTTGACCCGCTGGGGCTGTGGCAGCGTCCTGCACCTGCAGACCTGTCGATCAATCATTACGGCTTGACCAATGCCGATCTTGATACGACCTTCCGTGCCGGCGACCTGTTCATCGGCAAAGAGGAGGCGAGCCTACGCGAAATTCACGAAGCGTTGCAGCAGACATATTGCCGCACCATCGGTGCCGAATTTACGCACATCACTGATTCCGAGCAGCGCCACTGGTTCCAGCACCGTCTTGAAGGCGTGCGTGGACGCCCGGTGCTGTCTGCAGACGTCAAGAGCCACTTGCTCGAACGCGTCACCGCAGCGGAAGGCCTCGAAAAATACCTGGGTACCAAATACCCGGGCACCAAGCGTTTCGGCCTGGAAGGCGGCGAAAGCCTGATTCCGATGCTCGACGAGCTGATCCAGCGTTCCGGTTCCTACGGCACCAAGGAAATCGTGATCGGCATGGCCCACCGTGGCCGTTTGAACGTGCTGGTCAACACCTTCGGCAAGAACCCGCGCGAGCTGTTCGACGAGTTCGAAGGCAAGAAGAAGGTTGAGCTGGGTTCCGGTGACGTTAAATACCACCAGGGCTTCTCGTCCAACGTAATGACCACCGGCGGTGAAGTTCACCTGGCCATGGCGTTCAACCCATCCCACCTGGAAATCGTTTCTCCAGTGGTCGAGGGGTCGGTACGTGCGCGCCAGGATCGTCGTAACGATTCCACCGGTGAGAAGGTCCTGCCGATTTCCATCCACGGTGACGCGGCATTCGCCGGTCAAGGCGTGGTACTGGAAACCTTCCAGATGTCGCAGACTCGCGGCTTCAAGACGGGCGGTACCGTTCACATCGTCATCAACAACCAGGTGGGCTTCACCATCAGCAACCCGCTGGACGCACGCTCTACCGAGTACGCGACAGACGTTGCCAAGATGATCCAGGCGCCGATCCTCCATGTGAATGGTGATGATCCGGAAGCCGTGTTGTTCGTGACCCAGCTGGCCATTGATTACCGCATGCAGTTCAAGCGTGACGTGGTCATCGACCTGGTCTGCTACCGTCGTCGCGGTCACAACGAAGCGGATGAGCCTAGCGGCACCCAGCCGTTGATGTATCAGCAAATCACCAAGCAGCGCACTACCCGTGAGCTGTACGCCGAAAGCCTGACCAAGGCCGGCGTAGTGGACGATGCACGTGTTCAGGCGAAGATCGATGAATACCGCAACGCGCTGGACAACGGTCTGCACGTAGTGAAAAGCCTGGTTAAAGAGCCGAACAAGGAGCTTTTCGTTGACTGGCGTCCGTACCTGGGCCACGCCTGGACTGCGCGTCACGACACCTCGTTCGATCTGAAAACCCTGCAGGAACTGTCTGCCAAGCTGCTGGAAATTCCAGATGGCTTCGTCGTACAGCGCCAGGTTGCGAAGATCTACGAAGACCGTCAAAAGATGCAAGCCGGCGGCCTGCCGATCAACTGGGGTTACGCTGAAACCATGGCGTACGCGACCCTGGCGTTCGAAGGTCACCCGATCCGCATGACCGGCCAGGACATCGGCCGTGGTACGTTCTCGCACCGTCACGCTGTGTTGCACAACCAGAAAGACGCGGGCACCTACATCCCGTTGCAGAACCTGTACGAAGGCCAGCCACGTTTCGACTTGTACGATTCGTTCCTGTCCGAAGAGGCCGTACTGGCGTTCGAATACGGTTACTCGACCACCACGCCTCAGGCGCTGGTGATCTGGGAAGCCCAGTTCGGCGACTTCGCCAACGGTGCCCAGGTGGTTATCGACCAGTTCATCACCAGCGGTGAGCACAAGTGGGGCCGTTTGTGCGGTCTGACCATGCTGCTGCCACACGGTTATGAAGGTCAGGGTCCGGAGCACTCCTCGGCCCGCCTGGAGCGTTACCTGCAGCTGTGCGCCGAGCACAACATCCAGGTGTGCGTACCGACTACCCCGGCCCAGATCTACCACTTGCTGCGTCGTCAGGTGATCCGTCCCCTGCGCAAGCCACTGGTAGTGCTGACGCCGAAATCGTTGTTGCGTCATAAATTGGCCATCTCGACGCTGGAAGATCTGGCTGATGGTTCGTTCCAGACCGTTATTCCAGAAATCGACACGCTGGATGCGGCCAAGGTCACTCGCCTGGTCCTGTGCAGCGGCAAGGTCTACTACGACTTGCTGGAAAAACGCCGTAGCGAGGGCCGCGAAGACATCGCCATCGTGCGGATCGAGCAGCTTTACCCGTTCCCGGAAGACGACCTGATGGAGGCCATCGCGCCTTACACCAACCTCACCCACGCGGTGTGGTGCCAGGAAGAACCGATGAACCAGGGCGCGTGGTACAGCAGCCAGCATCATCTGCGTCGCAGCATCGGTAACCACAAACAGGCCCTGGGCCTGGAGTACGCCGGTCGTGATGCTTCTGCTGCACCTGCGTGTGGTTATGCGTCGATGCACGCCGAGCAGCAGGAAAAACTGCTGCAAGATGCTTTCACTGTTTAACGCCTTCGCGCTGACTGAAACCGAATTTTAAGGACCCACAGATAATGGCTATCGAAATCAAAGCCCCGTCATTCCCGGAATCGGTTGCCGATGGCACCGTTGCCACCTGGCACAAGAAACCAGGCGACGCTGTAAAGCGTGATGACCTGATCGTCGACATCGAAACCGACAAGGTCGTGCTCGAAGTGTTGGCTGAAGCTGACGGTGTGCTGGGCGCAATCGTTGCCGAAGAAGGCGCTACCGTTCTGTCGAACCAACTGCTGGGCTCGATCGAAGAGGGCGGTGCTGCTGCTCCTGCTCCAGCCGCTGCTGCTCCGGCGGCTGCCGCAGCTCCAGCTGCTGCACCGGCTGCGGGCGGCGAAGATCCAATCGCTGCACCGGCTGCGCGTCAGCTGGCTGAAGAAAACGGCATCAACCTGGCTTCCATCAAAGGCACCGGCAAAGACGGCCGTGTGACCAAGGAAGACGTGGTTGGCGCAGTTGAAGCCAAGAAAAACGCTCCAGCTGCCGCACCTGCCAAGGCTGCTGCCCCGGCTGCCGCTGCCCCGGCTGCCGCTGCTCCTGTGTTCGCCGCTGGCGACCGCACCGAGAAGCGCGTACCGATGACCCGCGTTCGTGCCACCGTGGCCAAGCGCCTGGTTGAAGCACAGTCGAACATGGCGATGCTGACCACTTTCAACGAAGTCGACATGACTGAAGTCATGGCGCTGCGTTCGAAGTACAAGGATCTCTTTGAGAAGAGCCACAACGGCGTACGTTTGGGCTTCATGTCGTTCTTCGTGAAAGCGGCCACCGAAGCGCTGAAACGCTTCCCGGCAGTCAACGCTTCCATCGACGGCAGCGACATCGTTTACCACGGTTATGCTGACGTCGGCGTTGCCGTGTCCAGCGACCGTGGCCTGGTGGTACCGGTTCTGCGTAACGCCGAACTGATGAGCCTGGCTGAAATCGAAGGCGGCATCGCCAACTTCGGCAAGAAAGCCCGTGACGGCAAACTGACCATCGACGAGATGACCGGTGGTACCTTCACCATCACTAACGGTGGTACTTTCGGTTCGATGATGTCGACTCCGATCGTCAACCCGCCACAAGCTGCGATCCTGGGCATGCACAACATTCTGCAGCGTCCTATGGCGATCAACGGCCAAGTGGTTATCCGCCCGATGATGTACCTGGCGCTGTCGTACGATCACCGCCTGATCGATGGTAAAGAAGCCGTGACTTTCCTGGTGACCATCAAGAACCTGCTGGAAGACCCGGCTCGTCTGCTGCTGGATATCTGATAAAGCGGCGGTGAGCCCCACCACCCGGTCTGCCGCAAGGCAGGCCGAAGTGCGGCTCACGGCTTGAAGCTTTTAGCTAAAGAGGATTTTTTTTCATGTCGCAGAAATTTGACGTTGTAGTGATTGGTGCGGGCCCTGGTGGCTACGTTGCCGCCATCAAGGCCGCGCAACTGGGCCTCTCGACTGCTTGCATCGAAAAATACACCGACAAGGAAGGCAAACTGGCGTTGGGCGGTACTTGCCTTAACGTGGGTTGCATTCCTTCCAAGGCGCTGCTGGACAGCTCCTGGAAATTCCACGAAGCGCAAAGCGGTTTTGCCATCCACGGCATCAACCACGCTGGCGTGACCATGGACGTGCCAGCAATGGTCGGCCGCAAGGCCAACATCGTTAAAGGCCTGACCTCCGGCGTTGCTACCCTGTTCAAGGCTAACGGCGTTACTTCCCTGCAAGGCCACGGCAAACTGCTGGCCGGCAAGAAAGTTGAAATCACCAAGCCTGACGGTTCGACCGAAATCATCGAAGCCGAGAACGTGATCCTGGCCCCAGGCTCGCGTCCAATCGACATTCCGCCGGCACCAGTTGACCAGAACGTGATCGTTGATTCGACCGGCGCCCTGGAATTCCAATCGGTTCCAAAACGTCTGGGCGTGATCGGCGCTGGCGTGATCGGCCTGGAACTGGGTTCGGTCTGGTCCCGCCTGGGTTCCGAAGTGACCGTGCTGGAAGCCCTGGACACATTCCTGCTGGCTGCCGACACCGCAGTGTCCAAAGAAGCGCTGAAAACCCTGACCAAACAAGGTCTGGACATCAAGCTGGGCGCTCGCGTTACCGGTTCCAAGGTTAACGGCGACGAAGTAGTCGTGACCTACACCGACAAGGATGGCGAAAAGACCATCACTTTCGACAAGCTGATCGTAGCCGTTGGTCGCCGTCCAGTGACCGCTGATCTGCTGGCTTCCGACAGCGGCGTGAACATCGACGAGCGTGGTTTCATCCACGTTGACGATCACTGCGCTACCACCGTGCCGGGCGTCTACGCCATTGGCGACGTGGTTCGCGGCATGATGCTGGCGCACAAGGCTTCCGAAGAAGGCATCATGGTTGTCGAGCGCATCAAGGGTCACAAGACCCAGATGAACTACGACCTGATCCCGTCGGTTATCTACACCCACCCGGAAATTGCATGGGTTGGTAAGAACGAACAGCAGTTGAAAGCTGAAGGCGTTGAAGTTAACGTCGGCACCTTCCCGTTTGCCGCTTCTGGCCGTGCCATGGCAGCCAACGACACCGGTGGTTTTGTCAAAGTCATCGCTGATGCCAAGACTGACCGCGTATTGGGCGTCCACGTGATTGGCCCGAGCGCTGCAGAACTGGTTCAGCAAGGCGCAATCGGTATGGAATTCGGCACCAGCGCCGAAGACATCGGCATGATGGTTTTCTCCCATCCGACCCTGTCTGAAGCGCTGCACGAAGCCGCGTTGGCAGTGAATGGCGGCGCCATCCACATCGCCAACAAGAAGAAGCGCTAAGCGAGATAATAAGAAACCACGGCGGTTGCCCGTCGTGAGCCTTGTGCGCAAGACTCACCGCGGAATATCCGCTGGACGCAGTCTTGCGCAGTTTCACCACCCAGGGTGAAGGCCTTTGGTGGTTTGACTGTGCAAGCAGCAGTCACAGGTGGCGCGGCACTCAATAAAGAGCGCAGCGCCGAATGCGCAGTACCTAACGAAGACGGTAATAAGCATGAATCTTCACGAGTATCAGGGTAAGCAGCTGTTCGCTGAATACGGCCTGCCAGTATCCAAGGGTTACGCAGTAGACACCCCGGAAGCAGCAGCAGAAGCTTGCGACAAAATCGGCGGCACCGAGTGGGTTGTCAAAGCCCAGGTTCACGCTGGTGGTCGCGGTAAAGCGGGCGGCGTTAAGCTGGTTCGCAGCAAAGAAGACGCCAAAGCCTTCGCTCAGCAGTGGCTGGGCAAGCGTCTGGTGACTTACCAGACTGATGCCAATGGCCAGCCAGTCACCAAGATCCTGGTTGAATCGTGCACTGATATCGCTAAAGAGCTGTACCTGGGCGCTGTCGTTGACCGTTCGAGCCGTCGCATCGTGTTCATGGCCTCCACCGAAGGTGGCGTGGACATTGAGAAGATCGCTGAAGAAACCCCAGAAAAAATTCTGAAAGCCACTATCGATCCACTGGTTGGCGCTCAGCCATTCCAGGGTCGCGAGCTGGCATTCCAGTTGGGTCTGGAAGGCAAACAAGTTGCCCAGTTCGCCAAGATCTTCGTAGGTCTGGCCAAACTGTTCCAGGATCACGATCTGGCCCTGCTGGAAGTGAACCCGCTGGTGATCAAGGCTGACGGCGATCTGCATTGCCTCGACGCCAAGATCAACATCGACGCCAACGCCATGTACCGTCAGCCTAAGCTGAAGACTTTCCACGATCCGTCGCAAGACGATCCGCGCGAAGCGCACGCTGCCAAGTTCGAACTGAACTACGTAGCCCTGGAAGGTAACATCGGTTGCATGGTCAACGGTGCTGGCCTGGCCATGGGTACCATGGACATCGTCAACCTGCATGGCGGCAAACCAGCCAACTTCCTCGACGTAGGCGGCGGTGCCACCAAAGAACGCGTTACCGAAGCGTTCAAGATCATCCTGTCCGACTCCAACGTCGCTGCAGTATTGGTCAACATCTTCGGCGGCATCGTTCGTTGCGACATGATTGCCGAAGGCATCATCGGTGCAGTGAAAGAAGTTGGCGTTAAAATCCCGGTTGTTGTTCGCCTTGAAGGTAACAACGCTGAACTGGGCGCTAAAGTACTGGCAGAAAGCGGTTTGAACATCATCGCTGCTACCAGCCTGACCGACGCTGCTCAACAAGTTGTCAAAGCTGCGGAGGGCAAATAATGAGCGTCCTGATCAATAAAGACACCAAGGTTATCTGCCAGGGTATTACCGGTTCGCAAGGTAGTTTCCACACCCAGCAAGCCATCGAATACGGCACCAAGATGGTGGGTGGCGTTACTCCTGGTAAAGGCGGCACCGAGCACCTGGGTCTCCCAGTGTTCAACACCGTGAAAGAAGCTGTAGCTACCACTGGCGCCACCGCCAGCGTGATCTACGTTCCAGCTCCTTTCTGCAAGGACTCCATCCTGGAAGCAGCATTCGGCGGCATCAAGCTGATCGTTTGCATCACCGAAGGCATTCCTACCCTGGATATGCTGGATGCCAAGGTCAAGTGCGACGAGCTGGGTGTTACCCTGATCGGCCCTAACTGCCCAGGCGTGATCACCCCAGGCGAATGCAAGATCGGCATCATGCCAGGTCACATTCACTTGCCAGGCAAAGTTGGTATCGTTTCCCGTTCCGGCACCCTGACCTACGAAGCTGTCAAGCAAACTACTGACGCCGGTTTCGGTCAGTCGACTTGCGTCGGCATCGGCGGTGACCCGATCCCAGGTTCGAACTTCATCGATATCCTGAAACTGTTCCAGGAAGACCCGAAGACCGAAGCGATCGTGATGATCGGTGAGATCGGCGGTTCGGCTGAAGAAGAAGCGGCTGCCTACATCAAGGCACACGTGACCAAGCCAGTTGTTTCCTACATCGCTGGTGTGACTGCCCCTGCTGGCAAGCGCATGGGCCATGCTGGCGCAATCATCTCTGGCGGCAAGGGTACTGCAGACGAGAAGTTTGCTGCCCTGGAAGACGCAGGCGTTAAAACCGTGCGTTCGCTGGCAGACATCGGCAAGGCTTTGGCCGAGCTGACCGGTTGGGCTGTCAAGTAAGCCTCACGCTTAGCTGACGCTTCACCACACAAAGGCCACCTTCGGGTGGCCTTTGTGCATTCTGAAGTTGGTGAAGATCAAAATGTGGGAGCGGGCTTGCTCGCGAAAGCGGCGTGTCAGTCAGCTCATGAGTGGCCGATACACCGC
>NZ_NIXO01000083.1 GCF_002204795.1 Pseudomonas sp. K2I15
GTCAGTCACCAGATGTATCAACTGACACACCGCATTCGCGAGCAAGCCCGCTCCCACAATGGACCTGCTTTGCTTTATAGAACACATTCCAAATCCAGACCAAAAAAAACGCCAACCCGAGGGTTGGCGTTTTTTTGTGCAGTGCTTAACGAATCACTGCGGCTTCTTGCGTCCAAAACCTGGACGCTGGCCGGAACCGGCCGGTGCACCACGACGCTTGCCCGATGGCGCGTCATCGACCAGTTTCAAGCCTGGGCGCTTTTTCGGCGCTGGCTTGGCTGGGCGTTTGGTACTGGCGTTGTCGTCGGCACGGCCGGTAGCCGGAGCACCACGGCCAGACTCGCCACGGTTACCGCGACCGCCCGCAGGGGAATCACCACCACGACCGGCTGGGCGCGGGGCGCGCGGAGCACGTTCGCCGTCCTGACGGGCCGGTGCCGAAGGACGACGCTCGCCTTCGATGTGCGGCTCGCGGGAGATACGACCGCCAGTGGCCGGTGCATCCAGCGCAGGGCGCAGGGTGCGGGCAACACGGTCGGTACGTGCCACCGGGCGCGACGATTTACGCTGCATACGCTCAAGCTTGTCTTTGCTCTTGGCGTTCATCTGCGGCATGGCTACCGGCGTCAGGCCGACTTCAGCACTCAGGATGTCGACTTCGAACTGGCTCATTTCGCGCCAGCGGCCCATCGGCAGGTCGGAGTTGAGGAACACCGGGCCGAAACGCACGCGCTTCAGGCGGCTGACCACCAGGCCCTGGGATTCCCACAGGCGACGCACTTCACGGTTACGGCCTTCCATCACCACGCAGTGGTACCAATGGTTGAAGCCTTCGCCGCCCGGAGCCTGCTTGATGTCGGTGAACTTGGCCGGGCCGTCTTCCAGCACGACGCCAGCCTTGAGGCGCTCGATCATTTCGTCATCAACTTCGCCACGCACACGTACCGCGTATTCACGGTCCATCTCGTAGGAAGGGTGCATCAGGCGGTTGGCCAGTTCACCGTCGGTGGTGAACATCAGCAAGCCGGTGGTGTTGATGTCGAGACGACCGATGTTGATCCAGCGGCCTTCTTTAGGGCGTGGCATCTTGTCGAATACGGTTGGACGGCCTTCCGGGTCGTCACGGGTGCAGATTTCGCCATCGGGCTTGTTGTACATGATGACGCGGCGCACCGATTCGGCGGCCTCTTCACGCTTGATGACCTTGCCATCAATGGTGATGGCGTCGTGCAGGTCGACGCGCTGGCCAAGGGTGGCTTCAACGCCGTTGACCTTGATGCGCTTCTGGGTGATCCAGGCTTCTACGTCGCGGCGCGAACCTACGCCGATACGGGCGAGGACTTTCTGCAGTTTTTCGCCTGCGGGGCCGATTTCCTGGCTGTCGTTCTGGTCTTGGTCACTCATCTTAAGCACCTCCCGGTGTGTCGATTCAGGCTTGGCCTGAAGATAGTAAAAGCTGGGCTTTTGGCGAACGCATCGCCAAAGGGTCGCGAATCATACGCGTAAGGCGCGCGTTGCGCATCAAAGACTAGTCGATAAGTCGGGGCTCACGCGGCATTGCGCCGACCAGTGGTGCCTTTATGTAGGAGCGAGCTTGCTCGCGAAAAACCTGAGGGCGCCGTTGGGCATCTGATTTCCCGCGTTATCGTTCACGACCTTCGCGAGCAAGCTCGCTCCTACAGGGCACCGCGCTAGTCTTCGAATTCGCGGCGCTCGTTTCATCTCGTTCCCACGCTCCGCGTGGTAATGCATCCCGTGACGCTCCGCGTCACAAGCGGACGCAGAGCGTCCAAGGCGGCATTCCCACGCAGAGCGTGGGAACGATCAGTCGTCCAGCAACCGTCGCTCGTTTTCGATGGCTTCGGCCATGGCCCGGGCTTCGTCTTCTTCGTCGCTCAGCGGCGGTTGTTCGAGCGCCGCGACGGCGGCCAGGAGTTTTGCACGGGCTTGGGCGATGCCCAGGATGTCTTCTTCGGGCTCGGATTCAACGTCGACTGGCAGCTCAACCTCATCGTTCAGTTGCAGCACGGGCTCCGGCTCCCCATCGCTGACCACGCCATCACGCAGCAAATCGTCGAAGTCGGTCTTTATGCCCTGCTCCATGTCGTCCAGTTCCAGCAACAACGTATGGAAACTGGTTTCGTCCTTCGGCTCTTCCGGCTCGGCGCTGGCGTCGGCCAACTCCTGCAAACCGGCGGGCACCGGGGCATCGTCGAAGTCCAGTACCGGGTCCGGCTCCATCTCCCGCAACTCGGCCAACGGCGGCAAGTCGTCGAGGTTTTTCAGGTTGAAATGGTCGAGGAACACCTTGGTGGTGGCAAACATCGCTGGCTTGCCGGGCACATCACGGTAGCCAACGATGCGAATCCACTCACGCTCCAGCAACGTCTTGACGATATGGCTGTTGACCGCCACGCCGCGCACGTCTTCGATCTCGCCCCGAGTGATCGGCTGGCGATAGGCAATCAGCGCCATGGTTTCCAGCATCGCCCGGGAATAGCGCTGCGGGCGCTCTTCCCACAGGCGGCCGACCCACGGCGAGAACTTTTCACGAATTTGCAGGCGATACCCGGAAGCCACTTCCCGCAGCTCAAAGGCACGGCCGTCGCAGGACTTGCGCAGAATCTCCAGGGCCTTCTTGAACACCGGCGGCTCAGGGCGCTCGGCTTCTTCAAACAGTTCGAACAGGCGTTCCAACGATTGCGGCTTGCCCGAGGCCAGAAGAAAGGCCTCCAACAGCGGGGCCAGTTCGCGGGGTTCAGTCAAATTCATCGATTCAGCTCTTTATTCGGCTCGCGCCCGCACGTGGATAGCCGCAAAAGGCTCATTCTGGACCAGCTCGACCAACGACTCCTTGACCAGTTCAAGGATCGCCATAAAGGTCACCACCACCCCCAGGCGCCCTTCTTCTTTGGTAAACAGCGCTACGAACGGCACAAACCCGCCGCCCTTGAGGCGGTCCAGTACATCACTCATGCGCTCGCGGGTGGACAGGGCCTCGCGGCTGACCTGGTGGCTTTCAAACATGTCGCCACGGCGCAGGACTTCGGCCATGGACATCAGCAATTCTTCCAGGCTTACATCCGGCAACAGCTTGCGCGCCCGGGCTTCCGGGGCGTCGAGCTTGGGCACCACTACGTCGCGGCCCACCCGGCTGAGGCCATCGATGCCTTCGGCAGCGGCCTTGAAGCGCTCGTATTCCTGCAGACGGCGGATCAGTTCGGCGCGTGGGTCGTCCTCTTCTGCCTCGATGGTTTCCGAGCGCGGCAGCAGCATGCGCGACTTGATCTCCGCGAGCATCGCGGCCATCACCAGGTACTCGGCGGCCAGTTCCAGGCGCACCGTCTGCATCAACTCGACATAGCCCATGTACTGGCGGGTGATTTCCGCCACGGGGATGTCGAGGATGTTGATGTTCTGTTTGCGGATCAGGTACAGCAGCAAATCCAGCGGGCCTTCGAAGGCTTCGAGGAAGACTTCCAGGGCGTCCGGCGGGATGTACAGGTCCAGCGGCATTTCCATGACGGCCTGGCCGTAGACCATGGCAAATGGCAGTTCCTGCTGGGCGCCCGCCTGGCTGTCGACGGTTTCGACGGCCGACATTCAGGCCTCGACCATGAACGGTGCCGGGTCGCCACAACCCACGCGCACCACTTCCGGCTCGCCATCAGCCAGGTTGATCACGGTGGAGGCCTTGTTGCCGCCGTAGCCGCCGTCGATGATCAGGTCGACGTGTTTTTCCAGCAGGCGGCGCATTTCGTAAGGGTCGTACAACGGCTCGGTTTCACCCGGCAGAATCAGCGACACGCTCATCAATGGCTCACCGAGTTCCTCCAGCAGCGCCAGGGCAATCGGATGCTCCGGCACGCGCAGGCCGATGGTGCGCTTCTTCGGGTGCAGCAGCAGGCGCGGCACTTCGCGAGTAGCGTTGAGGATGAAGGTGTAAGGCCCCGGCGTGTGGGCCTTGAGCAGGCGGAAGGTGCCGGTGTCGACCTTGGCGAACAGCCCCAGTTGGGACAGGTCGCTGCAAATCAGTGCGAAGTTGTGGTTCTTGTCCAGGTCACGCAGGCGTCTTACGCGCTCGACCGCATTCTTGTCGCCGATCTGGCAACCGATCGCGTAGGAGGAATCTGTGGGGTAGATCACCACGCCACCGGCACGGATGATCTCCACGGCCTGTTTGATCAGGCGCGCTTGCGGGTTTTCCGGATGAATCTGGAAGAATTGACTCACGTGTTCTACCTGTTCAGACGGGGGCAATAATGGGGTCATGTTTGAAGCGACACCAAAGGGGCGGCAAATCTTCCGGAACGGCGCGGTACTCGCCAATCTCGGACCAGCCGCCAGGGCCATGAAAATCACTGCCGGCGCTGACCAGCAGACCAAATTCGCGGGCAAGAATCGCCAGGCTGCCGACCTGTTCGGCGGGTTGATGCCCGTTTACGACCTCGATTGCGTGGCCGCCCGCTCCAATATAGTCGCCAATCAGCTTGCGGCGCTTGCTGCGGGTGAAATCGTAATGCCAGGGATGCGCCAGGCTGACCCACGCGCCCGCTGCCCGCAGGGTGCCAACGGTGTCTTCCAGGGTCGGCCAGTGTTGCTTGACGTCCCCCAGCTTGCCGGCGCCCAACCATTTGCGGAACGCTTCGGCGCGATCCTTTACAAAACCTTCGCGCACCATCCAGTCGGCAAAGTGCGGACGGGCCGGGGCGTTGCCGCTGTCGCCCAGTTCCTGCTGGATGGCACGGGCGCCTTCCAGGCCGTTGGGCATGCCCTTGAGGGCCAGTTTGCGGCTTATTTCTTCGGACCGCAGCCAGCGGCCATCGTGCAATTTGGCGATGGCCTCCACCAGCGGCGGCGCGTTTACGTCAAAACCGTAGCCCAATACGTGAATGGTTGCTCCGCCCCAGGTGCAGGACAATTCAACCCCGTTGACCAGTTGCATGCCCAACGCCGTCGCGGTTTCGCGAGCCTCTGCCAGGCCTTCGAGGGTGTCGTGGTCGGTCAACGACAGGACTCGCACGCCTTTTTCAAACGCACGCGCAACCAGGACCGCGGGCGCCAGGGCGCCGTCGGAGGCTGTGCTATGGCAGTGCAAATCAACATTCACGGGAGTGTGTAACCTCAAGTCAGCTGGCGCTTTCGCTACCAAGGATGTTTGTTATTATGCCGCCACATCCAGCTTCTGGCTCTTACTGTGAAACAATTCATCGACTTCATCCCGCTGTTGCTGTTTTTCATCGTTTACAAAATCGACCCTCGCGTTATCGATATTGCCGGCCACGAGCTGACAGTCGGTGGCATCTACAGTGCCACGGCGGTACTGATCATCAGCTCGGTGGTGGTCTACGGCGCTATCTTCATCTCCCAGCGCAAGCTGGAAAAAAGCCAATGGCTGACCCTGATCGCCTGCCTCGTCTTCGGCAGCCTGACCCTGGCCTTCCACAGCGAAACCTTCCTTAAATGGAAAGCCCCGGTGGTCAACTGGCTGTTCGCCCTGGCCTTTATCGGCAGCCACTTCATCGGTGACCGCCTGCTGATCAAGCGGATCATGGGCCACGCGCTGAGCTTGCCGGACCCAATCTGGGTGCGACTGAACATCGCCTGGATCGTGTTTTTCGTGTTCTGCGGCGCCGCCAACCTGTTCGTTGCCTTTACCTTCCAGAGCTACTGGGTAGACTTCAAGGTGTTCGGCAGCCTGGGCATGACCGTGCTGTTCCTGGTCGGCCAGGGTATCTACCTGTCGCGCCACCTGCATGACACCGACCCTACCACGCCGAAAACCGAGGACTGACATGCTCTACGCAATCATTTCCACCGACGTCGCCAACTCGCTGGAAAAACGCCTCGGCGTGCGTCCAGCCCACGTTGAGCGCTTGAAGCAGCTGCAAGCTGAAGGCCGCCTCGTATTGGCCGGCCCGCATCCGGCGGTAGACAGCAACGACCCGGGAGACGCCGGTTTCACCGGTAGCCTGATCATCGCCGAGTTCGCGTCCCTGGTGGCTGCACAAGCCTGGGCCGACGCTGATCCGTATGTGGCAGCCGGTGTTTACGCTCATGTACTGGTCAAACCGTTCAAGCAAGTCCTGCCTTGATTCGTTGCGCGCTGAACCAATTGGCTTCAGCGCACTCCTAAACGCTCATTATTCCCGGTAACCTGCCGACAACGTTCTGAATATTCGTGTGGAATCAGGAGTTCCGATGCGCTTACGTCAGTTGTGTCTGTTGGCAGTGTTAATGATCGGGGCTACGGCCCACGCTGAAGAAACCTCGAACACCGGCAGTTCTACGCCCCTGTCCTTGAGTGCCGGCAGCCAGATCACCGATTTGCAGCAACGTTTGAAAGAAAGCGAACGCCAGCGCGATGAACTGAGCAAGCAATTGCAAAGTGCTGACGCCACCCGGGAAAGTACCCAATTGAGTAAACTGCGCCAGGAGAACCAACGCCTGGCCCAGCAACTCAAAGAAGCACAGGGCGGTGCCTTGCCACGCTGGCTGACCGAACAACAGCAATGGTTCGTGACCGGCGGGGCAGTGGCGCTGATCGCCCTGCTGTGCGGGATCTTCGCCAGTGGCGGGCACCGGCGCCGTCGACAATGGCTAAATTGAGTGAGTCATGAGCGAGCTGTTACTGATAGATGATGACCAGGAGCTCTGTGAGCTGCTGACCAGTTGGTTGAGCCAGGAAGGTTTCCAGGTGCGCGCCTGCCATGACGGCTTGAGCGCACGCAAGGCATTGGCCGAAGCCGCCCCGGCGGCGGTGGTGCTCGACGTGATGCTGCCCGACGGCAGCGGCCTTGAGCTGCTCAAGCAATTGCGCAGCGACCACCCGGAGCTGCCAGTGCTGATGCTCTCGGCCCGCGGCGAACCGCTGGACCGGATTCTCGGCCTGGAACTGGGCGCCGACGATTACCTGGCCAAGCCCTGCGACCCTCGCGAACTGACCGCCCGCCTGCGCGCCGTGCTGCGCCGCAGCCACCCGGCCGCCGTGTCCACCCAGCTGGAGCTGGGTGACCTGTGCTTCAGCCCGGTGCGTGGCGTGGTCACTATCGATGAACAGGAATTTGCCCTGACCGTTTCCGAAAGCCGCCTGCTGGAAGCCTTGTTGCGCCAGCCGGGCGAGCCGCTGGACAAGCAGGAACTGGCGCAAATCGCCCTGGGCCGCAAGCTGACCCTGTATGACCGCAGCCTGGACATGCACGTGAGCAACCTGCGCAAGAAGATCGGCCCGCACCCCGATGGCCGGCCACGGATCGTGGCGCTGCGTAGCCGCGGCTATTACTACAGTCTCTAAGCGCAACCCCGATTCTCTGTGGGAGCTGTCGAGCCTTGGCGAGGCTGCGATGGCATCACCTCGGTGCAACGGATAGACCTCGGCGCCTGCATCGCAGCCTCGCCAAGGCTCGACAGCTCCCACAGATGACCTTCTCTGCCTCAATAGTTTTGTCAGCCCCGCCCAAAATCCTCTTTACCCAAGCTTTACCCTCCCCTGACTGCCGCTGACCTTGATCTGGGTAATCTACTCACATCCGGACTCACCGGAATAGAGACAGGAGAATCACCATGCGCAAGACCCTTATCGCTCTGATGTTCGCTGCTGCCCTGCCCACCGTTGCCATGGCGGCAATGCCAGAAGGCCCAGGCCCGATGGGCGGCCCTGAAGGCCACATGATGGGCGGCCCAGGCCACGGCGGTGAACACGGCATGCGGGGCAAAGGTGGGCCTTTCAGCCAGCTTGATCTGACCCACGAACAACGCCAGCAGATCGGCAAATTGATGGGCCAGCAATGGCACGCTCGCAAAGAGCTGGTCAAGAAGTACCTGGATAAACTCCCGGCCGCTGACCAGAAAGCCATGCAGGACGAAATGGCTGCCGGCAAACAGAAAACCCAGGCTGATATCCGTGCCGTGCTGAAACCCGATCAACAGAAGAAATTCGACGAGATCGTGAAGAAACAAGCCGAGCGCCGCGCCGAGTGGAAGGAATTCCAGGCCTGGAAAGCCCAGCAGCCGCAAAAAGCGCAATAATGACCTAGCTTCACTCCCACAGCCCAGTGGCTACCGCCGCTGGGCTTTTCCTGTTTGAGGGTTTCTTGTGCGTTCATTGTTCTGGCGCGTCCTTGCCAGCTTCTGGCTGGCCATCGCCCTGGTTGCCGGGTTGTCGATCCTGCTTGGGCACATGCTCAACCAGGACGCCTGGATTCTCAGCCGCCACCCCGGGCTTAATAACCTCGCGCAGGAATGGACGCAGCTCTATGAGGCCAAAGGCGAGGACGCCGCTCAAGAGTTGCTGCAGCAGCGCAAGCGCCAGTACCACATCGACGTGCAAGTGCTTAACGAAAGCGGCGAGCCCGTCGTGCAAGGCACCTTCCCGCGCCGCGCTGCCGCCCTCGAGGCCCGACAAAAAGACAGCCAGGACCGCCATCTGCCCTGGCGGCGCCTGACCGCCGAGTACACCAGCGAAAAAACCGGCGACACCTACCTGCTGATCTACCGCATCCCTCACCCGGAGCTGGACGCCTGGCACCGCAACAGCCTGCTCTGGCCGTTAAGTGCCCTGGCGATTGCGCTGGTGGTGCTGACCCTGTTCAGCTTGCTGGTGACGCTGTCCATCACCCGCCCGCTCAGCCGTCTGCGCGGCGCGGTGCATGACCTGGGCCAGACCACCTATCAGCAAAACAGCCTGGCGCGGCTGGCCAACCGTCGCGACGAGTTCGGCGTACTCGCCACCGACTTCAACCGCATGGGCGCCCGCCTGCAAAGCCTGATCGGCAGCCAGCGCCAATTGCTGCGGGACGTGTCCCACGAACTGCGATCGCCCCTGGCCCGCCTGCGAATCGCCCTGGCCCTGGCAGAACGCGCCACGCCCGAGGCACGGGAGAAACTCTGGCCACGCCTGACCCGTGAATGCGACCGCCTGGAAGCGCTGATCAGCGAAATCCTGGTACTCGCCCGGGTGGACGCCGACAACGCCAGCGCCGAAGACGTTGACCTCAACTTGCTGCTCAGGACCCTGCAAAAAGACGCCTTGCTCGGCGCACCGGACCAACCCGTGCAGCTCGATGCCGAGGCTGGGCTGCAACTCAAGGGCTGGCCGACCATGATCGAACGCGCCGTGGACAACCTGCTGCGCAACGCCCAGCGCTTCAACCCACCGGGCCGGCCGATTGAAATGGACGCCAAGCGCCAGGGCGAACGCATTGTGATCAGCGTGCGCGACCACGGCCCCGGCGTTGATGCCGAACACCTGAGCCAACTCGGCGAGCCGTTTTACAGGGCCCCAGGGCAAACCGCACAAGGCCACGGCCTGGGCCTGGCCATCGCCCGGCGCGCGGCGGAGCGCCATGGCGGCAGCCTGATCCTGGCCAATCATCAAGGCGGTGGTTTTATCGCCAGCGTGGATTTGCCACTGGTGCCTGGGGTTGTCATTCAACCCTGATGATCTTCTATGATGGTCCTTCTCATAAGGAGGGCCTTTGATGACTGATCTGCTCACTCCCATCCAGGCAGCACTCGACTTACCCGTCACTGCGCTGGCCTTCACCGAGGCCGGCGCCCTGCCCTCGACCTTTGCCGTCACCGAACTGGCCAGCGCCAGCATCGGCGCAGCGGGCCAGGCGATTGCCCAGTTGCTGTTGCAGCAAACCGGGCGCTTGCCCTCGGTGACCGTCGACCGGCGCCTCGCCTCATTCTGGTTCTCCTCATCCCTGCGCCCCGATGGCTGGACCCCACCACCGCTGTGGGACCCGATTGCCGGCGACTACGCCTGCGCCGATGGCTGGATTCGCCTGCACACCAATGCGCCGCACCATCGGGCCGCCGCCGAGCGCGTACTCGGGCAGGTTGCTGACCGTGATGCGATGGCGGTGAAGGTTGCCCAATGGAACGCTGCCGAGCTGGAACAGGCGATTGTCGAGGCGAACGGTTGTGCAGCGCAGATGCGTTCGTGGCAAGACTGGCAAGGTCATCCTCAAGGTCTGGCGGTCAATCAGGAACCGCTGGTCCATCGCCAGACCTTTGCAGCCCTCAGTGACAAACCCTGGCTGGGCTCGGTGGCAAGGCCACTGGCGGGAATCAAGGTGCTGGACCTGACCCGCGTGTTGGCCGGCCCCACAGCCAGTCGTTTTCTCGCAGGCCTTGGCGCCGACGTACTGCGCATCGACTCCCCTAACTGGAACGAACCCGGCGTGGTGCCTGAAATGACCCTGGGCAAACGCTGCGCCCGCCTGGACCTGAAAAACGCCGATGACCGGCAGATCTTCGAAGCCCTGCTCAAAGACACCGACATTCTGCTGCACGGCTACCGCGCCGACGCGCTGGAGCAACTGGGCTACGGTGAGGACGCACTGCAAGCCATCGCCCCGGGCCTGATCGACGCCAGCCTCAATGCTTACGGCTGGAGCGGGCCGTGGCGCAATCGCCGGGGTTTCGACAGCCTGGTGCAAATGAGCACCGGGATTGCCGAGGCTGGCCGGCAGTGGAAAAAGGCCGACAAGCCGGTGCCGCTGCCGTTGCAGGCGCTGGACCACGCCACCGGGTATTTGATGGCGGCCAGTGCGATCCAGGCATTGAGTGAACGATTGAAATCCGGACGCGGCGGCTCGGCGCAGCTGTCACTGGCGCGCACGGCGAAACTATTGGTAGACGCGGGACAAGTCCCGGAACAACCACCACTGCGGGCCGAAGAAGCGGGCGATCAAGGCCTGGTAGTGGAACAAACGGCCTGGGGCCCGGCCCATCGATTGCTGCCCCCGGTGACCATCAGCGGGACACCGTTGCAATGGGATTTGCCAGCAGGTGAATTAGGCTCACATCGCGCGAAGTGGTGACTTGGTAATTTCTGATAGTGAAACGGCTTTTGTGGTGAGCGGGCTTGCCCCGCGCTGGGCCGCGAAGCGGCCCCAATAAGGCAGCAGTTTTCCTTCAGACAGACCGAAGTGACAGGTTTTAGGGCTGTTTCGCAGCCCAGCGCGGGGCAAGCCCGCTCACCACAGGAATCTTCACAACGACAATACCCCGCTGTATAACCCATACGCCGCCAGGCTCGCCCCGGCGATCACGCAGGCGAAAATGCCTTTTTCCAGGTGCGTAAACAAGGGCTGGCCCTGCTCCCGCTTGGCCAGGGCAAACAGAATCACCCCGGGTGCGTACAACAGCGCCGACAGCAGCAAGTACTTCACACCGCCGGCGTAAAGCAGCCACACCGCGTAAGCCAGGGCGATCAGGCTGATCAGCAAGTCCTTCATGCGCTCGCCGTGGGCACCGTCGTAGGTGTGACCACGCCAGCTCAATAAAACCGCATAGGCCGCCGACCACAAGTAGGGCACCAGGATCATCGACGATGCCAGGTAAATCAGGCTGGTGTAGGTACTTTCCGAAAACAGCGTGATCACCAGAAACAGCTGGATCATCACATTGGTCAACCACAGTGCATTAACGGGCACCTGATTGGCGTTTTCCTTTTTCAGGAACGTCGGCATCGTCTTGTCATGGGCAGTGGCGTAGAGGATTTCGGCGCAGAGCAAGGCCCACGACAGCAGCGCCCCCAGCAGCGAAACCACCAGGCCGATGCTGATCAACAACGCGCCCCACGGGCCAACGATATGCTCCAGCACGCCAGCCAGGGACGGGTTTTGCAGGCTGGCAAGTTCCGGTTGGCTCATGATCCCCAGCGACAGCAGGTTGACCAGCACCAGCAGCGCCAACACCCCAAGAAACCCGATCACTGTGGCCCGGCCAACGTCCGAGCGTTTCTCGGCCCGCGCCGAGTAGACGCTGGCGCCCTCGATGCCGATAAACACAAACACCGTGACCAGCATCATGTTGCGCACCTGGTCCACCACGCCGCCGAAGTTCCGATTGCTCAGGCCCCAGATGTCACGGGTAAAAATGTCGGCCTTGAACGCCACGGCGGCAATCACGATAAACATCACCAACGGCACGATCTTGGCCACGGTGGTGATCTGATTGATGAACGCCGCCTCCTTGATCCCGCGCATCACCAGAAAATGCACGGCCCACAGCAATACCGACGCGCAGCCGATGGCCACCGGCGTATTGCCCTGGCCGAACACCGGAAAAAAGTAACCAAGGGTGCTGAATAGCAACACGAAGTAACCGACGTTGCCCATCCAGGCGCTGATCCAGTAACCCCAGGCGGACGAGAAACCCATGTAGTCGCCAAACCCGGCCTTGGCGTAGGCATACACCCCGGAATCCAGATGCGGTTGACGATTGGCCAAGGTCTGGAACACGAAGGCCAGTGTCAGCATGCCCACGGCGGTAACTCCCCAGCCGATCAACACCGCGCCCACTTCAGCCCGCGCCGCCATGTTCTGTGGCAACGAGAAAATCCCGCCGCCGATCATCGAGCCCACTACCAGAGCGATCAAGGCGTTAAGTCGAAGTTTTTCTGCCGGTTGGGACATGGATATTCCTGAATAAAAAACGGCTCTTGAGGCAACAGCTGTGCACTCAACTAATTTATGTACAACTATCAACGTTTATTAGCTATAGCGAATAAACCGGAACGTCTCATAACTTAAATGCATGACGGTAAATAACGTTTAAATAAATTTATAATTTAAATAAACATTGAACTTTCTGTGCTGCGCGGTATTTGGCTAGCCACTTTCTAAAAGTTTGCATATCTGAAAAAAAGGACTAGCTTCAAACGTCCATGGCAATGAAAGAACCTGTTGTTTGAAATGGAAAAACGCTCTGTGAAGCGCCTCTCCGTGGCACTTTAGCGCCCGTACTTTCCATCATAAGCCATTCATTCACAATGAAATGTACCAATGAAGTGATCTGAGTCAGCTATTTGGTTAGCGCACAGATTTATTCTGTGGTCTCTCTTCTCCTGCATTGGAGTCACGCGATGTCTGAATCTCCCGGAAAACTAAGGCTTGGCGCACTGGTTGCACTTGTCGTGGGTTCAATGATTGGCGGCGGGATCTTCTCACTGCCGCAAAACATGGCGGCCAGCGCCGATGTCGGCGCCGTACTGATTGGTTGGGTGATTACCGCCGTGGGCATGTTGACCCTGGCCTTCGTATTTCAAACCCTGGCCAATCGCAAGCCCAACCTCGACGGCGGGGTGTATGCCTACGCCAAGGCCGGGTTTGGCGACTACATGGGTTTCTCGTCTGCCTGGGGTTACTGGATCAGTGCCTGGCTGGGCAACGTCGGCTACTTCGTGCTGTTGTTCAGCACCCTCGGTTACTTCTTTCCCATCTTCGGCGAAGGCAACACGGCAGCGGCGGTGATCGGCGCGTCGGTGCTGCTGTGGGCCGTGCACTTCCTGGTACTGCGCGGGATCAAGGAAGCCGCATTCATCAACCTGGTGACCACCGTCGCCAAAGTGGTGCCGCTGGTGCTGTTCGTGTTGATTGCGGTCTTCGCGTTCAAGCTGGACATCTTCACCGCTGACATCTGGGGCGTGAAAAACCCGGACCTGGGCAGCGTGATGAACCAGGTGCGCAACATGATGCTGGTCACCGTCTGGGTGTTCATCGGCATCGAAGGCGCGAGCATCTTCTCGGCCCGTGCCGAAAAACGCTCCGACGTCGGCAAGGCCACCGTGATTGGGTTTATCACCGTGCTGCTGTTCCTGATGCTGGTGAACGTGCTGTCCCTGGGCATCATGACTCAACCGGAACTTGCCAAGCTGCAGAACCCGTCGATGGCCGCCGTGCTGGAGCATGTGGTGGGGCATTGGGGCGCGGTGCTGATCAGCGTCGGCTTGATCATTTCCTTGCTGGGGGCGCTGCTGTCGTGGGTGCTGTTGTGTGCAGAGATCATGTTCGCCGCCGCCAAGGACCACACCATGCCGGAATTTTTGCGTCGGGAAAACGCCAACCACGTGCCGGCCAACGCCCTGTGGCTGACCAACGCAATGGTGCAGATTTTCCTGGTGATCACGCTGTTCTCGGCCAGCACCTACCTGTCGCTGATCTACCTCGCCACCTCGATGATCCTGGTGCCTTACCTGTGGTCGGCGGCCTATGCGCTGCTGCTGGCGGTGCGCGGTGAAACCTACGAAGGCGCCCCGGGCGAACGCAGGAAGGATCTGTTGATCGGTGCCATCGCGTTGATTTACGCGGTCTGGCTGCTCTACGCCGGCGGCACCAAATACCTGCTGCTGTCCGCCCTGCTCTACGCACCCGGCGTGATCCTGTTCGCCAAGGCCAAGCATGAACTGGGCAAACCGATTTTCACCAATGTCGAGAAGCTGATTTTTGCCGCAGTGGTCATTGGCGCCCTGGTGGCGGCCTATGGGCTCTACGACGGTTTCCTGACCCTGTAATTATTGTTCACTGGAGGATCTGTAATGACCACGGAAAAAGTGAAGTACGGCGTACATTCCGAAGCCGGCAAACTGCGCAAAGTCATGGTGTGCTCCCCAGGTTTGGCCCACCAGCGGCTGACCCCCAACAACTGCGATGAACTGCTGTTCGATGACGTGCTGTGGGTGGCCCAGGCCAAGCGCGACCACTTCGACTTCGTGACCAAGATGCGCGAGCGCGACATCGACGTGCTGGAAATGCACAACCTGCTGACCGACATCGTCGCCATCCCCGAAGCCCTGGACTGGATTCTTGCGCGCAAGATCACCGCCAACCAGGTTGGCCTGGGTTTGGTCAATGAAGTCAGCTCGTGGCTGCGCAGCCTGGAGCCGCGCAAGGTCGCCGAGTTCCTGATCGGTGGCGTGTCGGCCGATGACCTGCCGAGCAGCTTCGGTGGCAAGACCATCGAGATGTTCCGCGACTTCCTCGGCCACTCAAGCTTCATTCTGCCGCCGCTGCCCAACACTCAGTTCACCCGCGACACCACCTGCTGGATCTACGGCGGCGTGACGCTGAACCCGATGTACTGGCCGGCGCGACGCCAGGAAACCCTGCTGGCGAGCGCCATCTACAAATTCCACCCCGAGTTCACCAACGCCGACTTCCAAGTGTGGTACGGCGACCCGGACCAGGAACACGGCAATGCCACCCTGGAAGGCGGCGACGTGATGCCGATCGGCAACGGCGTGGTGGTGATCGGCATGGGCGAGCGTTCCTCGCGCCAGGCCATCGGCCAACTCGCGCTCAACCTGTTCAAGCACAAAGCCGTGGAACGCGTGATCGTTGCCGGCCTGCCGAAATCCCGCGCGGCGATGCACCTCGACACCGTGTTCAGCTTCTGCGACCGCGACCTGGTCACGATCTTCCCGGAAGTGGTCAGCCAAATCGTGGCTTTCAGCCTGCGCCCGGACGAGACCAAGCCCGGCGGCATCGATATCCAGCGCGAAAAAACCAGCTTCCTCGACACCGTTGCCGCGGCCCTCAAACTGAAAACCCTGCGCGTGGTAGAGACCGGCGGCAACAGCTTCGCCGCCGAGCGCGAGCAGTGGGATGACGGCAACAACGTGGTAGCCCTGGAGGCCGGCGTGGTGATCGGCTACGACCGCAACACCTACACCAATACCCTGCTGCGCAAGGCCGGTGTGGAAGTGATCACCATCAGCGCCGGCGAACTCGGCCGGGGCCGTGGCGGCGGCCACTGCATGACCTGCCCGATCATTCGCGACCCAATCGACTACTAAGGAGATCCCTCATGGCTTTCAACATGCGCAACCGCAGCCTGCTGTCTCTGATGCACCACACCACTCGCGAGCTGCACTACCTGCTGGACCTGTCCCGCGACCTCAAGCGCGCCAAGTACACCGGCACCGAGCGTGCGCACCTGAAGGGCAAGAACATCGCGCTGATCTTCGAAAAAACTTCGACCCGCACCCGTTGCGCGTTCGAAGTCGCGGCCCACGACCAGGGTGCCCACGTCACCTACATCGACCCGGTGTCGTCGCAGATCGGCCACAAAGAGAGCATGAAAGACACCGCCCGCGTCCTCGGCCGGATGTTCGATGCCATCGAATACCGTGGCTTTGAACAGGAAATCGTCGAAGAACTGGCCAAGTTCGCTGGCGTGCCGGTGTTCAACGGCCTGACCGCCGAATTCCACCCGACCCAAATGATCGCCGACACCCTGACCATGCGCGAACACAGCGACAAGCCGCTGCATGACATCAGCTACGCCTACCTGGGCGATGCCCGTTACAACATGGGCAACTCGCTGCTGATGATCGGCGCCAAACTGGGCATGGACGTGCGCATCGGTGCGCCGAAAGCCCTGTGGCCGCATGCTGATTTCATCAAGCAGTGCCAGGCATTCGCCGAGGAAAGTGGCGCGCGCATCACCATCACCGAAGACCCGAAAGAGGCCGTTAAAGGCGTGGACTTCATCCACACCGATATCTGGGTGTCCATGGGTGAGCCGGTGGAAGCGTGGGACGAGCGCATCGAGCAACTGCTGCCGTACCAGGTCAACGCCAAGATGATGAAGGCCTCGGGCAACCCACGGGTGAAATTCATGCACTGCCTGCCGGCGTTCCATAACAGCGAGACCAAGGTCGGCAAGGACATTGCCGCGCGCTATCCGAACCTGGCCAACGGCGTGGAAGTGACCGAAGAGGTGTTTGAGTCCCCGGCCAACATTGCCTTTGAGCAGGCGGAAAACCGCATGCACACCATCAAGGCGATTTTGGTGTCGGCGCTGGCGGATATCTAAACCAACACCGCTCCCACTGTCGAAACACAGTCAATGTGGGAGTGCTTTTGTGGGAGCTGGCTTGCCTGCGATGCAGACGCCTCGGTATTTCAGATGTACCGAGGTGATGCCATCGCGGGCAAGCCCGGCTCCCACACAAGCCCGCTCCCACATTTTGTCCTGTGTTCACAAGGCCGAATTTTAGAAGGATTGCTTTATGCGTATCGTCGTTGCACTGGGCGGCAACGCCCTTCTGCGTCGTGGTGAACCCATGACCGCAGACAATCAACGGGCCAATATCCGCATCGCCACCGAACAGATCGCCAAGATCCACAAAGGCAACGAACTGGTGATTGCCCACGGCAATGGCCCGCAAGTGGGCCTGCTGTCGCTGCAAGCCGCAGCCTACACCCAGGTTTCGCCGTACCCGCTGGACGTGCTGGGCGCTGAAACCGAAGGCATGATCGGCTACATCATCGAACAGGAACTGGGCAACCTGCTGGACTTCGAAGTGCCGTTTGCCACGCTGTTGACCCAAGTCGAAGTGGACGCCAAGGACCCGGCCTTCCAGAACCCGACCAAGCCGATCGGCCCGGTCTACTCTAAAGCCGAAGCGGAAAAACTCGCCGCCGAAAAAGGCTGGGCGGTTGCCCCCGATGGCGACAAATATCGCCGCGTGGTCGCCAGCCCACGGCCGAAGCGGATCTTTGAAATCCGCCCGATCCAGTGGCTGCTGGAAAAAGGCAGCATCGTGATCTGCGCCGGTGGCGGCGGGATTCCGACGATGTATGGCGAAGACGGCAAGCTCCAGGGCATTGAAGCCGTGATCGACAAAGACCTGTGCTCGTCCTTGCTGGCCGGGCAACTGGACGCCGATTTGCTGGTGATCGCCACCGACGTCAATGCGGCGTTTATCGACTTCGGCAAACCCACGCAGAAAGCCATCGGCCAGGCGCACCCGGACGAAATGGAAAAGCTCGGCTTCGCGGCCGGCTCCATGGGGCCCAAGGTCCAGGCGGCGTGCGAGTTCGCCCGCCAGACTGGCAAAACCGCAGTGATCGGTTCACTCTCGGACATCGAAGCGATCGTCCAGGGCAGCGCCGGCACACGGATCAGCACATCGAAACCTGGCATTACTTACCTGTGAAGTAGAGGAGAAACGCCTATGGCTACCTTTGAACCTGGTCACCTGCACATCGAACGCCATGCGCTGAACAAGGATGACTACAGCTACAACCTGTGCATCGACTACGAAGTCAGCCAGGACCAAAAGGAAGGCAAAGGGATGCTGTTCAAAATGCACGGCTCGGTGCAGGGCAAGGAACTCAAGGAAGAGTTTTTCCTGCCCAAGGACCAGGCGTTCGACTTTGCCCGGCAGGCAATGAATATCGCGCAGAAGTACGGCATGCCGAAGATTGCCACGCTCAATGGGCAGATGCACAAGCAGTACGATTTGATGTTTGAGGATGTGCGGCATCAGTTGGATGTGAAGCCCGGGGATCCGATCAAACCCGAACACCTGGAATAACCCGATTCCCCAGGCGCCAACAATCAAATGTGGGAGCGGGCTTGCTCGCGAAAGCGGTGGGTCAGTTAATACATCAGGTG
>NZ_NIXO01000084.1 GCF_002204795.1 Pseudomonas sp. K2I15
CTGATTGTGTCGACTGGCACACCGCATTCGCGAGCAAGCCCGCTCCCACAGTTGATCTCCATCGGTTTCAAGACAACAAAAAGGCGCCTCTCGGCGCCTTTTTGTTGTGTTGCCGTCAGCTATCAGGCCATTTCAGCCGTGGTCTCGAAGTCGAAGGTCAGCTCGCCGTCCTTCAGATCGATATGCACCACGCCACCATGGTCTGCCAGTTCGCCGAACAGGATCTCTTCCGCCAGTGGGCGCTTGATCTTGTCCTGGATCAGGCGAGCCATTGGCCGAGCACCCATTGCCGCATCGTAGCCACCTTCTGCCAGCCAGTTGCGCGCCGCGTCCGTGACTTCCAACTGCACGCGTTTGTCTTCCAACTGCGCCTGAAGCTCGGTAAGGAACTTGTCCACCACGCTTTTGATAACCTCATGGCTGAGGCGACCAAACTGGATAATGGTGTCCAGGCGGTTGCGGAATTCCGGCGTGAAACTCTTCTTGATCACTTCCATGGCGTCGGAAGAGTGATCTTGATGAGTAAAGCCAATGGAAGCACGTGCGGCCGTTTCGGCACCGGCGTTGGTGGTCATGATCACGATCACGTTGCGAAAGTCCGCTTTGCGCCCGTTGTTGTCGGTCAGGGTACCGTGGTCCATCACCTGCAACAGCAGGTTGAAGACTTCCGGGTGCGCCTTCTCGATTTCATCGAGCAGCAATACGCAATGTGGCTGCTTGGTGATCGCCTCGGTCAACAGGCCGCCCTGGTCGAAGCCGACATAGCCCGGAGGCGCACCGATCAGGCGCGACACAGTGTGACGCTCCATGTACTCGGACATGTCGAAACGCACCAGCTCGATGCCCATAGCCTTGGCCAGTTGCCGCGCCGCTTCGGTCTTGCCGACACCGGTAGGCCCGGCGAACAGGAACGAACCGACCGGTTTGTCCGGCGACTTGAGGCCCGCACGCGACAGCTTGATCGCAGTGGACAGCGAGTCGATGGCTGCATCCTGACCAAACACGGTCAGCTTCAGGTCACGCTCCAGGTTACGCAGCAGCTCCCTGTCGGAAGTGTTGACGTGTTTTGGCGGAATCCGCGCGATCTTCGCCACGATGTCCTCGACCTGAGGCACGTCGATGCGTTTCACACGCTTTTCGACCGGTTGCAGGCGCTGGTAGGCACCCGCCTCGTCGATCACGTCGATGGCCTTGTCCGGCATGTGCCGGTCATTGATGTAGCGCGACGCCAGCTCGGCGGCTGCACGCAGCGCTTCATCGGTGTACTCGATGCCATGGTGCGCTTCGAAACGCCCCTTGAGCCCGCGCAGGATGCCAATGGTGTCTTCAACCGAAGGCTCGGACACATCCACTTTCTGGAAGCGACGCGCCAGGGCACGGTCTTTTTCGAAGATGCCACGGAATTCCTGGAACGTGGTCGAACCGATGCAACGGATATCGCCCGAAGACAGCAACGGCTTGAGCAGGTTCGAAGCATCCATCACGCCACCGGAAGCCGCACCGGCACCGATAATGGTGTGGATTTCGTCAATGAACAGGATCGCCTGCGGGCGTTTTTTCAGCTCGCCGAGCAACGCCTTGAAGCGCTTCTCGAAGTCGCCACGGTACTTGGTCCCGGCGAGCAACGCGCCCAGGTCAAGGGAGTAGACGACGCTGTTGGCCAGCAGGTCTGGCACCTGATTATCCACAATGCGTTTGGCCAGGCCTTCGGCAATCGCGGTTTTACCCACGCCTGCTTCACCGACCAACAGCGGGTTGTTTTTGCGGCGACGCGCCAGGATCTGCGCCACGCGCTCAACTTCCAGCTCACGCCCTACCAGCGGATCGATCCGCCCCTGGCGCGCCAGCTCGTTGAGGTTGCTGGCATAGGCATCCAGCGGGTTGCTCGAAGAAGAAGACTCACCGCCCTCGTCATCCTGCATATCCTGCTCACCTTCTGAGTGATCGCCATGCCCTGGCACTTTGGAAATGCCATGGGCGATGTAGTTGACGACATCAATACGGGCAACGCTTTGCTGCTTGAGCAGGAATACGGCCTGGCTTTCCTGCTCGCTGAAGATCGCCACGAGCACGTTGGCCCCTGTGACTTCGCGCTTGCCGGAGCTCTGTACGTGGAAAACGGCACGCTGCAGTACCCGCTGGAAGCCCAGGGTTGGCTGGGTCTCGCGATCCTCATCATGAACGGGAATCAACGGCGTGGTGGAGTCGATAAACTCCTGCAGGTCATGCTTGAGTTTGTCGAGATTGGCACCACACGCACGCAGTACGGTGGCGGCAGCTTCGTTATCCAAAAGTGCCAGCAGCAGGTGCTCGACGGTCATGAATTCATGACGCTTCGAACGGGCCTCCTTGAAGGCAAGATTGAGGGTGACTTCGAGCTCGCGGTTTAACATAGCTTCACCTCATACCCAAGTGGTCGGCGTTAACCGTCCTTCTCGATTTCACAGAGTAGCGGATGCTGGCTTTCCCTGGCGTACTGGTTGACCTGCATGGCCTTTGTCTCGGCGATGTCGCGGGTAAACACTCCACATACTGCCCGTCCTTCTGTGTGAACGGCCAGCATTACCTTGGTCGCCAACTCGCGGTTCAGGTTAAAAAACACCTCGAGCACTTCGACGACGAAATCCATCGGTGTGTAGTCATCATTGAACAAAACCACCTTGTACATCGGCGGCGCCTGTAAAGCAGGCTTGGCCTCCTGAACAGCAATGCCTGCAGAACCGTCGTCGTCCTCTTGATGATCCGGGCGATCCTGATTGAATGTTAGTCGAATCTGGCTGATTGCATGCATGGAAAGAAAGGTTCGTCAGTGGTTCAAATACAGTGGTGGGGGCGGCCTGTCAGAATTTCAACTCTGACCGACTGGTCGCCTTGACTATCGGCAAATCAGTGTTACAACCAATAGAACCCACAGTGGGTAAAAAAGGTCCGCGCAGTCAACCTTATTTGTTCGGGTTAGGACGGATAAACTGGATGATACTCCAGTGATGGAGTCTGGTGCAGAGGGATATGGGCATGGCAAGCGGTAAGGTCAAATGGTTTAACAATGCCAAGGGTTACGGCTTCGTAGTTGAAGACGGCAAGGAAGAAGACCTTTTTGCGCATTACTCGGCAATCCAAATGGATGGCTACAAGACACTGAAAGCCGGGCAAGAGGTTTCCTTTGACATCATTCAGGGACCCAAAGGCCTGCATGCAGTGAATATCGGTGCTCCAGTCAGTGCCAGCACGCTTAAAGAAGACGTCGCTCAAAAATCAAAAAAACAGCCGGCCTGATCAACCGCTGAGCAAACGCTCTAAAAAAAACCGGCCATCAAGGCCGGTTTTTTTATGCCTGCTTATTAAGCTTACATATGCGAAATCAGCGCATCGCCGAACGCAGACGAAGACAGCAACTTGGCACCGTCCATCAAGCGATGGAAGTCATAGGTCACGGTCTTGGCCGAAATGGCGCCATTGGTGCCCTTGATGATCAGGTCGGCCGCTTCGGTCCAGCCCATGTGGCGCAGCATCATTTCCGCCGACAGGATCAGCGAACCCGGGTTGACCTGGTCCTTGCCGGCATACTTCGGCGCGGTGCCGTGGGTGGCTTCGAACATTGCCACGGTGTCGGACAGGTTGGCGCCCGGCGCAATACCGATACCGCCCACTTCCGCCGCCAGGGCGTCAGACAGGTAGTCACCATTAAGATTAAGGGTGGCAATCACGTCATATTCAGCCGGGCGCAGCAGGATTTGCTGGAGCATGGCGTCGGCAATGGCGTCCTTGACCACCACGTTCTTGCCGGTACGCGGGTTCTTGAACTGCATCCACGGGCCGCCATCCAGCAGGGTTGCACCGAATTCTTCAGCCGCCACTTCGTAGGCCCATTCCTTGAAGGCACCTTCGGTGAACTTCATGATATTGCCTTTGTGCACGATGGTCAGCGAGTCGCGGTCGTTATCCACTACATATTGGAGGGCCTTGCGCGCCAGGCGCTTGGTGCCCTCCAAAGACACCGGCTTGATGCCGATACCGCAATTCTGATCAAAGCGGATCTTGGTGACGCCCATCTCTTCTTTCAGGAACTTGATGACCTTGATCGCTTCCGGGGAACCGGCTTTCCACTCGATGCCTGCGTAAATGTCCTCGGAGTTCTCACGGAAGATGGTCATGTCCACATCGTCGGGCTTCTTGACCGGGCTTGGCACGCCTTCGAACCAGCGCACCGGACGCAGGCACACATAAAGGTCGAGCTGTTGGCGCAGCGCCACGTTCAGCGAACGGATGCCGCCGCCTACCGGGGTGGTCAGCGGGCCCTTGATGGAAACCACGTAGTCCTTGACCGCATCCAGGGTTTCCTGGGGCAGCCAGGTGTCCTGGTCGTAAACTTGAGTCGCCTTCTCGCCGGCATAAACCTCCATCCAGGAAATCTTGCGCTTGCCGCCGTAGGCCTTGTTAACAGCTGCATCGACAACCTTGATCATCACCGGGCTGATGTCGACGCCAATACCGTCACCTTCAATGAAGGGAATGATCGGGTTGTCAGGAACATTGAGAGAATGGTCTGCATTGACGGTGATTTTGTCGCCGACTGCCGGAACCTGAATCTTCTTGTATCCCATGCTGAACTCCGTTTGTGGATTGAACATCTGACTGCGTTCGAGCCTACTCCAGAACCATGAGGACTGAAACCTCAGGCCCTGCACATTTGCGTCGAAAACAGCTCAATTAGCGGCCTACAAGCTTGAAAGCAAAGGGAAAAGCGCCAATCTTGAGCACAGCATGCGACTTTAGGCGCAACCCGGTACCTGCGACCTTTAGACCAATGGACGACACTCCTTTTGTATGAAGGCTCGGCGTAAGCATAGCGACCTATGTATAATGCCGCCGCTGACCAAAGAGTCACGACGGCCGACCGCTCTAAATTGCAGCCCTCCGCCTGAATAAGCCGGGTTGCCACAGCAGCCCACCCGCTTGACGCTCGACTGATGCAACCCAACATCACCGCGAAGAAACTTCGACATTTCGCTCATGGATGACTTTGAACGAACGCGCTTTACCCGGCGCATCTCGAGTTTCTGCGCATGCTTTCAGCAAAGAAGAGAGTTAATCCGAATATGCCCACCCGCTCGAAGATCATCTACACCTTCACCGACGAAGCCCCAGCCCTCGCCACCTATTCACTGCTGCCTATCGTAGAGGCCTTCACCGCTTCCGCTGATATTGCCGTGGAAACCCGCGACATTTCCCTGGCCGCGCGCATCCTCGCAAGCTTCCCCGAGCAACTGGGCGCCAAGGCCGTGCCGGACCACCTCGCCGAACTGGGCGACCTGGCCGTTACCCCTGAAGCCAACATCATCAAGCTGCCGAACATCAGCGCTTCGACCCCACAGCTGCAGGCTGCCGTCAAGGAACTGCAAGCCCTGGGCTTCGACCTGCCGGACTACCCGGAAACCGTAACCACCGACGCGGAAAAAGAAACCCGTGCACGTTACGACAAGGTCAAGGGCAGCGCCGTGAACCCGGTACTGCGCGAAGGCAACTCTGATCGCCGCGCTCCTCCGTCGGTCAAGAACTACGCGCGCAAGCACCCGCACAAAATGGGCGCCTGGGCTGCCGACTCCAAGTCCCACGTTGCCCACATGAGCAACGGCGACTTCTACGGCAGCGAGAAAGCCGTACAGATCGAAGCGGCTGACGCCGTCAAAATCGAACTGATCGCCAAAGACGGTACCGCTACCGTCCTGAAAGAAAAAACCAGCGTTCAAGCTGGCGAGATCATCGACACCGCCGTGCTGAGCAAAAAAGCCCTGCGCAGCTTCATCGCCGCTGAAATCGACGACGCCAAGAAACAAGGCGTACTGCTGTCGGTTCACCTGAAAGCCACCATGATGAAGGTCTCCGACCCGATCATGTTCGGCCAGATCGTTGCCGAGTTCTATAAAGACGCACTGGCCAAGCACGCTGTCGTGCTGGAGCAGATCGGCTTTAACCTGAACAACGGCATCGGCGACCTGTACGCCCGCATCAAGGCCCTGCCGGCCGATCAACAAGCGCAGATCGAAGCCGACATCCAGGCCGTGTACGCCGCTCGTCCGTCCCTGGCCATGGTCAACTCGGACAAAGGCATCACCAACCTGCACGTACCGAGCGACGTCATCGTCGACGCCTCGATGCCTGCGATGATCCGTGACTCCGGCAAAATGTGGGGCACTGACGGTCAACTGCACGACACCAAGGCCGTGATCCCGGATCGCTGCTACGCCACGATCTACCAGGCGGTGATCGAAGAGTGCAAGGCAAACGGCGCCTTCGACCCAACCACCATGGGCAGTGTGCCAAACGTTGGCCTGATGGCGAAAAAGGCCGAAGAGTACGGTTCCCACGACAAGACCTTCCAGATCAAGGCTGACGGCGTAGTTCGCGTCACCGACAGCAAGGGCAACCTGCTGATGGAACAGACTGTTGAAGCCGGCGACATCTTCCGCATGTGCCAGACCAAAGACGCGCCGATCCAGGACTGGGTCAAACTGGCCGTCAACCGTGCCCGCGCCAGCAACACCCCGGCCATCTTCTGGCTGGACCCACAACGCGCACACGACGGCGTCGTGGTCGAGAAAGTTCAGGCTTACCTGAAAGACCACAACACCGAAGGCCTGGACATCCGCATCATGTCGCCAGTCGACGCGATGAAGTTCACCCTGGAGCGTACCCGTAAAGGCCTGGACACCATCTCGGTGACCGGCAACGTACTGCGCGACTACCTGACCGACCTGTTCCCGATCATGGAACTGGGCACCAGCGCCAAGATGCTGTCGATCGTGCCGCTGATGAACGGTGGCGGCCTGTTCGAAACCGGCGCCGGCGGTTCGGCTCCCAAGCACGTACAGCAACTGGTTGAAGAAAACTTCCTGCGCTGGGATTCCCTGGGCGAGTTCCTGGCCCTGGCAGCTTCCCTTGAGCATTTGGGTGTGACTTACAACAACCCGAAAGCCCTGGTGCTGTCCAAGACCCTGGACCAGGCCACCGGCCAGTTCCTCGACAACAACAAGTCGCCATCGCGCAAAGTCGGCAACATCGACAACCGCGGCAGCCACTTCTACCTGGCGCTGTACTGGGCTCAAGCCCTGGCTGCCCAGACCGAAGACACTGCACTGCAAGCGCAGTTTGGCGAACTGGCCAAAACCCTGACCGCGAACGAGGCGACCATCGTTGCCGAGCTCAACGCCGTCCAGGGCAAGCCAGTGGACATCGGTGGCTACTACGCACCGAACGCTGAGCTGACCAGCAAAGCCATGCGCCCAAGCAACACCCTCAACGCGGCAATCGCTGCGCTGGTGTAAGGTTGTAAGGATGCAAAGAAGCCCCGGCCTTGTGCCGGGGTTTCTGTTTTCGCCGCTTTTGATCGAGGACCACCATGACCTGGCTACCCCACATCACCGTCGCCACCATCGTCGAAGACAACGGCCGCTTCCTGATGGTCGAAGAACTCAAGGGCGGCCGCGCCGTGCTCAACCAGCCCGCCGGCCACCTCGACCCGAACGAGACCCTGACCGAGGCCGCCGTGCGCGAAACCCTCGAAGAAACCGGCTGGGACGTCGAAGCCACCGGGATTGTCGGGATTTACCTGTACACCGCCCCCAGCAACGGCGTGACGTATCAGCGCGTGTGCTTCACCGCCAAAGCCATAAAACACCACCCGGACTCGCCATTGGACGACGGTATCGTGCGCGCCCGCTGGCTGACCCGTGACGAATTGATGACCCTGCGCGAGGACTGGCGCAGCGAGCTGATCATCCGCTGTATCGACGATTATCTGGCCGGCCAGCGCCACAGCCTCGAATTGATCCGCCCTTCTCTTTAGCCTTGCAGGCGCGAGCCTGCTAGAATCGCGTCCTTTTTAAAGACTCCCGTTGAAATCCTATGCGTGATCCAGCCCCTTCTGACACACAAAAGAAGCGCGTCATCGTCGGTATGTCCGGCGGCGTGGATTCTTCCGTTTCCGCCGTTCTGCTCATGGAGCAGGGCTATGAGGTGGAAGGCCTGTTCATGAAGAACTGGGAAGAAGACGATGGAACGGAATATTGCACCGCCATGGACGACCTGGCGGACGCCCAAGCCGTCTGCGACAAAATCGGCATCAAGCTGCACACCGCCAACTTCGCCGCCGAGTACTGGGACAACGTGTTCGAGCACTTCCTGGCCGAATACAAGGCCGGTCGCACGCCGAACCCGGACATCCTGTGTAACCGCGAGATCAAGTTCAAGGCGTTCCTCGACTACGCCATGATCCTCGGTGCCGACCTGATTGCCACTGGCCACTACGTGCGCCGCCGCGACATCGATGGCCGCACCGAACTGCTCAAGGGCCTGGACGCAAACAAAGACCAGAGCTACTTCCTGCACGCCGTCGGCGGCGAGCAGATCGCCAAGACTCTGTTCCCGGTGGGCGAGCTGGAAAAACCCGAAGTGCGCGCGATTGCCGAGAAACACGGCCTGGCCACCGCCAAGAAGAAGGATTCCACCGGGATCTGCTTTATCGGCGAGCGCCGCTTCAGCGACTTCCTCAAGCAGTACCTGCCGGCACAACCGGGCGAGATCAAGACTACTGAAGGCGAAGTCATCGGCCGTCACCACGGCCTGATGTACCACACCATCGGCCAGCGCCAGGGCCTGGGCATCGGCGGCTTGAAAGACGCCGGCGAAGAGCCGTGGTACGTGCTGGTCAAGGACCTGGAACACAACGAGCTGATCGTGGGCCAGGGCAATGACCACCCATGGCTGTTCTCCCGTGCCCTGCTCGCGTCGGACATTTACTGGGTCAACCCGGTAGACCTCGCCAGCCCGCGCCGCCTGACCGCCAAAGTGCGCTATCGCCAGAGCGACCAGCCGTGCACCCTGGAAAAAACCGCCACTGGCTATCGCGCCACCTTTGACGACCCGCAGCGCGCCGTAACGCCGGGCCAATCGGTAGTGTTCTACGACGCAGAGATTTGCCTGGGGGGCGGCGTGATCGAAATTGCCGAACCCTGGAGCAGCCAGGCATGAGCCCGACCCAGGAGCAATTGACGGCACTGGGCGGCGTGTTTCTCGCCGCGGTGCTGGTGGACAAGATCGCCAAGACCGGCCAGGTCACCGAAGCAGGCCTGACCTGCATGCTCGGCAGCCTGCTGATCCGAGACCCCAAGGACACCCTGGAAGTGTATGGCGGCGACGACCTGGCCCTGCGCGAAGGTTATCGCGCGCTGGTCGGCGCCCTGGAGCGCGACCCGAGCACCTTGCAGCGCGAGCCACTGCGCTACGCCCTGTCGATGCTCGGCCTGGAGCGTCAATTGGCCAAGCGCGACGACCTGCTGGAAACCATCGGCAAGCGCCTGCCGCAGATCCAGTCCCAGGTCGAGCACTTCGGCCCAGCCCACGAAAACGTGATCGCAGCCTGTGGCGCGCTGTACCAGGACACCCTGAGTACCTTGCGCCAGCGGATCCAGGTGCACGGCGACATGCGCAACCTGCAACAACCGAACAACGCCTCGAAAATCCGCGCCCTGCTGTTGGCCGGCATTCGTTCGGCGCGGTTGTGGCGCCAGTTGGGTGGTCATCGCTGGCAGTTGGTGGTCAGCCGTCGCAAATTGCTTAAAGAGCTTTACCCGTTGATGCGCAACGAATAAGTCGCCGCAACCGAATTTTTATAGCGCCACGCGTAATACGCCGGTCAGTTGGCAACGGACCGGCGGATTTTTTCATGTATGATACGCGCCCCATTTCGTTGCCCGACTGTCCGAGAACACCCCATGCAGCTTTCTTCGCTCACTGCGGTTTCCCCTGTTGACGGCCGCTACGCCGGCAAAACCCAGGCCCTGCGCCCTATTTTCAGCGAATACGGCCTGATCCGTGCTCGTGTTCTGGTTGAAGTGCGCTGGCTCCAGCGCCTGGCCGCTCACCCTGGCATCAGCGAAGTGCCGGCGTTCTCCGCCGAAGCCAACGCTGTGCTGAACACCCTGGCGGAAAACTTCGCTCTGGAGCACGCCGAGCGTGTCAAAGAGATCGAGCGCACCACCAACCACGACGTAAAAGCCATCGAATACCTGCTCAAAGAGCAGGCGGCCAAGCTGCCGGAACTGGCCAAGGTCAGCGAGTTCATCCACTTTGCCTGCACCAGCGAGGACATCAACAACCTGTCCCACGCCCTGATGCTGCGCGAAGGCCGTGATGACGTAATGCTGCCACTGATGCGCCAGACCGCCGACGCCATCCGCGAACTGGCGATCCGCTTCGCCGACGTGCCGATGCTGTCGCGCACCCACGGTCAGCCGGCTTCGCCGACCACCCTGGGTAAAGAACTGGCCAACGTGGTGTACCGCCTGGAGCGCCAGATCGCTCAAGTGGCCGCCGTGCCGCTACTGGGCAAGATCAACGGCGCCGTAGGCAACTACAACGCACACATCTCTGCCTACCCGGAAATCGACTGGGAAGAAAACGCCCGCGCCTTCATCGAAGACGAACTGGGCCTGGGTTTCAACCCGTACACCACGCAGATCGAACCGCACGACTACATTGCCGAGCTGTTCGACGCGATTGCGCGCTTCAACACCATCCTGATCGACTTCGATCGCGATATCTGGGGCTACATCTCCCTGGGCTACTTCAAGCAGCGCACCATTGCCGGTGAAATCGGCTCGTCGACCATGCCGCACAAGGTCAACCCGATCGACTTCGAAAACTCCGAAGGCAACCTCGGTATCGCCAACGCCCTGTTCCAGCACCTGGCCAGCAAGTTGCCGATCTCCCGCTGGCAGCGCGACCTGACCGACTCCACCGTACTGCGCAACCTCGGCGTGGGCTTTGCCCATAGCGTGATCGCGTACGAAGCCAGCCTCAAAGGCATCAGCAAACTGGAACTCAACGCGCAGAAAATCGCCGCTGACCTGGACGCTTGCTGGGAAGTATTGGCCGAGCCGATCCAGACCGTGATGCGCCGCTACAACATCGAAAACCCGTACGAGAAGCTCAAAGAGCTGACCCGCGGCAAGGGCATCACCTGCGAAGCACTGCAAACTTTCATCGACGGCCTGGACATGCCAGCCGCCGCCAAGGCTGAGCTGAAACTGCTCACCCCGGCTAACTACATCGGCAACGCTGTGGCCCAAGCCAAACGCATCTGATAGCTGCTTGACCCTTTGAGACGCCCGGCAGCGCCGGGCGTTTTTATTCCCGTCTGAAAAGTGCTTTTTTTCAATAGGTTACACATGAATCCTGATATTCCTCTTCAACTTCTGGGCGGCATCACGGCACGCGAGTTCCTGCGCGACTACTGGCAGAAAAAACCGTTGCTGATCCGCCAGGCCATTCCTGATTTCGAAAGCCCGATCGATGCCGACGAACTGGCCGGCCTGGCGTTGGAAGAAGAAGTCGAGTCGCGCCTGATCATCGAACACGGCGAACGCCCGTGGGAGTTGCGTCGCGGCCCGTTCGCCGAAGATGCATTCAGCACCCTGCCCGAGCGCGAGTGGACCCTGCTGGTGCAGGCTGTCGACCAGTTCGTGCCGGAAGTTGCCGAACTGCTGGAAAACTTCCGCTTCCTGCCAAGCTGGCGTATCGACGATGTGATGATCAGCTACGCCGCCCCGGGTGGCAGCGTGGGCCCGCATTTCGACAACTACGACGTGTTCCTGCTGCAAGGTTCCGGCAAGCGCAACTGGAAGATCGGCCAGATGTGCAACTCCGAAAGCCCGCTGCTGCAGCACGCCGACCTGCGTATCCTCGCCGAATTCGAAGAGACCGCCGAATGGGTACTGGAACCGGGCGACATGCTCTACCTGCCGCCACGCCTGGCCCACTGCGGTGTTGCAGTGGATGACTGCATGACCTACTCGGTGGGCTTCCGCGCCCCGAGCGCCGCTGAAGTGCTGACCCACTTCACTGACTTCCTCAGCCAGTACCTGACCGACGAAGAGCGCTACACCGACGCCGACGCCCAGCCGGTCAGCGACCCGCACCAGATCCAGAGCGACGCCCTCGACCGTCTGAAAAGCCTGCTGGCCGAGCACATGAGCGACGAGCGCATGCTGCTGACCTGGTTCGGCCAGTTCATGACCGAGCCACGCTACCCGGAACTGGTCGCCGGCCCGGAAGTGGAAGAAGACGACCTGCTGGGCAGCCTGGAAGACGGCGCCGTGCTGATCCGCAACCCGAGCGCACGCCTGGCCTGGTCCGAAGTGGACGACGACCTGCTGCTGTTCGCCAGCGGCCAGAGCCGCCTGTTACCGGGCAAGCTGCGTGAACTGCTGAAGCTGGTTTGCGCCGCCGACGCCCTGCACGCCGACAACCTCGGCCAATGGCTGGCGGATGAAGACGGCCGCGCCCTGCTGTGCGAACTGGTCAAGCAAGGGAGCCTGGGGTTTGCCGATGAATAAGATTCACGTAAGTGTCGCGGACTGGCAAAAGGATATCGCCGAGATACGGCGCATTCGTGAAGCGGTATTTATCGCCGAACAATCGGTTCCACCGGAGCTGGAATGGGATGCTGACGACGCGGGTGCCGTGCACTTCCTGGCGTTTGAAGGCGACTTTCCCATCGGCACCGCCCGCCTGTTGCCTAGCGGCGAGATCGGTCGCGTGTCGGTCCTCAAGGACTGGCGCGGCCTGAAAGTGGGCGACAAGCTGATGGAAGCGGTGATCGGCGAGGCCGAGAAACGCGGCCAGACCCGGCAGATCCTCAGCGCACAGGTCCATGCAGCGCCGTTTTATGAGCGTCTGGGCTTTAAAATTGTCAGCGATGAGTTCCTGGAAGTCGGGATTCCTCATGTTGATATGGTGCGCGAGGGCTGACTTTAGACCGAGTCGCTCCCTTCGCGAGCAATCCCGCACACACATTCGATCCAGTACATCCTTTGGAATGCGGTCAAATGTGGGAGCGGGCTTGCTCGCGAAGGCGTCATTAGCAACATCCCAAAAGGCCCTGCCATCCACCGATGCCAGGGCCTTTTGCCGTCTAGGATTCAACTTGCGCGCTGCCAGGCCGACAAACTGGCACTATCAAGCCTAAATGACTCGCAGAGATAACGGACATGTCCCTACGCACCCTGCTCACCACTGTGCTCCTGGCCACCAGCTTCTCGGTAATGGCCGCCACCGAAGTCGTGCCCCTGAGCAACCGCACCAGCGCCGACTTGCTGCCGGTGGCGCAGAACTTTATCGGCAAGGACGGCACCGTCAGCACCTACGGCAACCAACTGATCGTGAATGCCGAGCCGGACAAGATCCAGGGCCTGCGCGCCCTGCTCTCGCAACTGGACACACCGTCCAAGCGCCTGCTGATCACCGTCGACACCAACGAGAACAATCAGCAAAGCAACGGCAACAACCAAACCCAGGTGATCACCTACAGCACCGAAAGCCGTGACGGCGGGATCCAGCAAATCCAGGCCAGCGAAGGCGTGCCCGCGCTGATCCAGGTCGGCCAGAGCGTGCCACTCACCACCACCCAGCCCGACGCCTACGGCCGCCCGCAAAACCAGACGCAGTATCGCAACGTCACCCAGGGCTTCTACGTGACTGCCAGCGTCACCGGCGAGACCGTGCACCTGAGCATCAGTACCAATCGTGACCGCATGAGCCAGGAACGTCCCGATGTAGTGAACGTGCAAAGTACCGACACAACTATCAGCGGACGCTTGGGCGAGTGGATCACCCTGGCCGGGGTCAATCGCCAGACTCAGGCCGACAAAACCACTACAACCCGCAGCTACACTACTCAGGGGCGCGATGACCTGACCTTGCGGGTTAAAGTCGACACCCTGAACTGAAGCACCAAAAACTGACTGATGAGTCGTATTAGACTAAAGATGTAGTGCCTTAAAAAAAGCACTACAAAACATTTGACGATCCAAAAAAGCATGGGCATGATGGCCTCGCTCCCGCTAATCAGGGGCCCTGGCAAGGGCCTTCGGATCGTCGCTCAACGCTACCCACCTGAGCCGATTCGTGTCTGTACCGCCCACAAGGTGTGTTTGACGAGGTTGCGACTGGAACGAAGTTGTCCCGAGGGACGGAAGCTAACCAGGTAGCCCGGCAACACACTGATGGATCGTACAAAGGCCCACGACGCCCGAAGACTGTTCGCAGTTCGCCCTTACCTGCTCAACTCCCCCTCTCGATACTCATTCATCCCGTCGCCTTCCCCGCCAAGCCTGACTTGACCGCCTAAGCTTCTGGTTAGCGAGCAGCCACTCCCACGCAACGATTGCGCGGCTGGCAAATGGAATTTTCCACCTAGACCTATGCGACGAGGTTTTTCCCCATGGCACTGACACGCGAACAGCAAATTGCAGCCCTTGAAAAAGACTGGGCCGAAAACCCACGCTGGAAAGGCGTGACACGCGCTTATTCCGCTGCTGACGTCGTCCGCCTGCGTGGCTCGGTTCAACCTGAGCACACTTTTGCAAAACTCGGCGCCGAGAAACTGTGGAAGCTGGTCACCCAAGGTGCCAAGCCGTCCTTCCGCCCAGAGAAAGATTTCGTCAACTGCATGGGCGCCCTGACCGGCGGCCAGGCTGTGCAGCAGGTCAAGGCTGGTATCCAGGCAATCTACCTGTCGGGCTGGCAAGTGGCTGCGGACAACAACTCCGCCGAATCGATGTACCCCGACCAGTCGCTGTACCCGGTGGACTCCGTGCCGACCGTGGTCAAGCGCATCAACAACTCGTTCCGCCGCGCCGACCAGATCCAGTGGAAAGCTGGTAAAGGCCCGGGCGATGAAGGCTACATCGACTACTTCGCGCCAATCGTTGCAGACGCTGAAGCCGGTTTCGGCGGTGTACTGAACGCCTACGAGCTGATGAAGAGCATGATCGAGGCAGGCGCTGCCGGCGTTCACTTCGAAGACCAACTGGCTTCGGTGAAGAAATGCGGCCACATGGGCGGCAAGGTATTGGTTCCAACCCAGGAAGCTGTGCAGAAGCTGACGGCTGCCCGCCTGGCGGCTGACGTGGCCGGTACTCCGACCATCATCCTGGCGCGTACCGATGCCAACGCGGCTGACTTGCTGACGTCGGATTGCGACCCGTACGACCTGCCGTTTGTGACTGGCGAGCGTACTCAGGAAGGTTTCTACAAAGTACGTGCCGGCCTCGACCAGGCGATCGCTCGTGGCCTGGCGTATGCGCCGTACGCGGACCTGATCTGGTGCGAAACGGCCAAGCCGGACCTGGACGAAGCTCGTCGCTTTGCTGAAGCGATCAAGAAGGAATACCCCGACCAACTGCTGTCCTACAACTGCTCGCCTTCTTTCAACTGGAAGAAGAACCTGGACGACGCGACCATCGCCAAGTTCCAGCGTGAACTGTCGGCAATGGGCTACAAGCACCAGTTCATCACCCTGGCTGGCATTCACAACATGTGGCACAGCATGTTCAACCTGGCGCACGACTACGCTCGCAACGACATGACTGCGTACGTGAAGTTGCAGGAGCAGGAGTTCGCTGATGCTGCCAAGGGTTACACCTTTGTAGCGCACCAGCAGGAAGTGGGCACTGGCTACTTTGACGACATGACCACCGTGATTCAAGGCGGCACCTCGTCGGTGACTGCACTGACTGGTTCGACTGAAGAAGAGCAGTTTCACTGAGTGACTGACTGAGTACACGGCCATTGCGGCCCCATGGAAGACCTAACCGCAGTGCCGCACGATCTGACGCCCCGACTGGTTCGGGGCGTTTTTTTTGGGCGCTTTTTAAAGCACTGTGGGTGCAGGTGGATTGTGTACATATCCGGTTTTTGGGTGATGGCTGCTATTGGTTCCGCTCTTACAGCGGCTCACTTTTGAAAAGCGCAAAAGTAAGCAAAACGCTCTTGCCCCACCACTCGGCACCTCGCCTAGGCTCGGTGTGCCCTCTCTCCGGTATTACTGCGCGGGCCGCCGCGACGGGGCGTCCCTGCCCCGTCGCGGCTAAACCGGCGTCCTGCCGGTTTACCCGCTCCGTACTACCTACGTTCGGCCAGCGTGGTTTAACGGGGCGCCTAAGATCAAGATCAAAAGCAGATCAAGAACACAGCGGCCTACCGGCCGGCTTGAGTGGTGTAGATCAAAAGCAAAATCAAAAGCAAAAGCGGGCACGGTTCAAATGTGGGAGCGGGCTTGCTCGCGAAGGTCGTTAACGATGACGTTGGCATCCTGAATGAACGCGGCGTTCTCGGGTTTTTCGCGAGCAAGCCCGCTCCCACAGAAAAGCAGCTCTGCTTTCGCTCTGGATCTGGCCCTTGCTTCTAACACTCAAGCCGGCCGGTAGGCCGCTGTGCTCTTGCTTTTGATCTTGATCTGACTGCCCCATTCAGCCCGAGGCCGAACGCAGGGATTGAGGAGCGGGTAAACCGGCAGGACGCCGGTTTAGCCGCGACGGGCCAGGGACGGGCCGTCGCGGCGGCCCGCTTCGC
>NZ_NIXO01000085.1 GCF_002204795.1 Pseudomonas sp. K2I15
AGTCAGCACATCGGGTAGCTGATCCACCGCTTTCGCGAGCAAGCCCGCTCCCACAGTTTGATTGCATTTCAAGTAGAGCTGGGTGGGGCTGACAGACCGTCATTACCTGGAGGCCAATAAATATCGGTTTCACTCGTAGGAAGTTTCTGAATGTTACCGAGCCCCTTAAATGTGTAACCCCGCGCCCAAATATGAGGCAAAGGGCTACGCCCATGCCCCTAAAACCCGCGTTTTAGACACCCTTAAAAATTAGATCAAACGCTACACTTGCCGTGCTAGAAGGGTTTGCGAATAATAGGCCCGCAATTTGCAGCGTTAACAGGTTTAATATCTTTTGCCTCTGCATAAAATCCAGGGGCTGTCAATGTGCTGGAACCGCTTTCTCAGTGCTTCTGTAAATTGTTGTCGCATTGAGGAAATATCGGCTTCCGGCCTGTCGTTAGAATGCCGATCACTCGCTCGTCGTCGCCGATGCTGAACTGGCGCAGGACGCAGCAACGCTATTCGGTTTCACTCAGTCGCATCGTGGGCTCTGGCTCATACTGCTGTTTTGCCCTATACCGATGGAGTCCCAAGATGAAGAAACTCGTGCTGTTGGGCGCCCTGGCGCTGTCCGTGCTGTCCATGCAGGCTTTCGCCGAAGGCAAGCCACTGAAGATTGGTATTGAAGCGGCTTACCCTCCGTTTGCCTCCAAGGCACCGGACGGCAGCATCGTCGGTTTTGACTACGACATCGGCAACGCCCTCTGTGAGCAGATGCAGGTCAAGTGCACCTGGGTCGAGCAAGAGTTCGACGGCCTGATCCCGGCGCTGAAAGTGCGCAAGATCGACGCCATCCTGTCTTCGATGTCCATCACTGAAGATCGCAAGAAGTCCGTGGACTTCACCAACCGTTACTACCTCACCCCAGCTCGCCTGGTGTTGAAGGAAGGCACGGTTGTCAGCGACAGCCTGGATGAACTCAAAGGCAAGAAGATCGGCGTACAACGTGGTTCGATCCACGACCGTTTCGCCAAGGAAGTCCTGGCTCCTAAAGGCGCCACCGTGGTGCCTTACAGCTCGCAGAACGAAATCTACCTGGACGTGGAAGCCGGTCGCCTTGATGGCACCGTGGCCGACGCCACCCTGTTGCAAGAAGGCTTCCTCGACACGCCAGCCGGTAAAGGCTACGCGTTCACCGGCCCGGCCTTCACCGACGCCAAGTACTTCGGCGACGGCATCGGCATCGCGGTACGCAAGGGCGACAAGGAAAACCTGGACCGCATCAACGCTGCTATCGCCGCGATCCGTGCCAACGGCAAGTACAAGGCAATCCAGGACAAGTACTTCAACTTCGACATTTACGGCCCAGAAGCTAAGTAAACCGTCGCAGCTGTCTGTCCGCAATGGCGCAAGCAACAGGGTCTCTGAAGTTTGCGCCATTTTTTCATCCCCCTTTTCGAGGACCTGAATCATGTTGAAAGGCTACGGGGCTGTCATCCTCGATGGCGCATGGTTGACGCTTCAGCTCGCCTTGTCGTCCATGGCCTTGGCCATTGTTCTGGGTCTGATCGGGGTCGCGTTGCGTCTCTCGCCGGTGCGCTGGTTGGCCTGGCTGGGCGACCTGTACTCCACGGTGATCCGCGGGATCCCCGACCTGGTGCTGATCCTGCTGATTTTCTATGGCGGTCAGGACCTGCTTAACCGCGTCGCGCCCCTGCTGGGCTACGACGACTATATTGACTTGAACCCCTTGGCCGCCGGTATCGGCACCCTGGGTTTCATCTTTGGCGCCTACCTGTCGGAAACTTTCCGTGGCGCCTTCATGGCCATTCCCAAGGGCCAGGCCGAAGCCGGCATGGCCTATGGCATGAGCCCGTTCCAGGTGTTTTTCCGGGTGATGGTGCCGCAGATGATTCGGCTGGCGATTCCCGGGTTTACCAACAACTGGCTGGTACTGACCAAGGCCACCGCGCTGATTTCGGTGGTGGGCCTGCAAGACATGATGTTCAAGGCCAAGCAGGCGGCAGACGCCACCCGCGAACCTTTTACCTTCTTCCTCGCAGTGGCGGCGATGTACCTGGTGATCACCAGCGTGTCGTTGCTGGCCCTGCGTCATCTTGAGAAGCGCTACTCGGTAGGCGTAAAGGCGGCTGATCTATGATCTTCGACTACAACGTCATCTGGGAGGCCATGCCGCTGTACCTTGGCGGCTTGTTGACCACCCTGAAACTGCTGGCCATTTCGTTGTTCTTCGGCTTGCTCGCTGCCTTGCCCCTGGGCCTGATGCGCGTGTCCAAGCAGCCGATCGTCAACGGTGCTGCCTGGCTTTACACCTACGTGATTCGCGGCACGCCGATGCTGGTGCAGCTGTTTTTGATCTACTACGGCCTGGCCCAGTTTGAAGCGGTGCGTGAAAGCTTCCTGTGGCCGCTGCTGTCCAGCGCGACCTTCTGTGCGTGCCTGGCGTTTGCTGTGAACACCAGCGCCTACACCGCCGAAATCATCGCCGGCAGCCTCAAGGCCACGCCCCATGGCGAGATCGAAGCGGCCAAGGCCATGGGCATGTCGCGCTACAAGCTGTATCGCCGGATTTTGCTGCCATCGGCCCTGCGCCGGGCGCTGCCGCAATACAGCAACGAAGTGATCATGATGCTGCAGACCACCAGCTTGGCCTCCATCGTGACCTTGATCGACATCACCGGTGCCGCGCGCACGGTGAACGCCCAGTACTACTTACCGTTCGAAGCCTATATCACCGCCGGCGCGTTCTACCTGTGCCTGACCTTCATCCTGGTGCGCCTGTTCAAATTGGCCGAAGGCCGCTGGCTGAGCTACCTGGCTCCACGGAAGCATTGATATGGAACGTATCGATCACCTGTTGCCCTGGGGTCACCTGGGCTGCGAACGCCAACTGACGGTGTTCCGTTTCGGCAGCGGCGAGCGCAAGGCCTATATCCAGGCCAGCTTGCACGCCGATGAATTGCCCGGCATGCGTGCCGCCTGGGAGCTGAAAAAGCGCCTGGCCGAACTGGAACAGCAAGGCGCCCTCAATGGCGTGATCGAGTTGGTGCCGGTGGCCAATCCGATGGGCCTGGGGCAACTGCTGCAAGGCAGCCACCAGGGCCGTTTCGAGATCGGCAGCGGCAAGAATTTCAACCGGGATTTCGTTGAGTTGAGCGAGCCGGTAGCCGAGCTGCTCGAAGGCAAATTGGGCGATGATCCCCACGCCAACGTGCGCATGATCCGCCAGGCCATGAGTGATGCACTCAATGCCTTGCCGGCGCCAAGCAGCCAATTGCAAGGCATGCAGCGGGTATTGCTGAGCCATGCGTGCACCGCAGATATCGTTCTCGACCTGCATTGCGATGCCGAAGCCGCACTGCACATGTACGCGCTGCCGCAGCACTGGCCGCAGTGGCGTTCGCTGTCGGCGCATTTGAATGTGAAGGTCGGCCTGCTGGCGGAAGATTCCGGCGGCAGTTCGTTTGACGAAGCCTGTTCGCTGCCGTGGCTGCGTCTGTCCCGGGCGTTCCCCGAGGCGCAGATTCCACTGGCATGCCTGGCGACGACATTGGAGCTGGGCGGTCAGGCCGATACTGGCCGTGACGAAGCGATTTTCCACGCCGAAGGCATCCTGGCGTTTCTTGCCGAGCAAGGCTTGATAACCGGGGAGTGGCCGAAAGCCGCCCACGAACCCTGTGAAGGCCTGCCCTTTGAAGGCACCGAGTTGTTGTTCGCGCCCCACGCCGGCGTGATCAGCTACCTGCGTAAAGCCGGTGATGTGGTGGAAACCGGCGACCCGATATTTGAAGTGATCGATCCCTTGTCCGACCGCGTGAGCATTGTTTGCGCGGGCACGCCTGGGGTGTTGTTTGCCGTTGAACGGCTACGTTATGCCCAAGCGGGTTTCTGGCTGGCCAAGGTGGCGGGGCGCGAAGCGCTGCGGCACGGGCGCTTGCTCAACGACTGACCAACTGTTTTTGTGAGAACCGACCGCATGTACAAACTTGAAGTCCAAGACCTGCATAAACGCTATGGCAGTCATGAAGTACTCAAAGGCGTGTCCCTGGCCGCCGCGGCCGGTGATGTGATCAGCATCATCGGGTCCAGTGGTTCGGGCAAAAGTACCTTTTTGCGCTGCATCAACCTGCTGGAGCAACCCCACGCCGGCAAGATTCTGCTCAATAACGAAGAGCTGAAACTGGTGGCCAACAAGGACGGCGCCATGAAGGCTGCGGACCCTAAACAGCTGCAACGCATGCGTTCGCGACTGTCGATGGTGTTCCAGCACTTCAACCTGTGGTCGCACATGACCGCGCTGGAAAACGTCATGGAAGCGCCGGTGCACGTTCTGGGCATGTCGAAAAAAGACGCCCGGGAAAAGGCCGAGCACTACCTGGCTAAAGTCGGTGTGGCTCATCGTAAGGATGCGTTCCCCGGCCATATGTCCGGTGGTGAGCAGCAGCGCGTGGCGATTGCCCGTGCCCTGGCGATGGAACCTGAGGTGATGCTGTTTGACGAGCCCACCTCAGCCCTCGACCCGGAGCTGGTGGGCGAAGTGCTCAAGGTGATGCAGGACCTGGCCCAGGAAGGCCGGACCATGGTGGTGGTGACTCACGAAATGGGCTTTGCCCGTGAAGTCTCCAACCAGCTGGTGTTCCTGCACAAAGGCATTGTCGAAGAACGTGGCAACCCGCGCGAAGTGCTGGTCAACCCACAGTCCGAGCGTTTGCAGCAGTTTCTTTCTGGCAGCTTGAAGTAAACAGAACTGCTTTTGTGCACTGAATTAGTGCAAGCTTCACAGTCTTGAGGTTGCCCCAATCCCCTGTGGGAGCGGGCTTGCTCGCGAATGCGGTGGATCAGTCACCCGATGTATCAACGGATACACCGCTTTCGCGAGCAAGCCCGCTCCCACATTTGGATCTTCATCAGCTTTAGAGATTTGTGTTGGTTTACCGGCTAGCATTGGCCTTTGTCTTCATTACTGTTACTCGCTTCGGATAGCACTCCATGACTGCCCATCGAATTGGTTTCCTGATTTGGCCCAGCACTAAAGCACTGACGCTTGCGCTGGCTGAGGAGGCCTTGCGTGTTGCTCAGCGGGTGCATCCGGACGTGGTGTATGAACTGTCGTTTTTGCAGGCCGAGCCGCCGATCGACGGCGCCTGGCAACTGCCAGGTGAGCCTTGGGCGGGCAAGCTGGAAGGCTTTCAAAAGCTGTTCCTGCTGGCGGATGAGCCGCCGACCGTCATCGCTTCCCAACTCAGCACCGCCCTCAAGCAGCTTGTTCGGGCGGGATGTGTGATTGGCGGTCTGTCGGCCGGTGTTTACCCATTGGCGCAACTGGGTTTGCTCGACGGTTATCGCGCCGCTGTGCACTGGCGCTGGCAGGACGATTTCGCCGAGCGCTTCCCCAAGGTCATCGCCACCAGCCATCTGTTCGACTGGGACCGTGACCGCCTGACCGCCTGCGGTGGCATGTCGGTGCTCGACCTGTTGCTGGCGGTGTTGGCCCGTGATCACGGCGCTGAACTGGCTGGTGCAGTGTCGGAAGAATTGGTGGTGGAGCGCATCCGCGAAGGCGGCGAGCGCCAACGCATCCCGCTGCAAAACCGCCTGGGCTCCAGCCATCCAAAGCTGACCCAGGCTGTTTTGCTGATGGAAGCCAACATCGAAGAACCGCTGACCACCGATGAAATCGCCCAGCATGTGTGCGTGTCCCGACGACAACTGGAGCGGATCTTCAAGCAATACCTCAATCGCGTCCCCAGCCAGTACTACCTGGAACTGCGCCTGAACAAGGCCCGCCAGATGCTCATGCAAACCAGCAAGTCGATCATCCAGATCGGCCTGTCGTGCGGCTTCTCCTCGGGGCCGCACTTCTCCAGCGCCTACCGCAACTTCTTCGGCGCCACCCCCCGTGAAGACCGTAACCAACGGCGCAGCAGTAGCCCGTTCGAATTGTCGTCGGTGCCTTCCGAGCGCGGTTGAGTCAGCTGTCGGGCTGGGCGTTTATGCGGGCACGCTGGATGTAAAGCCTGAGTGTATGCCTGCTTTCTGCGGACAGCGGGTTCAGGTCCAATCGCAGTGCAGCAAAGATTTCCGGTGGCACTTCAAGCAACTCGGGGCCGATATCACGGATGGCGTTGTCGCGCAGGTCTGCGTCGGTGAGCCGCCTTAACGAAAGCAGCCCCGGCGGTATCTCCCGGATGCCGGTGCTTTGCAAATCAAGCACTGTCAGGTGTTGCATGGTGCCAACGCTGGGAGTGGTGTCCAGCAGGTTGTCGCTCAAGTCCAGGTAGGTCAACTCGGTCAAATTGCCCAATTCTTCTGCGCTGGTGGGTGTCAGCTGAATGTCGCAGCGTGGCAGCACCAGTTCGCGCAGTGCCGGCATCCGGAACACTTGATGGGGAATCCGCTGCAAGCGGTACCCATGAATCGACAGGCTTCGCAACTTGGGGAAGCTATTGAGGAAGCGGCTGACGCGCGAGGTAGCGCTTTCACCAAACAGCGTCAGCAACGAGACGTGATCGAAATTGGCCGTCAGGGCCGGCAGGTCTCCCAGAAGCGTGTCTTCAAAGGTCAACTCGTGGGTGATGTGTGCACTGTCGTTGGTAGTGTCGACGGTGGTTTCCCGGCGCCAGCAAGCTTCCAGCCGTTCCTTGAGCCTGAAGCGTTTGACCTGTTCATAGGCGCGGTCACCTGGCCCCAGCTCGATATCCAGTGTGGGGTGCCGGGTGGGTACGTTGATTCGCCATTCCTCAAGGTCTGCCGTGAGTTTGTCGTACTCGGCTTCCAGGCGGCTCAGCTCCAGTCGCGCCTGTTGCAGGTCGCCGGGCATACCGAAGAGGTAGCGGTTGCACTCGGTGGTGTTGAAGGTAGGGTAGAGCACTTTGAGCCGGTCGATATCGACTCGTGGTGCGGTGACTTCCCAGCGTTCGCCGGTGCGCTGGAAATGCGCTTTGACGCGCTCGATAACGGCTTCGGGGAAGGGATTTTCCTCAAGGTCAAACCCTGAGCTGATCGCGTCAGGCAGATCAAAAAACGCGTCGGGTAACTCGGTGATTCGGTTGTTGTTGAGGATTGCGCTCTCCAGCCGCGGCCTGGTCAGCAGGCCGGTGGGTAACTGCTCAATGCCGGTGGTGGACAGGTCCAGGTACTTGAGGGCAGGTATGGCTTCGACGTTGGGGGTGATGCCCAGCGGGTTGTTATAGAGGTCCAGGGCCGCCAGGTGCGACAGTGACGCCAGTGTTGCCTGACTCTGTGGGGTCAGGCGAATGCCGCAGCTGTCGAAGATCAGGTCGGTCAGGCGGGGCATGTCTGCCAGCCCGTCGGGCAGGGTGGCGAGGGGGAAGTTGCGCAGCTCCAGTTGCCGTAACTGGGTGAAGTGGCGAATAAACCCATGGGCGCCCAGGCTGTCCTCGTCGCCCAGCAGGCTGAGTGAGGAGACGTGGTCGAAGCGGGCGGTCAAGGTCGGCAGGTGCCCCAGGATCGGTTCTTCGAATATCAGGCTGTAGTCGTTGCCGGTGTCTTCTTCCAAACCGCTGCGCTCGGTTTCCCTGCGCCAGCAACGCTGGATTTCGTCGGCAAAGGCGCTGCGTTTTTGCTGTTCGTAGGCCTGCACTTCAGGCGTCAGTAGTGCCTGGGTCTGTGGGTGCCGCGCGGGTGTTTCAGTGACCCAGGTCGACAGGTCCTGGCTCAATCGTGTGTACTCGGCCTCTAACTGGAGCAGTCCCGCCAGGGCGCCGCCGGGCTGGTGGTGGAGCTGGCGAATCAGTTCCCGGTTTTGTTCCGCGCTGTGGCCAGGGTAGAGCGCCTGGGCGCGTTGTTCCCGGGAGAGTGGGGCGCCCGGTTCCGGCATCGGGTGCGCCGGGGCTGGGTAGCCGTTCATTCCTCCCAGCAGGCGCTGGGTGCTTTTTGCGCCAGGCGGGCGAACCGGGTGTTTTTCCAGAATGGCGAGTAGGCGATCCCGGGGCAGCGCGACCTTGCCAATCCCTTCGCGCAATTGCGGCCCTTGGCGGATGTGCAGGTTCAGACTGTTGCGTTCGGTATCCGGCAGGGCCTGGAGCACCGCGTTGTAGAAGTCGGTGCTGCCGTGCAGATGATGACCGTCGCTGTCATAGGTCTGGTACTGGCCTTCTTCGTGCACCAGTACCTTGAGTTGCGCGCCATTGGTGGCGCCGACGCGGTCGCGAACCGTGCCTTCAAAGGTGTGCTCGCGGACTTCCAGGCGCACCTTGCCCGACCAGCCCGGCAGCCTGGGCAATGAATGCAGGGCCAATGCGTGGCTGTCCAGATTGCCGGTGGTGTGCAGGTGCAGGCCTTCATAGGCCCGGTTCAGGCGGGTTTCCTGGCGGGCCCAGAGTGCCAGGTCCTGCAGGCGTTTTGGCACGCGTCCGGTGTTGAGTTCAAGGTGTTCGGCGGGAGTGGCCTGGGTTGCCAGGATGTCAGCCATCGTCGCCGGCAGGCCCGGTGCGCTGTCCATCAGGTGTTGTGCCTGGGCGTGTGCGGGGCGGTTCACTGCGCGATAGTGGGATTCAAACAGGCTGTTTTTTTGTGTTTGGGCAACCTTGGCGAGTTTCTGTCTCAATGCCTGGTTACGTGCGGCCAGCGTGTGGGCGGGGCGGCCAGGCTCTTCACCCAGCATCGTTTTGATCTCGCTCTCATCCAGCCCCAGCAAGATCGCCTTGAGCAGGTCGCCGTTTTTCAGTTGCCCCCGATTGATGGTCACTTGTGGCGCGCGCGGGTTCGGTGCGAAGTGCCACAAGGTTTTTCCCTGGCTGTCGACAACCCGCAGCGCGCGGGTCTGCGGCCATACCCCATCGATGCAGAGCAATTGCAGTTGGGTCATGGTCGAGGCCTGGCCGTATTGCGCTGGATCGTCACTGTTCATCTGGCGGATGAAGGTGTCGATGTCCTGCTCGATCTTGAAGCGTTTCAAGGTGTCGGCCAGCGCGGCCGGGGTCGGCTGGTGCTGGACATGCATCATGCGCAATGCGTTTTCATTGATGTGGCTGATGCGCTGGATGTGTTCCAGCTCGGCCGTACTGAAGGGTTCGGCGCGGTGGCCCAGGCGTCGCAGCAGGGTGGCGTTGTCCCAATACAGCGGTTGGTCCAGCTCGGTGTGCCAGGCGCCGGTGCCGTTATGCCAGACCTTGGGTTGGTAGGCGTCGGGGCGCCTGGGGTGGGCGAGGGTGATAGCGGGGTGTTCCGGCGGCTTATTGAGCACGTAGGGCGTGTTGTCGATGGGCACCACGGGTTGGTCGAGGTGGCGGTGGATGCCCTGTTCATCGGCGATCGAACCTATGGGCAAGGGTGTTTTACGGGCATAGGGTTTCAGGTCCGGCTCCCAATACAGCGTCTTGCCGCTGGGGACCTGTACCGGTTTGAAACGGTCGATGAAGCTGACGGTCCGCTGCGGCAACAAGGCGCGAAACTCACCGGCGACAACCGCCCCGCCAGCACCCAAGGTGCCCAACTGAATCAGCGCCTCGACCGTTTCCATCAAATGCTCAAACGCTTCGCCGGTGCGGCCCTGGGCCCAGTCGACGATCCCTTCGAAGGTTTCATCCAGCAGTTGATAAGCCATGTAGGCCAGCATCACTTCGCCGAGCACCGGCACAAACGGCGCGATGATCAGGGCTGCAATGTTGAGCAGGGTCTTGGCGATGTTCTGGAATGAGTCCCACAGTTGCCAGCGCGCTTTCTGGTCGACGTCGGCGGTGGAGACCGCGATGACCCGGGCGTCATTAAGGATCTTGTTCAGCTTTTGCTGATACAGATGCGTCAACAAATCACCGGGAATGACCGGTGCGCTCAGTTGCAGGTTGGGCCGTTCCAGTGGGGTTTCGCGCCAACTGGGTTGCGGGTCGCCGGCCACGTGAGGGTGCCAGGTGACCATTGCCAGGCGCTGGTTGAGGTTGGCGAAAAAGAACCCTCGGTCTTCATGGGTGACGAAGCGGCTGAAAAAATGCTGGTAGTCGCGGCTGCGCAGTTGCCGGATCAGTTCTGCGGTGAATTCGGCTGTCGAGGCGTATTGCTTGATGGGGTGCTCGGGGTCATCCGGAATGTACGCCACCACCGGCACGGCCTCGCGATGGCGCTCCAGGTCGGGGGCAAACAGCACGATGCCGGTCAGCCGGGCAGACATCATGCGCAGGTCATGGCAGCGCAGCGGCTTACCCGCGATGCGCCTGTCCGGCTGGCCGTCGAGCAGGCCTTGCAGCGCCAGGTAGCTGGGCGCGTCAATGTCGTTCTTCATGCGTGCCAGTTGCAGCGCAACCGCAAGCGCTGCGCGGTCACTGGCCTGGACCTCGCGTTGCAGCAGCGTCGCGGCCACGGCATTGGTGATGCCCAGGTTGTCCTCCAGGTAGGTTTTGTACCGGGCGCCGATATCCAGGCTACGGCACAGCTGGGTAAACGCCGGGATCGACAGGCTGCGCTTGATCTCGGGCAGTGCGCGGAACTGGCCGTTGGCATCGGGCTGGGTAATGAACTCGCTGGCGGCTTCGAAGGCCTCGCGGTGCGTCTCGCTGGCCTCGAAGTTGTGCAGCGCGGCGTCCAGCAGCGAGACGGTCCAGGTGCGTGCGGCCCCGGTCTTGATGGGAAACCAGGGCGTGGTCGCCGGGATGTACAGGCGCAAATAGGTGCTGCTCACGTCCAACTCCAGGCTGAACTGTGTCTTCAGTGCAGCTTCCAGCAGGGGTTTGGCGAAGGCGCTGGCGTCTTTGAGCAGCGCCAGGCGTTGGTCGACCTGGTTTTGTGCGCTCCAGTGGGTGGTGTTGTGCAAGCGCAATTGCCGGTGTTGCTCGCCGGTGGCGGTGGTGTACCAAGGCTTGATGTGCGGCAGGGCGTTTTTGAGTTGCGCACGCCGGCCCGCAGAGGCGCCGGTCAGCCATTCGGGAATGGCCTGGGCCAGCGGTTGATAATGACTGTCGGGCTGCTGTGGCTGGTGTTGCTCGTCGATGTCAGGCATGGCGCAGTTCCTTGGCGCGGATAAGATCCACAGCACACCAAAAACCGTCTGGAGAAGGGCATTACATAGTTGCGCTTCACCGAGCGCCCACCGCCGGTCAAATCAATTACGGCCAACCACGCCCATAACCACGCCGGGCGGTTTAAACTGCGCCATTGCGATGCTATTTGTCGCATTGGCGTAAACCCGCGAAAATCGCGGGTTGGCGCTATAAGAAGTTGTCGCTTGGCGGCAAGGCCGCGCTGAAAACTGTCCTTACAATCCCTGCATCGCTTGCCAGTTTCAGGCAGGCGTTCCTCTTCAGGAGACTCCGATGTCCGTTGAGCAAGCCCCGGTGCAACGTGCCGATTTCGACCAGGTCATGGTTCCCAACTACGCACCTGCTGCTTTCATCCCCGTGCGTGGCGCAGGTTCCCGCGTGTGGGACCAGGCGGGCCGAGAGCTGATCGACTTTGCCGGCGGCATCGCGGTCAACGTATTGGGCCATGCCCACCCGGCGCTGGTCGGTGCACTGACCGAACAGGCGAACAAGCTGTGGCACGTGTCCAACGTCTTCACCAATGAGCCGGCCTTGCGCCTGGCCCATAAGCTGATCGACGCCACATTTGCCGAGCGTGTGTTCTTCTGCAACTCCGGCGCCGAAGCCAACGAGGCCGCCTTCAAGCTGGCCCGTCGTGTTGCATTCGACCGCTTCGGCACTGAGAAATACGAGATCATCGCCGCGCTGAACAGCTTCCACGGCCGCACCCTGTTCACCGTGAACGTGGGTGGCCAGTCGAAGTATTCCGACGGCTTCGGTCCGAAAATCGTCGGCATCACCCACGTGCCTTACAACGATCTGGACGCGCTGAAAGCTGCCATCTCGGACAAGACCTGCGCCGTGGTGCTGGAGCCTATCCAGGGTGAAGGCGGCGTATTGCCGGCTGAGCTTTCGTACCTGCAAGGTGCCCGCGACCTGTGTGACGCGAACAACGCGCTGCTGGTGTTCGACGAAGTGCAAACCGGCATGGGCCGCAGCGGCGAGCTGTTCGCCTACCAGCATTACGGCGTCGTGCCAGACATCCTTACCAGCGCCAAAAGCCTGGGTGGCGGTTTTCCGATCGCAGCCATGCTGACTCGCGAAGACCTGGCCAAGCATTTGGTCGTCGGCACCCACGGCACCACGTACGGCGGCAACCCGCTGGCGTGCGCGGTGGCTGAAGCGGTGATCGACGTGATCAACACGCCAGAAGTGCTGGCCGGCGTTAACGCCAAGCATGACCTGTTCGTTTCTCGCCTGGAGAAGATCGGCCAGCAATACGGCATCTTCACCGAAGTGCGTGGCCTGGGCCTGCTGCTCGGCTGCGTGCTGAGCGATGCCTGGAAGGGCAAGGCAAAGGACATCTTCAACGCCGCCGAGCGTGAAGGCCTGATGATCCTGCAAGCCGGCCCGGATGTGGTGCGTTTCGCCCCGAGCCTGGTGGTGGAAGATGCCGATATCCAGGAAGGCCTGGACCGCTTCGAACGTGCTGTTAAAAAGCTGACGCAAGCCTGATAGACCGTTTGGTGCCCGGTGAGTCGGGCGCCGAACACAAATTTTGTATGCCGGACCGGATCAAATGTGGGAGCGGGCTTGCTCGCGAAAGCGGTGGTTCAGTCGCTGGATGTGTTGACTGACACACTGCTTTCGCGAGCAAGCCCGCTCCCACATTTGGCTTTGTGTAGTTTCAGAGCCACCCCGGCATTTTCCCCTATGAGTTTTCGAGTTAAGGAGTGACACCATGCTGGTGATGCGCCCCGCGCAAATGGCTGATCTGGGCGAGGTACAGCGTCTGGCTGCGGACAGCCCGATTGGTGTCACCTCCTTGCCGGATGATGTCGAACGCCTGAGCGACAAGATCGCAGCAAGCGAAGCGTCCTTCGCCGCCGAAGTCAGCTTCAACGGTGAAGAAAGCTATTTCTTCGTCCTCGAAGACACCGAAGCCGGCAAGCTGGTGGGCTGCTCGGCCATCGTGGCTTCGGCCGGTTACTCGGAACCGTTCTACAGCTTCCGTAATGAAACCTTTGTGCACGCCTCCCGCGAGCTGAAGATCCACAACAAGATCCACGTGCTCTCGCAGTGCCATGACCTGACCGGCAACAGTTTGCTGACCAGTTTCTACGTGGTGCCGGAGCTGGTGGGTTCGCCGTGGTCGGAACTCAACTCCCGTGGCCGCCTGTTGTTCGTGGCCGGCCACCCGGAGCGCTTTGCCGACTCGGTGGTCACCGAGATCGTGGGCTACAGCGACGAGAACGGTGATTCGCCGTTCTGGGACGCCATTGGCCGCAACTTCTTCGACCTCAACTATGCCGCCGCCGAGCGCCTGTGCGGGTTGAAGAGCCGGACGTTCCTTGCCGAACTGATGCCGCATTACCCGATCTACGTGCCGCTGTTGCCGGACGCCGCCCAGGAAGCCATGGGCCAGGTGCACCCACGGGCGCAGATCACCTTCGACATCCTGATGCGCGAAGGCTTCGAGACCGACCATTACATCGACATCTTCGACGGCGGCCCAACGCTGCACGCACGGGTTTCGGGCATTCGCTCGATCGCCCAGAGCCGTGTGGTGCCGGTGAAGATCGGTGAGATGGCCAAGGGTGTCGGCCGTCAGTACCTGGTCAGCAATGGCCAGTTGCAGGATTACCGCGCGGTGATGCTGGAGCTGGACTACGCGCCGGGCAAACCAGTGACCCTGGACCTGGAAACTGCCGAGGCCCTGGGCGTCGGCGAAGGTGCCAGTGTGCGCCTGGTGGCGGTTTAAAAAAGAGTTTTACGGGTGGCTTGCAGCAAGCGGCCCGTTTGAGGAGATAGCATGATCGTTCGTCCCGTACGCAGCAGCGATTTACCGGCCCTGATTGATCTGGCGCGCAGCACCGGCACCGGCCTCACTACCTTGCCGGCCAACGAAGAGCGTCTGACCCACCGGGTCGGCTGGGCTGAAAAGACCTTTCGCGGCGAAGCCGGGCGCGGTGATGCGGACTACCTGTTCGTGCTGGAAAACGACGAAGGCCGCGTGGTGGGGATTTCCGCCATCGCCGGTGCCGTCGGCCTGCGCGAGCCCTGGTACAACTTCCGGGTCGGCCTGACGGTCAGCGCCTCCCAGGAGCTGAACATCTACCGCGAAATCCCCACGCTGTTTCTGGCCAACGACCTGACCGGTAACTCCGAACTGTGCTCGTTGTTCCTGCACGCCGATTACCGCAACGGCCTCAACGGCCGCATGCTGGCCAAGGCGCGCATGCTGTTTATCGCCGAATTCCCGCAGCTGTTCGGCAACAAGATCATCGCCGAGATGCGCGGCATGTCCGACGAAGCCGGGCGCTCACCGTTCTGGGAAAGCCTGGGCCGGCACTTCTTCAAGATGGAATTCAGCCAGGCCGACTACCTCACTGGCGTGGGCAACAAAGCGTTCATCGCCGAGCTGATGCCGAAGTTTCCGCTGTACACCTGCTTCCTGTCTGAAGACGCGCGCAACGTGATCGGCAAGGTCCACACCGACACCGAGCCGGCCTTGAGCATGCTCAAGAGCGAAGGCTTCAGTTACCAGGGTTACGTCGACATCTTCGACGCGGGCCCGGCGGTTGAGTGTGAAACCACCAAGATCCGCGCGGTACGCGACAGCGAATCGTTGGTGTTGGCGATTGGTACGCCAGGTGATGACGCCACGCCGTTCCTGATCCATAACCGCAAACGTGAAGATTGCCGCATTACCGCAGCACCGGCGCGGTTGGCTGCGGGCACTTTGGTGGTCGATCAACAGACCGCCAGGCGCCTGCAACTGATCGCCGGTGATCAAGTGCGTGCCGTACCGTTGTCTGCTGCCCGGGAGTCGAAATAATGAATTCGTTGTATATCGCAGGTGAATGGCTGGCTGGCCAGGGTGAAGTGTTTGAGTCGCTGAACCCGGTGACCCAGCAGGTGGTGTGGTCGGGTAACGGCGCCACCGTCGAGCAGGTCGAGTCGGCTGTGCAAGCTGCGCGTCAGGCGTTCCCTGCCTGGGCCAAACGTTCCCTGGAAGAGCGCCTGAGCGTGCTGGAAGCCTTCGCCGCCAACCTGAAAAGCCGTGCCGACGAACTCGCCCGCTGCATCGGTGAGGAAACCGGCAAGCCATTGTGGGAATCGGCCACCGAAGTCACCAGCATGGTCAACAAGGTCGCGATCTCGGTGCAAAGCTACCGCGAACGTACCGGCGAGAAGAGCGGCCCATTGGGCGACGCCACTGCCGTACTGCGCCACAAGCCTCATGGTGTGGTGGCCGTATTTGGTCCTTACAACTTCCCGGGTCACCTGCCTAACGGCCACATCGTGCCGGCGTTGCTGGCGGGTAACACCGTGCTGTTCAAGCCCAGCGAGCTGACCCCGAAAGTCGCCGAGCTGACCGTGCAATGCTGGATCGACGCCGGCCTGCCGGCGGGCGTGTTGAACCTGCTGCAAGGCGCACGGGAAACCGGGATCGCCCTGGCGGCCAACCCGGGTATCGACGGTTTGTTCTTCACCGGCTCCAGCCGCACCGGCAACCATCTGCACCAGCAATTCGCCGGGCGCCCGGACAAGATCCTCGCGCTGGAAATGGGCGGCAACAACCCACTGGTGGTGGACGAAGTGGCCGATGTGGATGCTGCCGTGTACACCATCGTCCAGTCGGCGTTTATCTCCGCCGGCCAGCGTTGCACCTGCGCCCGTCGCCTGCTGGTGCCGGAAGGCGCCTGGGGTGATGCGTTGCTCGCACGCCTGGTGGCGGTGAGTTCGACTATTGAAGTGGGCGCGTTCGACCAAACGCCTGCGCCATTCATGGGCTCGGTGATTTCCCTCGGTGCCGCCAAGGCGTTGATGGATGCCCAGGAATTGCTGCTGGCCAATGGCGCCGTGGCGCTGCTGGAAATGACCCAGCCGCAGGCCCAGGCCGCGTTGCTGACGCCGGGCATTATCGATGTGACCGAAGTCACTGATCGCGCTGACGAAGAGCTGTTCGGCCCGCTGCTGCAAGTGATCCGCTACGCTGATTTCGCCGCGGCAATTGCCGAGGCCAACAACACCCAATACGGCTTGGCGGCGGGTTTACTGTCGGACTCCGAAGCGCGTTACCAGCAGTTCTGGCTGGAAAGCCGTGCCGGGATCGTCAACTGGAACAAACAGCTGACGGGTGCTGCGAGCAGCGCGCCGTTTGGTGGTGTGGGGGCTTCGGGCAACCATCGCGCCAGTGCCTATTACGCGGCGGATTATTGCGCGTACCCGGTGGCCTCGCTTGAAACCCCGAGCCTGGTGCTGCCAGCCACATTGACGCCCGGTGTGACGCTGATCTAAATGTGGGAGCGGGCTTGCTCGCGAAGGCGGTGGTTCAGTCACTTGAAGTGTTGAATGACACACCGCCTTCGCGAGCAAGCCC
>NZ_NIXO01000086.1 GCF_002204795.1 Pseudomonas sp. K2I15
GACAGGTTTCAGTCACCGGATGTGTTGACTGACACACCGCCTTCGCGAGCAAGCCCGCTCCCACTTTGGTTCTACAGTGCTTCGGCGGTCGCTTCGCGGTAGGGATTTCTCGGATCCTGCGTCCAGTTCAAAAACGGCTTCCCGTTATCCACCGGCACCATCTCGATACACTCCGCCACCGGGCAGGTGATCTGGCACAGGTTGCACCCCACGCACTCATCATCAATCACCTCGTACTTATGCGTCCCATCCGCCTGCTTCAAGCTGGCAATCGCCTGGTGCGACGTATCCTCGCAAGCAATGTGGCAACGCCCACACCCAATACACGCCGCCTGATCAATCTTGGCAATCACCTGATAATTGATATCCAGGTACTTCCAATCCGTCGTATTGCCCACCGCCCGCCCGGAAAACTCCTGCAGGCTGCTGTAACCCTGGCTGTCCATCCACCGCGACAGCCCGTCCTTCATCTCTTCGACAATCCGAAATCCATGCAGCATCGCCGCGGTGCACACCTGCACCGCGCCGCAGCCTAGCGCCACGAATTCCGCCGCATCGCGCCAGTTGCCGATCCCGCCAATCCCGCAGATCGGCAAACCCTTCGTCTGCGGGTCCCGGGCTATTTCCGCCACCATGTTCAAGGCGATCGGCTTCACCGCCGAACCGCAGTAACCACCGTGAGTGCTCTGGGTGCCGACCATCGGCAGGGCGACCATGCGCTCCAGGTCGACACTGGTGATGGAGTTGATGGTGTTGATCAGCGACACCGCATCCGCACCCCCGCGATACGCCGCCCGCGCCGCTACGCGAATGTCGGTGATGTTCGGCGTCAGCTTGACGATTACCGGCAGCGAGCAATAGGTCTTGCACCAGCGCGTCACCTGTTCCACATACTCCGGCACCTGGCCCACCGCCGCGCCCATGCCGCGTTCCGGCATCCCGTGGGGGCAACCGAAGTTCAGCTCGATGCCGTCGCAGCCGGTGGCTTCAACCAGCGGCAGGATGTGTTTCCACGACGCTTCAACGCACGGCACCATCAGCGACACGATCAGCGCACGGTCCGGCCAGTCCTTTTTCACCTGGGTGATTTCCCTCAGGTTGATCTCCAGGGAACGGTCGGTAATCAGCTCAATGTTGTTGATACCGAGCACTTCACGGTTGGCACCAAAGTGCGCCGAGTTGCGCGACGAGACGTTGACCGCCGCCGGGTCTTCGCCGAGGGTTTTCCAGACCACGCCGCCCCAGCCTGCTTCAAAGGCACGGACCACGTTGTAGGCCTTGTCGGTGGGCGGCGCGGAGGCCAGCCAGAACGGATTGGGGGCTTTGATACCGGCGAATACAATCGAGAGATCGGCCATTACGCAGCCTCCACATTCAGCATGAGTTGGGCGTGCATGGCTTCAGCCGCCAGCTTGCCGTGTTGCACAGCCTGGACGGTGAGGTCCTGGCCGAGGCTGACGCAATCGCCGCCGGCATACACACCCGGGATGCTGGTGCGCAGTTGCTCGTTGACGAAGATACGGTCGCCCTGGCGTTGCAACTGGTGGGCCAGCGGATCGTGCAGCGCCTCGTCGTCGAAGCCTTGGCCGATCGCCTTGAAGATCGCGTCGGCCGCCAGTTCGAAGGTTTCACCGGTAGATTGCAGGCGGCCATCGACCATGCGGGTACGGGCGAAACGCATGCCGCGCACATGGCCCTGGTCGTCCAGCAACACCTCTTCGGGCTGGGCCCAGGTCAGCAGGCGCACCTGGTTGGCCTTGGCGATGTCCTGCTCGTGGCCGGTGGCGCCCATTTCGGCCAGGCCACGGCGGTACACCAGGTTGACGTCGCGGGCACCAAGGCGGGCCATTTGCACGGCCATATCGATGGCGGTGTTGCCGGCACCGAGGACGATGCAGCGATCGGCCAGCGGCAATTGGCTGAGGTCATCGGCCTGGCGCAGTTCGCGGATATAGTCAGTGGCGGCGAGCAGGCCGGGGGCATCTTCGTGAGGCAGGCCGAGCTGTTTGCTGGCGGCCAGGCCAAGGCCGAGGAACACCGAATCGAATTGCTGGTGCAGTTCGCTCAAGGTCAGGTTGTCGCCGAGGCGCTGGCCGTGACGGATTTCGATGCCGCCGATTTGCAGGAGGAAATCCAGTTCCTTTTGCGCGAAGTCATCCACCAGTTTGTACTTGGCGATCCCGTATTCATTCAGGCCGCCGGCTTTTTCACGGGCTTCGAAAATCACCACGTCATGGCCGTGCAGGGCGCTGCGATGGGCGCACGACAAACCCGCAGGGCCCGCGCCGACCACGGCGATGCGTTTGCCGGTGGGCGCGGCGCGCTGGAACGGGTGTTCGCTGAAGTGCGCATTGTCCACGGCGTAACGCTGCAACAGGCCGATCAGCACCGGGGCGCATTCCTCGGCGTTGTTGCGCACACAGGCTTGCTGGCAGAGGATTTCCGTCGGGCACACCCGGGCGCAACTGCCGCCGAGGATATTCGCCGAGAGGATCTTCTGCGCGGCGCCCTGGACGTTTTCCGTGTGGATATTGCGGATGAACGAGGGGATGTCGATCTCGCTGGGGCACGCGTTAACGCAGGGCGCATCGTAGCAATAGAGGCAGCGCGAGGCTTCCAGTTGGGCTTGCCGGGCATTGAGCGGCGGCGCCAGGTCGGTGAAATGCGCGGCGAGTGCCGCCGCATCTTCATGGGGGTGTGGAAGATGGTTCAGGGTCTGGATCACGGTATTGTCCTCACGGTTTTTGAGGTGCTGCCTCTGGTGGGCAGTGGTTTTTTTATTGCCTGTACCGACCTCTTCGCGAGCAAGCCCGCTCCCACATTTGACCGTGTTCACAAATCGAAATGTGGGAGCGGGCTTGCTCGCGAATGGCGGCCTCAGCGTTTCACAGCAACCGGCCTGGAACGCTCCGCTCGCTTGCTCAACTGCTCAAACACCGACGGATACGCCGGCCGTTCGATGTACCGCCCCGCACCACGCTCGGCGCGCAAATCCCCATCCACCCAGACCAGCTTGCCCTGGCTGATGGTGTGGCTCGGCACGCCGCGCACGGTCTTGCCTTCGAAGATGTTGAAGTCGACTTTCTGATGGTGCGTCTTCGCCGAAATGGTCCGTGTGCCTTCCGGGTCCCACAGCACCAGATCCGCATCGGCACCCACGCGAATCGCACCTTTGCGCGGGTACAGGTTGAAGATCTTCGCGGTGTTGGTAGACGTCAGCGCGACGAACTCCTGCATCGACAAACGCCCGGTGTTCACGCCTTCGTCCCACAACAGCGCCATGCGGTCTTCGATACCGGCGGTGCCATTGGGGATCTTGCTGAAGTCATCACGCCCAGCCGCTTTTTGTTCGGCACAGAAGCAGCAATGGTCGGTGGCGGTGGTGTGCAAGTTGCCCGATTGCAGGCCATGCCACAGCGCCTCCTGATGCCCGCGCGGGCGGAAGGGCGGGCTCATCACGTAGCCCGCGGCGGTCTGCCAGTCGGGGTGTTGGTAGACGCTGTCGTCCAGCAGCAAATGCCCGGCCAATACTTCGCCGTACACCGGCTGGCCCTTGCTGCGGGCGTAGGTGATTTCATCCAGCGCTTCCTTGGTGGAAACGTGCACCAGGTACAGCGGCGTGCCGATGGTTTCGGCAATCCGGATCGCCCGGCTGGCGGCTTCGCCTTCCACTTGCGAAGGCCGCGACAGCGGGTGCGCTTCAGGGCCGGTAATGCCCTGGGCCATCAGCTTGCGTTGCAGGTGATAAACCAGCTCGCCGTTCTCGGCATGCACCGTCGGCACCGCGCCCAGCTCCAGGCAGCGCTCGAAGCTCGCCACCAACGTATCGTCGGCGGCCATGATCGCGTTCTTGTACGCCATGAAATGCTTGAAGCTGTTGATGCCGTGATGGCTGACCAGCTCGGCCATTTCCTCGCGAACCTGCTCGCTCCACCAGGTAACGGCGACGTGAAAACCATAGTCCGACGCCGACTTCTCGGCCCAGCCGCGCCACTGATGGAACGCCTCCAACAGCGATTGCTGCGGGTTGGGAATCACAAAGTCGATGATCGACGTGGTGCCGCCCGCCAATCCGGCGGCCGTGCCACTGAAAAAGTCTTCACTGGCCACGGTGCCCATGAAGGGCAGTTGCATATGGGTATGGGGGTCGATGCCACCGGGCATCAGGTATTGACCGCTGCCATCGAGTACCTCAGTGCCGGCGGGAATATCCAGGTCCGTGCCAATGGCGCGGATTAGACCGCCTGCGCATAAAACATCGGCTCGATAACGTTCATCATGGGTAATAACGGTAGCGCCACGGATCAACAGCGACATGTCGAGTTCCTCACAGGCTTGACCGGCTTGTGCCAGTTCTAAGTGTTGTAATGCATCGCGCCGCTGGAGAATTAATTCCTGTCAGCGGTGACAGGAATAGAAACTAGCCCGAGTTTTTCGAATGAGCAAGAATATTTTTAATAAGCTTATATCTGTAATAACTAATTGATTTTAAACAATAAAAAATCAAAATCACCAAAATGTAGCGACCACTCACCATTTTGACGCACTTGACAGGTTCCCAATATGAGCAACATTTCTTATTGCAAATCAGACGCTTGAGACATGCCTCTTGACGGCGGCAGTCAATAAAAATAATTGTATTGCACCAGATTGAGTCCTGAGGGTTCGGACAACTTCTGCGTTATTTGGCCTGAGTAACGCTGAAAGTAACGAAGGGCTTTTCGGTCGAGACAATAAAGCTGATAAACATCAGCGAGTTATATAAGCGGTGCGGGCACGGCGACGGTTTACGGCACGGTTATTGAGTGCGGTGGCGGTTGGCCGGGTCCCGGATGTCATGTTGTCAACGAGGTACTCCGGCCATCCTGTGCACGTCACGGGATGAGCAAAAATAATTCGAAAAAACCGTGGAGCGGCCATGCAACAGAACAGATCGCAAGTCATTGAACGCAACGGCCTGTACGAACTCGACGCCGGCCCCGACGTCCTCGACAGCCCCCGCTACAACCACGACATGGCACCCACCAAGGTGCGCGAACGTACCTGGAACAAGTGGCACATCACCGCGCTGTGGATCGGCATGTCGGTGTGCGTGCCGACCTATACCTTGGGCGGCGTGCTCACCGCCTACTTCGGGTTGTCAGTGGGCGAGGCGCTGATGGCGATCTTGCTGGCCAATATCGTGGTGCTGGTGCCGCTGACCCTCAACGCCTTTCCTGGTACCAAGTACGGCATTCCGTTTCCGGTGTTGCTGCGCTCGTCCTTCGGCGTGCTCGGCTCCAATGTGCCGTGCCTGATCCGAGCGTTGGTGGCGTGCGGCTGGTTTGGTATCCAGACGATGTTTGGCGGCCTGGCGATTCACTTATTTCTCGGCTCGATTTTCGAGGGTTGGAAATCGTTGGGCGGCACCGGTGAAGTGATCGGATTCATGATCTTCTGGACGCTGAACCTGTGGGTGGTATTGCGCGGCGCCGAGTCGATCAAATGGCTGGAAACCCTGTCTGCGCCGCTGCTGGTGGCCGTGGGCATCGGGCTGTTGGTGTGGGCGCTGCCGAATGTCTCGCTGACCGAACTGATGGCGATCCCGCCCAAGCGCCCCGAAGGCGCAAGCCTTACCGGTTACTTCATGGCGGGCCTGACCGCGATGGTCGGTTTCTGGGCCACCTTGTCGTTGAACATCCCCGACTTCAGCCGCTACGCCAAAAGCCAGAAAGACCAGATCCTGGGGCAGATTTTCGGCCTGCCGCTGACCATGTTCCTGTTCGCTTCCCTTGGCGTGATCATGACCGCCGCCTCGGTGAAACTGGTAGGCGTAACTGTCTCCGACCCGGTGACCCTGATCGGCCATATCCAGAGCCCGGTGTGGGTGGCCGTGGCCATGGCGTTGATCATCATCGCCACGCTTTCAACCAATACTGCGGCGAACATTGTGTCGCCCACCAATGACTTTCAGAACATCGCGCCCAAGCTGATCAACCGCACCACGGCGGTGATCCTCACGGGTTTGGTGGGCCTGGCGCTGATGGGCCATGAGCTGCTGAAAAAGCTTGGGCTGATCATCTCCGACGTGAGCCTGGAAACCGTCTATTCCAACTGGCTGCTGGGTTACTCAAGCCTGCTGGGGCCGATCGCCGGGATCATGGTGGTGGACTATTTCATCATCAAGAAACAGCAACTGGACCTTGCCGGTTTGTACCGCGATGACGTGTACCCGGCGTGGAACTGGCATGGATTCCTGGCCTTTGGCGTGCCGGTGGTGTTGACGCTGTTGTCGCTGGGCAGCGATGCATTCAGCTGGTTCTACAGTTATGGCTGGTTCACCGGCTCGGCATTGGGCGGGTTGTTGTATTACGCGCTGTGCATGAAGTGCGGCGCCCGCGTAGTCGCCGTGAAAACACCGCTTTAATCGATGTGCAATGCACTCAAATGTGGGAGCGGGCAAGCCCGCTCCCACATTTCGACTGGGTTCCATAGTTGGAATCGGGTCATATCATAAAAAACTGCCTGAGGAGGTCACCATGAACGCTGCCGTAGACGTTCTGCAATCCACCCATCAGCACATCAACCGCGACCGTTTGTGGCTGTCCCTGATGGAACTCGCCAAGCTCGGCGCCACCCCCAAGGGCGGCGTGTGCCGCCTGGCCCTGACCGACCTCGATCGCCAGGCCCGCGACCTGTTTGTGAAGTGGTGCGAGGAGGCTGGCTGCACCGTGACCATCGATGGCGTCGGCAATATCTTCGCCCGCCGGCCGGGGCGCAATCCCAACTTGCCACCGGTGATGACCGGCAGCCATATCGACACCCAGCCAACCGGTGGCAAGTTTGACGGGTGTTTTGGTGTGTTGGCGGGCGTGGAGGTGTTGCGCACACTCAACGACCTGAAGGTGGAAACCGAGGCACCGTTGGAAGTGGTGGTGTGGACCAACGAAGAAGGCTCGCGCTTTGCGCCGTGCATGATGGGTTCCGGGGTGTTTGCCGAGAAATTCACCCTGGCCGATACGCTGGCCAAGACCGATGCCGATGGCGTGACCGTAGACGATGCACTGAATGCCATTGGCTATGCCGGATCGCGTCCGGTAAGCGGGCACAAGGTAGGCGCCTATTTTGAAGCGCATATCGAGCAAGGCCCGATTCTTGAGGATGAAAAGAAAACCATCGGTGTGGTGCTCGGTGCGCTGGGTCAGAAATGGTTCGACCTGAAATTGCGTGGCGTTGAGGCGCATGCGGGACCGACGCCGATGCACCTGCGCAAGGATGCCCTGGTGGGTGCTGCTGCGGTGGTGGCCGCGGTTAACGCGGCTGCGTTGGGCCATCAACCCCATGCCTGTGGCACCGTTGGTTGCCTGCAAGCCTATCCGGGCTCACGCAACGTGATTCCTGGCGAAGTGCGCATGACCCTGGACTTCCGTCACCTGGCACCGGCGCGGCTGGATTCGATGATTGCCCAGGTGCGCAAGGTGATCGACGAAACCTGCGCCAAGCATGGTCTGACGTTCGAGATGACACCCACCGCTGACTTCCCGCCGTTGTACTTCGACAAAGGCTGCGTAGATGCCGTGCGGGATGCGGCCAATGGTCTGGGCCTGTCGAACATGGACATTGTCAGCGGGGCAGGGCATGACGCGATTTTCGTCGCGGAGCTTGGCCCGGCGGGGATGATCTTTGTGCCGTGTGAGGGTGGCATCAGCCATAACGAAATCGAGAATGCCGCGCCGGATGATTTGGCGGCGGGGTGTGCGGTGTTGTTAAGGGCGATGGTGGCGGCTTCGGTAGCGATTGCCAGCGGCAAACTCGCCGCATAAATCGCTGACCCTCCCAACCCACTACTGTAGGAGCGAGCTTGCTCGCGAAAAACCTGAGAGCGCCGCGTACATCCAGGCTGTACGCGTCATCGTGGACGTTTTTCGCGAGCAAGCTCGCTCCTACAGTTATGGGGCAGCGCACGGCTACTGTTGCATCCACCACTCGATCTACAAGCAACTGTACGCCCTCCAGCATCCGACACATACCCAGCACCACACTGCGCTGCGAACCATCAACCTCAAAGGCCAGGACGGAGGGTGAAGAGCAGGTTTGAATCGGAAGGAGGGTTGGAACTGTCTTTGATCATGATGTAGTTCCTGGAGAGTTAGGGACTACCATCAGGTTTTTCTCACGAACTGAAGGTGGCAGCTGTACGCGGAGTGAGAAAACCAAGACCCCAGGAGCTTGGCCACGCCGAAGCGTGCCCGCGCACAGCCGCCATAACAGCGAGCACAGAAAATGCGCCTGCACTGTGTACGTCGGGCGCTTTTGCGCCAATGGAGTCGTTCGGATTTCTCACGTCCGGTCGCTGAATTGGCAGCGACCGACGAAGACTAGTGGTGCCTGTTCCAACCAGCAACCTGAAAGAAACGTAGGAAATATGTCGTCTCCAGGATGCGCTGTAAGGTATGTCCTGCTTATTTATGCCAATGGCAGTGATTACACAGCGGTGAGTGTTTTTCTGAACAGCCGGCGGGAAGACTGAAATTGGCGGTGGCTCAGTCCAGAGATGTTTGACTGAGCCACCGCCTTCGGGAGCAAGCCCCCTCCCACATTAGAACTTCACTGCGCCTTAGGCCGGTATTATGCGTCCGGCTTCCAACCCCCACCCAGCGCCGTCACCAACCCCACACTCGCCTGCAACTGCCGCGTCTGCACAGCCTGCAACGTGCGCTGCGCCTGCAACGCCGCGGTCTGCGCCGTCACCACATCCAGGTAACTCACAGCTCCCGCCTGATAGCTGTTCATCGCCAGCGCCTGCGTGTGTTCGGCAGCATTCGCGGCGGCCTGTTCATCCATCGCCTCCTGCTGCAAATCACGCAACTGCCCAAGGTTGTCTTCCACCTCACGCACCGCCCTTAACACCTGGCTACGGTAATGCGCCGAGGCCTCTTCAAACTCCGCCTTGGCCTGGCGTTCATTGGCACTCAACCGCCCGCCATCAAAGATCGGCAGATTGACCAGCGGCCCCAGCGCCCAATACCGATTGGCCGCCGAGAACAGGTTGCCGACGCCCTGGGTTTGCCCGCCAATCAAGCCGGTCAAGCTGAAGTCCGGGTACCACGCGGCCTTCGCCACGCCGATGTTCGCGTTGGCCGCAAACACCCGTCGCTCAGCCGCTGCAATATCAGGCCGACGTTGCAGCAGATGGCTCGGCAGCTGTTGTGGAATCCCCGGCAGCGCGATCAATTGCTTGCTCGGCGGTAGCTGGAATCCACTGGCCGACACACCCACCAACTCACCAATTGCATGCTCGGTGAGGTTGCGCTGACCGCGTACATCATCAAGCTGAGCCTCGGCTTCAGCCAGCTGACTTTGCGCACGGGTCAGGTCCAGCTCCGAGGCAATCTGCCCTTCATACCGGCTACGGGTCAGTTGCAGTGCCTGGCCAAAATCATCCAGCGAACTGCTGAGAATCCTACTCTGCGCATCCAGCCCGTTGAGCTGCACAAACAACGTCGCCAACTGATGCTGCAGGCTCAGGCGTGCGACGGCCAAATCATCGCCGGAGGCTTGGGCTTGAGCATCGCCCGCCGCCACCTGATTGCGGATTTTGCCCCACAGATCCAGATCAAAGCTCAGCGCAAACCCCGCCGTGTTGCTGTTGTACACCGAAGGTTGGGTATCGCCTCGCAACGGTCGACTGTCCGATTGGCGCTGACGCAACGGCTGTGCGCTGGCGGTAATCTGCGGGAATAACCCTGCGTGCAGTTGGCTGGCATACGCCTGGGACGCATCGAAATGCGCGAGCGCCGCCGCCAGGTCCGGGTTGGCCTTGAGCAGTTGTTCCTGCAGGTCGTTCAGGCGCGGGTCCTGATACAGCTGCCACCACTTCGGTGCCAGTTGGTCGGACGGTTGCGCGCTGTGCCATGGGCCGTCGCTGGTCTGTTCACGGTACTTGGCCGGCAGGTCGATGGTCGGCGCCTTGTAGGTGGGCGCCAACGAGCAACCGTGAAGCGCCAGCAACACCAGGGCGGCCAGGGGTTTAAGCCTTGGGCGCATGGGCACCTCCGGCGTCGGCCAGTTGCACCGCGTCGCCTTCGCGCAGGGCGTCGGGCGGGTTGTCGACCACGCGGTCGGCGGGTTTCAGGCCTTGATCGATCACCAGGCGTTCGCCGAGGTCGAGGCCAATGTGGATGTCTTGCAGGTGCACGTGGTTATTGGCGTCCAGTACCGCGACCTGGGTACCTTGGGCACGGAAGATCAGGGCGCTGGCCGGGATGCTCACGCCATGGGTATCGGCTGGGATTGCCAGGGTGGCTTCGGCGTAGTCGCCGGGCAGCAGCTTGCCGTCCGGATTGTCTGCCACGAATTGCGCGAGCAACGTGCCCGAGCGGCGGTCGATGGCGGTGGAGTCGCCCATCAGCTTCGCGCTGAAGTGTTCGCCGGGATGCTCGGGCACCGTCAGTTGCGCTTCCAGACCCGGATGAATCACTGCCGCATAGTTCTGCGGCACCGGCACGTAGAGGCGCAGTTGGTGGGTGTCGGCGATGTCGAACAGTTCCGGATCGCTGTCGCTGTCGGCCTTGATCAACTGGCCGATATCGGTGTTGCGCGCGGTGATCACGCCGGCGAACGGTGCACGGATGGTTTTGTAGTCTTCCAGTGCGGACAGCCGCGCATAGTCAGCGGCGGCAGCCTGTGCGTTGGCTTTGGCGGCCAAGGCATTCGAGGTTTTTTCATCAGCCTCCTGGCGCGATACCGAATGGCTGGTCAACAGGTTTTGCCAGCGGGTGGCGGTGGTTTCCGCCAGCCGCGCGTTGGCCTGTTCCTGCACCATGCGGGCGTGGGTCTGTGCCACTTGCTGGTCGAGGTCGGGGCTGTCGATTTCGGCAAGGATTTGCCCGGCCTTGACCTGGGTGCCGATGTCGACTTTCCAGTCTTTCAGATAACCGCTGACCCGCGCATGAATCGGTGCCTTGCTCCAGGCTTCCAGGTGCGCGGGCAAGCGCAGGGTGTCGCCGGCCGCGTTCTGTTTAGGCTGGAACACCAGCACTTGCGGCACGGCGGCGGTTTCGGTCCAGGCGGTGACGGATTTTTCATGCATCGTACGGGCGTGCAGGCCGTTGGCGACCAACAGGGCGGCCAGTGTCAGGCCGCCGACACCCATGAGCATCAGACGCTTGCGCGAGGGTTTGTGATCAGACGACATGTGGGGTTTCTCCAGCAACAGCGCGAGTAGGATGACGACCGTGGACCAGGCTGAAGACCACGGGTACAAACAGCAAAGTGGCAGTGGTGGCGAGGATCAAGCCGCCGATCACGGCACGTCCCAGCGGCGCGTTTTGTTCTTCGGACAAGGCCAGCGGCAGCATGCCGATGATCATCGCCAGCGCGGTCATGCAGACAGGCCGGAAACGTGTGTAGCCGGCTTCCAGCGCCGCCTTGAGTGCGTCGCCATGTTCAGCCAGGCGCTCTCGACAGAAGCTCACCACCAGGATCGAGTTGGCGGTGGCCACGCCCATACAGAGGATGGCCCCCGTGAGTGCCGGCACCGATAACGAGGTGCCGCTGAGGAACAGCATCCACACGATGCCCGCCAGGGCTGCCGGCAGCGCGGTGATGATCACGAACGGGTCGGTCCAGGACTGGAAGTTGACCACGATCAGCAGGTAGATCAGCACTACCGCGCCGAGCAGGCCGAAGCTCAAGCCGTTGAACGCTTCATGCAGCGCATCGATCTGCCCGTGCAGGCTGATGGTCGCGCCTTTGGGGCGCATCGGGGCCATGTCATTGAGCACCTTTTGCACATCGCTGGCGACGCCGCCGAGGTCGCGGCCTTGCACGTTGGCGTACAGGTCCAGGGTCGGTTCGATGTTGTAGTGGGTCACCACCGCCGGGCTTTGTACGCGGGAGATGGTCGCTACGCCGCCGAGGATCTGCGACTGCCCATCGGCACCGGTTACCGGCAGTGCTTCCAGGGACGGCAGGCTGTCGAGGCGGTACTGCGGGGTTGCCGCCACGATCGAATACGACACGCCGTTGGCCGGGTTGAGCCAGAAGGTCGGTGCGGTTTGCGAGCTGCCGGCCAGGGACGCGACCATGCTGTTGGTGACGTCGCGCTCGGTGATGCCCAGGCCGTTGGCGCGCATCCGATCCACGTTGACTTGCAGTGACGGGTAGCCGGTTGACTGCTGGATACGCAGGTCGGCGATGCCCGGTACGTGCTTCAGGCGACGTTCCAGTTCCACGGCGTAGGCGCGGTTTTCTTCATCGCTGCGCCCGGAGATTTTCACGTCCAGCGGAGCCGGCGAACCGAAGTTGAGGATCTGGCTGCTGATGTCTGCCGGGAGGAATGCGAACTGGCTGCCGGGGAAGCTTTCGGGCAGCGCTTCACGCAGTTTTTTCACGTAGTCGGCAGTCGGTGCGTGGTCTTTTTTCAGCGAGACCTGGATGTCACCGTCCTGTGGGCCGATGGTGCCGCTGCTGCTGTAAGCCATGTCGATGCCGCTCAGCGGAATGCCGATGTTGTCGACGATGGTGTCCAGTTCATCTGCCGGAACGATCTCGCGAATCCGCGCTTCAATCCGGTCAAACGCTGCGGCGCTTTCTTCGATACGTGTACCCAACGGCAAACGTACGTGCAGGGCCATGGCGCCGGCGTCGGTGGCCGGGAAGAAGTCCTGGCCCAGGCTTGGCAGCAGCAGGAACGAGGCAAGGATGCACGCCAGGAAGCCCACGATGAAACGCTTGCGTGCGCCCAGGGCAAGGGTCAACAGGCTGTGGTAAACGTCCCGCAGGGCGGAGAAACGCCGCTCGAAACCCTGCTGGAAATTCAGCACCGATTGCAGCACGGCATTGCGCTGGGGTTTGTGCTGGTCGCCCTCGTGATGATTGATGAATTCATCTTCCGGGTGATGGCCTTGGCCTTGCTCCGGCACGTGAGGCTTGAGCAGGAACATCGCCAGGGTCGGCACCAAAGTTCGCGACAGAATGAACGAGCTGGCCATGGCGAAAATCACCGCCAACGCCATCGGGCGGAACAGATAACCGGCGATGCCTTGCAGCATGAACATCGGCACAAACACGATGCAGATACACAGCAGGGACACGAACGCCGGGCCGACGATTTGCTTGGCGCCATCGAGGATCGCGTCCTTCACCGCCTTGCCTTGTTCAAGGTGCCAGTTGATGTTCTCGATGGTCACCGTGGCATCGTCCACCAGAATCCCCACCGCCAACGCCAGCCCGCCGAGGGTCATGACGTTGAGGGTTTGGCCTGTGGCCGCCAGCAGCGCGATGGCCGAGAGCACCGCCAGGGGAATCGAGGCGGCGATGATGATGGTCGAGCGCCAGCTGCCGAGGAACAGCAGGATCATTGCACTGGTCAGCAGGGCGGCGATGATGCCTTCCTGCGCCACGCTGCCCACCGACTGTTTGACGAACACCGAGGCGTCGCCCAGCAGCGAAGTCTTCAGCGACGGCGGCAAGGTTTCATTGATGCGTGGGAGCATCTGGCGGATGCCGTCGATGATCGACAGGGTGGAGATGCTGCCGTTTTTCAGGGCAGGCATCAGCACTGCACGGTGGCCGTCGACGCGCACGATGTTGGTCTGCGGCGGCGAGCCGTCACGCACGTGGGCCACTTGGCCGATGGTGATGATCGCGCCGTCGACCGTCTTGATCGGCAGGTCGTTGAGCTCATCAATCGCCTTGGGGCTGTTGTTGAGCAGAATCGTGTATTCGTTGGGGCCGAGTTTGGCGGTACCCACCGGGATAATCTGGTTCTGCAAGGCGAGGGCGTTGCCCACGTCCTGTGCCGACAGGCCTTTGGCGGCCAGCGCTTGCGGGTCAAGGTCGAGGGTGATCTGGCGTTGCTTGCCGCCCATTGGCGTGGGCATGGCCAGGCCGGGCAGGGCGCTTAAAGGCAGGCGGATATTGTTCTGCACCAGGTCGCGGATCTTCGCTTCCGAGAGGCTGGGGCTGGAGAACGCCATCTGCAGGATCGGCACCGTGGAGGCGCTGTAGTTGAGGATCAGCGGTGGGGTGATGCCCGGTGGCATCTGCTTGAGTACGGTTTGTGACACCGCGGTTACCTGGGCGTTGGCGGTGCGGATATCCACGCCGGGCTGGAAGAAAATCTTCACGATGCCCATGCCGGGTAACGACTGCGATTCAATGTGTTCGATGTCGTTGACGGTGGTACTCAGGGAGCGTTCGTAGGTGTAGATCACCCGGCCGGCCATGGCGTCCGGAGACAGGCCGTTGTACTGCCAAACCACCGCGACTACGGGGATGCCGATATCGGGAAATACGTCAGTAGGGGTACGCAAGGCCGCCATGGGCCCAATGATGCAGATGAAAATTGCCAGCACGATAAACGTGTAGGGCTTGAGCAGTGCGGTCTTTACCAGCCCGAGCATGCCGTAACCTCCAAAGGAGTTAAATTGCAAACGCTCGCAGTCTTGACGGACCCACCTAACACGCACCTTTCAGCCAGGTGAAGGAACATTTAGTTAACGGCTGAAGATCCTTTCATATGTATTCATTTGTTCAGAAAAGGCGTGGGTACCAAGCTTGATACCGATCAAAGGGGAGTTGTTTTGCCCCTTCACTCTTTATCCATTTGGAGTTCTGCCATGTCTCTTAAACCCTTGTTGTTGATTCCGGCCTTGAGTGTTGTCCTGCTGTTGTCGGCGTGTGCCGGCCCGATGCCGAAAGCGGACCCGAGCGAAGCCTGGATCGGCCTGCAAGAGGAAGCGCCCAACGACCTGTTGGCCGAGCGGGTAGATGGAAAAAACATCAATGATGGTCGTTATTTTGAAGTGAAGCCAGGCGCGCATCGCCTGGATGTCACCTTGTTCGAAGAAGAGCCAGGGGATGAAAACCAGCAGGACTGCCGTGGGCATGTCGAGTACAACAACTTCAAGGCCGGTGAACACTACACCCTGGTGGAGACCAGCCTGGGTACGAATGTGCGCGCCGAATTGAAGGATGGGCACGGCAAGGAAGTGGCACAGGCCGAGGATTTCGATTGCATGCCGGGCTGATGTGCTAGGCGTGGTGCCCGGCGGGTTTGTGCAGCTTGCCGGGTGCTGCGGGTTTTACCTGTGGGTGATGGTGCCGGCGGGTCACGCGCATCACGCCCCAGAGCATGGCGGCGGCGACTGCCAGCCAGCCACAGATCAAAAGCAGAATCGTTGTTGTCAGGCCCATAAGTGCCTCCTCTCGCCCAGTACAGGGCACACACTGTCTTCTCAATGGACAGTCTAGCTACCCGCAGGTTGCCTGCTATTGACCAATGGTCGTGTGTGTCCAACTTGTTTGCTCTATGGCGGGCCTTTTACTGCGGTGTAAGGCTATACCCGCGCCCCAGAGCGTCCTATGATCAGGGCCCACGTCGGCAGTTGATCAAGTGAGTGAAAAAGTTGCGGTTTCCCTCGAACATTAAAACCTCCTGGTGGGTCGCCGCTTGTTTCATGGGGCTTGCGGCCTGCACCTCACACCCAAAGCCTACGAGCATCCCGGGCCTGCCTGAGGGTGTCGAGCTCAAGGGCGTGCCGGCTTTTCGCGGTGAGACGTACCTCGGTGGCCCGGCTGCTTTGGCCAGCATGCTGTCTCAACAAGGCATTGTGATTACACCGGGCTTGTTGGATAAGCCGTTGCACTTGCCGGGTGCCGAAGCGGACCTTGAGCGCAACATGCAGGTGCTGGCCCGTGAGTACGGGATGCTGGTGTACCCGCTCGAAGACCAACTGCCTGCGCTGCTTGCACAGGTGGCGGCCGGGTACCCGGTGATGACGCGCATCACCCAGGGCTCGACGTTCTGGGCCGGGCCGCGGTATGTCGTGGTGGTGGGTTACAACAAACAGAAGAGTATGGTGCTGCTGCGTTCAGGGTTGGCGCGACGCATGCCGATGGACTTCAGCGCCTTTGAGTCGGCGTGGAAAGATGCCGGCAAGTGGGCCGTGCTGATTCAGCGCCCCACGCAATTGCCGGCCAAGGTCGACGCCCAACGCTGGCAGCAGGCTGCCAGTGCTACGGCCCAGGCGGGCCAGGAACAAGCGGCGGCCCAGGCGGTCAAGACGCTGGCCAGTCAGGCCAAATAAAAAACGGCGCTCAAGGGCTAATGCCAGTCAGTTAAGCTGACTGGCTTTTTTATTTCTGATCGGATATTTCGGTGATTTGAGCCGGATGGCCCGCGGATAAATGCGCTCCTCACGCCGATGAGGCAGGACGTAATGCATGGCTGAG
>NZ_NIXO01000087.1 GCF_002204795.1 Pseudomonas sp. K2I15
GGGCTAAACAACACGACCTTACTAACTCCTTCTGGGCTTCGATGATCTGAAGCAGCTCGCTGTCGAAACCTACATAACTCTTTGTTTACCAAGGAGTTTTCCGTTTCGACTGCGCCGGAAGTGGGGCGAATTATAGACTTCCAGAATCTGCCGTCAACCCTTAATTCAGGATTTCTATCAAATAAGCACTCCTGGCTAAAAACCGACCTATATCCTTCTATATAGAGGACCTCAACAGCCCTCTATATAGAAGAGAAGCCTCAGATGACCCCAGCCTCCCGCAAAGCCAACACACTCGCCGGCGTCAAGCCCAGCACTTGCTGCAGCACCTGATGGGTATGCTCACCCAAAAGGGGAGGCGCACTGCGGTATTCAACAGGGGTCTTGGACAGGCGCATAGGGCTGGCCACCTGGGGCACCATCCCGGCCAATGCATGAGGCAACTGCATCGCCAACCCACGAGCCTTTACTTGCGGGTCGGCAAACACCTGCGCCAAGTCATTGATCGGCCCGCAAGGCACGCCCACCCGCTCCAGTTGCGCCACCCACTCAGCGGTTGTCTTGAATACGGTAGCCTGGCGAATCAACGGGATCAGTGCCGCCCTATTGGCCACTCGCAGCTTATTAGTGACAAACCGTGGGTCATCCGCCCACTGCGGCTGCCCAGCCACCTCGGCAAACTTGCGGAACTGTCCGTCGTTGCCCACAGTAAGAATGAAGTCGCCATCCGCCGTAGGAAAATCCTGATACGGCACGATATTAGGATGAGCATTACCCAGGCGCTTGGGAGGCACACCCGTCGTCAGGTAGTTCATCGCCTGGTTGGCCAGACAGGCCACCTGCACATCCAGCAGCGCCATATCGATATGCTGACCGCCGCCGTCATGATCCCGGTGAGCCATGGCGGCCAGAATCGCCACCGTCGAATAGAGCCCCGTAAGGATATCCGTCAGCGCCACACCCACCTTGACCGGCCCGGCGCCGTCTTCCCCCCCCGCACGCCCAGTCAGGCTCATCAGCCCACCAAGCCCCTGGATCATGAAGTCGTAGCCCGCACGAGTCGCATAGGGCCCAGTCTGGCCAAACCCGGTAATCGAGCAGTAGATCAACTCCGGATTGATCTCCTTGAGCGACTCATAATCCAGCCCATAGGCCGCCAGGCCACCCACCTTGAAGTTCTCGATCAGAATGTCGGACTTCGCCGCCAGGTCACGCACCAGCTTCTGACCCTCCGGCCGAGTGAAGTCGATGGTCACCGACTCCTTGTTGCGATTGGCCGACAGGTAATACGCCGCCTCAGTGGTGTTCTCCCCATACGCATCCTTAAGGAAGGGCGGCCCCCAGGCACGAGTGTCGTCGCCGTTACCGGGCCGCTCGACCTTGATCACTTCAGCGCCAAGGTCCGCAAGTATCTGGCCGGCCCATGGGCCCGCCAGCACTCGCGACAAATCCAGTACCCGCAGGTGCGATAGCGCGCCCATGGTCGCCCTCCTATTAATAGAACGCCTGAATACCGGTTTGCGCACGCCCCAGGATCAGCGCATGCACGTCGTGGGTACCTTCATAGGTGTTCACCACCTCAAGGTTGACCAAGTGACGGGCAATGCCGAACTCATCGGAGATACCGTTACCGCCGAGCATGTCACGCGCCATCCGGGCAATGTCCAGGGACTTGCCGCATGAGTTGCGCTTCATGATCGAGGTGATTTCCACAGCGGCGGTACCTTCATCCTTCATGCGACCCAACCGCAGGCAACCTTGCAGGGCGAGGGTGATCTCAGTCTGCATGTCTGCAAGCTTCTTCTGGATCAACTGGGTAGCCGCCAATGGGCGCCCGAACTGCTGACGATCAAGGGTGTACTGGCGCGCGGTGTGCCAGCAGAACTCCGCAGCACCCAGCGCCCCCCACGAGATCCCATAACGCGCCGAGTTGAGACACGTGAAAGGACCTTTCAAACCACGCACATCCGGGAAGATGTTTTCTTCAGGAACAAACACGTTATCCATGACGATCTCACCGGTGATGGAGGCGCGCAGCCCGACTTTGCCGTGAATCGCCGGAGCACTCAGGCCTTTCCAACCCTTTTCCAGAACGAAGCCACGAATGTCGCCAGCATCGTCCTTGCCCCACACCACGAACACATCGGCAATCGGGCTGTTGGTGATCCACATCTTGCTGCCGGTGAGGCTGTAGCCGCCATCCACCTTGCGTGCACGAGTGATCATCGCGCCAGGGTCGGAACCATGATCAGGTTCAGTCAGACCAAAGCAGCCGATCCACTCACCAGAAGCCAGCTTCGGCAGATATTTCTGCTTTTGCGCTTCGGTACCGAACTCATTGATGGGCACCATTACCAGCGACGACTGCACACTCATCATCGAGCGATAGCCGGAGTCCACACGCTCGACTTCACGAGCGATCAGGCCATAGCTGACGTAGTTCAAGCCGCTGCCACCGTACTGCTCCGGAATCATCGCGCCCAGCAAACCGGTCTCACCCATTTCACGGAAGATTGCAGGGTCGGTCTTTTCATGGCGGAAGGCTTCGAGCACACGCGGCGCCAGCTTGTCCTGGGCGAACCGCTCGGCGCTGTCGCGCACCATGCGTTCTTCCTCGGTGAGCTGTGAATCCAGCAGCAGTGGATCGATCCAGTTGAAGCTTGCCTTACCGCCCATGAGTGAGTCCTCGCGAAGTAAATCAAAAGTCGTGCATGGAGCCTAGGCCGGGCAAGCGAGGAGGGCAAACGAGGTTTTGGCATAGCCTTGTGCTAATTTCTCACTCCGTAACACCCAAAACCGTCATAGACGCTCTTTACTTGTGAGGCTACGGTACATGCGCAGAAAGATTCCCAGCACCACGGCGTTGGTCAGTTTTGAGGCAGCAGCCCGCCACGAGAGCTTTACCAAGGCTGCGCAGGAGCTTTCGATCACCCAAGGCGCAATCTGCCGACAAATCGCAAGCCTTGAGGAGTTTTTGAGTGTCGAGCTGTTTCGACGCTCGCGCCGAGGCGTGAAGCTGACAGAAGCCGGGCTTTCCTACAGCCGCCGGGTCGCCACACAGCTGGACGCGGTTGAGCGCGACACCTTGTCGGTGATGGGCCAACAGGGCACTAACGTTATCGAACTGGCGGTGGTCCCGACTTTCGGCACGCAGTGGCTGATCCCGCGCTTCAAGGACTTCCAGCACCACCACCCGGAGGTCACCGTCAACCTGACCAACCGCACACGCCCCTTCCTGTTCGCCGATACCGAATTCGACGCGGCAATCTACTTTGGCGATGCCGACTGGTCCGGCACCGAATCCCACAAACTGATGGGAGAAAATCCGCTCCCGGTGTGCAGCCCACGCCTACTAGGCAATCGCCCGCACTTCAGCGCCCAGGAAATCGCCGAACTGCCTCTTCTGCAACAAACCACACGCCCCTACGCCTGGCGCCAGTGGTTCAACGCGCAACAGCTGGACATACCCCGCGACATGACAGGCCCGCGTTACGAGCTATTCTCCATGTTGTCCCAGGCAGCCATGCATGACATGGGCATTGCACTGATTCCGCCGTTCCTTATCCAAAGGGAATTGAACGAAGGCCACCTGGTGGTCGCAAGCCCTCAGGTACTGGCTAGCTCAAAGGCTTACTACCTGATGATTCCCGAGAGAAAAGTCGAATCGGCTTCCCTACACGCATTCAGAGACTGGCTGATCGATCAGTCACAACGCTATAACCCCAATATATAAAGGGGAAAGGCAGCTTGTTGACCCTGTAGTCAATAAATACAAATACCTACATATGTATATATATGTCGCAATTTAGAAGACTGTATTTTTCGGTCATAAATCAGCTTAAAGCCATGTTTATATTGGCCTGTAGCCATAAATCCGCGGCAATACACAACCATTCACATCGGCGATGGTAAAAATCTCAGATTTGAGCTAAAGGCCTTTAACTACCTGTATTTTAAAGGCTTATATCCAAGCATTGCGACAATCAGTCACAGGGTGACTTGTAGTTAATTTTTCGTCACCCGTCATAATCTCTTGAAGGCCGTAAAGTTCGCCTGCAAAATGCCGCGCCCCGCTTTGTTTCAGCGGGATCGTGCTGATCGGCCGCCCCGATGTGCCTCTCGCGGTGCACTGGCCTTTTTACAAAAATCAAAGCAAAAAGATCATGCAGGAGATTTGACGTGCACATTGGTGTTCCTCTCGAAACCCAGACCGGTGAAACGCGGGTGGCTGCCACCCCGGAAACCATCAAGAAGCTGATCGGCCAGGGCCATAAGGTCACTGTGCAGAGCGGGGCAGGCATCAATGCCAGTGTCGTCGACAGCGCCTATGAAGCGGCAGGCGCAACCATTGGCAGCGCCAGTGACGCATTCGGCGCCGAGCTGATCCTCAAGGTGGTTGCCCCCAATGACAGCGAACTGACGCTGATCAAAAGCGGCGCCGTGTTGGTGGGCATGCTCAATCCGTTCAGCAACGAAACCATCGCCAAGCTGGCCGAGTGCGGCGTCACCGCCTTCGCACTGGAGGCCGCGCCACGCACCTCCCGCGCGCAGAGCCTGGACGTGCTGTCTTCCCAAGCCAACATCGCCGGCTACAAGGCTGTGTTGCTCGCCGCCCATCACTACCCGCGCTTCATGCCAATGCTGATGACCGCCGCCGGTACGGTGAAAGCCGCGCGCGTGCTGATTCTCGGCGCTGGCGTAGCAGGGCTGCAGGCGATCGCTACCGCGAAACGCCTGGGTGCGGTCATCGAAGCGTCCGACGTGCGCCCGGCCGTAAAGGAACAGATCGAATCCCTGGGCGCCAAGTTCGTCGACGTGCCCTACGAAACCGATGAAGAACGCGAATGCGCCGTCGGCGTCGGCGGTTACGCGCGCCCGATGCCTACCAGCTGGATGCAGCGCCAGGCCTTGGCCGTGCACGAGCGCGCCAAGCAAGCCGACATCGTCATCACCACCGCATTGATCCCTGGCCGCAAGGCTCCGACCCTGCTGAGCGCCGAGACCGTCGCACAGATGAAGCCAGGCTCGGTGGTCATCGACCTCGCCGCAGCCCAAGGCGGCAACTGCCCGCTGACCGTGGCAGACCAGGTGGTGGTGGAAAACGGCGTAACCATCTGCGGCCCGACCAATCTGGCCGGCGCCGTCGCCGCCGATGCCTCGGCGCTGTACGCCCGCAACCTGCTGGACTTCCTGAAGCTGGTCTTCACCAAGGAAGGGCAGTTTGAAATCAACCTCGAAGACGACATCGTCGCCGCGTGCCTGATGTGCCGCGACGGCCAAGTCATCCGCAAAAACGCCTAAGCAGGGATTCAGACGATGGAAGAGCTTATCTCCCCCGGTATCTACAACCTGATCATCTTCGTGCTGGCGATTTATGTCGGTTATCACGTGGTATGGAACGTCACCCCAGCCTTGCACACCCCACTGATGGCGGTGACCAACGCAATTTCGGCGATCGTGATCGTCGGTGCCATGCTGGCTGCCGCACTCACCGTGACGCCACTGGGCAAGACCATGGGCACACTGGCTGTAGCCCTCGCTGCGGTCAACGTGTTCGGCGGCTTCCTGGTTACCCGCAGGATGCTTGAGATGTTCAAGAAGAAAGCCCCGAAAGTAAAAGAAGAGGCGCCGAAGTAATGAGCATGAATCTGGTCACGACGCTCTACCTGATCGCGTCGATATGCTTTATCCAGGCCCTCAAGGGGCTGTCACACCCAACCACTTCGCGGCGTGGCAACCTGTTCGGCATGCTCGGCATGGCGCTGGCGGTGCTCACCACTGTAGGCCTCATCTATAAGCTCGGCGCTGAGCTGGCGACCGCCGGCATCGGCTACGTCATCGTTGGCCTACTGGTCGGCGGCACTGCCGGCTCAATCATGGCCAAGCGCGTTGAAATGACCAAGATGCCGGAGCTGGTGGCGTTCATGCACAGCATGATCGGCCTCGCTGCGGTATTTATCGCCATCGCCGCAGTCGTGGAGCCGCAATCCCTGGGCATCGTAAAACACCTGGGGGATTCGATTCCCGCAGGCAACCGCCTGGAATTGTTCCTCGGCGCCGCGATCGGTGCGATTACCTTCTCCGGTTCGGTCATTGCCTTCGGCAAGCTGTCGGGCAAGTACAAGTTCCGCCTGTTCCAGGGCGCACCGGTACAGTTCGGCGGCCAACATAAACTGAACCTGGTGCTGGGTCTGCTGACCCTGGGCCTGGGCCTGGCCTTCATGTTCACCGGCAACCTCAGCGCCTTCGCATTGATGTTGGCACTGGCGTTCGTGCTGGGCGTGCTGATCATCATCCCGATTGGCGGCGCCGACATGCCGGTGGTCGTTTCGATGCTTAACAGCTACTCCGGTTGGGCAGCGGCGGGTATTGGCTTCTCGCTGAATAACTCGATGTTGATCATCGCCGGCTCGCTGGTGGGCTCAAGCGGCGCGATCCTGTCGTACATCATGTGCAAGGCGATGAACCGCTCCTTCTTTAATGTACTGCTCGGCGGTTTCGGCAACACGGCAGACGCCGCAGGCCCGGCAGGCTCGAAAGAAGCGCGCCCGGTGAAATCCGGTTCGGCTGACGACGCAACCTTCCTGCTGACCAACGCCGACACCGTGATCATCGTCCCGGGCTACGGCCTGGCGGTGGCACGGGCGCAACATGCCCTGAAAGAGCTGACCGAGAAGCTCACCCACCGTGGTGTGACCGTGAAGTATGCGATCCACCCGGTTGCCGGTCGCATGCCTGGCCACATGAACGTGCTGTTGGCCGAGGCAGAAGTGCCTTACGACCAGGTGTTCGAGATGGAAGACATCAACTCCGAGTTCGGCCAGGCCGACGTGGTACTGGTACTCGGCGCCAACGACGTGGTCAACCCGGCCGCCAAGAACGATCCCAAGTCGCCAATCGCCGGCATGCCGATCCTCGAAGCGTTCAAGGCCAAGACCATCATCGTCAACAAGCGCTCGATGGCCAGCGGCTACGCCGGTTTGGACAACGAACTGTTCTACCTGGACAAGACCATGATGGTCTTCGGTGATGCCAAGAAGGTCATCGAAGACATGGTCAAGGCTGTCGAATAAACACTGCGCCAGCGCAATACCCAAAACCCCGGCCTTTAGTAGGCTGGGGTTTTTTATTGTCGGCAAAAAACCGACAAAAGGCTCTAAATCGCTGCCTGGCATTCGACCATGGTAGCGGGACGAAATTTTTTGAAATCACTAGACTGCGCATCTTGCTTCCGTAGCCCGAGATAACAATCCATGTACCGTGATCGTATCCGCTTGCCTTCGTTGTTGAACAAGGTCATGAGCGCGGCTGACGCTGCCGCACTGATCCAGGACGGCATGACCGTCGGCATGAGCGGCTTCACCCGCGCCGGTGAAGCCAAGGCCGTGCCCCACGCCTTGGCCGAACGCGCCAAGACCTCGCCGTTGAAAATCACCCTGATGACCGGCGCCAGCCTGGGCAACGACCTGGACAAGCAACTGACCGAAGCCGGCGTACTGTCGCGACGCATGCCATTCCAGGTGGACAGCACCCTACGCAAGGCGATCAACGCCGGCGAAGTGATGTTTATCGATCAGCATCTGTCCGAAACCGTCGAGCAACTGCGCAACAATCAGCTCAAGCTGCCGGACATTGCGGTGATCGAAGCCGTGGCGATCACCGAGCAAGGCCACATCGTGCCGACCACTTCCGTGGGCAATTCCGCCAGCTTCGCGATTTTCGCCAAGCAGGTGATCGTCGAGATCAACATGGCGCATAACCCGAACCTGGAAGGTCTGCACGACATCTATATCCCGAGCTATCGCCCCACCCGCACGCCTATTCCATTGGTGGCCGTGGATGACCGTATCGGCAGCACCGCGATTCCGATCCCGCCGGAGAAGATCGTCGCCATCGTCATCACCAACCAGTCGGACTCGGCCTCCACCGTGACACCGCCCGACAGCGACACCCAGTCGATCGCCAATCACCTGATCAACTTTCTTAAAGAAGAAGTCGACGCCGGGCGCATGACCAACAAGCTCGGCCCGCTGCAGGCCGGCATCGGTAATATTGCCAACGCGGTGATGTGCGGCTTGATCGAGTCGCCGTTCGAAGACCTGACGATGTATTCGGAAGTCCTGCAGGATTCGACGTTCGACCTGATCGATGCAGGCAAGCTGAGCTTCGCCTCGGGCAGCTCGATCACCCTGTCGGAACGTCGCAACGCCGACGTGTTCGGTAACCTGGAGCGCTATAAAGACAAACTCGTGCTGCGGCCCCAGGAAATCTCCAACCACCCGGAAGTGGTGCGGCGCCTTGGCATCATCGGCATCAACACCGCGCTGGAGTTCGACATCTACGGCAACGTCAACTCCACCCACATCTGCGGCACGCGGATGATGAACGGGATCGGCGGCTCAGGCGACTTTGCGCGCAACGCGCACCTGGCGATCTTCGTCACCAAGTCGATTGCCAAGGCCGGCGCGATTTCCAGCGTGGTGCCCATGGTCAGCCATGTGGACCATACCGAGCATGATGTCGACATTCTCGTGACCGAGGTAGGCCTGGCAGACCTGCGTGGCCTGGCGCCGCGGGAACGGGCTCGGGTCATCATCGACAACTGTGTGCACCCGGCATACCGCGACGCCCTGAATACTTACTTCACCCAAGCCTGCGCCCTGGGCGGCCACACCCCGCACATCCTGCGAGAAGCACTGAGTTGGCACATCAACCTGGAAGAAACCGGGCATATGCTGAAGGCGTGATTGATACAGATTCGGACTGATGCAAACACAGTTTCATCAGTCCGGGTTCATCAAGCTACATTTTTAAAAAAACTGTACTGCTGTACCGGTCATTTCCTACCGAAAAATCCCACCCCCATCTTTAAAAACACCTAAAACGCACCATAAAAGTGCCGACAGGTACAGTTGCCCCAATTTCGTACAGTACAGCCTCTATAAACAGTTAACTGGCCCCTCACAATACAGGTGAACTGTATCTAGAGAGTCTTGCGCCGGAGGAGGATCATTGGCATCAGTTAAACCACTACCTAATCCCGCCACAAGCGGAAGGATGTCATCATGGAACGTACACTCAGTTCCGATCTGTTCTTCGAAGAAAAAGCTGTAAACACCCAGGCTTCCCTGCCTCTGCGCGTTATCGCCAACCTGATGTTGTGGCAGCGCCGCATCTCCAGCCGCCATCAACTGGCTCGCCTGGATTCGCGTCTGTTGGCTGACGCCGGTATCAGCGAAGCACAACGCTACGAAGAGCTGAGCAAGCCGTTCTGGCGCTAATTAGCGTCCGCTGGCCCTGACCCACCGGGTCCACAGCCAGCACCCCGAATTGTTAAAGCAAAACCCGCCCCGGGTAACCGGAGGCGGGTTTTGTTGTTTCTGGAGTTTGGATTTTTGAGGGCGAAAACAGTAGGCTTTCATATCAACAGGTACAGTTTAAAAAACATAACAATTAAGCAGTACAATTTAGCCTTGGTGTATCTGTATCGGTAACCCCATCCAGCCCAACATGGTGTCCCAGGACCTCATGAAAGACTCTAGCCATGAACGCCCAAACCCAGCAGCGCCCTCTATACATACGGCTACTGAAGCGCGCTGCTTCAGCGCTCGCCCGTTGGGAGCAACGGGCCCGCACACGCAGGTTGCTGGCTCAACTGGACCCGCGAGAGTTGTCTGACGCGGGCATCAGTCACGGCGACCGAACAGCTGAGCTGTCCAAATCGTTCTGGAGCGAGTAATCGCGTCGGGTGGCTATCCGAGCGGATAAACGGCGGCTTAATATCCGATTACCACGTGGCGAACCCTGTAGAACGGGCGTCTGATGCCCATGGTCCCGCCGATCAAGTAGCGGCTTTGTGCCACTTTTATTCGTTCATTTACAGGAGTCACCCCATGTCTCGTCTTCGCCTGCTGAGCACTGCCGCCCTGCTGGCCCTGGCTGCCAATGCCAACGCCTCCAGCCTGATCGTGACCACGGATTCGATCGTCGGCGCGCTGAAAGCCACCTCAGACGCCACCTCCGATGCCACGTCCTCCCTGCGTGACAACAAAGTCGTACGTGCAGCCCGTGACGACGCCGCCAGCTTTGTAGCCAGTGAAGGCGCCATCCGTGGCGTGAAACTGGAAAGCGCCCTGGCCCAGATCCGCCAACAGGCTCCGCAACTGAATACCGCGACTGACGCTCAACTGGCCCAGGCAATCCTGGCCATCTGACTGCAGGTAAGGAAGACGGGAGCGCCAAGCGCTCCCTGATCCTGCGCGCTGGCTCTCGCCCAGGCATTGCGCTAGCCTTGGCGCTCGTTTTCAGTTGTCGAGTCCCATGGCTTTTTCATACCGCCTGTTGATCGTCCCCGTAGTGTTTTGCGCCTGCTGGTCCACGCAAGCTCTGGCCTTTGACCTGTCCACCCAGAGCCTCGTTGTCAGTGCGTATGCCACCAGCAAAGTGACCTCCGCACCGTTCGACCATAAACTGATACTGGCCGCCCAGGATGACGCTGCCGCTTTCATTGCCACTGACGGCCAATGGCGGGGAGCCCGACTGGAATCAGCGCTGGATTATCTGCGTCGCAACCAGCCAAAACTTAACGCCAGTGACCTTGAACTGGCTCAAGCAATTCTCGTCCAATAATCATCTTTGTATTTCGGAGTCATTCCATGCGTAGCCCGCTGATCGCCGCCGCTCTCGGCCTGCTGTTGTTGGCCGGTGTTGCCCAGGCACAAACCCTGAAGGCCACCAGTAACATCATTGTCCGTGCCTCGGCCCGTACCATTGATTTCACCTCGGACACCACCACGTCCATCCGCGACTCCAAGGTCGTGCGCGAAGCCCACGACGACGCGGCCAGTTTCGTCGCCAGCAATGGCGAGATTCGCGGCGCCCAACTTGAAGCCGCCTTCGACACCCTGCGGACTCGCGTGCCGGAAGCCCGCGACGCCAGCGACCAGGTCCTTGCCGAAGCTATCCTCGCACTGTGAGGCGAATTGCCGCCTGCCTACTGGCCGGCACACTGCTGCTGGGCGTCAGCGCGGCTCAGGCCGCCCTGCAACTACGGCTCAAGACCGATGGCTTGAGCCCGGCCCAGCAGCAGGCCAGCCAGGCCTTGCTGGATGAAGCGATGCAGGCGTTGCCGCCGCGCTTCATCGAACAACTGGACCGGACCATCGACGTCGGCTGGACCGATAAAATGCCCGAGAACGCCTACGGCCAGGCCTCGCTGGTGTCCGAACTGGACCTCAACAGCAACCTGCTGGCAAGCCTCACCGACGGCAGCGCCGCGACGCAAAAAACCAACCGCCCCCACGGCACCGTGCGCCGGGAAATGCTCGCCACCGTGCTGCATGAGCTGACCCACATCTACGACCGCGCCCGCCTGTGGTCCAGCGCCGATCGCAAGCTGATCCAGCGTTGCAGCCGCCAAAACAACATCACCGGCCTGATCGGCCTGCCCGATCAATGCCGTGGCCAGAACGACCGCCGCTTTACCCTCAGCGATGACCCACGCCTGCTGGACCTCGCCGGCTGGCCGCAATACGTCGGCCGTCGTGGCGAACGCGAACAAAACAACCACCAGGTCGCCCGCAGCCCCGACATCTACGAAACCACCAGCCCGCTGGAATTCGTCGCGGTCAACATGGAGTACTTCCTCCTCGACCCAAGCTACGCCTGCCGCCGGCCTTCGTTGTACCGCTATTACAAGGAACACTTTGGCTGGGCGCCGCCGGCCAAGGACACCTGCGCCAAAACCTACGCCTTCCTCAATGCGGGCAACGACTTCGCCAAGACGCCACTGGGCCAGGTCGACCCCGAGCGGGTCTACGAAATCGACTACCTGCTGGCCGAAGCCAACCAGAACCTGGTGAGTCGCTGGGGCCACAGCATGTTGCGCCTGGTGATCTGCGCGCCCGGCCGGCCACGCGGCCCGGATTGCCGGCTGGACCTGGACCAGCACCTGGTTCTGTCCTACCGCGCTTTTGTCGGCGACGTACAGCTGTCGAGCTGGGACGGCCTGATCGGCAAGTACCCGTCCCGGCTGTTCGTGCTGCCGCTGTCACAGGTCATCGACGAATACACCAAGACCGAACTGCGCGGCCTGGCCTCGGTGCCGCTGAAGCTGACGCGCCAGGAGATCAACGACACTGTCGAGCACGCCGCCGAAATGCACTGGAGCTACGACGGCAATTACTTCTTCATCTCCAACAACTGCGCAGTCGAGAGCCTGAAACTGTTACGCAGCGGCAGCGCCAACCCGCAACTGACCGGCCTGGACAACATCACGCCCAATGGCCTGCTGGAAGTCCTCAAGGGCCGGGGCCTGGCCGATACCAGCGTGCTGGACGACAAAAAGCGCGCGCTGCGCCTGGGCTATCACTTTGATTCTTTCCGCGAGCGCTACCAGGCGATGTTCGAGGTGCTGAAAAAGCGCCTGCCGATCAAGCAGGCCGAGGTCGAGGACTGGCTGTCACTGAGCGCCGAGGAGCGTCGCCCATGGTTCGCCGAGGCCGACCTGCGCACCAGCGCGGCCTTGCTGCTGCTGGAACAAGCGAGTTTCCGCAAGCAACTCATGCTGGCCCAGGATGAGGTCAAACAACGCTACCTCGGCGCCCGTGAGCTGAAGAACGGCGGTATGGAGAAGGCCAACGCCACCTTGCAGCAGATTCTCGCCAACAGCGGCTTCCTCAGTCGCCCGGCAGAGCTGCTGGGCACCAGCGGTTACGGCCTGCCGCAGCCAATGGAGTCACAGCGCCTGGAATCGGAAAGCGCCGCGCGCCAGAAGCAATTGCAGTCGCTGACCGGCGACCTGGACAAAGAGGTGAGGGCGCTGCTGGAACCGTCCCGCGCGGCGGAGATTGCCGCGTGTGAGGCCAACCTCAAGCAATTGGGCGAGCACCTGCGGGCGCTGCACAAGGCCTCCGGTGGGTTTGAGCTGCCCTAGAGCGTCTCTCCATCCTCTTGCGGTAACTGCTCATCCAGATGCAACCACGGCAATCGGCTCTCTACCCAGATGTGCCGATCTGCCGGGGCCCGCTCCGGCTGGTCCAGGGTCGCGATGGTCACATCGATACTTTCGGGACTCAGGTGCGTCACCAACGCCATGTGCGCCCCACAGTTCGAACAGAAATACCGCACACACGTCGATGACGATTCGTACTGCGCCGGTGTTCCCGCCACCCACGCAAACGCAGAACGGGGCAGGGTGATCCAGGTTGTCACCAACCCACCGCTGACCCGCCGGCAAATCGAACAGTGGCAATGGGCAATGTCCACCAACGCCCCGCTGAACTGATAGCTCACCCGACCGCAATGGCAGCCGCCTTGGTGTTGCTCATGCATCTTCTGTCTCCCACTTCCTTATTTCATGCAGGACCAGTCGTCCATTCAACGTAGCCTGTTTCTTAAACGAAAGCTGGCTGAAAGCTTCCGCGACTAGGATCGCCCACCACTACCGGCAACAGACCGGTTGTTAACAACAACAATGGTGATTCCCGATGTCCGCTCGTACCCGCCTGTTTGACCCGACTCCACCCGTACGCCTCGTGCTGTTCGCTCTGCGCTGACCCCAACCGGTTCGCCATTCCCTAGCCGCGCTACGCCTGGAGTATTCCTATGCTGACTTTCCTTGGCTTTGCCATGGTCATCACGTTCATGTTCCTGATCATGACCAAGCGCCTGTCCGCGCTGATCGCCTTGATCATCGTACCGATCCTGTTCGCGCTGTTCGGCGGCTTCGCGCCGAAGATCGGCCCGATGATGCTCGAAGGCATCACCAAGCTCGCGCCGACCGGCGTGATGCTGATGTTCGCCATCCTCTATTTCGCCTTGATGATCGACTCGGGCCTGTTCGACCCGGCCGTGCGCAAGATCCTCAAGCTGGTCAAGGGCGACCCGCTGAAGGTCTCGGTCGGCACCGCCGTACTGGCTCTGGTGGTCTCGCTGGACGGTGATGGCGCCACTACCTACATGATCTGCGTGGCCGCTATGCTGCCGCTGTACAAGCGCATCGGCATGAGCCCGCGGATCATGGCCGGCCTGATCATCCTCGCCGGCGGCGTGATGAACATGACGCCATGGGGTGGCCCGACCGCCCGTGCGGCCAGCGCGCTGCATGTAGACCCGTCGGATATTTTCGTGCCGATGATCCCGGCGATGCTGGCGGGCGTGGTTGCCATCCTGGTGATTGCCTACATGTACGGCAAACGCGAACGTGCGCGCCTCGGCGAACTGCACCTGCACGGCGACGAAATCGACCACAGCGAAATCAGCGTTTCGCAGTACCCGGATGCCCGCCGTCCGAAGCTGATCTGGTTCAACGGCGCCCTGACGCTGGCCCTGATGTGCACCCTGATCGCCGGCCTGCTGCCGCTGCCCGTGCTGTTCATGGTGGCCTTCAGTATCGCGATGATCGTCAACTACCCGTGCCTGCAACAGCAGAAAGACCGCGTCGCCGCCCACGCCGGTAGCGTATTGGCGGTGGTCGGGTTGATCTTCGCCGCCGGTATCTTCACCGGCATCCTGTCCGGCACCGGCATGGTCGATGCCATGTCCAAGAGCCTGCTGGCGGTCATCCCCGACGCCCTGGGCCCTTACCTGGCGGTGATCACCGCGCTGGTGAGCATGCCGTTTACCTTCTTCATGTCCAACGATGCCTTCTACTATGGCGTACTGCCGGTACTGGCCGAAGCGGCCAGCCACTACGGCATCACCGCCGTGGAAATGGCCCGCGCCTCGATCGTTGGCCAACCCGTGCACTTGCTGAGCCCATTGGTTCCATCCACCTACTTGTTGGTGGCACTGGCGGGTATCGAATTTGGCGATCACCAGCGCTTCACCCTCAAGTGGGCGGTGCTGGTTTGCCTGTGCATAATGGTCGCCGCATTGCTGATGGGGATTTTTCCGCTGTTCAGCACTCTATAATCGTACAACTCACTGCGCCGGCTCTTAAGGCCGGCGCGGTCTAACACTCGTTCAAAGGAATACACATGGAATGGCTGACCAATCCGGAAATCTGGATTGCTTTCTTCACCCTGACGGCCCTCGAGATCGTCCTGGGCATCGATAACATCATCATGATTTCGATCCTGGTCAGCCGCATGCCCAAGCACATGCAAGCGCGCACCCGGATCTTCGGCCTGGCGCTGGCCATGGTTACGCGCATCCTGTTGCTGCTGTCGATTACCTGGGTGATGCGCCTCACCGACGATCTGTTCGTGGTGTTTGGCCAAGGCATTTCCGGCCGCGACCTGATCCTGTTCTTCGGTGGCCTGTTCCTGCTGTGGAAAAGCTCCCAGGAGATGTACCACGCCCTGGAAGGTGAAGACGAAACCCACGACGAGCCGAAAGGCGCCGGTGGCAAGTTCATCTACACCATCATCCAGATCGCGATCATCGACATCGTGTTCTCCCTGGACTCGGTGATTACCGCCGTTGGTATGGTTTCCCACGTACCGGTGATGGTGGCCGCGATTATCGTCGCCGTGCTGGTGATGATGCTGGCCGCCGGCACCATCAGCGATTTCATCGACAAACACCCGTCGCTGAAGATGCTGGCGCTGTCGTTCCTGCTGGTGGTGGGTACCGTGCTGATCGCCGAAGCCTTCGACGTTCACGTGCCAAAAGGCTACGTTTACTTTGCCATGGCGTTCTCCCTGGCGGTGGAAGCGGTGAACATCAAGATGCGCACCGCGATCGCGAAAAAGAAGAAACAGCAGGACCCTGTGAAACTACGCAAGGACATTCCGGGTCAATAAACCCGACCCGCGTGTAAAAAGGGGCCCCCAGGGCTAATGCCAGTCAGTTAAGCTGACTGGCTTTTTTATTTCTGATCGGATATTTCGGTGATTTGAGCCGGATGGCCCGCGGATAAATGCGCTCCTCACGCCGATGAGGCAGGACGTAATGCATGGCTGAG
>NZ_NIXO01000088.1 GCF_002204795.1 Pseudomonas sp. K2I15
CATCCGTGAGGGTCAGCAGCTCCTCACCGGTAACCATCGACACCGGGCAGCCGTTTTTACAGGTGTCTACCGCGCAGACTGAAGCATCCCCATTGGGGGTTTTCGCTGAAACAGGCACATCATCCACGTGTGCTCCCTGCCGAATCGCCGTGTTCTGGCGCGGCCCCCAGCGCATCTGCACACTCCCCTTTTTCAACCCCTCAACGGCGCCCCGAACTGCCACTGTCTTGTAACGTCCCACCGCCCCCATAAAGCTCTGAAGAACGTTGAAAATGCCCTTCACAAACTGAATGGCCGCCTCAACAATCCGAGCGCCATACCTGAACGCACGCGACACCAAATAGGCGATGCCCGCCGCCGGCAAAACAACCGTCAGTAACGCAGCCACCAACAAATCGATCAGCAACGACACCACAAACCCGGCCACCGCCTCGGCGGTACTACCGGCAACCTCACTTGGCGGCAACACCGACAGCCAAATCATCGCCGTGCGCAACATCAGGTACAGTGCCGCCTCATCACTGGCCAGCAACATCGCCTGTTCCATGACTTTTGGCGCAGTGCGGGCCAGCGCCATCAGTTCATTGGCTTCGGCCCCCAGGCTTTCAAACAACTTGCCGGGATCCTTGAAAATCTCCTGCACCTGCTTGATGGCGTCCCACACCCCGGTGATCGCCGCCCAACTTCCCGCCAGCACGCCATTGCCAATCGCGCTTGAAGTGGACCTTTCCCAGTGCGGCCTGAAACCATCCCATTGTTTGCGAAGCCAGCTTTCCAGGTCCGCGGTCAAACCGTCGTAAGACGAAAACAGCGCCTCGACCTGCTCCTGCGAAACCCCACCCTGCACCCGCACCCGGTAGCGTTTGCCGGCCACACAGGGGTGAGAGCCTTTCCCCTGTTCATCGAGCATGACGACGGTTGAACTGCCGTCATCCAGCCCAATCACCTCAACCGGGATACCTCCCAGCGGCACGTCATACACCGACTCGAACTTGCTCTCGATCTCCAGTACGCCGCCCACCTCACAGCGCACCACCGTCGAGAAATTGTCATCGGTCATGCTCACCGACTTGCTCGAATCTCTCACCCGAATGATCCGGTCCATTCCCAGCAACGACGGCAAATCTGTCGCATGGCTGACCTTGTCCAACGCCTGCGAATACCAGGCGCTCATCTGCTGGCGATACACGACCAGGCTCTGATGAAAGCCATCCAGTTCGTGTTCGATATGGGCAATGTGGGACGAAGAAGCAGTCATCCGTGACGTCTCTGCAGAGGGGAGGCGTCGGAGTCTGCAACAGCAAAATAGGGGCTGGACGAGTGGTCCGGAAAATCAGATTGGGCTTACGAGGAGGGCGATTTTTTCCATGCTGAGCCGCTGCTCAGCACTACACAAAACAGCGATTCAGCTCATTGACGGCAGTGAGGTTTTCAGTGGCGCGCTGCATTGACCCTGAGCATCCTTGAGGCTGGTCTCAAACTCGACCAATCCCTCATGCATCTTTTGCAACGCCTCAATCTGTCGCACCAACTCCTGCTTCTTGCTGGTGATCGCCTTGTCCGCCAGCTCCCAGGGCAACCCATCACTGTGATGCCCACCCAGAATCGCCTGCAACTCCTTGAGCTTGAAACCCAACTGCTGAGCGCACTTGATGAACGTCAGCAGCTCGACACTTTGCGTGGAGTAAATCCGATAACGACCTTCCCGTTGCGGCGGCGGCAACAGGCCAATCGCCTCATAGTGACGAATCGCTTTGATGGTTGTGCCCGACAGTTGCGCGGCTTTGCCGATGTACATGAAAAGTCCTTTTCCCAAAGAGTGCGCCGGCCTGTTTCAGCCACTGTTCCCGCTGCGCTGGCGTGGAACCCAGCACCGGCCCGAACAGCAGAGTTTTGATCGGCTGGATGCCACAGAACGCCAGCGTCGTCTTGCGCATCTGATGCAGCGCGGGCATGCGGTAGAACCATCTGTAATACCACGGCGGCGTGTCCAGGGTCACCAGCAAATGCGCGGTTCGGCCCTTCAGGAGTTTGTCGGGGAAAGCCTTGCCTTTACGGTATTTGAAGGCGAAACCAGGCAGGAAAATTCGGTCGATAAAACCCTTCATCAGCGCCGGAATGCCACCCCACCAGATGGGGAAAACAAACGTCAGGTGATTGGCCCACAGGATGTCGGACTGAGCGTTGAGCAAGTCGGGCTCCAGGGGTTGGACCTGGCTGTAGCCGTTGTGCAGGGTGGGGTCGAAAGTCAGATCGCCCAGACGCAGCACGCGTACTTCGTGGCCAGCGGTTTTGGCAGAGGTGATATAGGTGTCGGTGAGGGCAGAACAGAAACTTGTGCTGGAAGGGTGGCCGAGGATGACCAGGATGCGTTGGCTCATGGCAGTGGAGTCCTGAAAGTTAGGCTTTCAGGGTGAGGTGTGACCTTAGGGGAGAGTCAAGAAGGGGCAGTGATTGGGAATGGCCAGGAAGACTCATCCCTTTCATTTGCAGGACGTTTCCTAGAGAATTCCAAGCGCTTGCGCCAGCAAAATCCCGCGACTAGTCTGCGTTCCGTCACTGCATATTCGGTGATCGGGTTTAGTCGCCCGGACAACGCTAGGCGCACAGCGCCATCTCAAAGCCAGGTATTTATCGCCTGCACTTTATGGTGGCTGTGCGCAGGGCACCTTCGGGTGCGCCGGTGCCTAGCGGCCGGTCGACTAACCTGCGTACAGCTGCCACCTTCTGATCGTTTAGTCGCGAGAAGTTAGTGGTTCAACTCACTGCTAGGAGTTCTACCATGGTCAAAGTTACCCCCGATCCACCCGCATTCCATAAAGCCTTACTCAGCGACAGTGATGCCACTCGGCGCGCGATCGATCATTACCTCAAAGCACCTGAAGCACAGCCTTCACCCAACCCGTTCACCGTTGATGACGACCTGAGTTTCGAAGATGCTCTGGCCCATGCTGCCGAGTTATTGCATTGCGCCGTGGCGACCGCCCAGGCGTCGACCGAGCCGCTGAATGGCGCGCAGCGGGCGGTGATGCATCTGGTGGAAATGTCGAAGGTGGTGGTGGATCGAGCACTGGATTGTTTGCAGCCGAGGTGAGGTGATTTCGCGCCTCGACTTTCTTCCAGGCATTAAAAAGCCGGCTTGTGGCCGGCTTCTCGGGGACTGGTTCAGCTTATTTTTGGTAAACCTCACCAGCCTTCAAATCGTTCACCCGGGCTCGCGCCTGGGTGATAAGGGGCATCAGCGGGAACTCCTCCGCATCGCCAGGCAGGGCGGACCGGCTCACGCCAACCCCCTACCAAATGTGCGGCGCATAATACCCATATTCCCTTCAATTTCCCAGCTTCGGATCCGATTTAGAGCCTTCGTAGCCCAATAAATGCTCATCCAACGGTACTGGTGGCCGGCGATTATTCAGCGTCGCCCACCAGAACACCCAACCCAGAATCTCAAAGTTCTGCTCATGCCGCTGTTCATAGGTCAAAAACTCGTCCGGATGCTCGGCGCTGTTATGGCTACGCATCCGCAGGCCACCTCCTGGCCGGTTGTAGAGGTATTTGATCCGCAACATTCCGTCGTGCTCTACCGCGTAGATTTCTCCGTCGATGATCTGCTTGCGACCACAGTCGATGGCGAGGGTACTTCCGTCCTGGATGATGTCGATCATGCTGTTGCCGACCATGTAGGCACCGAGTGCCCGCTCCGGGCTTACGCCGATGGTTTCAAGGGTGTGCAGGGAGAGGCGAATGCTCTCGGTTGAGGTGAAGGTGGGGTGGAGGGGAATCTCCACGTCGATTTTTACCGGGCCCGAGACCGGGTGGGCTATGTAGTTGCCACTGTTCTCGCGGGCGATACGGTGTGAGTTGTCTGCATCGGATCCTTCCAGCAGGTAGTTGGCGGGTGGATGTTTGGGGCCTTCGCCAGTGCGCAGCCAACGGCTGGTGACGCACAGCAGTTCTGCGAACTCGTTGAGCCGGCCCATGGGGACGCCGCGTTTGAACCAGTTGTTTACGTGTTGAGGCGTAACATCGCGGTTCTTGGCGAAGTCGGAAGCGGAAAGATGAACTTCCCGTAATAGCGCTCTTAAGCGATCACCTGATGTATTCATAAACGCAGAGTTTACTGGCCGTAAAATCAGATCAAATAAACCATGCGTTGAGTTGCTGTATGTAGGTGTTTCCTTATTGAAGGGCGTTTCTGTTAGTTAACTAAACTAGTTAAACAATTACTGTAGATATGTTTATTAAAATAACCGGATGTTTATATTTTTCCCACAAAAAAAGCCCCGAATAATCGGGGCTTTTTTATAACGAGTAGCGGTATCAGCCTTTGTAGGCAGCAACCGACTTCATGATCTCGGCGCGGGCGGCGTCTGCGTTGCCCCAGCCTTCGATCTTCACCCATTTGCCTTTTTCGAGGTCTTTGTAGTTCTCGAAGAAGTGTTTGATCTGTTCCAGCAGCAGTGGCGGAAGATCGGTGTATTCCTTCACGTCGACGTACAGCTGGGACAGCTTGTCGTGAGGTACTGCGATAACTTTGGCATCGCCGCCGCCGTCGTCAGTCATGTTCAGGATGCCAACCGGGCGTGCGCGGATAACCGAGCCTGGGGTAACCGGGTAAGGGGTCACGACCAGCACGTCGAGGGGGTCACCGTCGTCAGCCAGGGTGTTGGGGATGAAACCGTAGTTGGCCGGGTAGAACATCGGGGTGGCCATGAAACGGTCAACGAACAGGCAGTCGCTGTCTTTGTCGATTTCGTATTTGATCGGCGCGTGGTTGGCCGGAATCTCGATGGCGACGTAGATGTCGTTCGGCAGGTCTTTGCCAGCCGGAATCTTGCTGTAGCTCATTGGGCGTTGCCCCCGTAGTTGGCCATGAAACATGGCCGGATTGGCCTAAAAGTGGCGGCGATTATAGGCATATTCTGACGCCGATGCCATGCGTCAGACGTCGTAGGGCGCTTGGCGTTCAGTCTTATACCGTACGTCGCCGGCTTGCAGTTGGTGCAGGCGCGCCAGCGGGTCCTGGCGGTAGAAGTGGCTCAGTTGCTCGTACACCTGTGGATAAGTGCTGACCAGTAAATCCGGGGCGCTGAAGAAATATTCGCTGGTGACGGCAAAGAACTCGGCCGGATTTTCCGCGGCGTATGGGTCGATGGCGGTTTCGGCGTCCGGGTTGTGGTCGAGTTGGCGGTTGAGGTCGTCGAAGGCGCTTTGCATGACGCTGGCCCATTCCTGCACGCGCATGTCGTGGTGCAGCGGCGGCAGGCCGTTGGCGTCACCGTTGAGCATGTCCAGCTTGTGGGCCAGCTCGTGGATCACCAGGTTGTAGCCTTCCCAGTTGCCGCTGGCCAACACGCCGGGCCAGGCGAGGATTACCGGGCCTTGTTGCCAGGCTTCGCCACTGTGCTCGCCGTCCCACTCATGTTCCACGCCGCTGGCGTCACGATGGCGCTGGGGGCTGAGGAAGTCGTCGGGGTACAGCACGATCTCGTGGAAACCCTGGTACCAGTCGAGGTCGCCGAGGTTCATCAGTGGCAGCTGCGCCTGGGCGGCGAGCAGCAGGCGTTGTTCCTGGTGCAGTTCGACGCCGGGCAGGGCGGTGAGGTGTTTTTCGGTGAGGAACACTGCGCAGGCTTCACGCAGCCACTGGTCTTGCTCGGCGGTGATGCCGTCGAGGAAGGTCAGGTGGTGGCGCACCCGCTGCCAGGTTTCATCGGCAATCGGGTGCTTGGCCAGCAGGCGCCGGCGACGCCAGGCGCTGAGGGACCACATCGCAGGTTACTGCGGCTTGGCTTCGGACGAGCTGCTGCCAAAGCGGCTGCGGACCACACCAATAATCATCGGTACCAACGACAGCAGGATGATGAACACCACCAGCAGCGACAGGTTTTTCTTGATGAACGGTACGTTGCCGAAGAAGTAGCCCAGCGTTACCAGGCCGCCGACCCAGAGGACGGTGCCGAACACGCTGAAACCGAAGAAGCGCGGGTAAGGCATTTTGGCGATGCCGGCGACGAACGGCGCGAAGGTGCGCAGGATCGGCAGGAAGCGCGCCAGGGTCACGGTTTTGCCGCCGTGCTTGTCGTAGAAGTCGTGGGTTTTTTGCAGGTAGTCGCGGCGGAAGATTTTCGAGTTGGGGTTGCTGAACAAGCGCTCCCCGGCCGTTCGTCCTATCACGTAGTTGGTACTGTCACCCAGGATGGCCGCGAGCATCAGCAAGCCGCCCAACAATACTGGGTCCATGCCGCCGCCTGCAGCGACTGCGCCGGCGATAAACAGTAAGGAATCACCCGGCAGGAATGGCATGACCACCAAGCCTGTTTCGCAAAAGATAACCAGGAACAGAATGGCGTAAATCCACACTCCGTAATTTCTCACCAGCATGTCGAGGTAGACGTCGAGATGCAGGATAAGGTCGAGCGGGTTGAAATCCATGGGGGGCACCTGTGTGAATGGCCTGGCTCAGCGGGCCTGTGCGGAGGCTTCGGGGAATAAGGGCTACAAGGTTGTGGCGTAATTCTTACGACCCTGAAAGGTCGGCATTATACGGATAGAGTCGTGAAAAGCGTGTTGGTTTTGTAGCGGGGGATGTCGTGGCAGGAGCGAGCTTGCTCGCGAAAAACGTCAGCACACCGCGTTCATCCAGAAAGAACGCGTCATCGTTATCGATCTTCGCGAGCAAGCTTGCTCCTACAGAGATATTTTTTGTCAGTCATCGCTGATCGGAAGCACGTAGTTTTTGAATTCGGTGTCTTCCCTGAAACCAATCGACTCGTAGGTTTTCTGCGCAACCAGGTTGTCGCTGCTGGTGGACACACGCAGACGCACGGCGTGAGTTTCCTTGGCCATCTTCTTCGCGGTGCGCATCAGGTTGTCGGCTACCAACTGCCGGCGAGCGTCTTCGGCCACGTAGATGTCGTTGAGGATCCATACGCGCTTGAGGGACAGCGAGGAAAAGCTCGGATACAGCTGGCAAAAACCGAGCAGTTTCTTGTCGTCATCATCGGCCAGCGCCAGGTAGATCACGGATTCCTTGCGGCGCAGGCGTTTTTCCAGGAATGCGCGGCTCGAATCAGGAAACGGCAGCGCGCCGTAAAACTCACGGTATTTGACGAAAAGCGGCGTCAACAGGTCCAGGTGTTCCAGGGTCGCTTGAGTTATCCGCATGCCAGGCCTCAACTTACAATGGGGTATGACCACTCGAGCGGCCGTGTCTTGATGCTGCCTAAAGCGGAGAAAAAGCGCAATCGTGCGGCGATCAGTCCTGCGGTGGGCTGAGCAGGAAGTTGCCCTTCATCAGGTCGGGATTGTCCGATTCAAGTGTCTGAATCTGCGCCTCATCCTTGAGATTGACTCCCGACAACTGCCGACGACAGGCCTCACGCATCAAGTAAAGCAGGCGATGAGCCGCCATGCCGTAGCTCAAACCTTCCAGGCGCACGTTGGAGATGCAGTTGCGGTACGCATCGGTGAGGCCGACCTTGGGGTTGTAGGTGAAATACAGGCCCAGGCTGTCCGGCGAACTGAGGCCCGGCCGCTCGCCGATCAGGATCACCACCATTTTCGCCCCCAGCAACTGGCCGACTTCATCCGCGACGGCGACGCGGCCCTGTTCTACCAGAATCACCGGTGACAGCGACCAGCCCTCAGCGTGGGTTTGTTCCTCCATGCGTGTAAGAAACGCCAGCGTATGTTTATGCACCGCCAGGGCCGACAAACCGTCGGCCACCACCACCGCCAGGTCCACGCCGCCCGGGTTGGCTTCGGCGTAGTCCCGTAGCGTCTGGGCCGATTCATCGCTCAGGCGCCGCCCAAGGTCCGGGCGTTGCAGGTAGCTGTGGCGGTCAACGGCGGCGCTGTGCAGCAACAGGCTGTCGCGGCCACGTTCGGCCAGTTGGCTGCTCAGTCCTACATGATCAAACGGCAGGTGTACCGCGTCCCGCGCCTGCGCGTGGGCGAACTGGAAATCCAGTTGCGCCCCAGTAGGAATGCTGGTGCCGGTACGGCCCAAGGCGATCCGCGCCGGGGTCAGGCGCCGTAGTTCCAGCCACGGGTTGTCTACATTATTTTCCGGGGTGTCGATGTGCACAGGCGGTTCCTTCTTCATCCCAATTGCGCCAAGGCGTGGCGGAATGCCGGAGGCAGGCTGTTGCCGAAATGCACCTTGCCGTCGACTTGCGTGAAGATGCCCATTTTTGCCAGCCACTGTTCAAACTCCGGCGCAGGCTTTAAACCCAATGTTTGTCGGGCATACAGCGCGTCGTGGAACGAAGTGGTCTGGTAGTTGAGCATGATGTCGTCGGAGCCCGGGATGCCCATGATGAAGTTGATCCCGGCCACGCCCAGCAGGGTGAGCAGGGTGTCCATGTCGTCCTGGTCGGCTTCGGCGTGGTTGGTGTAGCAGATGTCGCAGCCCATCGGCACGCCCAGCAGCTTGCCGCAGAAGTGGTCTTCGAGGCCGGCGCGGATGATCTGTTTGCCGTTGTACAGGTACTCGGGGCCGATAAATCCTACGACCGTATTCACCAAAAATGGCTTGAAATGCCGGGCCACCGCATAGGCGCGGGTTTCGCAGGTTTGCTGGTCGACGCCAAAGTGCGCGTTGGCCGACAAGGCGCTGCCCTGGCCGGTTTCGAAATACATCAGGTTTTGCCCGAGGGTGCCGCGGTTCAGGCTCAAGCCTGCGTCGTAGCCTTCCTGCAGCACGCTCAGGCTGATGCCGAAACTGGCGTTGGCCGCTTCGGTGCCGGCGATCGACTGGAACACCAGGTCCAGCGGCACGCCACGGTTGATGGCCTCGATGGAGGTGGTGACGTGGGTCAGCACGCAGGCCTGGGTCGGGATTTCGTAGCGCTGGATGATCGCGTCGAGCATTTCCAGCATGGCGCAGATCGAGGCGATGCTGTCGGTGGCCGGGTTGATGCCGATCATGGCGTCGCCGTTGCCGTAGAGCAGGCCGTCGAGAATGCTCGCGGCAATGCCGGCGGGTTCATCAGTGGGATGGTTGGGTTGCAGGCGGGTGGACAGGCGCCCGCGCAGGCCCAGGGTGCCGCGAAATTTTGTGACGACGCGGATCTTTTGCGACACCAGGATCAAGTCCTGCACGCGCATGATCTTCGACACGGCGGCGGCCATTTCCGGCGTCAGCCCGGGCGCCAGGGCTCGCAGGCTTTGTTCATCGGCCGCGTCGCTCAAAAGCCAGTCCCGCAGGCCACCGACCGTCAGGTGGCTGACCACGGAAAACGCCTGTTTATCGTGGGTATCGATAATTAGCCGGGTGACTTCGTCGCTTTCGTACGGGATCAACGCTTCTTCAAGAAAGTGCTTCAACGGAATATTGGCCAGCGCCATTTGCGCCGCCACCCTCTCACCGTCGTTCTGCGCTGCAACGCCAGCCAGGAAATCCCCGGAGCGCGCCGGGCTGGCCTTGGCCATCACGTCCTTGAGGCTGTCAAAGCGGTAGGTCAATGCGCCAACCGCGTGGGAAAAGCTTGCCATACAGAGTCTCCTTGTCGGTGCGGGCAGAATGTGAGTAAAGCGCCCGCACCGAGGTTTACGGCGTTTAGTGCAAGGCGGCCTCTGCGGCCTGGATCGCCGCAAATTCTTCTTCCGGCGTGCCTGCTACCAAGTGATGCCGACTGTAGAAAGCAAAGTAAGCAATTAATACTCCATAGATGATCGCGGCGCCAATGACCACGCGCGGATCCACCAGGAAGCCCGCTACAACAGCGATGCAGGCCAGTACCAGGGCGACGCCCGAGGTGAAGATGCCGCCCGGTGTGCGGTATGGGCGGTCCATTTTGGGGCGACGGATGCGCAAGGTGATGTGCGCGGCCATCATCAGCACGTAGGAAATGGTCGCACCGAACACCGCTACCAGGATCAGCAGATCGCCCTGGCCGGTCAGTGACAGGCCAAACCCGATGATGCCGGGGATGACCAGTGCCAGTACCGGCGCTTTGCTTTTGTTGGTCTGCGACAGCTTGCGCGGCAGGTAGCCAGCGCGGGACAGGGCGAAGATCTGCCGGGAGTAGGCGTAGATGATCGAGAAGAAGCTCGCGATCAGCCCGGCCAGGCCCACCAGATTGACGAAGTGACCCATCCACGTGGAGCCGCCGTAGGCCTTGGACAATGCCTCCACCAGCGGATTGCCCGACGCCATCAGCGCGTAGGCACCGGCGCCGCCCGGGGCGATCACCAAAATCAGCAGGGCGAAGCTGGTCAGCACCACAATGGCGCCGATCAGGCCGCGAGGCAGGTCGCGTTTGGGGTTTTTGGTTTCTTCGGCGGCCAGCGGAACACCTTCGACGGCAAGGAAAAACCAGATCGCGTAGGGAATCGCTGCCCACACGCCGACATAACCGAATGGCAGGAAGGTGCTGGCGCCCTTGGCCTCGGTCACCGGAATATCCAGCAGGTTGGCGACACTGAAGTGCGGCACCATCGCCACCAGGAACACGCCTAGGGCAATCGCGGCGACGGCGGTAATCACAAACATCAGCTTCAACGCTTCACCCACGCCGAAGATGTGGATGCCGATAAAGATGATGTAGAACGCCAGGTAAATCATCCAGCCGCCAATGCCGAACAGCGACTCACAATAGGCGCCGATAAACACCGCAATGGCGGCGGGGGCGATGGCGTATTCGATCAGGATAGCGGTGCCTGTGAGGAACCCGCCCCACGGGCCGAATGCGCTGCGGGCAAAGCCGTAGCCGCCGCCGGCAGTAGGAATCATGGAAGAGAGTTCGGCCAGGGAGAAACACATGCACAGGTACATGGTGGCCATCAGCAGTGTGGCGAGGAACATGCCGCCCCAGCCACCCTGGGCCAGGCCGAAGTTCCAGCCCGCGTAGTCACCGGAGATCACGTAGGCAACCCCAAGGCCGACCAAAAGCACCCAGCCGGCAGCGCCTTTTTTCAGTTCACGTTGTTGGAAGTATTCGGTACCGACTTTTTCGAAGTCGACAGAAGACCCGGACGCCGGAGCGCCGTTCGGTTCGCTAGGCATAATGAAGTACCTTCCATTGTTATTATTTATGCCGACTTTCTTGAGTCGGGCGGATAGTAACTACTTGCGAAGATCAAATGTGGGAACAGGTTGCCTCTCAGTGCGTTAGAAGAAGCCCAGCGGATTGATGTCGTAACTCACCAGCAGGTTTTTGGTCTGCTGATAGTGATCGAGCATCATTTTGTGAGTCTCACGGCCCACACCGGACTTCTTGTAGCCGCCGAACGCGGCATGCGCCGGGTACAGGTGATAGCAGTTGGTCCACACACGCCCGGCCTTGATCGCCCGGCCCATGCGGTAGGCGCGGTTGATGTCGCGGGTCCACAGGCCGGCACCCAGGCCGAACTCGGTGTCGTTGGCGATCGCCAGGGCTTCGGCTTCATCCTTGAACGTGGTGATGCTCACCACCGGGCCAAAGATTTCTTCCTGGAACACCCGCATCTTGTTGGTGCCCTTGAGCAGGGTCGGCTGGATGTAATAGCCGGTGGCCAAATCGCCGGTCAGCTTCTCGACCTTGCCGCCGGTCAGCAGCTCGGCGCCTTCGCCCTTGGCGATTTCGAGGTAGGACAGGATCTTGTCGAATTGCTGCTCGGACGCCTGGGCGCCGACCATGGTGTCGGTGTCGAGCGGGTCGCCGCGTTTGATCGACTCGACCTTCTTCATTACTACTTTCATGAAATCGTCGTAGATCGACTCTTCTACCAGTGCGCGAGAAGGGCAGGTGCACACTTCGCCCTGGTTGAAGAACGCCAGCACCAAACCTTCGGCAGCTTTTTCGATGAATTGCGGCTCGGCTTTCATGATGTCGGCGAAGAAGATGTTCGGCGATTTGCCGCCCAGCTCAACGGTGGACGGAATGATGTTCTCGGCCGCCGCATGCATGATGTGCGAGCCCACTGGCGTGGAGCCGGTGAAGGCGATCTTGGCGATGCGTTTGCTGGTGGCCAGGGCTTCGCCGGCTTCTTTGCCATAGCCGTGCACCACGTTCAGTACGCCTGGCGGCAGCAGGTCGCCGATCAGCTCCATCAGCACGTTGATGCCCAGCGGGGTTTGCTCGGCGGGCTTGAGCACCACGCAGTTGCCGGCGGCCAGGGCTGGCGCGAGTTTCCAGGCGGCCATCAGCAGCGGGAAGTTCCACGGGATGATCTGGCCGACCACGCCCAGCGGCTCGTGGAAGTGGTAGGCGGCGGTGTGTTCGTTGATTTCGGCGCTGCTGCCTTCCTGGGCGCGGATGCAGCCGGCGAAGTAGCGGAAGTGGTCAGCGGCCAGCGGGATGTCGGCGTTCAGGGTTTCGCGCACGGCCTTGCCGTTGTCCCAGGTTTCGGTGATGGCCAGCAGTTCGAGGTTCTGTTCGATGCGGTCGGCGATTTTCAGCAGCACCAGCGAGCGGTCCTGAGCCGAGGTCTTGCCCCAGGCGTCAGCGGCGGCATGGGCGGCGTCCAGCGCCTTGTCGATATCCTTGGCAGTGGAACGCGGGAATTCGGCGATGGGCTTGCCGTTGACCGGCGAGGTGTTGGTGAAGTAGTTGCCATCGACCGGCGCGACAAACTCACCGCCGATGTAGTTGCCGTACTTGGCCTTGAACGAAACGATAGCGCCTTCAGTACCGGGGTGGGCGTAACGCATGGTGGGTATCTCCTGGCTTTTTGTGTTTATTGGAGGACGCACGGTTGTGCTTGTTAAAGCGTAGAGCAAAGGTCGGGCCAGTGCCTTGCAGTGCCCGTAAATCAAGGGGTTGGGGTTTGTTGCAAACCGTTGCTGTGGCACGACTGGTACAGCCTGTGTGACAGTTTGTGCCACAAACGGTACGGCGTGTGACCCATGGGTCTGGTCGGGATTGCATTGGTCGGGACGCTGGAGGATGCTGGGCATTCGCGCGCGGTGTGCTTCACGCAGGGAGAATAATAAGAACATGCAAAACGATCATTTCAGTCGCCATGCCCAACAAGTCCTGACCGTTACCCGTGGCCAGGACCCGCTGCACGGCCCCGGTAGCGATCCGTCCATCGCGCGCTCTTGGCTGCGTTGCCTGGAGGACTATCACCTCGACCCCGCGCTGACCATTGCCCCCACGGTGCTCGAACATGGCCGCCTGCTGGAGAGCCGCGAACGCCTGCAACAGGTGCTGACCATCGCCGGCAGTGAAATGAACAGCCTGCATCAACAGCTCTCCGGCGCCGGCCATGCGGTACTGCTTACCGACGCGCGGGGAGTGATCCTCAACTGTGTCACCGCGCCCAGCGAGCGCAAGATTTTCGAGCGTGCCGGGCTTTGGCTGGGCGCCGACTGGAGCGAGGCCTGCGAAGGCACCAACGGTATCGGCACCTGCCTGGTGGAGCGCCAGTCCCTGACGATTCACCGCGATGAACACTTCCGCGGCCGGCACACCGGCCTTACCTGCTCGGCCAGCCCGGTGTTCGACCCGCATGGCGAGTTGCTGGCGGTGCTGGATGTGTCCTCGGCCCGGGAAGCGGTGTCGCGCCAGAGCCAGTTTCACACCATGGCGCTGGTTAACCTTTCGGCGAAGATGATCGAGAGCTGTTACTTCCTGCGGCATTTCGAAAACCACTGGTTGCTGCGCTTTCATTTGCAGGCCGAGTCCGTGGGCCTGTTCAGCGAAGGGCTGCTGGCGTTCGATGGCGAAGGGCGTATTTGTGCGGTGAACCAGAGTGCGTTGAACCTGCTCGGGCAAATCCGTGGCGGGTTGCTGGGGCAACCGGTGGAGGCGTTTTTCGATTGCTCGCTGGATGAGTTGCTCGGGCGTGCCAGCGCGAATGCCAGCGCCAGTTGGCCCCTGCGTACCCGCGATGGCCGTGGGTTGTTTGCAGTGTTGCGCGGCCAGCCACGCAGCGTGCCGGTGCCGGTTCCTCAGCCCTTGCCCGAGCGGCCGCGGCTGCCAGGCATTTGCCTGGGCGATGCGGCGCTGCAAAACGATTTCCGCAGGGCCTTGCGTGTGTTTGAGCGTGATGTGCCGCTGTTGATCCAGGGTGAAACCGGTTCTGGCAAAGAGGCGTTTGCCAAGGCCGTGCACCATGCAAGCCTGCGGGCGGATAAAGCCTTTGTGGCCCTCAACTGCGCCGCCATCCCGGAAAGCCTTATCGAAAGTGAGTTGTTCGGCTATCGCGGCGGCAGTTTCACCGGCGCCCGCAAGGAAGGCATGCGCGGCAAGCTGCAACAGGCGGATGGCGGCACTTTGTTTCTGGATGAAATCGGCGATATGCCGCTGGCCTTGCAAACCCGGCTATTAAGAGTGCTTGAGGATCGCCTGGTAGTGCCCATCGGCGGCGAACCGCAGGCGGTGAACGTCAGAATTATCAGCGCCACCCACCGCAATCTGCTTGATCGGGTGCAGGACGGCAGCTTCCGTGAGGACCTGTATTACCGGCTCAATGGCTTGGAAGTGGCCTTGCCGCCATTGCGTGAGCGCAGTGACAAGTCGCAGTTGCTGGACTTTCTGCTGGCCGAAGAGGCGGGTGATCAGGCGGTGCTACTAGACGGCGAGGCTCGCGAGGCCCTGTTGGCGTTTGCTTGGCCGGGCAACGTGCGGCAGTTGCGTACGGTATTGCGCACCCTGGCCGCATTGTGTGAGGACGGGCGGGTGAGGCTTGATGACCTGCCTGCGCAGATTCGTGTCGTGCAAACCGTGACGGTTGCGGTGAGCGAGCCGGCAAATTCATTGCTGGATGCTGCCGAACGCCAGGCATTGCTGGCGACGCTGGCGCAGCAACGCTGGCATATGACGCATGTGGCAGCGGTGTTGGGTGTCAGCAGAAATACGCTTTATAGAAAGTTACGTAAATATGGCATAGCACGTCAGGTGTAACGAGGGTGTTACTTATTCCTGCTCTGAGTGATTAGCTTATTTGTGGGCGGTAGGGCGGTACCTAATTGACGTGGGGTCGTATTGATCAATTGTAAGCGCTCCATAAACCCCACATTCAAAGCGCTTATCGGATCCCGGATGCTGTGCTCCCGATTCCCTCAGGAGCCAGCTCGCCATGATGCGACCCGATGCCAAAGTCGAAAAAGTGTATCTGTACC
>NZ_NIXO01000089.1 GCF_002204795.1 Pseudomonas sp. K2I15
CGTCTAAGCTTCAACCAAGTCCGATCAATCTACCTAAATGGATCAATCGACTATGGGCGCTTTATGGCAAAACGCTTCTACCAAGGCTGCGGTATCCACCGATAGCCCGGACGAACAGCCATTGCCACAAAGCCCACCTCCCCGTCGCCGTCTGTGGTGGCGGTTGTTCTGGCTGGTGTTGCTGATTGCGCTGATCGCCCTGGGCTTTGCCGCCGTGCGGGAAATGCACACCTCAAGGCTGCAGGCCAAAACCTTCACCGACCTCGCTTCAACCCTCACTTACCAAATGCACCCCGGCGCCAGCGATGCGCGGATCTACCCCGGCGCAGGGCCCTTCGACAAGCGCCTGGGCTACAGCGCCCTTGGCGAGTTCCTGCCGCGTTTGATCAAGCGTGACTACCTGATCCAGGCACAGGCGCGCTTCTCCCCCGACCTGATGGCCTACACCCAACGTGGCCTGTTCGTGCCCTACCCGGAAAAAATCCAGGCCGGCCTGACCATCACCGATTGCCGCGCCGCGCCGCTGTATCAGTTCACCTATCCACAGCAGTTCTACTCAAGCTTCGCAGCGATTCCGCCGGTGGTGATCAACAGCCTGCTGTTTATCGAAGACCGTGACCTGCTCGACCCGAAAAACCCCCAACTCAACCCGGCCGTGGATTGGCCACGCTTTGCCAAGGCGGCCTGGTCCCAGGTGGCGAAGCTCTTGCACCTGCCCGGCCAGACGGCAGGCGGCAGCACCCTGGCCACTCAACTGGAAAAATACCGCCACTCACCCGACGGCCTGACCTTGTCCGGCGGCGAGAAAATCCGCCAGATGATTTCAGCCAGCGTGCGTGCCTATCAGGACGGCCCGCAAACCCTGGTGGCCCGCCAGGACATCGTGCGCGACTACCTCAACAGCGTGCCCCTGTCGGCCGTGCCCGGCCACGGCGAAGTGCACGGCATGGCCGAAGGTTTGCGCGTGTGGTACGGCGCCGACTTCAACCAGACCAATGCATTGCTCAACAGCAACGACCCCAAACAGCTGCCGCAAAAAGGCCTGGCCCTGCGCGAGGTGCTGTCGTTGATGATCGCCCAGCGCCGCCCCTCTCACTACTTGTCCAAGGGCCACAAGGAACTGGCCGACCTCACCGACAGCCACATCCGCCTGCTCGCACAAAACAATGTGATCGACCCGGCGCTGGCCAAGGCGGCCCTCGCCAGCAAAGTCACCTACCGCGACTGGCAACTGCAGCCGACGATCCAGCCGATCGAAACCAACAAAGGCATCAGCGTCGCACGCACGCGCCTGGCCGCCCTGCTCAACCAGCCGCTGTACGACCTCGACCGCCTCGACCTCGCCGCCACCAGCACCTTGCAAGCCGACCTGCAAGCCCAGGCCAGCGCCTACCTCAAGCAGCTCGCCGACCCGGCCTTCGCCGCGCAGATAGGCCTGATCGGCCCCACGCTGCTGACGCCCGCCAGCACCGCCCAGGTGCGCTACAGCTTCAACCTCTACGAGATGACACCCGATGGCGCGCGGGTGCGGGTGCAGACCGACAGCACCGACCAGCCCTTCGACATCAACGAAGGCAGCAAGCTGGAACTGGGCTCCACCGCCAAGCTGCGAGTGATGACCACCTACCTGCAAATCGTCAGCGAACTGCACGATAAATACGGCGCCAAACCCGCCGCCGAGTTGCGCAAAGTCCCGGTGGACGAACAGGACCGCATCACCCGATGGGCCCTCGATTACCTGATCCAGAACAGCGACCGCAACCTGCCGGCCATGCTCGACGCCGCCCTGAATCGCCAATACTCGGCCAACACCAGCGAAGGCTTTTTCACCGGTGGCGGCATGCACCACTTCCACAACTTTCGCGTTCAGGACAATGGCCGCACGCCCACGTTGATCGAAGCCCTGCGCGAGTCGATCAACCTGCCGTTCATTCGCCTGATGCGCGACCTGGTGCGCTACAGCACCTACCAGGGGCCGAACAACAGCGCCGAGTTGCTCAAGGACGACAACGACCCGCGCCGTCAGGAATACCTGGCCCAGTTTGCCGACCGCGAAGGCACCACCTTCCTGCTCAAATTCTGGAAAAAGTACCGCAATAAAAACACCCAGGCTCGCCTCGACACCTTCCTCGACGGCATGCACCCCACCGCCATTCGCCTGGCCGCCGTGCACCGTTACCTGCTGCCCAACGCCAGCCAGGCGAGTTTCAACAGCTTCATCCGCTCGCACTTGAGCAGCGTGAAAAGCACTGAAAAACTCACCGACGAGCGCCTCGACAAGCTCTACCAAAACTATGGCCCCGGCGCCTACAACCTGCCGGACCAAGGCTACATCGCCAAAGTGCACCCGCTGGATTTGTGGCTGATGGGCTACCTGCTGAACACCCCGGATGCGACCTTCACCCAAGCCACCGCCGCCAGTGAGCACGAGCGCCAGGAGGTTTACAGCTGGCTGTTCAAAAGCCGTCACAAGAGCGCCCGCGACAGCCGTATCCGCACCATGCTGGAGATCGAAGCGTTCCTGGATATTCACCAGCGCTGGCAGAAAGTCGGCTACCCCTTCGACCACCTCGTACCATCGCTGGCCACGGCCATCGGCAGCTCCGGTGACCGCCCGGCAGCATTGGCGGAATTGGTGGGGATCATCCTCAACGATGGCGTGCGCCAACCGACGCTGCGCATCGACAGCCTGCGCTTTGCCGCTGACACGCCCTACGAAACCCGGCTGGTCAACGACCCCAATCGCGGCAAGCGGGTGATGCCTTCCGAGGTGGCCACGGCATTGCGCGGGGCCTTGTCACAAGTGGTGGACGCCGGCACCGCGCGCCGTGTCTCGGGCAGTTTCAAACTTGCCGACGGCACCCCGCTGGCCATGGGCGGCAAGACCGGCACCGGCGACAACCGGATCGAAGCGATCGGCGCCGGCGGGCGGATTCTCAGCTCCAAGGCGATCAACCGCACGGCGACGTTCGTATTTTATATCGGTGACCATCACTTCGGCGCCCTCACCGCCTTTGTGCCCGGCGCGTCGGCCCAGGGCTTCAAATTCACCTCGGCGCTGCCGGTGCAAGTGCTCAAGGGCATGGCACCGATCCTTACGCCTTACTTGCAACCGGACAGCATGACGTTGTGCCGCGTGCCCTGACTCAGGGCCGCAACGCATCAAAAATCAGCTGCACACTGCCAAAGTAATGCCCCGCCGCGTAACCACCGTCGGGCTCCATGGCGCTGATCACCAGGGGCACGCGCAAACCGACCTTGGCCTGTTCGGCAGGCACCACCGTGGTATCCAGCAGCGTTAACGATTGACCGTTGAAGGAGACGTCCAGCGCGAACGAGGTGAAGCCGTTGGACAACACCGGCGCATAACCCAGGCGCGCGGTGATGCCGCCTGCAATGTTCTTCACATCGAAGCTTTCCCGCAGCGGCGTCAGCGTCGATGTGAGGGTGTTCCAGGCCATGCGCTGCTCACGTTCGAGGAACTGCGGGTTAACCGGCAGCACGTAGAAGTCACTGGTGGGAATCGACACCGACACCTCAAACGTATGCTCGTCGCGGATGGCGAATACCTCGGTGCAGAACACCCCCAGCGCGGCCGCCAGCGCCACGAGCATCAGCCATTTTGCAGCACGTGGGTTCATCAGCCTCGCACCTCGATGGTTTTCTGCGTGCCGCCTTCCACCAGGTTGAAGCGGTACACGCGCCCGGCCTGCTTGTCGAAACGAAACGCCCGGCCCGGCAAAATGTGGTTCTTGGTCACCGGCTGGCAGTCCAGCGCATTGGTGGCCGCGCAGTCCTTGAACTCATCGACCACCACCACGCTGTTGCCGCTGTTGTTGAGCTGGTATTTGCCTGCGCCATCATCGATACGGGTATCGAAGCGGGTATGGGTAGGCCGCACGAAAAACACTGTGCCGTAACCCGCCAGCACGTTGATCCCGGCCTTCAGGGTTTCCTTGTAAGCCTCGCGTTCTTCCTGGGAGACCGCAAATTCATCTTCGCGCTCCGGCACCACCGGTACAAAACGCACCCGGAAGTAGCGCTCCTGTTCGCGCTCGCCCACGTACAGCAAGCGCGTGCCCTGCATGCCATTGGACGGCACAATCAGCCGCGCCGGGCTGGCCATCAGGCCGTCGCGGGCACCGTTGTCGGCGTGGTTTTCAAGCGGAACTTCTTCGGAGATGCCCTCGGCGTTGTAGCGAATTTCCGCCACGCTGATCTTGACGAAGGCGGTGCTGTCACCGCCGTTGAACACCCGCTTGAGGTAGGTGCCCTTGTCGCCGTCCATGTAGTCGTAGACCACGCCGACGTTGATGCTCGGCCCCGCCTGAACCCCGAGGGCGTACAGGCACAAGCCGACCCCTGCCATTAGCTGTTTCATACAATGTCCTCTTTGATTGAATTTAAGTTTCTGAATCCCAGATCACCGTCACGCTGCCGGAATACCGCTGGCCCGCGTGTTTGGGGGTGAGCATCTGCTCGACGTAGGGCTTCTGGATTTCGAAATGCAACGTGCCGGGCCGCCGGTCCACGTAATGGGTCGGCTGGAAAAATTCGGTGCCGCCACCGTCCAGGCGCAGCGGGCGCTGGCGGACGTGCTGGCGTGCCCTGTCACTGATGCCACCGGGCAAGCTGACCGCGATGTCCACCGGCACCTGGTGGCCAAGCGCATTGGTGATGGCGCAGGTGTTGCCGAACACGTCGCCGCACTGCAATTGCATCTTGAAAGGAGTGGTGGTCCAGATATTAAAGGTCTGGTCCCGGAACAGGCGCTGCGGCCTGCGACCCTGCTGCACCCAGCTTTGCCAGCCGCCTTGGGGCACCAACTCCACCTGATTGCCACCGGGAGGAATCTCGACTTTGAGGATGTGGGTGACGTTCAGGGTGAAGTTGAGAATGAACAGATTGTCGGTAGCGACCATGTTGTCGCCCAGGTCAAAGTCACCTCCCGGCCCGAGGGTGTACTTGATGCTACCGGTGTAGGTGCCGGCCGCCATGCTAAGCGGGTTGGGGGTTTTTAACGCGTAGGCATATTCGATCGTGCTGTACTGCAGTGCCAGCATCTCCATTCCTGGCTGCCGACTGCATACGCCCGCGTTCTCCGGAACCAACCAGAAAAACAGCAGGAAGTTGGTAGCCGCCGCGATGTAGCCCGTGCCCTCGCACGGGCTGGGAGCATTACGCCACTGCCAGTTCCAGGGAATCCCTGGCAACTGCCATCCCGAGACGCCGGGTCGCATGTCTATGCGATGCCCAATGCCGGCAATCCGCACCTGCACCGTGCTGGTTTCTCCCGTGTCTGTGTGGCGCACCTGCACATCCCGCCATTCGGAGGGCACTTTCCACATGGCGCCTTGCCGAGGGTCCTTGGGGTTGGGATAAATAATCCCCTTGGAGTGGGCAGAAAACGCAGTCCGGATCGTGAAAATATTCAATTGCTTGCAGCGGGCCGGAATATGCCAAGGGCATACACCGCTTTCCGGCGTGGTGTTTTTAAATTCGTTGCGTGACGGGTTCGTCGGGTCCGGGACAAACTCTGCGGTAATGTCCTGGGTGAGTGCCTGGGCGCTTCCCGTCATTAGCGCACTTAAAACACCTGCGCGTAATACGCGCTGAAACAGTTTACTGATCATGATTCAACCTGCCGTGTCGGCCTTGTGGGTGGTCGCCAACGTATCCGGCGTGCAGCGCAAATCGCCGATCATCAACACATCGTTTTCACTGTGGGCCTTGGCCGGGTCCAGGCGGAACTGGCACAGCAACTGGTCGCCCCGGCGCACTTCCAAAGTGGGTGAACCGGCGGTCATTTCCATCGAGAAGAACCCGTCCACTTCACTCACCCCACGGCTGGCGTGGTTGATGATGTGGTGCCCCTTGAGCGGCACGCCTTGTGGGTCAAGCAGGCGACCGAGCACGGTGACGGTTTTGCGCACGCTGATGCTGCGGTAGTCCACGCCGCCCTTGTTCAGGTGATAGCCAAAACGCGCCGGCTGGATGGTGGCCGGCGGGGTGTGGGTGCCGTGAAAGTCGAAGCTGACCGAACTGCTTTTGTAGGCGGTCATGGGGATGTAGTTACGCCCCGGTTTCAACTTGACGCTGCCGCCGCTCAAGTCATCGGCGTGCAGGTCGATGTCGTCGAGGTCGGACTCCACATCAATAATCATCCCCGCGCCCTGGCCGTGTTGCTGGCTGGTGAGCAGCATTTTTTCGCCGCCCAGCACCAGGGTGCTGTCCAGGTTCAGGCCGCCGCTCAGGTTGTTGTTGAACGAGGATTGCTGGAGGAAGCCGTCACCGTGAACCTGCCGAGTCTGGAAGCTGGCCATGCCGGACAGGCCGATGCCATAGGTGTCGGTCAGCGCCGTGGCCGAGACGCTTTGCAGCAATTCGCCTTGCAGGTCGCGGCGGTAGCTCACGGAAGCATTGTTGTCGCGCCCGCCTTCACGCGCCGTGCGGGTGCCGATGCTGCCGGACCAGTATTCGCCGGGGCCGCCCAGGGCCAGGCTGATGGTGAAATCCACCCCGCGGTTGCGCTCGTTGCCGGTGCTGGAACTGGCCGGCCGGTCGAACAGCGACAGGCGCCAATTGGCGTCGCTGCCCAACAGGAAGGTGCGCTGGGTCCAGCCCAGGTCGACGCCGATGCCTTCGACATTGCCCTCGCTGTGGGATACGCGGGTACTCACCGAGTTTTTCGGGTCGAGGCGGTGGTTCAGGGAAATCGATGAGTTACTGGTCTGCCCGGTAAATACTTCCCGCTGGCGAAGGCGCGTGCCGTCGGACAAGGTTTCCCAGGTATTGCGCGTGTCGAGCCAGGCGCGGGTGTGGTTGAACACCACGCTGCCGCTGCCATAGGCATAGAGGCCGTTGAGGTCGACGCCGGTGCCGTATTGCTCGGTCTGGTAGACGTTGGCATACACGCTGGCATTATTGCTCAGGGTCCAGTCCAGAGACGTGCCGTATTGCATGTTTTGATGCACCTGGCGCCCGGACATCCCCACCACCAGGCGCGGGTGCAGCAGGTAGTTGAGCGAGGCACCGGCGGTCATGTCGCCACTGGCCTGTTGCTCCCAGTTGCTGAACAGCTTGGTCTCGCGCCCGGCAAACAGGTTGTAGCGCCACGGGTTGTCGTGGTTGCGCCAGTTGAAGGGCTTGTACACAAGCTCAGTGGTGGTGCGGGTGACCTGGCTGTCTTCCACCAGGCGCACTTCCACTTCATAGATGCCACCGGGCAGTGGCCGGGTGTCGAGGGTCTGCAAGCCGGCCGGCACCAGTTGGGTGTTGATCAGCAGCCCGTTGCGGTAGATCTCCACCGACGCCTGGCGGTTGGCGGTGATGTAGATCGGGTACACGCTGGGCTGCGGGTTGTTGATCGCCAGGGTGTCGGAGCTGCCATACATCACGCCCATGGCGGTGTCGGGCGACGAGCCGAACGTGCGCAGTTGGCGGGTCAAGCCTTCGGAATTGGGGGTGAAGTAGCCCAGGCGCAGGAAGTTGCCTTGCAGTTCGCGCTGGGTATAAAGCTCGTAGATCGAGTGGTAAAGCGTGTCGTCGTCCGGGCCGCCGAAACGCGAGAACTGCATGTTCAGCGACTGGCTCCAGTTGCCCAGGCTGCTGCTGGCCTCAATGCCATAGCGCCCGCCCAGTTCCTGGTCCTGGCCACCGGTCAGGTTCAGTTGGTTGCGCACGATCAGGCCACGGCTGCCGTCTTTGGGCAGCTCGTAGAAGCGGCGTTCCTCAGCATTGCGCTCGGCGTTGGCGGTGAGCAACGAGACCAGGGAATTTTCCAGGTTGTAATGCACCGCCAGCAGTTGCTCCGGGCAGTTGCGTTCACAGGCTCCGAGCTTTACGCCTTGTTTGAGGTAGTCGTCCCAAAGGTCGTGTTCATGGGCCAGCACCTTACTGTCCTGGTGGTCGGTAAAGCGCAGCAGTGTGAGGCGATCGTCACGGGACAATACGATCATCGCCTCACCAATAAAGTGTTGGTCACGTTCCACGCGTACGGCCAATGGAACATCGAAGAAGTGCTCTTCAAAGTCCGCCGGTAAACCCTTGGCCTGGGCCAGCAAACTTCGCGGTGTTGTACCGTCGGCGGCGATAGCCAGTGCACTGGTGCACATTAACAAGGCGAGCGCCGTCGCGATGGGAGTCATCGGGAACATGAACGGAATTCTCAAGGGGCAGGCAATTGATTCAATAAAAACCGATCGATCGGCAGGCGCTGCCGTCGATCGGTAAATAGAGAGCGGTCACACGAGCGCTTTAACTAACGCGCCTTGAATCAGGGTGCAGGTGCAACACGCGGCACACTGTCGAACACCACCACGAAATTGGTGGTGTACAGGCCCGAATCTGTATCGGCCGGCTTGGCGGCGTTAATCACCATGTCAGCCTGGGTGCCTGGGGTGGAGGACGCATCGTCGACCACTTCGGTTGGCGTACCGGTCAGTACAACGCCGTTGAAGGTGGTAGTGAGGGGAATGCCGTTGCTGCCGTTGGACAGCACAGCCGGGCCGCCCTCGATGTAGGCGGCAATGTGGCCGTCGGTGTTTTTCACGTCGTACACGGCGCGCAGGCTGCTCAACTGGCCGCTGACGGTGTTGTAGTTCATGACCTCGGCCTGGCCAAAGTTGGGGTCGCGAGGTTGGGCGTGGAATTGCTTGGTGGGAATGCTCGCCGAGATGTTGATGGTGCTGGTGGCTTCACCGGCCGCAAATACACTGGAGGAGCCCAGCGCCAGAACAGCCAGAGAGGCCACGAGTGCAGTTTTCTTGAACATCATTAAGTACCTGTATTTTCATTTGAGTGGCGCCGAGCAGTTGAAATACTGCCCTGGCCGTTAATACCCGCGAATGAATAAACCGGTATAAGCGGTCAATTCAACGCGGAAGGATTATCGGCAGACACTCGGAGAAAATAAGCAGGGTATTTCTGGAAGTAGCGTAGTTCACCCGGCCAATAGCCAGCATGAAAAATACAATAAATTGGAAAATCTAAATTTCTGGCCGTAAGAGAAAGACTACACGAACTAAAATCGACTTAAAAACAATAACAGAATGGTCTGTAAGATCAGTACTACTTAATGCTCTAACTAGCGACTATTTAGATGTTAGTAAGGCGAACATCTCCAGCAAGACAATAACCGATATCGATGCACACCCGGATTCCTGGCTGACACAGTGCCCAGGTCCTTGTAAGACCCTTTTTTCGTCCGATCACGGGTCGTGACCGCTCGTCTGGAAATTTTGCGCTCATATTAAGATATATCTTAAGTTGTATCTAAACCAAACGAGAGCACTGAAAAAATGAGAGACCATCATTCCCACCATCCCCACGGTGAAGGCCGCGACGGCTTCGAAAAACGCCCGGGCCGCGAACGCGGCGGCCGAGGCCCACGGGTATTCGCCCCCGGCGACCTGAAACTGCTGCTGCTGGCCTTGATCGGCGAACAGCCGTGCCACGGCTACGACCTGATCCGCCAGATCGAAGGCCTGTTCGACGGCGCCTACAGCCCCAGCCCCGGCGTGATTTACCCGACCCTGACCTTCCTTGAAGAAAGCGAAATGGTCACCGGCGACGCCGAAGGCGGAAAAAAACGCTACACAATCACCGACGCCGGTCGTCTTTCCTTAAGTGAGCAAGCGATTGCCCTGGAAGGCGTACGCATGCGCATCGATGTCAGCAAACGTTCGCTGCGCGGCCATGATCGGCCACCGGAAATTCACGAAGCGGTGCACAACCTGCGCCACGCCTTGCAGTTGCACCATGGACGCTGGAGCCCGGAAGAAATCGTCCGGGTGGCCGCCCTGCTCAACACCACCGCCCAGGCCATCGTCGACGGCCCGGCAGTCCAACTTGTACCGGAGCAAGCCCAATGACTGAATCCAATAAATTGGAAATTCACCGCGTGATGCACGAAATCAAGCGCCGCCGCCTGGAGGTACTGAAGGTGGTCGACATCACCCCGCGCATGCGCCGTATTACCCTCGGCGGGCCGCAGTTGGCCGGGTTTGTGAGCATGGGTGCCGACGACCATATCAAGCTGCTGTTCCCGCAGAACGCGGCCGAGCAAGCGGCACTGGACAGCCCGGACTTCAGCCTCCAGAGCGACGGCCCCAAGCCTGCCATGCGTGACTACACCCCACGGCGTTTTGACCTGGACATTGGCGAGCTGCAGATCGATTTCGTGCTGCACGGCGATGGCCCTGCGTCCACCTGGGCTGAACAGGTGAAGGTCGGCCAGCACCTGCATATCGGCGGGCCGCGCGGCTCGATGATCGTGCCGGATATCTTCGACAGCTACCTGCTGATCGGCGATGAAACCGCGATCCCGGCCATTGCCCGTCGCCTTGAGGAGTTACCGGCCGGGCGCAAAGCGCTGGTGGTGATTGAAGTGGCCAATACGGCGGAACAGCAGGCGCTGGAAAGCGCGGCGGATGTCGAGGTGGTCTGGGTAGTGCGCGGCGAGCGCGACTTGCTGGATACAGTCGCCAAGCTGCAGGTGCCTGGCGGCAAGCTCTACACCTGGGTCGCGACCGAGAGCAAACTGTCGCGCCAGGTGCGGCGGGTGTTGCTGGATGAGCACAAGGTGAATGAGTCGTTCCTCAAGGCCGTAGGCTACTGGCGCGCCGACGGCAGCGACGAATAAAAACCTCAAGGACAATGAGCATCAAATGTGGGAGCGGGCTTGCTCGCGAAAGCGGTGGATCAGTCAGCCATGTATCAACTGACGCACCGCATTCGCGAGCAAGCCCGCTCCCTCATTAGTTACGTGGCGACCTGGGAATTTTGTCCAGCCCCACCACTGCCAACGCCACCAGCACAAACCCCGCCAGAATCCCCCCGGCATTGATAAACACCTGTGGATAACCCAGCGTGTCCACATCAATGAACGGGTACTGATACAGCCCCCACACATACCCGCGCAGCAACGCATACGCGAAGTACACCAACGGGTAAATCACCCACAGCCCGATGTGCTTGAGCCGCAGGCTGCCCTTGGGCACGCACCACCACCAATACGCGACAAACACCAACGGCATCACGTCGTGCAGCAACTCGTCCGCCACAAACTGCACGCCCGCAGGCGCCCACAGGTGCCGCAGCAACAGGCTGTAGGCGAGGCTGACCACGACAATGCTCACGGCAATCGCGCTGCTGACCACGGGCCCGAGGAAAAACCGGCTGGCAGCGGACGGCCGTTGCACCCAGGCATGGGTCAATACCACCGCCACCAGGGTGTTGGTGAGCACGGTGAAGAAGCTGAAAAAATTCACCAGGCCCGGCAACAGGCTGGCGCCATCGACCCAGCGGAAGTAGAAAATGATGTACTGCTGCAGCGCCAGGCCAGCCCAACCGCCGAGGGCTGCCAGGCCGATAAGGTGACGTTTCACCTCAGTCCTCGACCGGCCGCTTGGTACGCATCAACTTTACGTACAAACCCTCGACCTTCTCCCGCGCCCACGGCGTCTTGCGCAGGAACGACAGGCTCGACTTGATGCTCGGGTCGCTGGAAAAACAACGCACGTTGATGCGCTCGGCCAGGCCTTCCCATTGGTAATGCGCCACCAGCGCGGTGAGGACCTGTTCCAGGGTGACGCCGTGCAGCGGGTCTTTGTTTGTCGCGGTCATGCCGGGCCTTTTGCGAAAAGAAGAAAACGAAGCCGCGCACCTTAGCCGACGGGCCGGGCCGGTGGAAGCACCGCTTTAACTGTAGACGCATTCGATCGTTCCCACGCTCTGCGTGGGAATGCCGAATTGGACGCTCTGCGTCCTGCGGTCGACGCGATTTTTTGCCCTGCGCAACGGTGACGCAGAGCGTCACGGGATGCATTCCCACGCAGAGCGTGGGAATGATCGAGCAGGGTTTGGGAAAGTTCCCCTTGGCAGCGAAAAAAGTGATGTTATATTGTAACGATAACTATCAAGGGGTATCGAATCCCTTACCGTTTTCAGCCTTCTCTTTTTTTGCCGTTTGCCAAGGAACGACCGATGTCCCTCTTCCCTTTGTGGCGCCTCACCCCGCTGGCCGCCACCCTGTTGATCACCTCCCACGCCCACGCCCTGGAGTTGCAACCCCAAGTCATCACCGGTAACCCTATGGGCAGCGAAACCCTCGCCTCGCCCACCACTGTGCTGGAAGGCGACGACCTGACCCTGCAACAAAAAGGCAGCCTGGGTGAAACCCTGAACAAGCAGCCCGGCGTGTCGTCGTCGTACTTCGGCCCGGGTGCCAGCCGGCCGATCATTCGTGGCCAGGATGGCGACCGCATTCGCATCCTGCGCAACGGTGTCGGTGCGCTGGATGCCTCGTCGCTGTCCTATGACCACGCCGTGCCGCTGGACCCGGTCAACGTCGACCGCATCGAAATCGTGCGCGGCCCGGCCGCCCTGCTCTACGGCGGCAGCGCCATCGGTGGTGTGGTGAATACCTTCGACAACCGCATCCCCACCGAAGCCATCGAAGGCATCCACGGTGCCGGCGAATTGCGCTACGGCGGCGCCGACACCACCCGCAGCAGCGCCGGCAAACTGGAAGCCGGCAACGGCACCTTCGCCCTGCACCTGGACGCCAGCGCGCGGGAATTCAACGACCTGAAAATCCCCGGTTTTGCCCGTAGTCGCCACGCACCGGAAAGCGAAGACGGTGAAGGCAAGAACGGTCGCCTGGGCAACAGCAACGGGCGCCAGGACGGCGGCGCAGTCGGCGGTTCCTACACCTGGGACGACGGTTACGCCGGGCTGTCCTACAGCAACTACGACAGCAACTACGGCTCCCCGGCCGAGCAGGACGTGCGCATCCGCATGAAGCAGGATCACTACGCCTTCGCGTCCGAGATCCGCAACCTGCAAGGCCCGTTCACCTCGGTAAAACTCGACGCCGGCTATACCGACTACCAGCACATGGAAATCGAAGGCGGCGAGACCGGCACCACCTTCAAGAACAAAGGCTACGAAGCCCGCGTTGAAGCGCGGCACTTACCGATCGGGCCGTTCAATGGCGTGGTGGGCGCGCAAGTCAGCCGCAACGAGTTCTCGGCGCTGGGTGAAGAAGCTTTCGTGCCGCAGACCGACACCACTGCCGGCGCGCTGTTTATCCTCGAAGAAATGCAGGCCACCGACCGCCTCAAGCTGAGCCTCGGCGGGCGCCTGGAACACACCAACGTCAACCCCGACGGCAAAGGCAACGAGCGCTTTGCCAATGCCAACACGTCCGCCGACTTCACCGCCGGCAGCCTGTCGTCTGGCGCGGTGTACACGCTGACGCCAATCTGGTCGCTGGCCGCCACCTTGGGCTACACCGAACGTGCGCCGACGTTCTACGAGCTGTATGCCAACGGCGCCCACGTGGCCACCGGCACCTATGAACTGGGCGACGCCAACCTGTCGAAGGAAAAAGCCGTGTCCAGCGACCTGGCGCTGCGTTTTGATAATGGCACCCACAAGGGCAGCTTCGGGGTGTTCTACAGCCACTTCTCCAACTACATCGGCCTGCTGGGCAGTGGTCGGACGTTGAACGACGAAGGTGAGCAAGACGCCGGCGGCATCCCTGAGTACAAATACTCCGGCGTACGTGCGCGATTCGCAGGGTTTGAAGCCCAGGATCACATCAAGCTGGGGGAAGGTGCCTACGGCAAGTTCGCGCTGGAGCTGTCGGGCGATTACACCCGCGCTACCAACCTGGACACGGGTGAAGCGTTGCCACGGATTGCGCCGTTGCGTTTGAACAGTGGTTTGTTGTGGGAACTGGATCGCTGGCAGGCGCGTATCGATGTCGAGCACGCAGCGGGCCAGGGGCGTGTGCCGGATAACGAAAGCGGTACTGATGGCTACACCACGTTGGGTGCCAGCGCCGGTTATCGTTTCAATGTGGGTGGCAGCCAGTGGCTGGCGTTTGTTAACGGTGAGAACCTGACGAACCAGACCGTGCGGTATGCCAGTTCGATCCTGCGGGATATCGCCCCGGCGCCGGGGCGGAGTGTGCAGGTCGGTCTGCGTACCACCTTCTAACTGACTGCACTGGGCTAAACATGTGGGAGCGGGCTTGCTCGCGAAAGCGGTGGATCAGTCGCAGATGCAGTGACTGACACACCGC
>NZ_NIXO01000090.1 GCF_002204795.1 Pseudomonas sp. K2I15
CGCGAATACGGTGTGACAGTCACCCGATGTACCGACTGATCCACCGCATTCGCGAGCAAGCCCGCTCCCACATTTTTGATCCGGTTGCTTCAGATGGATCAGCGCATCGGCGGCAAGCCATACGCGGCCAAATCAAAATCCGCCAGCTTGCGAATAATCTGGTCAGCATGGTGATACTTGCTGTCCGCCATCGCCTCATCCGGCACAGCAATCGCGGTCATGTGCGCAGCCTTGGCCGCCGTCACGCCAAACGGCGAATCCTCAAACACCAGGCAATCCTCAGGCGCCACACCCAACCGGCGCGCCGCCGTCAGGAAGATATCCGGCGCAGGCTTGGCAGCGCCCACTTCCGGGTCATCCGCCGTCACGATGGTGTCGAACAGCCCAAACCATTCACGGTGCAACGTGGTCTTGTGACCAAACGAGTTGCGCGACGAACTGGTGCCCACCGCAATCGGAATGTTATGCGCCTTCAGGTGCCGCACCAACGCTTCAGCGCCGGGCATGCCCAGGGCCTTGGGGAAACGCTCGCTCATCAGCGGTTCGCGGATCTCCAAAAATTCTGCGGGAGTAATCGGCAGATCCAACGCCTTGACCACGTAATCGGCCAGGTCCTGGGCGCCACGACCAATGATGTGCTGCTTGATCCCCCAGTCATAGGTACGGCCGTAGCGTTCGGCGATGATCTGTGTGACTTCGGTGTAGATGCCTTCTGTATCCAGCAACAACCCGTCCATATCGAAAATAACAGCCTTGATCGGGACAGCGGTACGCGGTGCATTCATCACTACAGATCCGTGGGCAGATGACTAAAAGGATTCAGCACAATAACGGCCTGCCTTGCCTGCAAGCAACCGTTAAGCTTCCGACCGGCAGCACTGCCCTTTAGAATATTTACCTTCTCCCTGGAAGTGCCCCCAATGCTCTACCGCCTTTGCGCCGACAGCCTGGTGCTGTTTCACCTGTCGTTCATCCTGTTCGTATTGTTCGGCGGCCTGCTCGCCCTCAAATGGCGGCCCGTGATGTGGCTGCACTTGCCCGCCGCCGCATGGGGCGTTGCGGTGGAGGTGTTTCACCTGCCCTGCCCGCTGACCCGCTGGGAAAATTTGTTTCGCCATTTGGCCGGGCAGGACGGTTATGGCGGCGGCTTTATCGAGCATTACATCCTGACCCTGATCTATCCGGCCGGGCTGACGCCGCAGATCCAGCTGGGGTTGGGTGCGTTGGTGCTGTTGATCAACGTCGCGGTGTATGTGCGGTTGATCAGGCGCTCTTAGGCAGGCAGCCGATGCCAGCCAAAGTCGTCTCAACTGCCTCATCCAAAGGCGTATGCGGTTCGCTGCCCAGTACCTGCACCAGCCGGCGGTTATCCATGCGCACCTCGGTTTGCCACAGGTAGCGCATTTCCTGCATCTCGCGGAAGGTGGTGACAAAGGGCGCGGCCAGTTTCAGCAGCCACCAAGGGAAAGCCCTGACAGAAGGCTGCTGACCGGTCCTGCGTGACACCACCCGTTGAATCGCCTGGCTCATCTGCCGGCCATCGGCGTCGATATGCCCTGCTATATGAAAACGGGCGAAAGCATCAAGGCTGTCGCGGCGTGCTATCAGCTCCACCATGGTTCTCGCCACGTCAGGCAGATAGGCCCACTGATGCCCCACGCCTGGCGCTCCCGGATAGCTCACACTGGCCACCGGTTTTGCGGGTTTGATCAAGCCTTGGGAAAACCAGCTGCTGCCGGCCTTGGCACCGAAAAAATCTCCGGCGCGTACGATCAACGCACGGGCGCCATGCTGGGTCGCCTCACGCAAACGCCGCTCCATCTCCACCCGGATCGCGCCCTTGCGGGTGAGCGGGTTCTGGGGTGAATCTTCCTCCAACCGCGCAAAGGCATCGGGCCCGAAGTTGTAAACCGTGCCCGGCAGGACAATCGTCGCCCCTTCAGCAATAGCCGCCGCGACGGTGTTGTCGATCATCGGCAGTACCAGTTCTGCCCAGCGCTGATAACCGGGCGGGTTGACCGCATGCACGATGACCGCACAACCCTTGGCCGCCGCGACTACTTCCTCACGGTTCAGCGCATCGCCTTTTATCCAGGTGAAATCGGCGTTCTGCTTGTGGGCCTTATCCACATACCTCGTCAGCGCGCACACCTGCCAGCCTGCAGCAAACAACTGCCGCGCCACTTCGCCACCAATCCCGCCTGTCGCGCCCAACACCAGAACCTTGTTCATGCTGTTCCCCCTGAGGGTTGTTTGATGGAGCGATTCTGTTCGCCGGCGGGCTATAGAGGAATTGCCGAAGATGATCCAGACGCTATACATTTATGCATGGCATCGACTATTGGTTGGGAGCTTTACCGGTCATTCCTCGGCGTACTCAAGGAAGGATCGTTGTCGGGGGCCGCACGGCAGCTCGGCATCACCCAGCCCACGGTCGGGCGGCACATCGCGGCGCTGGAGAAATCCTTGAACGTGGTGCTGTTCACCCGTTCCGCCAGCGGCCTGCTGCCCACGGCCGTCGCCCTCACCCTGCGCACCCACGCCGAAACCATGGAAACCACCGCCGCCGCACTCGAACGTGCCGCTTCGCCGCAAGGCCCCGAAGTGCGCGGCGTGGTGCGGGTGTCTGCCAGCGAAGTGATTGGCGTGGAGGTCCTGCCGCCGATCATCACCCGCCTGCGCCAGCAGCATCCGCACCTCAAGGTCGAACTGGTGCTGAGCAACCGTCTGCTGGACCTGCTGCAACTGGAAGCCGACATCGCGGTGCGAATGGTCCGACCCAGCCAGGAACAATTGCTGGCGAAACGTATCGGCGTTATCGAAGTAGGTCTGCATGCACGCAACGACTACCTGCAACAACACGGCACGCCCCAGAGCCTGAATGACCTCACGACCCATTCAGTCATCGGCTACGACCAGGAAAGCGCCTTCATCCGCAGCCTGGCCGTCAAAGGCTTCGATCGCAGCGCCTTTTCCCTCAGTAGCGACAGCGACCTGGCGCAACTGGCGCTGATCCGCGCCGGCGCCGGTATCGGTGGCTGCCAGGTAAAACTGGCCCGGCAAGACCCCCGCCTGAGCCGGGTGCTGCCGGACGCATTCGCCCTGCAACTGGACACCTGGGTCACCATGCACGAAGACCTGCGCAACAGCCCACGCTGCCGCGTCACCTTTGATGCCCTGGTGGCCGGTTTGCAGCATTACGTACAGGATTGAGACAGCTTCGCTGGTGAAGAATCAGAGTCCCTCAATCCCTTCATAGACGCCCCCATGTCCGAAGCCTTCGAAGTCCCCAGCCCCCACGAAAAACACGTCGAACACACCACCGAACATGCCCACGGCCGCGGGGACAATTTCGCCAGCCGCATCGCCGTGATGACCGCCATCATGGCCACCGTCGGCGCCATGCTCAGCTACCAGGCCGGCTCCACCGAAAGCGAAGCGGCGATGGACAAAAACAACGCCGCCATCTTCAAGACCGAAGCCGCCAACCAATGGAACTACTACCAGGCCAAATCCAGCCGGCAGAACCTCGCAGAGCTGGCCACGCATATTCCCGGGGTTGATGCCAAGCACTACACCGACGAGATCGAGCGTTATAAAACCCAGAAGGAAGAGGTGCGCAAACAGGCGGAAAAGCTCGAAGCCACGTCGACGGAATGGGATGAAAAGTCCGAACAGGCGCTGCACCAACATCACCGCTGGGCACAGGCGATGACCGCGATTCAGATCGCGATTTCGTTGGCGGCGATCACCCTGCTGACGCGCAAGGAATGGTTGAAGCGCATGGCGTATACCGCCGGTGGCGTGAGCGTGGTGTTGGGTGGGATGGCGTGGCTGCATATTTGAGAGCTGATTTTTCAGCGCCCTTCGAACGTGGAACCCGGAAAATAAAAGCAGAAACACGACGTCACGTAACGTCGTATTTCGCGGGTAGCTATCACTAAAGCAAACCGACTATAAAACACGCCATCACTCGCGCCCCGGGAAGTTGAGTATTGATGGCAGAAGACGAATTCGATCAGCGCGCCTCGGATGCCAGAGGCGCTGTAACGTTGTACACCCCACTCGATGATGACTTCGCGGCAAAATGCCTTCAAATCTTCGCTCAAGCGGAGGACCTTTTCCTATACCAGACGACCAGTACCGCCTGCTTGATTGAATTAATGCCTGAAGTGAGTCTGGGCACCAAATTTGTCAGCCTTGAGGTTGAGACCAATCATTCCGACACAGAGGTTTATACCTTTCGTACGGAGGGGGTGAACGGGAATTACTTTTCCGTAATGACCACGCCGCGAAAAGTTTGGATCGATGTCAGTTGGGTTGAGCCAGGCCGAGGTGGTAACGGTATTTACGCTGCCGTAGGGGCCTTTGCGGCCATTACAAAACGCGAGTTTATCGGCGACCCGGACGGGCTATCGGACATAGCAACACGGCGCAGAACCGATGCAATGCTGTCATCCGCCCTCAAACACAGAACAACCGACCATATCCGGCCACATCAGAGACAAATTGACGGCGATGAACATCTCGGCATTCCGTCGCTGAGTTGGGTGGACGGTGACACGCTTGGCAATATCCAGCGTATGATTAAAACGACCTATGAATCCCTAACCTTCTACGTGCCGGAGGTACAATATGCTTATTACGACTTCGCAAACAAAACCTTCCGAGACGCTGCGGGCCGACAGCTTCTGGATGGAAATCTGGCAAAGTGGAGCTTTGAGCATCCAGGAAGCCGAAAGGCGAGCGCAGGGCTCGCGACGTTTAAAAGAGGCTTACTCGTCGGTACCCTTTTACGCGAAGAAGGCAGCTCGAGACGCTCAATTCTGGAGCAAATTCTATGCGAGCCGCGTGAATTCGTAGAAAAAGGCAATCTTGCGGGAATCTTCTATTGATCATCTGAAACGTACTCCTCCCAGACTCATTCATATTCACCTACCCCCTCGCGACAGAAAACATCGGCATATCCCGGCATATCTGCTTGGGCTCCCACACATCCCCGCTATATAGTAAAAAGCATAACGCCTGATACTATAAGATCGAGGAGAACCCGGTGACCGCAAAATCATCCAAAGAGGCCGTGGGCGTCGCCTATAGCATCGACTCAATGCGCTATGCCCAGGCCATGACCTGGCGCGCCATCGAAGCGCTGTCCAAACTCATCCGCCCCGGCATGCTGGAATCCGAAGCCCGCGAACTCGGCAAAAAAGTCCTCGCCGACCTCGACATGCAGCGCATCTGGCACCCACTCCTTGTGCGCTTTGGTGCCAACACCCTAAAGACCTTCAAGGAACGCTCCGACGGCGATCCGGCGCTGGGTGAAAACGACATCTACTTCATCGACATGGGCGCCGTGTGGCAAGGCCATGAGGGTGATGCCGGGGCGTCGTTCAGCACTGGCAACGACCCAGAGATGGCCGCGTGTGCGAGCGCGGCGAAAGAGTTGTTTGACCGGGTTGAACAGCGCTGGAGGAACGACAAAGTGGTCGGCCTGGAGCTGTATCGTTTCGCCGAAGAGCAAGCGAAGGAAATGGGCTGGGTGTTGAACCTGGACATCAAAGGGCACCGCGTCAGCGACTTCCCGCATGCGATTTATCGGGGCGGTGATCTTGGGGATTTTGATCAGTATCCGAATGAAGGGCTGTGGATTCTTGAGATACAGATTGCGCACCCGAGCGGGGCTTATGGGGCGTTTTACGAAGATTTGTTGGCTTAACCTTTAACACGTCATCAAGGAAGTGAAATGGAGCGCTCTAGCGAATTTTCCGTGTTGTTGTTTTCATACGGCACGTTGCAGGACAAAGCCGTGCAACTGTCCAACTTTGGTCGGGAGTTGGTGGGTCAGCAGGATGCGATGCTGGGGTTTTCGACAAGCTGGGTGGAGATTACGGACACTGAGGTGTTGACGGCCAGTGGCAAGACGCATCATCCGATCGTTTCTCCGAGCGGGCGGAACGAGGATAGCGTTGAAGGGATGGTGTTTCAGATTACCGAGCAGGAGCTGGCGGCAGCGGATGCGTATGAGGTGTCGGACTATAAGCGGGTTTCGGTGGGGTTGGCTTCGGGGCTGACGGCTTGGGTGTATGTGCAGGCTTGAGAGGGTGCAGTTCGTCAATCGGAGTGATTTCCTACAAATCAATCGGAAGGCGCGACCTGCCGGGTTTGTGAGGTGGGGCATATAGTTCGCCGGTCGCCTACATGGCGACCGGGTTTGGCGACTCGACTTCAAGACGGCAGAAGCCTCCCGGCTAATTTGCGGGATGCTCCTGCGCGCAATAAGCTGCCCAATGGTAGCTGTGCGTGGGAGACCTTCGGGTCTGCCGGCATTGTCCGTCTTGTTCCGGTTCGCCAACCCGCGTACAGCTGCCACCTTTTGTTTGGCGACAAATGTGTGGCTACTCTCCTCCTTAAGAGAACGGACATCACATATGAATCAATACATGGCCCTCACCAGCAACGATTGCGAGACACCTGCCCTTTTTGTAGATACCACTGCGCCGTTGGACGTTTTGCTGGACGCTGCCGGCTATCGAATTCGTGCTGTTACTCAAGTTCTTGAAAACCTGGCACTGCGTGCGGAAATCAGCAGCGATACAGTTGTGCTCAGCGACTTTTCGCTGCTTTGCTCGATTCCGTTGCGTGATGGTTGCGACTTGCTGGATGTTATTGGGCGGCGCATGGCTACGCAGTGTTCCTAAACCCATTGGCTTGATCCCGCACAAACGAAAAAGGGACGACCTCTCAGTCATCCCTTTTCGCGAGCATTACCCAATCTAAACGCAACGTGTACCACGAGCCTTATGCTCGTACTCCCACCCTTTACACGCCAACTGCAGGGGGTCGCCCTGCAGCCGCGACGCTCTATGTTTCGAGGACTTCCCGCACCTGATGTTCAACTCGATTGCGCCCGAGTTTTTTTGCGCGATACAGAAGACTATCGGCCTTTTCCACCAAATCAGTCGAGACAATTACGCCAGTTTGATGGTTGGAAGCGACACCTGCGCTGATGGTGACAATGCCTACTGCACTGCCTCTGTGTTCAATTTGAGCAGCCTCTATCGCTGACCGCACTTCCTCGGCGATCTTTATTGCACCTGCCAGTTCCGTCTCTGGAAGCAGTATTACAAACTCTTCCCCACCATACCTGGCAGCAAGGTCGGCTGGACGATTTATATTTTTATTTAATAACTCTGCGATTTGCCTTAAACATTGATCGCCGAGAACATGGCCATAATGGTCGTTGTATTGCTTAAACCAATCTATATCGATAAGTATAAGCGCTACGCTATTTCCAGTGCGGCATGCTCTCGACCACTCGCGTGCCAATCTAACGTCGAAACACCTACGGTTAGGCAACCCCGTGAGGCTATCCGTTTTAGCAATGTGCTCTAAATCACGATGTGCAAGACGAAGTTCTTCTTCTGCAACCAACAAACGTTGAATTTGTCGGTAAAAGAGAAAGCCTATACTGGTCAGCACCAGAATTATAAGCACCACCATAACCGATGCCTGATAGACGTACGTCCACCATGTTGCAAATACCGAATCTATCGATAATCCTGCTGCAGCCACGATCGGAAGGCCCCGTATGCGGCTGTACGCATAGACTCGTTCTATCCCATCCACGACGGACGTCAGGGTTGCTGTTCCGTCATCGCTGTTAATTAGATATCGACTAAACAGCTCTCCCTTTGCGATATTAGTCGTCATTAGCGCGTCAATCATTGGTCGGCGGGCCAGCAAATCACCGTTATTCAGTGCAAGCAGTATCACCCCTTGTTTGTCTACGTCTAAACGCTCAAAGAAACTTTGAAAGTATGCAACGGGCAACGTCGCCAAAACCACGCCGCTAAAGCTGCCATCGGGGTATTGAGTGCGACGGCTGACAGGGATGATCATGTCGCCGGTAGTGCGGCTCAAAATCACCTCGCCTATATGGATGGCCGTGCCAGGATGGTCCCTGTGGTAGATAAAATAAGAACGATCGCTATTGTTCTTTGCGACTGTCTCTGAAGAGAACGAATTAACAACCCAGTCGCCATTCTCGTCGTAAATGAACAAACCTTGAATCCCGTCAGTTGCATCGGCGTTGTTTGCCATTACTTTGGATAAACGAATTCTCTGTTCGTTGCTAAGTTTGTCATTTTCAACGCGCTCTGCAAGATTGCTGAGAATGCTTTCAGCCTGACGCAAAGTATCCTGAGCCTGCTGGTCGGAAGCCCGAACAATGTTGCGGACAGCAATTTTGGCATTCGTCAATCGTTCGTCAGCCGACTGCTTTAACTGCCAAGCAATTGCGGACACCAGCATGACACAGACCAAAAAGATGAAAGCTACCAGGCCCACAGAAAGAGCTTTAGGTGTTAATCGACCAGACACGAGCGTAATGGTTTTCATGGGCCTCTTCATAGCGTCGGTGTGCTGAACCTTACTGTGAATTTTCTACATTCATCAATATCCAGGTTAAGCATACCCACAACGATCTGAATACCGAGTCAATATGGGCGTAATAAGCCCAACATGCACGCTATGAATTTACGCAAGGTCAACGTTACGCAACCGCTGTGATGAGCATAGACGGGGTTAGGACAAGAGTAGGCACACCGCGACGTACCCGGTGCCTGCGATCCCCGATGCGATTACCAGGTCGACTTAGACAGTGCTCAGATCCTACACGCTTGCAATTTCATAAAGACGCTTCTCAATTGCCACTGTAAATATGACTCGCAGATTGTCTGCGTCAAGCCTGGAGATGGCGTCTTCTACTTGAAGATTCAGTATCAACTCATGCGCGCGAATCTGATGGTGACGGGCTTCAACTGCGGTGGGTGAGTGCGCAATCACAGAGAGTAAATCAGCCGACGCACTCTTTGCGGGATGACGATCGTTTCTAGCGCCAAACATGACTTCCTACCCAAGCTATCAAACGGTTGAAGGCGGACTAAAGAATTTGGCCCATCCTTCACGGAGTCATGGGGCTAACGATAGGTTCATAAAAGAAACAATTGGGCTTCAGATGGCGACACCAAAAACGCACCAAAATGCGGCACCAGTCCCATGATGGTCCCATGGGGCTATTTTTGAGACGCCAAAAACCACAAACCCCCGACTTTCTCGAGGAAAATCAGGGGTTTGCGTTTTTGCAATTTGGCGGTGAAGGAGAGATTCGAACTCTCGATACAATTTCTTGTATACACACTTTCCAGGCGTGCTCCTTAAGCCACTCGGACACTTCACCGTATCTCGTCAAACTGATTCAGTCTGTCGAGGCGCGCTAATGTAGTCGAAAGCTTTTCCGATGGCAAAGGTTTTTTTCAGAATTTTCATGCGCTTAGGCGGCTATGCCGTTCCAGCCCTCTGCGGCGTCATGCGCACCACGGCGATTCTGCCATTCTCAGGCACACTCAGCGTTTGTCTATAGTCGCTGCTGCGCCCTGCCGAAGGCCGCCTGCGGGTGGGCATGGGGGAAAAGTCTGACTGGGTAGTCAGTCACGGCGCTTTACCAGGGCGGGCGCGGTGGGTAACGTCTGCCGTCTGTCCTTCTATTACAAGCATTACAAGGAATCGCGTCATGAGTGAGTTGATTGCCTACCACCTCGAAGACGGTATCGCGACCCTGACCCTGAGCAACGGCAAGGTGAATGCCATTTCGCCGGCAGTGGTCAGTGCGTTTAATCAAGCGCTGGACCAAGCCGAGAAAGATCGGGCGGTGGTGATCATCACGGGCACGCCGGGGATTTTGTCCGGTGGCTATGACTTGAAGGTGATGACCGCCGGCCCTAAAGAAGCGGTAAGCCTGGTGACGTCGGGTTCGACCCTGGCCCGCCGCCTGTTGTCGCACCCGTTCCCGGTGATCGTCGCTTGCCCCGGGCATGCGGTGGCCAAGGGGGCGTTCCTGTTGTTGTCGGCGGATTACCGGATTGGGGTCGACGGGCCATTCAGCATTGGCCTGAATGAAGTGATGATCGGCATGACCATGCACCACGCCGGGATCGAGCTGGCGCGGGATCGTCTGCGCAAGTCGGCGTTTCATCGTTCGGTGATCAATGCCGAGATGTTTAACCCGCAGGACGCGTTGAGCGCCGGGTTCCTGGATAAGGTGGTCGCGCCGGAAGAGTTGCAGGCCGCGGCGCTGGAAGCGGCTCGCCAGTTGAAGAAGATCAATATGAACGCCCACAAGCACACCAAGCTGAAGGTGCGTAAGGCGCTGCTGGAAGCACTGGATGACGCGATCATTCAGGACCAGGGGCACATGGGTTAATCAAACCCACGCCTGCTGAATCGAAGCCCGACCTTGAGTCGGGCTTTTTCTTACAAAGAATCCCGGGCTGCCTACAACCGCTCTAGACAGTGTCTGTCACAGCATGTTGAAACATGCGCTTAAACATCGCCTATCTCCTGACTCTATAGGGGCAATTGCCGAATACAGTGCACGTCCGTACACTGCGCCACCTTTTGTCCCGATGGGCTGTGTCGATGCTTTTTTTGTTACGCATGTTGTTGATGGGCCTGCATTTTATGATTGCGGGCGTGCTGGGTGTGCTGCTGGGGATCTGTCGGCCGTTTAACCCGGACAACAGCCGTTACTGCGCGCGCCTGTATGCCGTGCCGGCGATGTGGCTGTTGCGCCTGCGGGTGAAGGCTGAGGTCGACTCGCTGCGCAACAAGCCCAGCAGTTGCGTGATCGTCGCCAACCATCAGTCCAACTATGATCTGTTTGTGTTCGGCACCGTGGTGCCCTACCGCACGGTGTGTATCGGCAAGAAGAGCCTGAAGTGGGTGCCGTTGTTCGGCCAACTGTTCTGGCTGGCGGGCAATGTGTTGATTGACCGGGGCAATGCGCACAAGGCGCGGCGCTCGATGCTGACCACCACGCATACGTTGCAGCATAAGGACACGTCGATCTGGGTGTTTGCGGAAGGCACGCGTAACTTCGGTGAAACGTTGCTGCCGTTCAAGAAGGGCGCGTTCCAGATGGCGATTGCCGCGGGCGTGCCGATTGTGCAGGTGTGTGTCAGCACGTATGTGAAGCAGATGAAGCTCAACCGCTGGAACAGTGGCGATATTTTGATTCGCTCGTTGCCGCCGATTCCTACAAAGGGGCTGACGATGGATGACATGCCGCTGTTAATGCAGACCTGCCGCGAGCAAATGAAAGATTGTATTGAAGCAATGGACCGAGAGTTGGAAATCGCACCCTGTAGGAGCGAGCTTGCTCGCGAGGGACGTTAACGATTACGCGCTCATTCTGGATTAACCCGCCGCTCTCAGGTTTTTCGCGAGCAAGCTCGCTCCTACAGAGGGCGCGTTCAGGCTAAGCTGCCCAGTAACTGTCATCCAATAAAGAAGCGATCAGCACTATGGGTAGAGTTGTTGCAGCCGCCGTCTATAGCGCCGGAAAGAAAGTCACCGATATCACCCTCGACGAAGGCGCCGCCTGGGCCGCCAAGCCCGACCACTTTGTGTGGATCGGCCTGGAAGAGCCCAATGCCCATGAACTGGCCAACCTGCAACGCCAGTTCAACCTGCATGAACTGGCCATCGAAGACGCCCTGGAAAAACACAGCCGGCCCAAGCTTGAGACCTTCGGCGACGCGCTGTTTATCGTGACCTACTCGCCGGTGCGCGATAACGGCAAGCTGGAGTTTATCGAGACCCATATCTTTGCCGGCAACGGCTACATCATCACCGCCCGCAACGGCCACTCGGCGTCCTACGGCTATGTGCGCCAGCGCTGTGAGGCGCGGCCGCTGTTGCTGGAGCACGGGGAAGATTTCGTACTGTATGCGCTGCTGGATTTCGTCACCGAGAACTATCAGCCGGTGAGTGAGGCGATTCATGCCGAGGTCGATGAGCTGGAGCGCAACGTGTTGTGCAACTCCCTGAGTGAAGCGGATATCCAGAAGCTCCACGGCCTGCGCCGTGATGTGCTGAGACTGAAGCGCTACGTGGCGCCGATGGTGGAGATCAGCCAGGAATTGCAGAAACTGAGCTTCCCGTTTATCGACAAGAACATGCGCCCGTACTTTCGCGATGTGCAGATTCACGTCACCCGGCAGATGGAAGACCTGACCACCCTGCGGGATATCGCCAGCCAAACCATCGAGATTGGGGTGTTGCTGGAAGCCTCGCGCCAAAGCGTAGTGCAGCGCAAGTTTGCTGCCTGGGCCGCAATTCTGGCGTTCCCGACGGCGGTGGCCGGGATCTACGGGATGAACTTCCAGAACATGCCGGAGCTGCAATGGCACTACGGCTATTTTGCGGTGCTGGGGTTTATTGCGCTGGGGTGTACGGGGTTGTGGGCCAGCTTCAAGCGCTCAGGCTGGCTGTAGAAAACTGCTCTTGGGGCGATTGCTGTTGTGGCGAGGGAGCTTGCTCCCGTTCGGCTGCGCAGCAGTCGTGCTTTTAAAAGCGGGGGCGCTTCGCACCCCAGCGGGAGCAAGCTCCCTCGCCACAAAAAGCTAATCAATCAACCCGAATTGACTAGGCCACGTCCGCTTTTGGTTTGTGCGCCACAAACCGCATCATCCACTCCGCCACGGTCACGCCGTGGTGGTCTCGCTCCAGGCTGGCCACACCGTTGGTGTAGACCTTCTCCCCAAGCGTTGTCTGAAGAATCTCCAGCAGCTCGCGGGAATAGTCATGGATAAATTCCGGGTGGCCCTGGAAGCACAGCACCTGGTCTTCGATGTGGTACGCCGCAAACGGGCAGAACTCGCTGGAAGCAATCACCGTGGCGTTTTCCGGCAAGGTGGTGACCTGGTCCTGGTGGCTGATCAACAGCGTCAGCTCTTCCACCACCGGGCTCATCCACGGTGCCTTGGCGTTCAGTTTGTAGTCATGGATGCCCATGCCCCAGCCTTTGGTCGCCCGCTCGGTCTTGCCGCCCAACAGCAGCGCCAGCAACTGGTGGCCGAAGCAGATGCCGATCAGCTTGTCACCGCGCGCGTGGCGGCCCAGCAGGTAGGTCTTGAGGGTCTGGATCCAGGGATCGGTGCCGAAGGAGTCAGCCTTGCTGCCCGTCACCAGGTACGCGTCGAACACTTCGTCATCCGCCGGGTATTCACCCTGCACCACGTTGTAGATGACGAACTCAGCGGCAATCGGCTGTTTGGAGAACAGGCGCTTGAACATCTGCCCGTACCCTTGGTACTGATCGATCAGTCCAGGACGCAGGATATCGGTTTCCAGGATGCACACGCGTAACGACATAAAAAATACCTGACACGGCGATGGGAATAATGAACACCCCCAGAGCCTGCCTTGAAATACCCTTCCAAGGCAAGCCCCATCGCTATGCTCACTGTGGGAGCGGGCTTGCTCGCGAAGGCGGTGTGTCAGTAACCAAATGCATCAACTGATCCACCGC
>NZ_NIXO01000091.1 GCF_002204795.1 Pseudomonas sp. K2I15
TCATGTCCAGAGCGGAGAGGTGAGTGGCAGCATGGGCTCCCACACGTGCTTTAAGCACTCCGGGCATTCAGCTTGCCACTCACCGCTCTCACCCTCAGCTTAATCCCGGATCAAGACACAAGCGGGCTTGCTGTGGTGAGGGGGCTTGTCCCCCGTCGGGTTCACCATAGATTGATGGGGCTGCTTCGCAGCCCAACGCGGGGCAAGCCCGCTCACCACAGCAAGCCCGCTCCCACATTGAGTCCGTGCTCAACTCAAAAAACCGTCCGCCCGCAGCAGAGTTTCGAGGCAGTGCTCGGTGATGTTGTAGAACGCTTTCAGCTCCTGGATTTTCACCAGCAGTTGAGCGTTATCCAACGGTTCGGCACGTTTCACGGCGAGGATCATCTTGTTCTTGTTGGTGTGCTCCAACGAGATGAACTCAAACACCTTGGTCTCATAGCCGCACGCCTCGAGGAACAACGCACGCAGGCTGTCGGTGACCATTTCCGCCTGCTGGCCCAGGTGCAGGCCGTATTGCAGCATCGGCTTGAGCAGCACCGGGCTCTGGATTTGCAGGCGAATCTGCTTATGGCAGCACGGCGAGCACATGATGATCGACGCACCGGAGCGAATGCCGGTGTGAATCGCGTAGTCGGTGGCGATGTCGCAGGCATGCAGGGCGATCATCACGTCCAGTTCGCTGGGCGCGACGCTGCGCACATCACCACACTTGAACACCAACCCCGGGTGGTCCAGGCGGGCGGCGGCGTTGTTGCACAGGGTCACCATGTCTTCGCGCAGTTCCACGCCGGTGACTTCGCCCTCGGCATTGAGGGTGTTGCGCAAGTAGTCGTGGATGGCGAAGGTCAGGTAGCCCTTGCCCGAACCAAAGTCCGCGACGCGCACCGGCTGGTCCAGCTTCAGCGGTGAAGTGGTCAGCGCGTGGCTGAACACTTCGATGAACTTGTTGATCTGTTTCCACTTGCGCGACATCGCCGGGATCAGCTCGTGCTTGGCGTTGGTCACGCCAAGGTCAGAGAGAAAGGGCCGGGTGAGGTCCAGGAAGCGATTTTTCTCACGGTTGTGCTCGGCAGACGGTGCCTCCCGCAGTTGTTGCGGCTTGCTTTTGAACAGCGAGCTTTTGTTCTTCTTGCTGTATTCCAACTGGGCTTCGTCGGTCACCGAGAGCAGGTGCGCGTTCTTGAACGAGGCCGGCAACAGCTCGGCAATCGCCGCTAAGCCGTCTTCCAGGGTGAAGTTCTTGGTGATGTCGCGGGTCTTGTAGCGGTAGACGAAGGACAGGCAAGGCTGATCCTTGACCGTCAGTTGCTTGATGATCAGCTTCTGCAGGTCGGGCTCGATGCCCACGTACTTGGCCAGCACCAGCTTGATAAAAGCGTTTTGCTCAAGGCTTGCGCTCAGCAGTTCGAGAAACTGCGCGTGATGATCCGGCGCGGGGCTGGCAGGTTTAGCGGTGGCAGACATGAACAAATACGCCTCGGGCAGGGAATGCCGGGAATTTTACACTACTCCAACACCACCAACCGATTCGGCAACTCATTGCGTGCGTGGGTCACCGGTACATGCTCTTTGAGCAACTCCCCGCAGGCTTCAATGCAGCTGATAAAGCCGGCCAGGGTCTGGCCTTGTTTCACCTGGCGGGTGAATTCCTTGACGATCCCATCCCAGCAGCTGTCATCCAGGCGCTTGGAAATGCCCTTGTCCACCAGGATTTCCACATAACGCTCCGCCTCACTGACAAAAATCAGCACCCCGGTGCTGCCCAGCGTGTGGTGCAGGTGCTGCTCCAGAAACTGCCGCCGCGCCAGGTTGGACGCGCGCCAGTGGCGTACCGAGCGCGGGATCAGCCGGGTGGTGATCTTGGGCAAACGAAACACCAGGCACAGCACCACAAACGTGCCCCACTGCGCCAGCAGCAAGGTGTACATGCTCAACCAGCCCGACAAATAGTGAACGATCCCCGGCACCACCAGCGCCAACAGGCTGGCCCACAACAGTGGGATATAGGCGTAGTCGTCGGCACGGGCCGCGAGCACGGTCACCAGTTCGGCGTCGGTCTGTTGCTCGACCCTGGCGATCGCCTCGGCGACCTGGCGTTGCTCGTGTTGACTCAGTAGTGCCATGGTTGTTGATGCTCTCTAGTTATTGTCATTACCAGCCGCCCGAGGCGCCACCGCCGCCGAAACCACCGCCGCCGCCCCTGAAGCCACCACCGCCGCCTCCCCCGCCGCCACGGCCACTGCTGCTGAGAATCGCCAGCAGGATAGCGCCAACGGGCAGGCCCATGCGATTGCACAGCCACAACACCGCCAGCAACAGGATAAACAGACCGAAGGAGATGCCCGGGTTTTGCGTGGCAAAGTTGGCTTCAGACACATGCGCCGGCACCGCCAGCGGATCGCCGCCCACTACCTGCAGCATCGCCGCCACGCCGTCGCTGATGCCCTTGCTGTAGTTGCCCGCCTTGAACGCCGGGGCGATCACCTGGTTGATGATCACCCAGGACTGCGCATCCGTGAGCACGCCTTCCAGGCCATAACCCACTTCGATACGAATCTTGTGCTCATCCCGGGCGACGATCAGCAAGGCGCCGTTGTCCTTGCCCTTCTGGCCGATGCCCCAGGCGCGGCCCAGTTGATAACCGAAGTCTTCAATGGGCACGCCTTGCAGGTCGGGCACGGTGACCACCACGATCTGGTCGCCGCTGGTCTGTTCCAGCGCCTGCAATTGCTGGGTCAGCTGCGCGCGCACGGCCGGGTCGATCATCTGGGCGTTGTCGACGACCCGCCCGGTCAAGGCCGGGAAGTTCAGGGCGGCCTGGGCGGTCAGGCTAAAGGCCAGCAGCACCGCCGCCAGCAGCCAAGCGCGCTTGCCCATCAGAATTTCACTTGCGGCGCTTTATCGGCATCGGCACTGGTGGCCTCGAAGTTGGCGCGGATCGGCAAGTCGCTGTACATCACGCTGTGCCACAGGCGGCCGGGGAAAGTGCGAATCTCGGTGTTGTAGGCCTGCACCGCTTGGATAAAGTCGCGACGGGCCACGGCGATGCGGTTTTCGGTGCCTTCAAGTTGCGATTGCAGGGCGAGGAAGTTCTGGTTGGCCTTCAAGTCCGGGTAGCGCTCGGACACCACCATCAAGCGGCTAAGCGCGCCGCTCAAGCCGTCCTGGGCTTGCTGGAATTGCTTGAGTTTTTCCGGGTTGTCGAGGGTGCTGGCATCCACCTGGATCGACGTGGCCTTGGCCCGCGCTTCAATCACGGCGGTGAGAGTGTCCTGCTCATGGGCGGCGTAGCCCTTGACCACTTCCACCAGGTTGGGGATCAGGTCGGCACGCCGCTGGTACTGGTTCTGCACCTGGGCCCAGGCCGCCTTGGCCTGTTCGTCCAGGGTCGGGATCTTGTTGATGCCGCAACCGCTCAGCACGGTGCTCACCAGTATCAATGCCACGGCCTTCCAGCCCCAGCGGTAACCTTGTGCTGCTTGCATGGTGTTTCTCCTGCCAAACCTATGAAATGTGCTGACTGACGTTTTAGCCACGGGCTTAGGGCATAATCCGCCACCACCCACTGGATTGCATCGGGCCAATCAGCTAAAAGATGCCCAGCGCCAATAAGAGTTCAGAAGTGTGCTGCATTTATCTGAACAACACCCGAACAACAATAGACGCTCTCCGGTCCCGAGGCTGCGAGAAAGGATTTTCATGAAGAAGCTGTGTTTGCTCGGCCTTGTTGTCAGTTTGGCCACTCATTCCGTATTTGCCGAAACAAAGCCCGCAGTACTCAAGGACAAGGACGCCTTCGTCAGTGACCTGCTGAAACAAATGACCCTCGATGAAAAGATCGGCCAATTGCGCCTGATCAGCATCGGCCCCGAAATGCCCCGCGAGCTGATCCGCAAGGAAATCGCCGCCGGTCGCATAGGCGGCACCTTCAACTCCATCACCCGCCCGGAAAACCGTCCGATGCAGGACGCGGCCATGCGCAGCCGGTTGAAGATCCCGATGTTCTTCGCCTATGACGTGATCCACGGCCACCGCACGATTTTCCCGATCAGCCTGGCCCTGGCTTCCAGCTGGGACATGGACGCCATTGGCCGTTCCGGGCGCATCGCCGCCCAGGAAGCCGCCGCGGACAGCCTCGACATCACCTTTGCACCGATGGTCGACATCTCCCGCGACCCGCGCTGGGGCCGTACCTCCGAAGGTTTTGGCGAAGACACCTACCTGACCTCGCGCATTGCCAAAGTGATGGTCAAGGCGTTCCAGGGCACCAGCCCGGCCAAGGCGGACAGCATCATGGCCAGCGTCAAGCACTTCGCCCTGTATGGCGCAGTGGAAGGCGGTCGCGACTACAACGTGGTCGACATGAGCCCGGTCAAGATGTACCAGGACTACCTGCCGCCCTACCACGCCGCCATCAAGGCCGGCGCCGGTGGCGTGATGGTTGCGCTGAACTCGATCAACGGCGTGCCCGCCACCGCCAACACCTGGCTGATGAACGACTTGCTGCGCAAGGACTGGGGCTTCAAGGGCCTGGCCGTGAGCGACCACGGCGCGATCTTCGAGCTGATCAAGCACGGCGTGGCCAAGGACGGGCGTGAAGCCGCCAAGCTGGCGATCAAGGCCGGCATCGACATGAGCATGAACGACTCGCTCTACGGCAAGGAATTGCCCGGCCTGCTGAAATCCGGCGAGATCGAACAGAGCGACATCGACAACGCCGTGCGCGAAGTGCTCGGCGCCAAGTACGACATGGGCCTGTTCGCCGACCCGTACTTGCGCATCGGCAAGGCCGAGGATGACCCGGCCGACACCTACGCCGAAAGCCGCCTGCACCGCGCCGATGCACGTGACGTGGCACGCCGCAGCCAGGTGTTGCTGAAAAACCAGAACAACACCCTGCCACTGAAAAAGAACGCGACCATCGCCCTGGTCGGCCCGCTGGCCAAGGCGCCGATCGACATGATGGGCAGTTGGGCCGCTGCCGGTAAACCCGCGCAATCGGTGACCCTGCTGGACGGCATGAACGCGGTGATCGGTGAAAAGGGCAAAGTGATCTATGCCCGTGGTGCCAACATCACCAACGACAAGAAAGTGGTCGACTACCTCAACTTCCTGAACTTCGATGCACCGGAAGTGGTGGATGACCCGCGCTCGTCCCAGGCAATGATCGACGAAGCGGTCAAGGCTGCCAAAGACGCCGACGTAGTGGTAGCTGCCGTGGGCGAATCCCGTGGCATGTCCCACGAGTCGTCGAGCCGCACCGACCTGAACATCCCGCAAAGCCAGCGCGACCTGATCAAGGCCTTGAAAGCCACCGGCAAACCGCTGGTGCTGGTGTTGATGAATGGCCGTCCGCTGTCGATTGTCGACGAGAACGAACAGGCTGACGCGATCCTGGAAACCTGGTTCGCCGGTACCGAAGGCGGCAACGCAATCGCCGACGTTTTGTTCGGCGACTACAACCCGTCGGGCAAGCTGCCGATCACCTTCCCGCGTTCGGTGGGGCAGATTCCAACCTACTACAACCACCTGAGCATTGGCCGGCCGTACACCCCGGGCAAGCCAGGCAACTACACCTCGCAGTACTTCGATGACACCACAGGGCCCTTGTTTCCGTTTGGCTATGGCTTGAGCTACACCAGCTTCAGCCTGTCGGACATGGCGCTGTCGTCCACCACCCTGAACAAGACCGGCAAACTCGACGCCACTGTGATGGTGAAAAACACCGGCAAGGTTGACGGCGAAACCGTGGTGCAGTTGTACATCCAGGACGTGGCCGGCTCGATGATTCGCCCGGTGAAGGAATTGAAGAACTTCCAGAAGATCATGCTCAAGGCCGGTGAAGAGCGCGCGGTGCACTTCACCATCACCGAGGATGACTTGAAGTTCTACAACACCCAGTTGAAGTTCGCGGCTGAGCCGGGCGAGTTCAATGTGCAGATTGGGCTGGATTCGCAGGATGTGAAGCGGCAGAGCTTCGAGCTGCTTTGATCTAAAGCTGTAAACGCGGTCAGTGTGGGAGCCGGGCTTGCCCGCGATTGCATCACCTCGGTGCATCTGAAGTACCGAGGTGTCTGCATCGCAGGCAAGCCAGCTCCCACATTTGATCTCAGTGGTCTGGCTATCCGCGTCGGTTCAGCAGGTTAACCACCAACCGATCAATCCACCCCCACACCCGCTGCTTCACCCGCCGCCACAATGGCCTCGACTGCCACGCCTCAAGGCTCACCGCCTGGCTCCTGGCAAAATCCCTCTCGAAACTCCCTGCCACCGCCAACGTTAGCTCCGGGTCCAGCGCTTCCAGATTCGCCTCCAGGTTGAAGCGCAAATTCCAGTGATCGAAGTTGCACGAGCCAATGCTTACCCAATCGTCCACCAGCACCATTTTCAGGTGCAGGAAGCACGGCTGGTATTCAAAAATCTGCACCCCGGACTTGAGCAAACGCGGGTAATAACGGTGCCCGGCATACCGCACCGACGGGTGATCGGTACGCGGCCCGGTCAGCAGCAAACGCACATCTACCCCGCGCCCCGCCGCCCGGCGCAGGGCACGCCGTACACCCCAGGTCGGCAGGAAATACGGCGTAGCCAACCAGATACGTTGGTGGCCGCTGTTCAGCGCGCGGATCAAAGACTGCAAAATATCGCGATGCTGGCGGGCGTCGGCATAAGCCACACGCCCCAACCCCGGCCCTGTCGCCGGCAGTTTGGGCAAGCGTGGCAGGCCAAAATGCATGGGCGGTTTCCAGGCCCGGCGATCGTCGTTGGCCAGCCATTGGCGATCAAACAACGCCTGCCAATCCAGCACCAGCGGGCCGCGAATTTGCACCATCACTTCGTGCCAGTCGGCGGTGTCTTCCCCGGGCGTCCAAAATTCATCCGTCACACCCGTACCGCCGACCACAGCGATGGTCTGGTCGATCAGCAACAGCTTGCGGTGGTCGCGGTAGAGGTTGCGCATCCAGCGGCGCCAGCTCAGGCGGTTGTGGAAACGTAGGTCTACCCCGGCGTCGATCAACCGCCGACGCAGGCCCAGGGTAAACGCCAGGCTGCCGTAATCATCGAACAGGCACCGTACGCGCACGCCGCGCTCGGCAGCGGCCACCAAGGCCTGAACCATCGCCTCGGCACACGCGCCCGCTTCCACCAGATACAGCTCAAGCGCCACCTGTTGCTCGGCTTGGGCGATGCCTTCCAACATGCGCGGGAAGAAGCTCGGACCGTCGATCATCAACTCGAAACGGTTGGCGCTGCGCCACGGGAACACTGCGCCGCTCATGTCAGCGCGCCGTGAAAATCAGTACCGCACCCACCGGCACCGACAGGCTGATCTGCGACAGCCCGGCGGCCTTGCGCAGCGCGGCCACGCCCGGCAGCAAATCGAAATCCTCGGCGTGCACCACCAATGGCTCCAGGGTCACTACCTGGAAGCGCCGATCATCCAGACGGGTCGCCAGCAGTTCGGCGCTATAGGTTTGGGTCTTGCCGTGCAGCGTCACCGACAACGGCAGGCGCAGCTCGTATTGCGCGCCGGGAGCCAGGTCGTTGATCGGTTGCAGGTTGATCTGCGCGTTGATCAGCGCATCGGGGAAAGCCTTGATCTCGAACAGGTCATTGCGCATGCGCTCGTCACGTAGCGGAATGCCGCTGTTGACCGACTCCAACTCGACTTCCAGCTGTGCCGCGCCTTTGCTGTCGACCTTGCCGTGCAGCACCAGGAAGCGCTGCACTTCGGCGATGTCGGTGTTTTTGGTGGTGACGAACGACAGGCGTGAGGACTCGTTGTCCAGATACCAATCGGCGTGGGCGGGCACGGCGGCACCGGCCAGCAGCAGGAAGACCAGGGGTTTGAACAGGGACGCGTTGAACATAGAGACTCGTGTGGCGAAAAACCTGAACGAACAGTAACAAAGACCTCCTGTAGGAGCGAGCTTGCTCGCGAAGGTTGTCAACGATGACGCGGGCATTCTGAATGAAGGCGGTGCCTGTGAGTTCTTCGCGAGCAAGCTCGCTCCTACAGGGGAACGGTGATCAAGCCAACGCCTGCTGCACATCGCGAATGGTCGATTCCAGGCTGGCCAGGTGCAGACTCAACACCCGCTCCACCGGCGCCTGATCCATCGGCCAATGCAGCGCCATGCTGCCCACCAACCGCCCGTTGGCCCGCACCGGCAAGGCCACCGCGCGAATCAGGAACGGCAGGCGCACCGGGTATTCCCAGTAGCCTTCGGTGCGCTGGCCAAAACCCTGGTGCTGGGATTGTTCACACGCACGGTATTGGTCGTCTTCCGCCACCCGCTCACGACCGGCCAGGCGCTGCACTTCATCCGCCGACAATTGCGACAGGCACGCCTTGCCCATGGCCGAGTGAAACAGGCTGGCGTGCTGGCCGACAATCTGGCAGTTGTTCGGGTAGCGCTTGCGCAGCGCCGTGGGAATCGCGCTTTCCATCACTTCCAGGCGTTCGCCGTCGAAGCTCGACAGGTCCACCACCAAGCCGGTGCGCTCACTGAGGTCCAGCAGCCAAGGCGCCGCACTTTCTACCAACTGGCGCTTGAAGCGTTGCTGGGTGTCGCCGAACAGGCGCCGGGCCCGCAGGCGATAACGCCGGTCGCTGAGGCCACGATAGACCCAGCCCTGTTCCTGCAACGTGAGCAACATCCGCGAGACCGTAGCCTTGGGCAGGTGAGTCAGGTAATGCAACTCTTCCAGCCCCAGCGCCTGGTGCTCGCCGAGCAACTCGATGATCGCCAGTGCCCGCCCCACTGAGCGTACGGTTCCCGTCTCGGCGTCGCTGCCCATGTGTCGATCTCCTTGATGCCGATGGATGATCTGATTATCACAGCAAGATACAGGCCCGTCGCGGCTCAGCCGGTCGGGGACAGGCAGGTGGGCGGTCGTCGTTGCACCCAGCGGGTCAGCTGTTCGTGGGCATACGCCAGTTGCAGAACCGCCCTGTCCGCCTGGGCCGGGCCGATGATTTGCAGGCCCATGGGCAAGCCCTGCGGATTGAAACCCACCGGCACGTTCATGCTCGGCAGACCAGCCAGCGTGGGGCCGATCACCACTTCCATCCAGCGGTGGTAGGTGTCCATCTCGCGCCCTGCGACGATGCGCGGCCAGGGTTGCTGTGCATCGAAAGGGAACACTTGGGCGGTGGGCAGCAACAGGAAATCGTAACGTTCGAACAGTTTGCCGAGGGCGCGGTACCAGTCGCTGCGGCTGACCGACGCCTGGTAGACGTCCGCCGCACTCAACTGCAAACCGCCCTGCACTTCCCATTGCGCTTCGGGCTTGAGCAGCGCGCGTTTTTGCAGGTCCGCATAGGCCGCGCCGAGCGAGCCCTGGATCAGCCAATGGCGATGTACCAGCCAGGTCTGCCAGAGGCGTTCCAGAGAGAAATCCGGCTGGCAGTTTTCAACCTCGCAACCCAGCGCCGCAAAGTCCTTGAGGGCCGATTCGCACAAGCTCATCACGCCGTCTTCCATCGGCAGGTAACCGTTGTAATCCCCCAGCCAGCCGAGGCGCACGCCCTTGAAGTCGCGCTGCAACGGCTCGCCGAATACCGCCGGATCCTCCTTGAGCGATAGCGGCGCCCGAGGGTCGTAGCCGGCCTGCACACTCAGCAACCGCGCCACGTCCGCCACACTGCGGCCCATCGGACCTTCAGTGCCCAACTGCTGGATGAACAGTTCCGGCGTCGGCCCATAAGGCACGCGGCCCCGGGACGGGCGCAGGCCAAACACGTTATTGAACGCCGCCGGGTTACGCAGCGAGCCCATCATGTCGCTGCCATCGGCCACCGGCAGCATGCGCAATGCCAACGCGACTGCCGCCCCGCCACTGCTGCCACCCGCCACAAGGCTTGGGTCGTAGGCGTTGCCGGTGGTGCCGAACACGCTGTTGTAAGTCTGCGAGCCCAGCCCGAATTCCGGCACGTTGGTCTTGCCGATAATAATCGCGCCACTGGCCCGAACCCGCGCCACGCTGATCGCATCGTCTGGAGGAATGTGCTCGGCGAACAGCGGCGAACCGAGGGTGGTACGCAGACCTTTTGTGGCCGCAAGGTCCTTGATCGCCTGGGGCATGCCGTGCATCCAGCCACGGGATTGGCCCAGGTCAAGTTCCCGGTCGCGCTGCGACGCTTCGGCCAGCACGTCCTCATCGGAACGCAGCGAAACCAGCGCATTCACCTCCGGGTTGAAGCGCTCGACCTGCGCCAGATACGCCTGCATCACTTCATGGCAGGACACCTGCCGCGCATGGATCGCCCGAGACAGTTCGATGGCATCCAGTTCAACAATACTCAAGGTTTCACCTCGCTGGAAAACGGCGCCGGTCGTTTCGCCCGTGGCGCCTCATGCATGCAGTAAGTGCCCAGCAGCGTCAGGACGCAAGCGAACAGCACATAAAATGCCGGGGCTACCGGCGTGCCCAGCACCTTGCTGAGCCAGGTGACGATCAACGGCGCAAAACCGCCGAACACCATCACCGCCACGTTGTAGGCCACCGACACACCGGTGGAGCGTACCTCGATGGGAAACTGCTCGGCCAGGGCCGTCGGCGCCGGGCCGAAAAAGCCGCCGATGGCGATGCACAGCATCACCTGCATCACCAGCAAACGCTCGATGGACGGCGCCGCCGCGACCCACACATACAGCGGGTACACCATCACGAAAAATGCCAGGGTGAACGCCATCAACACAGGCCGCCGCCCCAACCGATCCGACAACAGGCCGGACAGTGGAATCACCACGGTCATCAGCGCTACCGCGAACATCTGCACCATCAACACCTGGTCCAGCGGCAGGCCGAGGTTCTTGTGGGCGAAGGTCGGCATATTCACCAGCACCACGTAGAACGACACCGTCGCACCACACGCCAGGCCCATCGAAACAAGGATGCTGCGGCGGTGATCGCGGATGACATCCATCAAGCTCGGCGCCGCGCCTTTAGCCTGTTTGCGCGCCTCGATAAATTCCTCGGGATCTTCCATGTGCCGGCGAATCCATAAGCCCACCGGGCCGATCAGCAGGCCGAAGATAAATGGCAGGCGCCAGCCCCAAAGCTCCAGGGTTTGCGGCTCGAAGAAGTGCGTCACCAACGCCACCATCGCCGCGCCGCCGAACACCGCCAGGCACTGGCCCACCAACTGCCAGGAACCGTACAAGCCCTTGCGGTGGGCCGGTGCACTCTCCACCAGAAACGCCGTGGCACTGGCGTATTCACCGCCGGTGGCAAAGCCCTGCAGCATGCGCGCGACCACGATCAGCAGCGGCGCGCCCATGCCGATCGCGGCGTAGCTGGGAGCGAAAGCGATCAGGGCGATGGAGATGGTCATCAGCCGGATAATCAACTGCATCGCGGCCTTGCGGCCTTTGCGATCCGAATACATGCCCAGCAAAATCCCGCCCACCGGGCGCATGAAGAAGCCGACGCCAAACGTCGCCAAGGCCATCAGCAGCGACGCATATTCATCCTCCGACGGAAAAAACTGCCGGGCAATGATGCTGGCGAGAAAGCCGTAGACGATGAAGTCATACCATTCCAGCGCATTGCCGATCACCGCCGCGACCACCTGGCGGGTGCGCGATACACCTTGTTTTGTAGCCTGCATGGGAACACTCCATTCAACCAGTTGGGAAAGGGTCCAGCGGCAGAAAAAAGAGGTCGTCAGGCAGGCTTTAGCCAGCTCTCGGCCAGCGCGCCCCAGTAGGCGGCGCCGGTCAACAGGATGTCGTCGTTGAAGTCATAGGCGGGGTTGTGGACCATCGGCCGCGAGACGCCGTTGCCGATAAACAGGTAACTGCCGGGGCAGCGTTGCAGCATCCAGGCGAAGTCTTCGCTACCCATCAGCTTGGCGGTGTTGCCGTCGACGGCGTCTTCACCGAGCAGGGCGACGCCGACCTGGCGCGCGAATTCGGTTTCGTCAGGGTGGTTGACCAGCACCGGATAGGCCGGGCGATGTTCGATCTGCGCGGTGCAGCCGAAGCTCGCGGCCTGGGTCAGGATGATCGCCTTGACCCGCTCCAGCATCAGTTCACGCACGCTGGCATCCAGGGCGCGCAGGCTCAGGCGCAACAGTGCCTGTTGGGGAATCACGTTGGCGGCCTGGCCCGCTTGCAGGGCGCCGACAGTCACGACGGCGGCGTCCTGGGCATTGATATTGCGCGCAACCACGGTCTGCAACGCCATGACCATACTGGCGGCAGCCACCAGCGGGTCTACGGTCAGGTGCGGCATGGAGCCGTGGCCGCCGACGCCTTCAAGGGTCACGGTGAGCAAGTCCTGGGAGGCCATCATCGGCCCGACCCGCAGGCCCAGATGGCCGGCGGGCAGGCCCGGCATGTTGTGCATGCCGAACAGTGCGTCGCAGGGAAAACGCTCCAGCAAGCCGTCAGCGAGCATGGCTTCGGCGCCGCCCTGGCCTTCTTCGGCGGGCTGGAAAATCAGGTTCAGGGTGCCGTCGAACTGACGGGTCGCGGCCAGGTAACGGGCGGCGCCCAGCAGCATGGTGGTGTGGCCGTCGTGACCGCAGGCGTGCATGCAGCCGGCGTGTTGGCTGGTATAGGCGGCGCCGGTGTTTTCGATGATCGGCAAGGCGTCCATATCGGCGCGGATGCCCAGCTTGCGCGAGCTGCAGCCATTGCGCAGCACGCCGACCACACCGGTCTGGCCGATGCCGGTGTGAACTTCATAGCCCCAATTTCGCAGGGATTGCGCCACGAGGGCCGAGGTGCGGTTTTCTTCAAAGCCCAGTTCGGGGTGGGCGTGAATGTCCTGACGCACGGCGTGCAGGTCGCTGGCGACATCGCTCAGCCAATCCAGGATGTGCTGGTGTGGGCGCATGGTGATTCTCCTCGCAGGCGGGTGTTCCCGTTCTTTTTCGTTGCACAGCGCCAGATAACCGCGATGTGCGCAGGAGGACAATCAAAGGTGGTTCCACCCTGTGGAACCTCAGCCCGGAGCATTGAACCTGCGGCCGGTAAGATCCTTGTGGCGAGGGGGCTTGTCCCCCGTTGGAGTGCGTAGCGCTCCCGCTTTTTTTGGGGCCGCTACGCACTCCAACGGGGGACAAGCC
>NZ_NIXO01000092.1 GCF_002204795.1 Pseudomonas sp. K2I15
TGTATTGACTGACACTCCGCATTCGCGAGCAAGCCCGCTCCCACATGGTTTTGTGGTGGTCAACTCACCGAGTTGGTAGTGAAGCCTGCGGCACCGCCGGTATGGGATGGCGCATCAACGATCCCACCACCAGCGCCCCCAGCAACCCCAACAGTCCCGCCACCCACAACACCACGCTGAACCCGCCCACAAACGCCTGCCGGGCCAGTGGCTGCACCATCCCCCGTGCCGACTCAGGCAGCAACGCCATCGCCGCCGGCATATCGCCTGCCACCACCCGTGAAGCAATCCCCGACACCTGTTCCTGCCACTGCGGGCCGATGCTTGTGTGCAGCAACTGTTCGCTATGGCTGCTCAACAAGGCGCCGTACACCCCGATCGCCAGCATGATCGCGCTGAAGCGCATGGTGGTGCTCATGCCCGACGCCATTCCGGCGCGGTCCCGTGGCACACAGGCCATGATGTTCTTCTGTGTGTCGCCATTGAGCAATCCTGCGCCGGCCCCTGTGACGGCGATCGCCAGGGCGAACGGCAGGTAGCCGCCGACATTCACCGACCAGGCGCTCAGCAGGTTGCCGCAACCCACCAACGCCAGGCCCGTCGCCATGATCGTCGCCGGGGAAAAACGACCAGCCAGGCGTGCACCGATTCGCGGGCAGATCAACATGGTCAAGGCAAACGGCAACATGCCCAGCCCCGAGGCTATCGCGGAAAACCCCAAGCCGTTTTGCAGGTAGAACGGCAGCAGCGTCATCATCACCTGGGCGCAGCCGGCGTAGGCGAACATCCCCAGCAGTGCGCCGATGAAGCGTGGCTGCTTGAACAGTTGCAGGTCCACCATGGGCCGCTGTTGCAGGCGTTCGGCGAGTACAAAAACCCCCAACAAAGCGATGCCGCCGAGCAACCGGGCGTAAGTCAGCGGGTTGTCCCAGCCGATGCGGTTGGCTTCGATCAGACCCCAGATCAAGCACAGCAAGCTAGCGCTGAAGGTCAGGCTGCCCCAGGGATCGAGCCGCGCTGATTGGCTGTCACGCGAATGCGGGATTGCATGCAGCGACAGCGCCATCAAGCCCAGGCCGATGGGCAAATTGAGATAGAAAATCCAGCGCCAGCCCAGGTACTGAGTAATCAAGCCGCCCAGGGTCGGCGCGGCGGTCATCGCCACGCCCATGCAAGCGCCCCAGAACGCCCAGGCCTTGGCGCGTTCCACTTCGTCGTGAAAGGTGTGGCCGATGGACGCCAGCGCAGAGGTCAGCAGCAAGGCCGCACCGACGCCTTTGACGGCGCGGGCGATATCCAGGAACAACGCATTCGGTGCCGCGCCGCAACCCATGGAGGCGAGGATGAAAATGCTCAGGCCCCAGATCAGGCTTTTCTTGCGCCCGAAGCGGTCGGCAATGCTCCCGGCCGGCAGCAACAGCGCGGCGAATGCCAGCATATAAGCGCTGACCACCCACTCGATATCGGCAAAATTCGCCCCCAGGTCTCGGGCGATGCTCGGCAGGGTGACGGCGACGATATTGGTGTCGAGCACAATCAGCGAGCAGACCCCGGAGGCGGTCAACAGCGTGAGGCGTGGGCTGACGTTGCTCATCGTTGCACCGAACCGACCGCCGCGAGGGCGATTTCGTCGTCATGGGCCGGGGTGTCGGCGCTGATGCCGATGGCGCCCACGACCTGGCCGTCAAGGATGATGGGCTGGGCGCCTTTCATCATCAGCAGGCCCGCAGTGATGGCTGCCTGGCGTCCACCGTTGATGGCGTTTTCCAGGTCTGCGGAGGGCCGTTTGAACAGCGCCGAAGTGCGTGCCTTGCCCTGCGCCAACTCGATACCCGCGACTACCGGGGCACCGTCCATACGGATCGTCAGGATTGGCCAACCGCCGTCATCGACGATCGCCAGCGCGCAAGGCCAGCCTTTGTCGGTGGCTACCTGGCGGGCTGTAGCGGCGACCTGCTGGGCCACCGCCAGATTCAGGATTGCTTTGTGGGCAATACTGGAGGGTGGCTCTGCGGCAAATGCCGCAGGTAGGGTATAAAGACCGGCGAGTGCCAGGACTAATGATTTGACTAGCATGGGAAAGCCTCTCTACTGTAAGCGTACCGCGAGCTTATCCCCGGTCAGTGGCGCCGTTGTTAGGTGCTATAGAGAACTTCATTACCTTTGAGCTAATCCTGTGATGGAAATACGGCATTTCCGCTACTTCCTGGCCGTTGCCCGGCAACGCAATTTCACCCGCGCCGCCGAACAGCTGGGCATCGCGCCGCCGACCCTGAGCCGGCAGATCCAGGACATGGAACACACCCTCGGCACCCGCTTGTTCATCCGCCGTCAGCGCGAAGTCAGCCTGACCGAGGCGGGCGCGGCGTTACTGATCGAGGCGCAAGCCACCGTGCGGCAGTTCGAATTTGCCCAGCGCAATGCCCAGCGTGCCGGGCGAGGCGAGATCGGCCATATCGAATTGGGGTATGTGGCGTCGGCGGTGTATTCGGGGCTGTTGCAGCGCCAGGTGCAGTCGTTCTGCGCGGATTGCCCGGATGTGAGCCTCAATGTGCGGGAGAGCCCCATGGCGGCGTTGCCGGGGCTGGTGGCCGAGGGGCGCTACGACATTGGTTATATTCGCTCGCCCATGACCTTGCCTGACGGCGTCGAGGCGGTGCGGTTGAGCAGTGAGGGGTTTGTGCTGGCCCTGCCTCAGGATTCCTGGTTGCTGGGATTAAAGGCGATCAGCTGTGAGCATCTGCAAAACGAGACCTTCATCTTGCCCGAGCAAATCAGCGGCACGTTGCAGGTGGCGGCGCAGGGTGGTTATGCGCCGCGCCTGGGGCCGCAGCCGGGTGGGTTGGTGGCGGTGATTGCATTGGTTTCGCTGGGGCAGGGGGTGGCGGTGGTGCCGGAGTCGGTGGTGGGGCATGTGGGGTTGCCTAACGTGGTGTATCGCACGATTGAGGGCAGTGAGGCGTCGTCGTGGTTGTCGCTGATCCACCGGCGTTTCGAAAAGGCGCCGGCGGTGGGGCGGTATATCGAGCAGGTCAGGCAGAGCGCCAAGTTGGAGGCTTGAGCGCGGCGGGTTGGGTGCTTTGCGGGTTAATTGTGTTGCTGCCTTCGCGAGCAAGCCCGCTCCCACATTCGACCGCATTTCAAAGATAGAACTCGGTCGAATGTGGGAGCGGGCTTGCTCGCGAAGGTCGTTAACGATGACGCTGGCATCCTGATTCAACGCGGCGCTCTCAGGTTTTTCGCTGGCAAGCCGGCTCCTACAGAAGTGCGGTTTTTGATCTGCGGGCCCCGTTAACCACAATGGCCTTCGTTCCGGCATGCCGAGCCTAGGCGAGGCACCGAGTGGTGGGGCGAAGACCTTTTGGTTACTTTTGGCTGGGCCGGCATTCCGGGCGTTTACCAAAAGTGACCTGCTGTAAGAGCGGAACCATAAGAAGCCGTTACCGCAGCAACGGATATGTACCCAGCCCAGCCATAGCGCCGTTTGCCTAGTGAACCGTCAAGGCTTCCACACCTGCACATCCTGAGCATCCACCGCCTTGGGCAACAACCCCGCCTTGAAGAACGCATCCGCAATCTTCTGCTGCTCACCCAACTGATTCAGCGTCACCGGCTGCACCTCATAACTGCGATGAGCGTTGGCGGCCTCGACAGTCTCCACATCCAGGTTGCCCCACAACGGGCCCAACACTTTCGCGGCATCACGCGGGTGACTTTTCACCCACTCGCCAGCCTGGTGCAATTGCTCGTAAACCAGTTTCAACACCTCCGGATGCGCCTTGGCGTAGGGCGTGCCCGTCAGGTAGTAACGCTTGTAGCTGGCAAGCCCGGTGCCGTCCGCGAGGGTGCGGGTGGGCAGTTGGCGCTGCACGCTGGTGAGGAAGGGTTCCCAGGTGACCCAGGCGTCGACCTTGTTGTTTTCGAACGCGGCGCGACCGTCTGCGGGCGTCAGGTACGCCGGCTCGATATCGGAGAATGCCAGGCCCGCCTTGTTCAGGGCGGCGATCAATAGGTAGTGGGTGCCGGCGGCCTTGGTCACGGCGATTTTCTTGCCTTTCAAATCCGCCAGTTGCTGGATCGGCGAGTCCTTGCGCACCACGATCGCCTGCGCTTGCGGCGAGGGCGCTTCCTGGGCGAAGTAGGTGAGCTTGGCCTGGGCGGCCTGGGCGAAGATCGGCACGGTGTCGGCCACATCGGCGCTGATGTCGACGTTGCCCACATTCAGCGCTTCCAGCAGCGGCAGGCCGCTGGGGAACTCGTGCCAGGTGACGTCGATGCCGTCGGCCTTGAGGGCTTTTTCCAGGGTGCCCTGGGTTTTCAGCAAGGTGATCAGGGTCGAGGATTTCTGGTAACCGATGCGCACGGTTTCCTGGGCCTGTGCGGTGATGGCAGCGGCAAAAGCCAGCACCGCCAAACCAGCGACGAGGGGGCGACGTAGTGAAAAGTTGGGCATGAGGGGCTCGACCTTAAGCAAAGTTCTCTCAAGCTTAAGGTTCTAAAAACCATTCGATAAATACTCTTTCGGTCTTAGCTTAGGACGCTTTTTGCCTGCGCCAGTGAAACGGGCATAACCATAGAATTATATGGTTCTTTCATAATCACTCGTCATTAATATAATCGAATTCGCTTTTATGCCAGGCCACATGCCTCGCTCGGGCACTCGCTGCGTTCTCCATTCCTCCCAAGCCAAGGCCTTTCATGACGTTGAAGAAACTCATTGTCGCCGCCAGTCTGCTGCTCGCCGCAGCGGCGGCCCATGCCGAGCAGACCCTCGATATCAGCTACCAGCGCTCATCGACCTTGTGGATCCTGCTCAAGCAGAACGGCCAGTTGGGACAGCGCCTCAAACCCTTGGGCTTTACCGTCAGTTGGCACGAATTCAGCACCGGCCTGCTCAGCTCACTGAACGCTGGCAGCGTCGATCTGCATGCCGACGTAGCCGATGCGTTTGCGCTGTTCACCCAGGCTGCCGATGCGCCGCTGACCTACTACGCGCAGGAGAATTCATCCCCCGGCGCCCAGGCGATCATCGTCCAGGACACATCACCGATTCACAGCGTCGCCGAACTCAAAGGCAAGACCGTCGCAGTCTCCAAGGGCTCCGGCAGTAATTTCCTGTTGATCTCGGCATTGAAGAAGGCTGGGCTGACCCTCGCCGATATCACCCCGCGTTACCTGGAAGCCCCGGACGGCGGCGCGGCGTTCGCCAATGGCAGTGTGGATGCCTGGGTCATCTGGGACCCGTTCCTGGCCACCCAGCAACTGGATCATCACGTGCGAGTGCTGGCTGATGGCAGCGACGGGCTGGCGGACTACAACCGTTTCTACCTGGCGACCACCAAGTTTGCCAACGCCCATCCCGACGTATTGCAGGTTACCTTCGACACCCTGCGCGAGACTGGCCAGTGGGTCAAAGCTCACCCCAAGGAAGCCGCACAAATTCTCGGCCCGCTGTGGGGCAATATCGACCCGGCCACGGTGGAACTCGCCAACAGCCGCCGCAGCTACGACATCATCCCGGTGAACGTCGCGAAACTGGCTGAGCAGCAACGGATCGCCGACACCTATTACGCGGCCAAGCTGACACCCAAACCGCTGAAGGTTTCCGACATCACTGTGTGGACGCCCAAGCCATGAGCCGGCAAATCCACCTGTCCGCGTTCCTGCTGAGCGGGCCGGTCGTGCACAGCCATGCGGTGTGGCGCCACCCGAAAACCATCGGCAATTACCTGGACCCCGAGTACTACGCCCGAGTCGCCAACGTGGTGGAAGAAGGCCTGTTCGACTTCCTGTTCTTCGCCGACCGCCTGGCCGTCGGTGACCAGATGGGCGGCTCCCGGGACCTGGCCTTGCGGTATGGCGCCCAGGACGCCACCCGCCTGGACCCGTTGCCGATCCTCTCCTACCTGGTGGGCCAGACCCGCAAGCTGGGCCTCGGCGCGACCCGTTCCACCACCTACTACGAACCGGCGCATATCGCCCGGGAATTCGCGACCCTGGATCACCTGTCCAAGGGCCGTGCGGCCTGGAACATCGTCACCTCGATGAACGACAGCGAAGGGCGCCTGTTCGGCAAGGACAAGCACCTGGAACACGACCTGCGCTACGACCGCGCGGATGAGTTCGTCGAAGTGGCGCTGAAACTCTGGCGCAGTTGGGGCCCGAACGCCCTCAAGCTCGACCGCGAAAGCGGGGTGCTGGCCGACCCGTCGCAGATCCAGTCAGTGCAGCACAGCGGCGAGTGGTTCAAGGTCGAAGGCCCGCTGAATATTCCGCGCACACCCCAGGGCCGACCGGTGCTGATCCAGGCCGGGTCCTCCGGGCGTGGCCGGCGCTTTGGCGCCAAATGGGCCGAGGCAATCTTCACCATTCACCCGCACTTGAATGCGATGCGCGCGTTTCGCGATGACGTGCGCGCACAGGTGGTGCAACAGGGCCGCGATGCCGACAGCTGCAAGGTGCTGACGGCGGTGATGCCGTTCATTGGCGGCAGCGAAGCCGAGGCCCGGGCCAAGCGCGACCGGCACAACGCCCTGGCGCGGCCGGAGTTGGGGCTGGTGACCCTGGCGTCTCAGCTCAACGTCGACCTGTCGTCATTCCCGCTGTCAGCGACCCTGGCAGACATCGCCAAATCGCCGCTGATCCACCCGGCCGCCGCTGAAAAACTGCTGATGCAGGGCGCTGATACCACCCTTGAGCAACTGGGGCGGATCTTCGCCAGCAGCGTGCGGGTGCCGCAACTGGTGGGCACCGGTGCGCAGATCGCCGACCAATTGGCCGAGCTGTTCCTGGAGGGCGGCTGCGACGGGTTCGTGATCTCACCGGCGTATCTGCCGGGCTCGTTCAGTGAGTTTGTCGAGAGCGTGATTCCCCATCTGCAACGCAAGGGCTTGTTCCGCCGTGCCTACGAAGGCTCCACCCTGCGCGAGCACCTGGGGCTGGCCGAACTGTAGGAGGAACTGTAGGAGCGAGCTGGCTCGCGAAAAACTCAAGGGCGCCGCGTTCATACAGGTTTACCTCATCATCGCTAACGACCTTCGCGAGCAAGCGCGCTCCTACAAAAGATCATCCAATACAAAGGAATATGTGCATGGCCACTTTCGATCGTTTGACCCGTCGTCACCTGCTGGGCATGGCCAGCGTTGCCCTGGCCAGCCCGTTGCTGATGTCGCTGCCGCGCCTGGGCCTGGCCGCCGATGAGCATACCGGGCACAACACCCCGAGTGAACCGGCGGGTACCGGCGATTTTATCCGCCTGGACACGCCGCGCTCGTTGAAACTGGCGGTCAACCTCAACGCTGTGTGCCTGGCGCCGGTGGTGATTGCCCACGGCCAAGGCTTCTTCAAGAAGCACAACCTGGATGTGGAGCTGGTCAACTTTGGCAACTCCACCGAAGTGCTGCTCGAAGCCATCGCCACCGGCAAGGCCGACGCCGGCGTGGGTATGGCGCTGCGTTGGCTGAAGGCGCTGGAGCAGGGCTTTGACGTCAAACTCACCGCCGGCACCCACGGCGGTTGCCTGCGCTTGCTCAGTGCGGTCAACGGCAACGTGCACACGCTTGAAGACCTGAAAGGCAAGGCCATCGGTGTGACCGACATGGCCAGCCCTGACCGAAATTTCTTCTCGATCCTGCTGAAAAAACACGGCGTCGACCCGGTGCGCGATGTCGAGTGGCGGCTGTACCCGGCCGACCTGTTGGGCACCGCGCTGGAGCGTGGCGAGGTGCAGGCCGTGAGCGGCAGCGACCCGTTCATGTACCGCCTGATCAAGACCGGCAAGGCCCAGGAGTTATCCACCAACCTGGTGGAGGAATACGCCAACCTGAGTTGCTGCGTGGTCGGCGTGACCGGCAAGTTGGTGCGCGACGAAAAACGCGTGGCCGCGGCGCTGACCCAGGCGATTCTCGAGGCCCACGATTATTCGGTGCAGCACCCGGAAGAAGTGGCCAAGGGGTTCCAGGCCTACGCGTTGAATACCTCCACCGAAGAAGTCCAGGCCATCCTCCACGACCACACCCACGGCCACCATGCGGTCGGCGCCGCGCTGACCACCGAAATCACCACCTACGTCAGCGACCTGAAGACCGTGGAAGTCATCAGCAAGGGCACCGACCCGGTGGAGTTTGCGAAGGAGATCACCGCTGATGTCTTCAGTTGAGGCGACAACCCTGAGCCCGCCGCTGACGTTGAAAGTGTGGTGGCAGGGCGCAGCCGTGGTGACGGCCTGGGTGGCGGTGGCGTTGCTGATCCGCTATTGGCCCAACGCCACGCGGTTATGGCCGATGACCCAAGGCCTGGCCAATCTGTGCTTTGCGGTGGCAGTGGTGTTTGTAGCCCTGAGCATCGTGGGGCATCGTTTTGCCAAGGTCAGGCTGCGCATTCGCGGTGTCGCGCCGTGGCTGATCGCCTTGCCGATTCTGCTGGGCGTCTGGGAACTGCTGACCGCAAAGCTGGCCTTGCTGCCGGTGCCGTTCTTCGCGCCTCCCCAAGCGTTGTTGGCGGTGTACGTGGATGACTGGGCGCGCCTGGCGGATAGCCTGTTGCACTCGGCGCTATTGCTTGGCTCTGGCGTGGCACTGGGCGCGGCTACCGGCTTTGTCGCTGGCGTGGCCATCGGCTGGTCCAGCAGCATTGGCTATTGGCTGCACCCGGTGCTGCGCATCCTCGGCCCGGTGCCTTCGACGGCACTGCTGCCACTGTGTTTTTTCCTGTTCCCCAGCAGCTGGAGCGCCAGCGTTTTCCTGATCGCGCTGGCAACCTGGTTCCCGGTCACGGTGTTGACGTGGTCCGGCGTGGCCAGTGTCGACAAGGCCTATTACGACGTGGCCCGCACCTTGGGTGCCAAACACGGTTTCCTGATTTTCAAGGTGGCGATCCCGGCGGCCTTGCCCCATGTATTTGTCGGTTTGTTCATGGGCCTGGGTGCGTCGTTTTCGACCTTGGTGGTGGCGGAAATGATGGGCGTCAAATCCGGTATCGGCTGGTATTTGCAATGGGCCCAGGGGTGGGCCGCCTACGCCAATATGTACGCGGCGCTGCTGCTGATGGCACTCGCCTGTTCAGGGCTGATCTCCGGGCTGTTCCTGGTGCGTGACCGGTTGCTGGCCTGGCAAAAAGGAGCAATGAAATGGTAGCGCTGGCGAAGGCAATTTCAGCCAACACCGGGCTCGCGTTGCGCATCGAGAACCTGAGCCACGGCTTCGCCCTGGACGGGCAACATCTGCCGGTGCTGGAGCGGGTATCGCTGGACGTCGCGCCGGGAGAATTTGTCGCGTTGCTGGGGCCCTCGGGCTGCGGCAAATCCACGTTGCTGCGCTTGGTGGCCGGGCTTGAACCGGCGGACAGCGGCGCATTATTGGCGGACGACGTGCCTATCGGCGGTCCCGACCCGAGCCGGGTAGTGGTGTTCCAGGACCCGACCTTGTATCCGTGGCGGCGAGTGTGGGACAACGTTGCCGTCGGCCTGGAGGCCCAGGGCCTGCTCAAGACCCATTCGGCCAAGGTGGACGAGGCGCTTGAGAAAGTCGGCCTCAGCCAGTTCGCCCGGGCCTACCCACGCCAGTTGTCGGGCGGGATGGCGCAGCGGGTGGCGTTGGCCCGGGCGCTGGTCAATCAGCCGCGACTGTTGATCCTGGATGAACCACTGGGCAAGCTCGACTCACTGACGCGCATCACCATGCAAAAGGAGTTGATCGACCTGTGGCAACGCCAGGGCTATACCGCACTGTTGGTTACCCACGATGTGGAAGAGGCGTTGCTGTTGGCCAATCGGGTGGTAGTGTTCAGTGATCGGCCTGCGAAGATTCAGGCGCAATTGACCATTGAGCGGCCTTATCCGCGGCATCGCGATGACCCGTATCTGGTGGATTTGCGCCGCCGGATATTGGGCTTGTTGGGGTTGGGGGAGAGTTGGTAGTGCAGTTATATGTGGTTCGCCACGGTGAGACCCGGGCTAATGCCGAGGGGCGTTACCAGGGGTCGCTGGATATTGATCTCAACGAACGCGGCCTGCTCCAGGCGCGGGCGTTGCGGGCAAAGTTGCCGGTGCAGATCGACGCCGTTGTGGTCTCGCCGCTGCGCAGGGCTCAGCAAACGGCGGCGATTGTGTTTGCGGATGATGGATTGGCATTGCGCACGCTGGATGCGTTTCGTGAGCGCGGTGTGGGTGTGTTTGAAGGGCTGACCCAGGCGGAGGCGGCCCAGCGGTATCCCGAACTGTGGGCGCAGAATATTACCCGGCAATGGGCGTTGGCGCCGACTGATGGGGAGTCAATCTCGCAGTTTGTCGAGCGTATTCGGGTTGGGTTGAATGAGCTGCTGGTGAGCCATGGGCAACAGGTGGTGGTGCTGGTTGCCCACGGGGTAGTGGCCAAGGCGATCCGGGCATTGGTTCGCGATGATTTTTCAGACTTTTTCGACTGGCAATTGCGCAATGGAGAAGTGTTGAGCCTCAAGGTCGATGGAGAGCCCAATGTGGCGAGGGAGCTTGCTCCCGTTGGGGAGGCCACAGTGGTCTTTCAGGAATAGCCGGTAAATGCTTTTGGGGTTGCTGCGCAACCCAACGGGAGCAAGCTCCCTCGCCACAGGGTTTGTGTGAATCAAAGCGGTGTTGTCTACCGGGTGTTTCTCAACGCCTGCGGTGTCGGGCTTTCATCCAACGTCCCGACCCGCAGCACAACCAATCCTGGCGCGGCCCTGACGGACTGCATAGTGCCGGGTTAACGCCGCAACTGCGGCTCACTCTCGATGCAACTCACCAAAAATTCCATCACCACCTTCACCGAAGGCGAGCGGCGCATGTCCGGATACACCGTCAGCCAGATATCGCGAACCGGGCCTTCGGTATTCGTTGCCAGCTTCACCAAGGCCGGGTCGTGATCACCCATCAGCGTCGGCAATACCACCGCGCCCACCTGGGCCCGGGCGGCCATTTGCTGGGTGATCAGGTCGCTGGCGGCAAAGGCAATCTCGCGGTTGCCGCGCACCTGATGCATCCATGCCTGTTGGGGCAGATGGTCGCGGGTGGTGTCGTAGGCAATGAACGCCCACTGTTCAGCGGGTAACTGTTTGAACTCGGGCGTGGCATAGAGCCCGAAGCGCACGGCGCCGACTTTGCGGCGCACCAGTGCTTCTTCGTCGGGCCGCACGGTGCGCAGGGCAATGTCGGCTTCGCCTTTGTCCAGGGCTGCGAGCATCGTCGAGGACATCAACACGATATTCAGCTTGGGATACTGCGCCCTGAACTGCGCGACCTGGGGCGCGATGCAGTGGATGGCAATCGATGGCGGGCAACTGACCCGTACGGTGCCCGCCACTTCGATCAAGGCCACGCGGGACAGGCGCATCACGTCGGTGGCCATGTCGCCCATGCCTGCTGCCAGCTTCGCCAGTGCCAGGCCTTCCTGCGTGAGCGGGCGGCTACGGGGCAGGCGATCCACCAGTTTTACGCCGAGGGCTTTTTCCAGGGCATCGACGCGCCGGCCAACGGTGGCGTGTTCCACCTGCAGTTCGCGGGCGGCCGCGGACAGCGACTGGGTGCGCGCCAGTACGGTGAAGAAATACAGATCCTGCCAATCGAACATCGGGTTATTTCCGCACGGAGGGTGGGAGGTGTTGGGGAATTCTCGTACAGAGTGGCGCCTTTTACCATGGCGCATTCCCACCGCAAACGGAGTTGTCCTGCGATGAAAGCCTTGACCCTTGAAACCTACGGCGGCCCTGAGGTCGTTCAGCTGCGCCTTGATGTGCCAAAACCCCAAGTAACGCCCGGCCATGTGCTGATCAAGGTCGCCTGCGCCGGGATCAATTTCATGGATGTGCATACCCGCCAGGGCAAGTACGCCAAGTCGGTGACCTACCCGGTACGGCTGCCGTGCACCCTGGGCATGGAAGGTGCGGGTGTGGTGGTGGAAGTGGGCGAGGGCGTGAGCCATCTGGCGCCGGGTGATCGTGTGGCGTGGTGTATTTCCTGGGGTGCGTTTGCTGAGTACGCCAGCGTGCCCGCCGCGCGGGTCGCGCAAATTCCGAATGCGATCGGCTTCGATCAGGCGGCTGCGGCGATGTTCCAGGGCTGCACGGCCCACTACTTGATTGAAGATGTCGCCCGGTTGCACGCGGGCAACCGCTGCCTGATCCACGCTGCTTCCGGCAGTATCGGCCAACTGCTGGTGCAGATGGCCCGTCGACTTGGTGCCACGGTGTTCACCACTGGCAGCAGCGCCGAAAAATGTGCGATTGCCCGCCGGCGCGGCGCCGATTACGCGTGGCAATACGACGGGTTTGCCGAGCGGGTACTGGAGGCAACGCAAGGGCTGGGTGTGGACGTGGTGTTCGATTCGGTGGGCAAGGCCACCTTGCGCGAGAGTTTCAGGGCCTGCCGCACGCGGGGGTTGATCGTCAATTACGGCAATGTCTCCGGTTCGATTACTGACCTCGACCCGATGGAGTTGGGGGAAGCCGGCTCATTGTTCCTGACCCGCCCACGGCTCAACGACCACATGGCTGACGGCCCGACCGTGCAGCGGCGTGCCAATGCGGTGTTCGCGGCAATGCTCGAAGGTTCGCTGACGGTGGATATCGAAGGGCATTACACCCTGGAAGAGGTGCAGCAGGTGCATGCGCGGATCGAAGCGAGGCAGCAGATTGGCAAGGCGGTGGTGTGGCTGGATCGTGAGCTTCAATAATTGCAGGCGAAAAAAAGCCGGCTGATCAGGCCGGCTGGGGGTGAATCGCGAACAACTGGGGTTATGCGCGGTTTTCCATCAGGCGGTCAGCACCACCTTCAGCTACGCGGTTTTCCATCAGGCGGTCAGCACCACCTTCGGCTACGCGGTTTTCCATCAGGCGGTCAGCACCACCTTCGGCTACGCGGTTTTCCATCAGGCGGTCAGCACCACCTTCGGCTACGCGGTTTTCCATCAGGCGGTCAGCACCACCTTCAGCTACGCGGTTTTC
>NZ_NIXO01000093.1 GCF_002204795.1 Pseudomonas sp. K2I15
CCGGCGTCCTGCCGGTTTACCCGCTCCGTACTACCTGCGTTCGGCCAGCGTGGTTTAACGGGGCGCCTAAGATCAAGATCAAGATCAAAAGCAAGAGCACAGCGGCCTACCGGCCGGCTTGAGTGGTGTAGAGCAAAAGCAAAATCAAAAGCTAAAGCGGGCACGGTCCAAAAATGTGGGAGCTGGCTTGCCTGTGATGGCATCAACTGGGTGTACCTGACGTACCGAGGTGTCTGCATCGCAGGCAAGCCAGCTCCCACAGAAAAGCAGCTCTGCTTTCGCCCTGGACCTTGCCCTTGCTTCTCACACTCAGGTCGGCTTTCAGGCCGCCGTGCTCTTGATCTGCTGTTGATCTTGATCTGACTGCCCCATTCAGCCCGAGGCCGAACGTAGGTATTGAGGAGCGGGTAAACCGGCAGGACGCCGGTTTAGCCGCGACGGGCCAGGGACGGGCCGTCGCGGCGGCCCGCGGAGCAATACCGGAGTTGAGGGAACGCCGAGCCTAAGCGAGGCGCCGACAGGCGGGGCAGAGCGTTTTGGTTACTTTTGCGCTTTTCAAAAGTGACCCGCTGTAAGAGCGGAACCCTAAGCAGCCGTTACCGAAGCAACGGATATGTACACCAAAAATCAAGACCGCTACCGCGCCAACACCATGGCAAAATACCCAAACACCGTCAGCAAAATCCCCGACACCGCATACGCCACCGGAAACCCGATCCACGGCACCGTACTATCAATTTCCTTGGCCGCCTCCCGCGCCGGCCCCGAATGACTACGCGCCCCTGCCACCCCACCCATGAGGATCGCCGGGTTGATCTTGAACACATGAAACCCCACCGCCCAAACAATAAACGGCGGAATCGTGCACGCCACAAACCCAAGCAAAAAGATCTTCAACGCAATGATCGCGCTGATCTGCGAAACCAGGTTCGCTCCCGCATTCACCCCCACAATCGCAACGAAGAAAATCAGCCCCATGTCCTCAAGAATATTGCGTGCCGCGTTCGGTGTATTACCAAAGAACCGCACCCGCGACACCAGCGAGGAAACGATAATCCCCGACACCAGCAACCCGCCCGCATTGCCCAGGCCAACCGCCGCGCCAAATGCCGGCACTTGAATCAACCCGATCAACAACCCCAGCACCATACCCAGCGACAGCGTCAACAAATCGGTCGCCGTACTCGGCCTCCCCGCCTTGCCCAATAACGCCGTGGCCTTGTCGATGGCGCTACGCAGGCCGATCAGGTGCATCACATCCAGGCGTTGCAGGCGGGTTTCCAGCCCGACCGGAATCGGCGCGCCGCCCCGTTCAATGCCCACCAACTGCACTTGCCCGGCAATCGGTGACTGGCTGAATTCCTTGAGCGCCTTGCCCACTGCATCCTTGTGGGTCACCAGAATCACCGCTTCATCCAGCGGTATATTCAGCGCTCGGGCATCCGGCACTTCCGGCCCGATCAGGCCCATGTGGTCGGTCAGTGCATCCAGGCTGCCACCCAGGGCAATCACATCCCCCAGCTGCAACACCAATGTCGGATCGGCCCCCAGCAACTCTTCGCCCCGCTCGACATTCTCGACCTGGTACAGCGCAAAGCGCTCGCGAAACTGGGCGATGCTTTGCCCGACCAACTCCGGATTCACCAGGCGATAAGCCCGCAGGTCAAACGGCCGATAACCGCTGAGCCCGGCATCGTCGACGTTCGGCACGCCGTGCTCCACCTCGAACTCCTTGGCCGCCTTGCGCGCGTCCACGCCCCACCAGCGCGGCAGGTATTTGCAGATCAGGATGATGCCGACCGTGCCCCAGATATAGGTGATGCCGTAAGACAGCGCGATCATCGCCGTAGCCGCCGCCGCTGTGGTGCCCGGCGGCAGCGGCACCACGCCCGAGGTAATCGCCTGTTCGGCGGAGCCAATGGCCGCCGACATGGTTTGCGAACCGGCGAGAATCCCGCCCGCTGCGCCCACCGGCAGCGATAGCCAGCGCACCCCCAGTACCACGATGCCCAGCCCCAGGAACGACGACAGAATCGCCAGGAACGTGAACTTCAGGCCATCGCCCTTGAGGCTGTTGATGAATGAAGGCCCGACCCGCAGCCCCACGCCGTACATGAACAGGTAATAAAACAGGCTCTTGGTGAAGTTATCGAGTTCGAAGTGCACGCCGTAGTACGACGCCCAGGTCGCAATCGCGCAGCCGATAACGATGGCTCCCGCCACCGCGCCCAGGCCGTAACCCTTGATGGTGCCGCGCCCCACCCAGACGGACAGGCCAACCACCAGGAACAGCAGGATGTAGGGGTTGTCGTGCAGGAAAGTAAAAAAGGCTGTCACGATGATTCGTACTCGCGATGAAACGCTAAAGGCACCGGGCCTCAGGGCCCGGTGAGTGTTCAGTGCGTTCAGTCGAGGTTCGGGGTGTCGGCAGGGATGACCGGGTCGGCGATGGCGCCATGGCTGAAGCTTGGACCCGCGTCGGAATGCTCTACCGGGTTTTTCTGCAAGTAGGCGATGGCCTTGCGCAGGTCTTCGAGCAGCAGCGCGACAAGGTCACGGCTCACGCCATGGCGCACCAGGATGCGCTGCACCACAATGTTCTGGCGGTCGGAAGGCAACGGGTAGGACGCAATCTGCCAGCCGCGCATGCGCACGCGCTCCGACAGGTCGTAGAGACTGAAGCCGTGATCCACGCCGTCCTTGAGTTTGTAGCAAACCGCCGGCAGCCCGTCCTTGCCGTCGTATACCAACTCCAGCGGGGCGAATTTGGTAATTTCCGACGCCAGCCACTGCGCGGTATCGGAGCACGCTTGTTGGATCCGCGTGTAGCCGTCGCGCCCCAGCCGCAGGAAGTTGTAGTACTGGGCGATGATTTCACCGCCGGGCCGGCTGAAGTTCAGGGCAAAGGTCGCCATGTTGCCGCCCAGGTAGTCAACGTAGAAGATCAGCTCTTCCGGCAGGTCTTCGGTAGAGCGCCAGATCACCCAGCCCACGCCCAGCGGTGCCAGGCCGTACTTGTGACCGGAAGCGTTGATCGATTTGACGCGCTCGATCATGAAGTCCCATTGCAGCTCTTGCTGGATGAACGGGGCGATAAAACCACCGCTCGCGGCGTCGACATGAATCGGGATGTCCAGGCCGAGGTCACGTTGCATCGAATCCAACTCAGCCGCGAGGGCGGCGACCGGTTCGTAGATCCCGGTGAAGGTCACGCCCAGCGTTGCTACGACGCCGATGGTGTTCTCGTCGCAATATTCACGCAGGTCGGCCGGGCGCAGGCCCAGGGCGTCGCCGCGCAACGGCACTTCGCGGATTTCCACATCGAAATAGCGGGCGAATTTCTTCCAGCAAATCTGCACCGGGCCACACACGAAGTTCGGTTTGTCGGTGGGCAACCCCGCCGTTTCACGGCGCTTTTTCCAGGTCCACTTGAGGGCCAGGCCGCCAAGCATCGCCGCCTCGCTGGAACCGGTGGTGGAGCAACCGACGGTTTGCCAGGACTTCGGCGCATGCCACAGGTCGGCAATGATGTGCACGCAACGGTTTTCAATCTCGGCCGTCTGCGGGTACTCGTCCTTGTCGATCATGTTCTTGTCGAGGGCGTCGGCCATCAACTGCTGCACTTCGGGCTCGACCCAGGTGGTGCAGAAGGTCGCCAGGTTTTGCCGGGAATTGCCGTCCAGCAGCAGTTCATCGCGCACCAGGTTATAGGCGGCCGACGGCGTGGTGGAATGGTCCGGGAGGCGATATTTGGGCAGCTTGTGTTGGGCGGAGCCACTCGAATAAACGTCTTCGATGGCCTGGTCCTGAGTCTCTACGGTTCTGTGAAGTGCCATGAAATCCTGCTCTTGAATGAGGGAAATGGCGTAGACGATGATCGCGACAAGCGCCGATCAGGCTGCGTCAGGAAGCGAGCGATGGAGCGGTTGCACCGAATATTGCACGCACTTCAGCACCGGAATCTGATCCAGATCATTTAACCCACGGGTAAGCAGTCAAACGTGGCCGGTCGCCTGGCAATGACCTATTGGCTCAGCGCTTCGTTCAATATCAGGCTGCGATAGTGCCCCGGGTTGGAGCCCGACCACTTGCGAAACGCCTTGTAGAAGGAGCTGGCATCGGCAAACCCCAGGCGGGTGGCGATCTCGGCAAAGCTGATGTCGGGGTCGGCCAACCAGACAATCGCCAATTCCTTGCGCACGCTGTCCTTGAGGCCTTGATAGGTCTGCCCTTCTTCCGCCAGCCGCCGGCGCAGAGTCGAGGCCGAGATGCACAGGGACGCGGCCAGGCCTTCGGTTTCCGGCCAGGTTTCGGCAGGCATTTGCCGCAGGTCGGTCTTGATGCGGGTGGCGAGGCTGTCGGGGTCGCGGTATTTGACCAGAATGTTGGCGGGGGCATGGGCGAGGAAGCGCTTGAGCTCTTCCGGGCTGCGCTTGATCGGCAGGTCGAGGCAGTCGGCGGCGAAAATCATCCGGGTGCGCGGCCGGTCGAAGCGCAGGTTGTCGGAGAACATCACCTGGTAGTCGTCGCAAAATGCCGGCGCCGGGCAGCGCAGCTCAATTGCCAGGATAGGAATGCGCCGCCCCGCCAGCCAGCAGGCGACGCCGTGGACGATCATCCAGTAGGCAAAGTAGGTAAAAGCCCGCTTGGGTTCGGGCTCCGGCTCCAACAATACGATTTGCGCCAGGCTCTGCTGGTGCACCAGTTGTGCAGGCATGCGTTCGAGCATCAGCGACAGAAAGCCCAGGCCGGTTTCCAGCGCGGTGGCCAGGGTCGGTTGTGCCATGGAGGCCCGGCAGAGGAATTCCAGGCTGCCGGATTTGAGTTTGCGCGGGTCCATGCCAAAAAATTCATCGTCCATGCGCCGCGCCAGCAGGCGCCACAGGCGCGCGTAAGCCGTGGCCGGGACGCGTGCGGTTGGCTGTTCCAGGAGCGCTGGATCAATCCCGACTTTGGTCAGCACCTCATGGGTCGCGGCGCCCGGCGCACAGCTCTGCAACAGGGCCTCGCGGACCAGATGAATGGAAATGGTGTCTTTTTCCGACATGGGGAATGGCGCAATCCGGTGGCTGGGACGATGCCGCGCATTCTAGTGGGCGTTGCGGTTTGCCACCACCGTTCAGTCAAGGTTCAGTAAAGGTCAATATTTACTGTTTAGTAATGAGTATCATTATGTTACAAATTAGCATCCTATCTAATGACGATTCGGTGCCGAATGCTTGTTCCCTTTTTAATCATGCTGCGCGAAGGCATAGAAGCGGCCTTGATCGTTGGCATTATTGCCAGCTATCTCAAGCAAACTGGCCGTGGCCAGTACATGCCCGCAGTGTGGATCGGCGTCTTTCTGGCAGCTGCCCTGGCGCTGCTGGTCGGTGGCGGTCTGGAACTGGTGAGTGCCGAATTCCCGCAGAAACAACAGGAACTGTTTGAGGGCATCGTCGGCCTGGTAGCCGTGGGCATTCTCAGCTCCATGGTGTTCTGGATGCGCAAGGTGGCGCGCTCCATCAAGCATTCCCTGCATGAATCCCTTGATCACGCCCTGGCCGGTTCCAAACACCAGGTCACGGCGCTGATCGCCATGGTGTTTTTCGCCGTGGCCCGGGAAGGCCTCGAAACCGTGTTCTTCCTGCTGGCCGTGTTCCAGCAAAGCGAAGGCCCGGGCGCGCCGATTGGCGCCCTGCTCGGCCTGATCCTGGCAATCATCGTCGGCTTCCTGATCTACACCGGCAGCATGCGCCTGAACCTCGGTGCATTCTTCCGCTGGACCGGCTTGTTCATCCTGGTGGTTGCCGCCGGCATCCTCGCCAACTCGGTACAAGCCCTGCACGAAGCCGGGGTGTGGAACCACCTGCAAACCGTACTGTTCGATTTCAGCGCGACGCTGCCGATGGATGGCCCGTTGGGTTCGGTGCTGGCCGGCATGTTCGGCTATCAGGATGCGCCGACCACCAGCACCCTGGGTGCCTACCTGATTTACCTGGTGGTGGCCTTGGTGATGTTCTTCCTGCCGGCGCCGCCGCCGAGCAAGCCGGCCACTCGTACAACTTCTTCCGTTTCCAGCCAGTAAGGACCGCCTCTTGTCCAACCAAACCCCTCAACCGGCTCCGCCCTCCCGCGCCTTGCGCTGGGCGGTGGGCGGCTCGGTGGTCGTGATGATCGCCGCCGGTGGCCTGTTCTACTACGCCTCGCAACTGGCCGCCTCCAAGCGCCAGGCCAACCACAATGAAATCGCAGTGACCATCCACGCCCACAGCTGTGAGCCGAACGCGCTGACGGTGCCAGCCGGACACGCCAGCTTCCGCATCATCAACCGCTCGGACCGTGCCGTTGAATGGGAAATCCTCGACGGCGTGCTGGTGGTCGAAGAGCGTGAAAACATCGCCCCGGGCCTGAGCCAGGTGATCAATGCCAACCTGCTGCCCGGCGACTACCAGATCACTTGCGGCCTGCTGAGCAACCCGCGCGGCACCTTGAAGGTGACGCCAACGGCCGAGTCGGACGCGCAAGCCAAGGCAAAGCCGTCGATGGTGGCGTTTATCGGCCCACTGTCGGAATTCCGCGTGTACCTGAGCAGCCAGGGCGGCGCCCTGGTTAAGGCCGCGACTGCGCTTGAGCAGGCCATCGAAGCCGGCGACCTGAGCCAGGCCCAGGCGCTTTACGTGCCGGCCCGTGAGGCTTACCAGCGTCTGGCCCCGGCCTCGCAGCGCCTGGCGGAACTGGACAACGCGATCAACGCCCGCGCCGACTACTTTGAAAAACGCGAGCAAGACCCGGCCTTCAGCGGCTTCCACCGTCTGGAATATGCGCTGTTCCAACAACGCAACCTCGATGGCCTGACGCCGATTGCCCAGCGCCTGGTCACCGACGTCACCAGCCTCAAGCAACAGTTGCTGGCCCAGTCGCTGCCACCGGAACAACTGGTGAGCATCGTGGTGCGCAACCTCAACAGCCTGGCGGATGTACGCGCCTCCAGCGGCGAAGAAGAACGCTACAGCCATATCGACCTGAACGGTTTTGCCGCCAACCTGGACGCCGCCCGCAAGGTGGTCGACCTGATGCGCCCGTTGCTGACCAAATCGGCCGCCCAATTGCTGCCGGGCATCGACAGTGCGATCACCGCCCTAGACGCCGAACTCAATGGTTTGAAAGTCGACGGCCGCTACGCCACGTATGACAGCGTTACCGCCGATCAGCGCAAGCAGATCGCCGACAAGGCCAAGGCTTTGGCCGTTGCACTCGATGGAATCGACCCCGCCCTTGGCCTTTCCGGCCTGAAGTGAAGACGACCGTAAACATGAGCGATTCAGAACAATTTTCATCCCAGCGTCGTCGTGTATTGCTGGGCATGGCCGCCACCGGCGCCGCGATTGCCGGCAGCAGCCTGAGCTGCCCGGCGATGGCCGCCAATGCCGCCGCGCAAGTCACCACCGCGCCGAGCAGTGAAAAGACCCAGGACCACCACGATTACCGTGGCAAGCACCAGACCGGCATCGTCACCCCGCGCCCGGCCTGCGGCATGTTGGTGTCGTTCGACGTATTGGCCAGTGACCGCGAAGACCTGGAGCGGCTGTTTCGCACCTTGAACGAGCGCATCGCGTTCCTGATGACCGGCGGCACCGTGGTGCAAGTCGACCCGAAACTGCCACCCACCGACTCCGGCATCCTCGGCCCGGTGGTGACGCCGGATAACCTGACCATCACCGTATCGGTGGGCGAGTCGCTGTTCGACGAGCGCTTCGGCTTGGCCGCAGCCAAGCCCAAGCGCCTGATCCGCATGGTCGGCTTTCCCAACGATGCGCTGGAACCAGCACAGTGCCATGGCGACCTGAGCTTGCAGTTCTGCTCCAACACCACCGACACCAACATCCACGCCCTGCGCGACATCGTGAAGAACATGCCGGACCTGCTGCTGGTGCGCTGGAAACAGGAAGGCAGCGTGCCGCCCCAGGCCCCTGCCCGCCCAGGCGAGCCCGCGCAAAGCGCACGCAACTTCCTCGGTTTTCGCGACGGTTCGGCCAACCCGAATTCCAACGACAACAAGGCGATGGACCAGATTGTGTGGGTTCAACCCGGCAGTGACGAACCGGCCTGGGCCGCCAATGGCAGCTACCAGGCGGTGCGGATCATCCGCAACTTCGTCGAACGCTGGGACCGCACGCCCCTGCAAGAGCAAGAAAGCATCATTGGCCGGATCAAGACCAGTGGCGCGCCCATGGATGGCCAGAAAGAAACCCAGGTCCCGGACTACAGCAAGGACCCGGAAGGCAAGTTGACCAAGCTCGATGCCCACATCCGCCTGGCCAACCCGCGTACCGCACAGACCCAGGCCAACCTGATCCTGCGCCGGCCGTTCAACTACTCCAACGGCGTCAATAAAAACGGTCAGCTGGACATGGGGCTGTTGTTCATCTGCTACCAGGCTGACCTGGAGAAAGGCTTTATCAGCGTGCAAACCCGGCTCAACGGCGAGCCCCTGGAGGAATACCTGAAGCCGGTCGGCGGCGGTTATTTCTTCACCTTGCCAGGCGTCACCGGGGCCCAGGATTTCATCGGGCGCACGCTGCTCGATGCGACACATCCACAAACCACTGCCAACACTTAAAACATACCCCAGAGCGGAAATCGTCCCATGAAGAAGTCGTCCCTCGCATTGTCGTTGTTAATGAGCCTTTCGCCGCTGGCCGCCTTCGCCGCCACCGCGCCGCTGGATCTGGTAGGGCCAGTGTCGGACTATAAGATCTACGTCACCGAAGAAATCGGTGAGCTGGTCACCCAGACCCAGGCGTTCACCGACGCCGTGAAAAAAGGCGACCTGGCGACGGCCAAGAAGCTGTACGCGCCAACCCGCGTTCACTATGAGTCCATCGAGCCGATCGCCGAGCTGTTCAGCGACCTCGACGCCTCTATCGACTCGCGCGTAGACGACCACGAAAAAGGCGTGAAAGCAGAAGACTTCACCGGCTTCCACCGCATCGAGTACACCCTGTTCTCCGAGAACACCACCAAAGGCCTGGACGCGCTGGCTGACAAGCTCAACAGCGACGTGCAAGACCTGAAAACCCGCGTCGACGGCCTGACCTTCCCGCCGGAAAAAGTCGTGGGTGGTGCTGCTGCCCTGCTTGAAGAAGTGGCCGCGACCAAAATCTCCGGTGAAGAAGACCGTTACAGCCACACCGACCTGTATGACTTCCAGGGCAACATCGACGGCGCGAAAAAAATCGTCGACTTGTTCCGTCCGCAGATCGAGAAGCAAGACAAGGCATTCGTTGCCAAAGTCGACAAGAACTTCGCTGCCGTGGACAAGATCCTGGCCAAGTACAAAACCAAGGATGGCGGCTTTGAGACCTACGACAAGGTCAAGGAAGCCGACCGTAAGGCCCTGGTTGGCCCGGTTAACACCCTGGCGGAAGACCTGTCGACCTTGCGTGGCAAGCTTGGCTTGAACTGATGCACCTCACTCGCGGGCCGTTCGTGCCCGCGAGTACTCCCCGCTCCAGCCCCCTCGTTACACTCGCCTGTACCTGTCAACTCTGACAGTAGACACACACTCAGTGACGACGTTTCATGAGCAGGATCCAGGTACAGCACTGAACTTGGTGACTCATCTCATGAGGGACGGAAAAATGAGCACTCATCAGAAAGATCCGCTAAACGACCTGACCGACTTCAACGATAGAACGCTCAACGGGTGGGTTCCCGATGTTATTCCCAGCGACCCCATCGAGTTTCGATTACGCCGCGCGGGTGACTATTACCTGTACCAGGAGATTCGCGCACCCGGCGCGTTTCTTCTAGAAAAACGCTTTCCAGCATTGCCACCTTCAGATTTCGTGTTCCGGTTCGATTGCAACATCCAACTAAACTTTGAAGTGACATTAACAAGTTTTGAGGATAACGAAATCGTAATTGTCCCGGTTGTAGGGAGTCCAAATTGGACGACACTGACCATTCCGTTTACCCTCAGTAGAGCGCATGAACGCGGCGTGAAGCTCTTGTTTGCAATAAGCTTTGGGAGGCATTTTGAGCCTCCGGCCGCTTTGTCCATCGACAACTTGCATTTGATACAAGTACCGGCCTGAGGCATTACAGAATGCGGTAGAGCAACCGTTCGATCCGCACCCGGCTTACCCTACGCAAAAACTTGCCGACGGCCGCCGGGTATTCCACCAGGGTATCCAGCTGCTGATAGCGTTCGATACGCGAGGTGTGCTGAAAAATCTCGGCAAGCTCAGTGCGCCGTGGCCCTACCCACTCACCCTTGGGATCGTCGATCAGCAAGGCGTTTTCCAGGTCGAGGCGAAAGGCGCGCGGGTTGATGTTGTTGCCCGTCAGCAAGGTGTAGCGCTGGTCGACCCACATGCCCTTGAGGTGATAGGTGTTGTCGCCGTCGCGCCACAGGTGCAGGTTCAACTGGCCGCTGTCGATCATGCGCTGGTGACGCTTGGCAAAGCGCCGCAGGCTGATTTCGTAGAGATACGGCAGTGCAGCGATGACCTTGAACGGCTCGCTCGGCGGGATGTAGAAGTCGTTGGCGGTCTTGTCGCCGACGATGATGTCGATCTTCACCCCACGCGCCAGGGCGCGGTTGACTTCCCGCGTGACCGGCAGCGGCAGGTTGAAGTACGGGGTGCAGATAGTGAGTTGGTGCTGGGCGCTGGCGATCAGCTCACAGATCACCCGGCTCAGGGGGTTGTTCTTGCACACGCCCAATAACGGGCTGACCGTCAGGTTGCCGTTTGGCAGTTGCCCCGCCGTGGTGTCATACACCGCGTGTTTCAGGCGGCTGCGCAGGTCGCCGATGTCGTTGCGCAGGCTGCGGGTGGTCGGCGGGTTGGGCAGGTCCAGGCGATGCACGGCCTTGGAGGCCACCAGGCCGTGCTCCACCAGGTGCTGCATCGAGTCGGCCAGCGCCTTGTTGTGGACCAGGTGGTAGCGATCGTAACGGTACTTGTCGAACTTGTGCAGGTACACGTTGTTAAGGCTGGCGCCGCTGTACAGCACGCTGTCATCGATCACAAAGCCCTTGAGGTGCAGCACGCCGAACAACTCGCGGGTTTGCACCGGCACGCCATACACCGGCACTTCGGTGCTGTGGGACTCGGTCATGGCCTGGTACCAGGCGCTGTTGCCGGGTTGCTTGCCGGCCCCGATCAAACCGCGCTGGGCGCGCAGCGAGTCAACCACCACCACGATATCCAGCCCGGGGCGTGCAGCCTTGGCAGCATGCAGCGCGTCGTAGATCTCTTGCCCGGCCTCGTCCTGCTGCAGGTACAGCGCCACGATGTAGATACGTTGGGTGGCCTGGGAAATTTTCTCCAGCAGGCACCGGCGGTACTGCGCAGCGCCGGACAGCACCTCGATCGAGTCGGGGGTGAGGGGAAAACCGCGCAGCTTGGGCAACAGGGAGCGTTTGAATAACGACGGCATAGGGCTCGCAATGGGTCGAATCCGAAGGACTCAAGAGCTTACACCATGGGGTGGCTCAGGTCTTCCCGCCCTCGCGTAAAAAATAATTAATTGACTAAGGAGAACGGTCGTTCTACTTTTGTTTACATGAACGATATCACTCGCGACATTATCCTCGACGTTACCGAAAAGTTGATCTACCGAAACGGCATCGCTGCCACCGGCATGGATCTTCTGGTGAAGACCGCCGGCGTCTCCAGAAAGAGCGTATACCGCTACTTCGCCAACAAGGACGAACTGGTGATCGCCGCCTTACAGCGCCGCGACGAGCGCTGGATGCATTGGCTGCGCACCGAAGTGGAACGCCATGCGACCACCGGCGAGCGTCTGCTGGGCGTGTTCAGCGCGCTAAAGACCTGGTTTGGCTCGGACGACTTTCGCGGCTGCGCCTTTATCAACACCAGCGGCGAAACCGGCGACCCGCAAGACCCGGTGCGCCTGTTGGCCAAGGCCCATAAACAGAAACTGTTCGAGTACGCCCTCGAACTTTGTCGAGCACATGGCACCCCCGACCCGAAACGCCAGGCCGTGCACCTGCTGATCCTGATTGATGGCGCCATTACCGTTGCCCTGGTAATGGGCGACTCAACCGCTGCCGATAACGCGCAATCGATGGCGCGAACCTTATTGCAACTTTGACCTGACTTTAAACATGTTAAGGAGCCGTCCCTTGTCATCCAACGCTGAAGTACGCCCGCCGTTGCCGCCGTTCACCCGTGAATCGGCGATTGAAAAAATTCGCCTGGCCGAAGATGGCTGGAACTCCCGAGACCCGCAACAGGTGTCCCTGGCGTATACCCTGGACACTCAATGGCGCAACCGCGCCGAGTTCGCCCACAACCGCGAAGAAGCCAAGGGCTTCCTGGAACGTAAATGGGCCAAGGAACTGGACTATCGGCTGATCAAGGAATTGTGGGCGTTTACCGGCAACCGCATTGCGGTGCGCTATGCCTATGAGTGGCATGACGACTCCGGCAACTGGTTCCGTTCCTACGGCAACGAGAACTGGGAGTTTGATGAGAACGGCTTGATGGCGAACCGGTTTGCCTGCATCAACGACATGCCGATTCAGGAAAGCGCACGCAAGTTCCACTGGCCGCTGGGGCGGCGCCCGGATGAGCATCCAGGGTTGTCAGAGCTGGGGTTGTAAGCCTGACGCTGCCCCACCTGTGGGAGCGGGCTTGCTCGCGAAAGCGGTGTGTCAGTCGCTGGATATATCGACTGAACCACCGCATTCGCGAGCAAGCCC
>NZ_NIXO01000094.1 GCF_002204795.1 Pseudomonas sp. K2I15
CGGGCTGTTTGACGTTTATTTTTGCCATCATTTTTTGCGAACGATCGACGTGAAACAGCCTGATTACGGTTCATAATGTGTCAACCATGTCCCCGCACATGTGTCCACCATGTGTCCGGTCCGTACACGCTTTTCAAAAGTGACTCGCTGTAAGAGCGAAACCATAAGTAGCCGTTACCGCAACAACGGATATGTACTCCACCCCCAACCAAACCTACCGCACCGCTTCAAACAACCCCGTAGCCCCCATCCCCCCGCCAACGCACATAGTAACGATGCCATAACGCAAATTCCGCCGCTGCAACTCCCGCACCAGATGCCCCACCTGCCGCGACCCCGTCATCCCAAACGGATGCCCAATCGAAATAGACCCCCCATTAACGTTGTACTTGGCATTATCAATCTCAAGCCGATTACGCGCATAAAGGCACTGCGAAGCAAACGCCTCATTCAACTCCCACAAATCAATATCCGCCACCGCCAGCCCACGCGCCTTGAGCAACTTGGGCACCGAAAAAACCGGCCCAATGCCCATCTCATCCGGCTCACACCCAGCCACCGTAAACCCGCGAAAAAACGCCTTCGGCTTAAGCCCCAACTCCAACGCTTTTTCCAGGCTCATCACCAACGTCATCGAAGCCCCATCAGACAACTGCGACGAATTCCCCGCCGTCACCGACCCATCCTCGGCAAACACCGGCTTCAACCCCGCAAGGCTGGCCAAGGTCGTATCCGCACGATTGCAATCATCACGATCCACAACCCCGTCCAACACTTGCACCGCCCCGGTGTTCTTGTCCTCAACCTTGTACTTCACCGCCATCGGCACGATTTCATCATCGAACAACCCGTCAGCCTGCGCCTGAGCCGTACGCTGCTGGCTTTGCAGCGCATACAGGTCCTGCTCTTCACGACTGACGTGATACCGCCGCGCAACAATCTCCGCCGTCTGCCCCATAGGAAAGTAAATGCCCGGCACCTGCTCCTTGAGCAACGGGTTAATCAGGTTGTCAGTGTTCACACTCTTCATGGTCAGGCTGATCGACTCAACCCCGCCGGCAACAATGATGTCGCTGCAACCGGAAGCAATCTGGTTGGCCGCAATCGCGATCGCCTGCAAGCCCGAGGAACAGAAACGATTGAGGGTCATGCCCGCCGTACCCGTACCGAGGCGCGACAACACCGCCACGTTGCGGCCAATGTTGTAGCCCTGCGCACCTTCGTTGGAGCCGGCGCCCACGATGCAGTCCTCGACGCTGGCCGGGTCGATGCCGTTGCGGGTCAGCAGCGCGTTGACGCAATGGGCAGCCATGTCATCGGGGCGGGTCTGGTTGAACTTGCCGCGAAAGGACTTGGCCAGGCCGGTTCGCACGCTGTCGACGATCACTACTTCACGCATGGGCTACCTCAATGGTTGTGGTTGTTGAGAGATGGATCGAGCATAGATCCCGCCCTCTTCAACCGCGACAATCATTCATCCCGCGTATGCAAAAGCATGGCGCTACTTCTTCTTGCCCTTTTTGTCATGCTTGTCGGTCTTGTCGAACGCTTCTTCAAGTGCCAGGTTGATGGTGCGCAACACCTTTACCCGCGCCCACCGCTTGTCATTCGCCTCAACCAACGTCCACGGTGCAATCTCAGTGCTGGTGCGGTCGACCATGTCACCCACAGCCGCCCGGTAGTCGTCCCACTTGTCGCGGTTACGCCAGTCGTCTTCGGTGATCTTGAAGCGTTTGAACGGGATTTCCTCGCGGGCCTGGAACCGCTCCAACTGCGTCTGCTTGTCGATCGCCAGCCAGAACTTGACCACGATCACCCCGGCGTCGCGCAGTTGCTCTTCAAAGTCGTTGATCTCGCCGTAGGCGCGCATCCAGTCCGTGGGCGTGCAGAAGCCTTCGATGCGCTCCACCAGCACCCTGCCGTACCAGGAGCGGTCGAACACGGTGAACATGCCGCGCGACGGAATTTTTTGCCAGAAACGCCACAGGTAAGGCTGGGCGCGCTCGTCTTCGCTGGGCGCCGCAATCGGTACGATGTGGTACTGCCGGGGGTCGAGGGCTGCCGCCACGCGGCGGATGGCGCCCCCTTTGCCCGCAGCGTCGTTGCCTTCAAACACCGTCACCAACGCGTGCTTGCGCATGCGCTTGTCGCGCATCAGCCCGGAGAACCGCGCCTGTTCGGTGATCAGTTGTTCTTCGTAATCGTCCTTTTCAAGGCTCAGGGTCATGTCCAGGCTGTTCAGCAGGCTCATCTGGTCAACCGCCGACGGCAGCGGGGCCGGGTTCATGCCGCTGGTTTTACCCTTGGGCACTTTCAAGGCGTTTTGCAGGCCTTCGAGCAGGATCTTGCCCACGGTCAGCCCACGGTAGTGCGCATCCACCCCTTCGATCACATACCACGGCGCATAGTCACGGCTGGTGCGGCGTAGTATGCGCTCGCCGAAATGCACAAATTTGTCATAGGTCTTTGACTGCTGCCAGTCCAGCGGGCTGATGCGCCAGCTGTGCAGCGGATCGTCCTGCAAGGCCTTGAGCCGGGATTTCATCTGTTTTTTGGAGAGGTGAAACCAGAACTTGAAGATCAGCGCGCCTTCATCGCAGAGCATCTTCTCCAGGCGCTCGGCACCGGCGATGGCCTGGTCCAGCCGCGCATCCTTGATCTCGCCATGCACGCGACCCTGCAGCATCTGGCTGTACCAGTTGCCAAAAAAGATGCCCATTCGGCCTTTTGCCGGAAGCTGGCGCCAGTAGCGCCAGGCCGGCGGGCGGGCCAACTCTTCGTCGGTCTGCTGGTCGAAGGTGCGCACCTCGATCAGGCGCGGGTCCATCCATTCATTCAGCAGCTTGACGGTTTCGCCCTTGCCGGCGCCTTCAATGCCGTTGATCAGGATGATCACCGGGAAGCGCTTTTGCTGCTGCAGTTCGTACTGCACTTCCAGCAAGGCTTCGCGCAAGGCCGGTACTTCGGCGTCGTAGGTTTCTTTGTCGATGGCGTGACCGATTTCGGCAGATTCGAACATGGGCGGCTCCGTTCCAGAAGTGATCAAGACTAGCGGATTGGGCAACAACACGCGGCAGGAAATTCCACAGCGGCTTGCCATGGATCAATGACAACCCTGTTGATCGGCTAGAATGGCCGCCTTGCCTTTGCCTGCTTTATTTTATGAGCCGCCCATGAATCCCGTATCCCACGCCCAGCTCGACTGGGATGACCAAGGTCGCCCGCATTCGCGGGTCTTCGATGATGTGTACTTCTCCGACAAGTCGGGCCTTGAAGAGACCCGCTACGTGTTCCTCGAACAGAACCGTTTACAGGAGCGTTTTGCTGCGCTGCCAGTGGGCGGGCGGCTGGTGATCGGTGAGACCGGCTTCGGCACCGGGCTGAATTTTCTGTGCGCCTGGCAGCTGTTCGAAGAACACGCCGTGGCGGGCGCGCGCCTGCATTTTGTGAGTGTGGAAAAATACCCGCTGAGCCACGCCGACCTGCAACGCGCCCTCGCCCTCTGGTCCGAACTTGCACCGTTTGCCGAACAATTGCTGGCGCAGTACATCGCGATCCATCAAGGCTTCCAGCGGCTGATCCTGGACAACGGCCGCGTCACCCTGACGTTGCTGATCGGCGACGCCCTGGAGCAATTGCCGCAACTGGATGCGCAGATTGACGCATGGTTCCTCGACGGTTTCGCCCCGGCGAAAAACCCCGACATGTGGACCGCCGAGCTGTTTGCCGAACTGGCGCGGCTGGCGGCACCGGGCTCGACCATCAGCACCTTTACCAGCACCGGCTGGGTGCGGCGGTTGATCAACGCCGCCGGGTTCAAGATGAAGCGCACGCCGGGCATTGGCCACAAGTGGGAAATCCTGCGGGGTGAGTTTCTTGGCTGGCCCGCCGAGGCGCCTGCACCGACCGCAGTCAAACCCTGGTTCGCCCGCCCGGCGCCACTGGCGGGTGAGCGCCGCGCACTCGTGATCGGCGGTGGCCTGGCCGGTTGCGCCACGGCCGCCAGCCTCGCAGCACGGGGCTGGCAGGTCAGCTTGCTGGAGCGCCACGCAGCGCTCGCACAGGAAGCCTCCGGCAACCCGCAAGGGGTGTTGTACCTCAAGCTTTCAGCCCATGGCACGGCACTCTCGCAATTGATTCTCAGCGGTTTCGGCCACACGCGGCGCCTGCTGGAACATCTGCAACGCGGTGTGGACTGGGATGGCTGCGGCGTGTTGCAACTGGCCTTCAATGCCAAGGAGGCCGAGCGTCAGGCGCAGTTGGCCAGCGCCTTCGCCCCAGACCTGCTGCACCTGCTGGATAAAGAACAGGCCCAGACACGAGCCGGGATAACGCTGGAACAAGGCGGCTTGTTCTTCCCCGAGGGCGGCTGGGTACACCCGCCCGCGCTGTGCCAGTGGCAAGCGAAGCATCCGTTGATTGAAGTGCTCCACCACCATGACGCGCTTGAGCTGAAGCAGGTCGACGGTCAGTGGCAAGCGTTGCATGGCGACACCGTACTAGCCTGCGCCAGCGTGGTAGTACTGGCTGGCGCAGCGGAGATAAAGCGTTTTTCCTTCAGCGCTGACTTGCCCCTCAAACGCATTCGCGGGCAAATCACCCGATTGCCGCAAACCGCACAAAGCCAGGTACTGGCCACCGTGGTTTGCGCCGAGGGTTACGTCGCCCCGCCACGCCTGGGAGAACACACACTCGGCGCCAGCTTTGACTTCAAGAACGACGACCTTACACCAACAGTTGCCGAGCACGTGGGCAATCTCGAGATGCTGCGAGAAATCTCCGTCGACCTGCTGCAACGCCTGGGCGCCGATAACCTGGCACCCGAACAGCTCGAAGGCCGCGCCGCGTTCCGCTGCACCAGCCCGGACTACTTGCCGATCGTCGGGCCGCTGGCTGCGCGCGAGGCGTTTGACCACACCTACGCCGCCCTCAGCAAAGACGCCCGTCACGCCCCTGATGCGCCGTGCCCGTGGCTCAATGGCGTGTATATCAACAGTGGCCATGGCTCACGCGGGCTGGTCACCGCGCCACTGTGCAGCGAACTGCTCGCCGCCTGGCTCGCCGATGAGCCGCTGCCGCTGCCGCGCAGTGTCAGCGAAGCCTGCCACCCAAATCGGTTCGCGCTGCGCGCCCTGATTCGCGGCAACGCAAGCAAATCCTGAGCGCCACGACGGGCCCCAGCCCGTCAAGGCTCATTGCCTTATAACGGATTGTTCTAAAACTCCCGCAATTTACCCGGGTCAGTCTCTGGGTACCCGCCGTATTAGCGGGCTGCATTTCTATCCTCCCCAACGGAAAAACCGGTAAGGAATTTATGTGCGGATTAGCTGGCGAGTTACGCTTTGATCACCAACCTGCCGACCTGGCAGCTGTGGAACGAATCACCCATCACCTCGCCCCCCGAGGCCCCGATGCATGGGGTTTTCACGCCCAAGGGCCGATTGCCCTGGGCCATCGACGCCTGAAAATCATGGACCTGTCGGACGGCTCCGCCCAACCGATGGTCGACGCCCAACTGGGGCTGTCCCTGGCATTCAACGGCGCGATCTACAACTTCCCGGAACTGCGCACAGAGCTTGAAGCGCTGGGCTATGCGTTCTATTCCGGCGGCGACACCGAAGTGCTGCTCAAGGGTTATCACGCCTGGGGCGAAGCCTTGCTGCCCAAGCTCAACGGCATGTTCGCCTTCGCCATCTGGGAGCGTGATGCCCAGCGCCTGTTTATCGCCCGTGACCGTCTCGGCGTGAAGCCGCTGTACCTGTCGCGCACCGGCCAGCGCCTGCGTTTTGCCTCGGCCCTGCCAGCGCTGCTCAAGGGCGGCGATATCAACCCGATCCTCGATCCGGTGGCGCTCAATCACTACCTGAACTTTCACGCGGTGGTGCCTGCACCGCGCACGTTGTTGGCGGGCATTGAAAAACTGCCGCCTGCATCGTGGATGCGCATAGATGCAGACGGTAACACCGAACAAAAAACCTGGTGGACCCTGCCTTACGGCCCTCACGCCGATGAAGCCAGCCTGACCCTCGAAGACTGGACCGACCGCGTGCTCGACAGCACCCGCGAAGCCGTGGCGATTCGGCAGCGGGCGGCGGTGGATGTGGGCGTGCTGCTCTCGGGCGGTGTCGATTCGAGCATGCTGGTAGGCCTGTTGCGGGAAGTTGGCGTGCAGGACCTGTCGACCTTTTCCATCGGCTTTGAAGACGCCGGTGGCGAGCGCGGCGACGAGTTCCAGTATTCGGATTTGATCGCCAAGCATTACGGCACCCGGCACCACCAACTGCGCATCGCCGAGAGCGAAATCATCGAGCAACTGCCAGCGGCCTTCCGCGCGATGAGCGAGCCGATGGTCAGCCATGACTGCATCGCCTTCTACCTGCTGTCCCGGGAAGTGGCCAAGCATTGCAAGGTGGTGCAGAGCGGCCAGGGCGCTGATGAGCTGTTCGCCGGTTACCACTGGTACCCGCAAGTGGACGGGGCGAGCGATCCGTATGCCGCCTACCGCGATGCGTTTTTCGACCGCAGCTACGACGACTACGCCGCCACCGTCGCCCCCAAATGGCTGACTGCGAATGATGCCGCCGGTGACTTCGTGCGCGAGCATTTTGCCCAGCCCGGCGCCGATGCCGCGGTGGACAAAGCCCTGCGCCTGGACAGCACCGTGATGCTGGTGGATGACCCGGTCAAGCGCGTCGACAACATGACCATGGCCTGGGGCCTGGAAGCGCGTACGCCGTTCCTCGACTACCGCCTGGTGGAGCTGTCGGCCCGTGTGCCGGGCAAATTCAAGCTGCCGGACGGCGGCAAGCAAGTGCTCAAGGAAGCTGCGCGCCGGGTGATTCCGAGCGAAGTCATCGACCGCAAGAAAGGCTATTTCCCGGTGCCCGGCCTCAAGCATTTGCAAGGCGATACCTTGAACTGGGTACGCGACCTGTTGCTGGACCCAAGCCAGGATCGCGGCCTGTTCAACCCGGCGATGCTCGACCGCCTGCTCACCGATCCCCAAGGCCAATTGACCCCGTTGCGCGGCTCCAAGCTGTGGCAACTGGCGGCGCTGAACCTGTGGCTCAGCGAACAAGGAATCTGATTCATGAAACCTCATGCCACGGCTTACAGCCAACGCTTGCTGCGGGGCCAGGCGCCCTCCTACGAGCGCCTGCAAGCCCGCTTCGCCGAAGACGGCAGCGAACTGGACCCCACGCCGATTGCCGTGCATTGCGGCTGGGGCCGGCTGTTGATCGGCCATACCTTCCCGGACCCGGCGAGCCTGGCCCGGGAGTTGCTCAACGAGCAGCCCGGCGAGCGCGATATCGCGCTGTATGTGGCGGCGCCGCAGCAGATCCTCGGGATTGATCCGCAGCAGTTGTTTCTCGACCCGTCCGATACCTTGCGCCTGTGGTTCACCGACTATCGCCCGGCCACCCGGGTGTTTCGCGGTTTCCGGATTCGCCGGGTGCAGAGCGAGGCGGATTGGCAGGCGGTGAACCAGCTGTATCAGGGGCGCGGCATGTTGCCGGTCGACCCGGCCTTGCTGACCCCACGGCACCAAGGCGGCCCGGTATATTGGCTGGCCGAGGACGAAGACAGCGGCGCGGTAATCGGCAGCGTGATGGGCCTGAACCATCAGAAAGCCTTCCACGACCCGGAAAACGGCTGCAGCCTCTGGTGCCTGGCGGTCGACCCGCAATGCACCCGCCCCGGCGTGGGTGAAGTGCTGGTGCGACACTTGATCGAACACTTCATGAGCCGTGGCCTGAGCTACCTCGACCTGTCGGTGTTGCATGACAACCGCCAGGCGAAAAGTCTCTACGCCAAGCTCGGTTTTCGCGCCCTGACCACCTTCGCCATCAAGCGCAAGAACGGCATCAACCAGCCGCTGTTCCTCGGCCCTGGCCCGCAAGCGGGGTTCAACCCTTATGCGCGGATCATCGTCGAGGAAGCCCATCGGCGCGGGATTGATGTGCAAGTGGATGACGCCGACGCCGGCCTGTTCACCTTGAGCCACGGTGGCCGCCGGGTGCGTTGCCGCGAATCCCTCAGCGACCTGACCAGCGCCATCAGCATGACCCTGTGCCAGGACAAGAGCCTGACCCACAAGGTGCTCAAGGCCGCTGGCCTGAAGCTGCCGGAGCAACAGTTGGCCGGCAGTGCCGATGACAACCTGGAGTTTCTCGACGAACACCAGCGCATTGTGGTCAAACCGCTGGATGGCGAGCAAGGCCAGGGCGTGGCGGTGGATTTGCAGACCATTGAAGACGTGCAAAAAGCCATTGAAGCGGCCCGTCAGTTCGACACGCGTGTGCTGCTGGAAAGCTTCCACGAAGGCCTCGACCTGCGCATTCTGGTGATCGGTTTTGAAGTGGTCGCCGCCGCCATTCGCCGCCCGGCGGAAGTCACCGGCGATGGCCAGCACTCCATCGGCGCCTTGATCGAGGCCCAGAGCCGCCGACGCCAGGCCGCCACCGATGGCGAAAGCAAAATCCCCCTGGACAACGAAACCCAACGCACCCTGCACGCCGCCGGCTACGACTACAGCAGCATCCTGCCCCGTGGCGAACGCCTGGCCGTGCGGCGTACCGCCAACCTGCACACCGGCGGTTGCCTGGAAGACGTCACCGCCATCCTCCACCCGACCCTGGTCGACGCCGCCGTGCGTGCCGCCCGCGCCCTGGATATTCCCATGGTGGGCCTGGACCTGATGGTGCCGGCCGCCGACCAACCGGACTACGTCTTTATCGAAGCCAACGAACGGGCCGGGCTGGCCAACCATGAACCGCAGCCGACGGCTGAAAAGTTCGTGGATTTGTTATTCCCGCATAGCCAACCGACGGCTTGAGAAAGGTGTTGCCTTGACTGGCGCCTTCGCGAGCAAGCCCGCTCCCACATTTGGAATGCCTTCCCCTGTGGGAGCGGGCTTGCTCGCGAAGGCGCCGGGACAGCCAACACAAATCTCTGAGGCGCCCCTTTCATCGAAACCATCGATGCCCTCAACTCATCAGGAGTTTCCATGACCCGAACCATCCCCGAACCGGATCTCGCTTACCTGCAAAAAGTGCTGCTGGAAATGCTCGCCATCCCCAGCCCCACCGGGTTTACCGACACCATCGTGCGCTATGTTGCCGAGCGCCTTGAAGAGCTGGGCATTCCCTTTGAGATGACCCGGCGCGGCACCATTCGCGCCACCCTCAAGGGCCAGAAAAACAGCCCCGACCGCGCCGTTTCCGCGCACCTGGACACCATCGGTGCCGCCGTACGGGCGATCAAGGAAAACGGCCGCCTGACTTTGGCACCGGTGGGCTGCTGGTCCAGCCGTTTTGCCGAAGGCAGCCGTGTCAGCCTGTTTACCGATAACGGAGTGATTCGCGGCAGCGTGTTGCCGTTGATGGCCTCCGGGCACGCGTTCAATACCGCCGTGGATGAAATGCCCATCAGCTGGGACCACATCGAACTGCGGCTGGACGCCTACTGCGCCACCCGCGCCGATTGCGATTCCCTGGGCATCAGCGTGGGCGATTTTGTCGCGTTCGACCCGCTGCCGGAGTTCACCGAGAGCGGGCATATCAGCGCCCGCCACCTGGACGATAAAGCCGGGGTTGCCGCGCTGCTGGCGGCGCTCAAGGCGATTGTCGACAGCGGCCAACCGCTGCTGATCGACTGCCACCCGTTGTTCACCATTACCGAAGAAACCGGCAGTGGCGCGGCGGCGGCATTGCCGTGGGATGTGAGTGAATTCGTCGGCATCGACATCGCGCCGGTGGCCCACGAGCAGCATTCCAGCGAACACGCGGTGAGTGTGGCGATGCAGGATTCCGGCGGGCCGTACGACTATCACCTGTCACGACACCTGCTGCGCCTGGCGGCGGAGAATGAGTTGCCGGTGCGTCGCGACCTGTTTCGCTATTACTTCAGCGACGCGCATTCGGCCGTGACCGCCGGCCACGACATTCGCACCGCCCTACTGGCGTTTGGTTGCGATGCCACCCACGGCTATGAGCGCACGCATATCGACAGCCTGGCGGCGTTGAGCCGCCTGCTGGGCGCCTACATCCTCAGCCCGCCGGTATTTGCCAGTGATGCTCAGCCGGCCAAAGGCTCACTTGACCGCTTCAGCCACCAGATCGAACACGACACGCAGATGGAGAGTGATACCCGCGTGCCATCGGTGGACAGCCTGGTGGGTCAAAAAACCTGAGACTGGCAACTGGGGTCCCGGCGCAGTAGCATCGCCGGGATTCCTTAGCTGAGGCCTGTATGCTGATTCCCTACGATGCACTTGAAGTCGACACCCTGACCCGCCTCATCGAAGACTTCGTGACCCGCGACGGCACCGACAATGGCGACGACACGCCCCTGGAGACCCGGGTGCTGCGGGTACGCCAAGCGTTGACCAAGGGCCAGGCGCTGATTGTTTTCGACCCCGAGAGCGAGCAGTGCCAGTTGATGCTCAAGCACGATGTGCCCAAGCATCTGTTCGAATGACCCTCAGGGATTGGCCACCGGCTGGGCCTCCTGTTGCCCCTGGCGGCTGAGGATCTTCTGATAGACCTCCGCCCGGTGCACATTGACCCCTACCGGCGCTTCGACACCGAGTTTCACCTGGGTGCCGCTCACTTCCAGAATCCGCAGAGTGATCTGGTCACCCACCGAGATTATTTCGCCTACCGCGCGGCTTAATACCAGCATGGGGTTCGTCCTTTTTAAGTTACCGAACCCCGACCATGCGCTCCCCGCCCATCACCATCAATAGCCTTCAGGTTAAACAGGCACGCCTTACACAGACTGGTAAGTTGCCTTACAGACAACCGACGATTAGTCGCGAATTACACATCAGAACTAAACGCGATGTTCACATAAACGGTTGATCTCTGTGGCGAGGGAGCTTGCTCCCGTTGGGGTGCGAAGCGCCCCAATAAGGTCAACGCACTCTTCCAGGAAGACTTTGGCGGCAGGTTTTGGGGCTGCTGCGCAGCCCAACGGGAGCAAGCTCCCTCGCCACATCAAGCGCCCTTCACCCCATTAGGTACTCACCTGAGATTCAGCCTTTTGCCACCTGCGATTGAGCCTTGGCCCGCATCTTGTCCGCCATCACGGTCATTTCGTCATAGAGCAACTGTGGGTTCTTCTGCTTCAGCGCCCAGGCCATGCGCCCCTGCTCGTGGGGCAGGATCATGAATTGCCCTTCAGCCACCTGCTGGTAGATGTAGTCGGCGATCTCTGCGGCAGTAATCGGCGAGCTTTCCAGCAGTTTGCCCACTTGGGCCTTCATCGCTGGCGTCGGCCCGCGGAAGGAATCCAGCAGGTTGGTCTGGAAGAACGACGGGCACACCACGTGCACCCCGACTTCCTGCTGCTTGAGTTCCACCAACAGGCTTTCCGAGAGCGCCACCACGCCGGCCTTGGCCACGTTGTAGTTGCTCATGGCCGGGCCCTGCATCAGGGCGGCCATGGAGGCGATGTTGATGATGCGGCCCTTGCTCTTTTCCAGCAGCGGCAGGAACGCCTTGCAGCCCTTGACCACCCCCATGAGGTTGATTGCGATCTGCCAGTCCCAGTCTTCCAGGGACAGTTCGCTGAAGAACCCGCCCGACGCCACACCGGCGTTGTTGACGATCACATCGATGCCGCCGAGCTTTTCCTCACAGGCCTGTGCGAAGGCGGTGAGCTGGCTGTAGTCGCGCACGTCGCAACGCTGGGTGAAACCGTCACCACCGGCCTGGCGTACGAGCTTGAGGGTTTCTTGCAGGCCCGCTTCGCTGACGTCCGACAAGGCCAACTGCCAACCCTCACGGGCCCAGCGCAGAGCGATTTCGCGACCCAGACCAGAACCGGCGCCGGTGATCATCATGCGATTTTGCATAGGAAAGTAGCCTTGTGGTTCACGGAAGAAGTGAGCCGCAGTGTAGCGAAGGTTTTTCCTACACCCACGCACCATCAGACTGCTGAATGCCCCGGGCAAACCGCGAGCCGGGTCGGAGGGCGTCAAAGGTTGCAAGTTCAATTTATTTGAACTAAGCGCAGCTATTTGCAACGGTGTTAAAGGAAATAAGCAACTTCGCAAAATGCTTTAAAAAAACACGGAATTTTCTGCCAAACGCACCGGTCGGAGTTATTAAGGCGTCCGTGTTAGCTGTCGGGCATATTCGTTAAATAACAGGTCTTTTCAGAAGACAATAAGGAAAACAAAACATGAGCCTCATTCTTATCATTATTCTGATCCTCCTGCTGGTCGGCGGTCTTCCAGTGTTCCCTCACTCACGCAACTGGGGTTACGGGCCATCGGGTATTCTCGGTACCGTGTTGGTAGTCCTGCTGATTCTGTTGTTGCTCGGCAAGATATAACGCTTACCGCGTTGTGTAGGAGCGAGCTTGCTCGCGAAGATGGTGAATGATGACGCGGGTTTTCTGGTTAAACGCGTCGACTTGGAGTTTTTCGCGAGCAAGCTCGCTCCTACAGTGGTTTAAAACGCGCAAAAAAAAGAGGCCTCAAAAGGCTAATGCCGATCAGTTAAGCCCTCTTGCTTGACCTTTGGCCGCAAGAAATCAAAATCCGATGCCTGTATTGGCATCGGATTTTTTTATGCGTCTCGCTCGGGCACTGGAACTGACTCACAACATCGCC
>NZ_NIXO01000095.1 GCF_002204795.1 Pseudomonas sp. K2I15
CTCCAACCCCGCAACCCCCACATCCAACGCCAGCCCCACATACGTCCCCTTGCCCAAAAACCTCGACGTCTCGGCAATGCTGCGAACCCGCTGCGTATAGCCCACGATTTCACTCTTGTGCAGATAACTTTTGGTGGAAATACCCAGCACTTTTTTCAGCGATTTATTGGTTTTCAGGCTCGTGCCAAATCGCGCCGCGCCTTGCAGTTGAGTATCCAAACGCCGGAACAACCTCTGCCGCTGCTGGATAAACGTTTCCTTGTTAAACGCACCGCCCTTGAACTGCTGATGCAGCCGTTCAATCTCTTCCAGCGTGTGCTTCACCTCGTCCAGATGTCGCCCCCAGGCCGCCGTCGAACTGCCCACGCCCACCGAGCTGTAAGCTAATAAACTTTGCAACAGGTCGTAGTTATGGATCACCGCCGTCCCTGCCGATGCATCCAGCTCCAGATTGCGCCGAATCTCCTGGGCATGACGCATCAACCAAGCATCATCGGCCGTGCAAGCCACGCCATAATCATTAGGAATGATCACCATCTGCCCCGGCGTCACCAATCGGGCCTGGAGTAAGTGCAGGTTCAGTGCATCGAATTGATCGGCGAGTTGCAAGCTGGACCCGGCAAGCAACCGGGATTTCAAACTGGGATAGTCCGTGGTGCGGTCATTGATGTATCCCTGCGCCATTACTTACATCCCTGATGTAATGAATATGGCGTCGGAATATAAGTAGGCGAACACGGCTCGGACACAAGCCCGGGACGGCTGAAATTACATTTGGGAAATCACCTACCTGGCAGGTGATTACAACCTACAAAAAGCACCTGAATCAGTACCCCGTCATCTCCAGGTACCCCACCCCGCCCTGAAATTTCACCGGCCCTTCCCAATAAGGAATGCTCAGGTTCATCCAGGCTTTTGGATTGACCGCTTCAGTGGTGATATCAAGATTCTTGCCCGGAATTTTCAGCGACCACTGGGTGGGAATGCTGCGTCCATCTATCGCGGTGGTACCCAGTGGCGTCAGTTGGATGTCCTGGTTGTGCAGGGTCTGTGTGTGGCCCTGCTTGTCGATCCAGGTGCCGGTGAGGTACGACGGTCCCTCCTTCTGCCGCACCCGAAACAGCATCAACTGCTCGCCGCTGTCCAGGTGCAGGGAGAACCAGTCCCAGCCGGTTTGGTTGGCGGTCAGTGGCTGGCTACTCCATTCGCGGTCGAGCCAGGCGGTACCGGTGACCTGGTAGGTTTTGTTGTCGATGGTCACGCTGCCGTCAGCGTCGAAAAACGGCTGGCTGTAGTAGTACGACGCCTGGCCCTGGTCGGATTTGCGGCTGTAGCCGTTATCGCCCTGCAGCACCAACGGGCGGCTGGAGGTCAGGTGCAGGTCGTAGTTGAAATGCTCGCCGGCCGCCGCAAGTTGCATATCCACCAAGGCGCTGGCGGCACCGGGGCGGGTGGCAAAATTCCAGTCATCGATCCAGGCATTGAACGGCGCCGCCTGCGCCCCCGCCTGCCCCACGCCGCCGCGTGCATAGCGTTCGGCGGCGTAATGGCGAGTGGCCGAGGTGACGGCGGCGTGGCCCAGCCAGATCGTCGAGTCATGCCAGCCCGGTTGCGTCGGCCCGGCCTTGAGCGCGTTGCGAAACAACGTCCATTGCACGCCGTAGGCATTGCCCTCGGCGTCCTTGAGGTTGGCGGTGAGGTACCACCATTCGATGCGATAGCCGTCATGGGGGCCGTGGTCCTCGGGGAAGCTGAAAACCTTGCCGGGCACCACTTGGGCGAAGTCCGCGGCCTGGCTGCCCAGCCCGGCAAAACTTTCTTCCGGCGCAGGCGGTTTATCGCAGGCGCCCAGCAGCAGGAACGTCGCCCACAGCAGGTACTTAATCTTCATTGGCAAAAGTCCTCAGCAAATCCGCCGGGCGGCTGCGGTACAACTGCCACAACGGCCACGCCGAAGCCAGCAAGGTGGCCAACATCGCCAGGCCCAGCAATTGCGCCAGCTGCCACGGGAACACCTGCAACGGCAGGCGCCAGCCGAAGGCCTGGACGTTGATCACCACATCCAGGCACCAGGCCAGCAGCAAGCCCAACGGCAACGCCAGCACCAGGGTCAGCACCGCCAGCAGCCAGGTTTGGCCGAGGTTGAGCAGCATCAATTGGCGCCGTGTCACGCCCAGCGCCCACAATGGTGCCAACTGGCCAAGACGGCTTTGGCTCTGGGTCAGCAGGCTGATGAACAACGCCACGCCAGCCACGCCCAGGGTCAGGCTGTTAAGGGCGGCGGTGGCGGCAAAGGTGCGTTCGAAGACCTGGCTCGACCAACCCTTGAGCTGTTGCTGGTCGACGATGCGGCTGTCTTCCAGGGCAAACCGGTCCTGCACTTCACGCACCAGCGGTGGCACGTTGCCCGGCAATACCCGCAGGTTGAATCGCGCCGGCGACAATCCCGGCCAGTGCTGCAACAGGTGCCGTGAGTTCACCAGCAAGTGGCCCTTGGGATTGCCGTAGTCGGCGTAAATCCCCACAACCTTGGGCGACCATGGACCTTGGGGCGTAGGGATATTGATCACATCGCCCAGCCGCACCTTGAGCCTGCGTGCCATTTGCTCGCTGAGCATCAGGGTGTCGTCTTGCAGCAACTGGCCCCATGGGTCTGCTGCGGCTTCCAGCAACGGCCAATGCTGGCGATAGGTGGAGTCGTCGACCACACCGAACAGGTCCGCTGGCCAACCTTGCAACTGCACCGCGACCTGCCAGGTAGGCAGTACCGTCTGCACCAGCGGTTGCTGCACCAGCCAGGTGTGCAACTGTTCGGCCTGCGCCGGGTTTTGCGGGTTGAGGTACAGCTCGGCGGTCAGGCGTTGCTCCAGCCAGTTGTTGAAGGTCTGGCGAAAGCCCGAGGTCATCGAGCCCGCGCCGATATTGGCGGCCAATGCCAGCAGCAAGGCCATCAGCGCCAGGCTCAGGGCCGGCAATTGCTGGCGGCAATCGGCGAGAAACCATTGGCCCAGCACCGAACGGCTGCGCCCCAATACCGCCTTGAGCACACCATTGAGCACCACCGGCAAGCCCAGCGCAGCGCCCAGCAACAAAGCGGCCATCAACACAAAACCGCTGGCCAGGCTATCGCCGAATACCAGTGCCAGCAGCGCGATCAATAAGGCAGCGCCGGCCACCCAACCCTGGCGTCGCAGCCAGCGCCCATGGGCCTGGTGCCAAGCTTGGGCATTGGCCAGCGCCAACAATGGCAAACGCGCCGCCCGCCACAAACTACTGGCGCCGGCGAGCAAGGCGCCGAGCAAACCCAGGCCCAGGCCACTGAGCCACCACAGCGGGCTGAGGCTCAATTGGCCAGGTACCTCGGCGCCGTAAAGGCCGCGCAAGCTGGCAGCCACGTCCGGCAGCAACAGACTGGCCAGCAAGTACCCACTGGCCACGCCCACCAGGCCGCCGAGTACGGCCATGCCACCCAGTTCCACGGCCAGGCTGAGGATCAGCATCCGCGCGCTCACCCCGCACGCACGCAAGGTTCGCAACAGGCCGCGCCGTTGCTCCAGGGCCAGGCCAATGGCGGCGTGCACGATAAATAGTCCCACCACAAAGGACAAAAAGCCCAGTGCGTCGAGGTTCAGGTGGAAGCTTTCGGTGAGGCGCGCGAGGTTATTTTCCTCGGCCTGCTTGAGCTGAAGCTGCGCACCCACTGCCGGCGGCAAGGCGGGATGAGCGGCGGCAAAGGCCTTGTCCAGCAACAACCGCGACAGGCGCTGGGGCATGTCCAGCAGCGGTTGGGCGAAGCCGATATCGGTCAGCAATAATCCCGGAGCCATGTCCGGTTGCACGTGCAGTGGCGGCAGCGCCAGCCCGGCGGCCGTCAGCGGCTGGTCGCCTTCTTTCAGGCCCAGTGCCTGCAAGGTCTGCGGCGCGATCCAGGTGCGGCCCGGCGGGTTGAAGAACGCGACCATCTGCGCCCGGTCCAGGGTCTGCCCGGCCACCGCGCCACCGCCGGGCAGCGACACAGGGTCGATGCCCATCACTTGCAGGCGCTGGTCTTCATGCCCCTTGAGTGTCACACGGCCCTGCACCACCGGCGACACCGGCCACCCGGCGCGGCGCAGCTCGGCAAACAGCGCCTGGGGGAAGCTGGCCCCGTCCGGCGCGCTGAGGCTTGCCTGGGGTTCGCCGCCGATCAGTTGGCTGGCCCGGGCATAACTGTCCCGCGCCTGGCTGTTGAGGGCTTGCACGCCGGTCAACAGCGCAGTGGCCAGCCACAGGCCGGTGAGCACGCTGAAGAACTGCACGGGGTGTCGGCGCCAATGGCTGAGCAACGCGCGCAGTGTCCAATAGAAGACGCGCACTTCAGCGGGCGTCCGCCGCGAGTACCTGGCCGCGGTGCAACACCACCTGCTGGTCCAGGCGCGCGGCGATGCGCGGGCTGTGGGTGACCATCAACAAACTGGTGGGGCTGTCGCGCAGCAGGTCCAGCAGCAGTTGCAGCACTTCGTCGCTGGTGGCTTCGTCGAGGTTGCCGGTGGGTTCGTCCGCCAGCAGCAAGCCGGGCCGCGACGCCAGGGCTCGCCCTACCGCCACCCGCTGTTGCTGGCCGCCGGACAGTTGCTCGGGATAACGCTTGAGCAAGTCGCCCAGGCCGAGTCGCTCAACAAGCTGTGCTTGCCACGCCGGATCGAGGCGCCCGGCCAGGCGCGCCTGGAACGCCAGGTTGTCTTCAACCCGCAGGCTGCCGATCAGGTTGAACTGCTGGAACACCAGGCCGATCTCGGTGCGGCGCCAGTGGGCCAGTTGCGCTTCGCTCATCTGGTCCAGGCGCTGATCGCCGACCTGGATGCTGCCACGGTCTACCTGGTCCAGGCCGGCCACGAGGTGCAGCAAGGTACTTTTTCCGCTGCCGGACTCGCCCATCAGCGCAAGACTGCTACGCTCTCCCAGGTACAGGTCGACACCCGCCAGCACGGCCAACGGCCCCTGCGGTGTGCCATAGCTTTTAAACACCCCTTGTACCTGCAGCATCATCATTCCCCACCGGCCTCTGGACTGAGCCCGAGAATAACGGTTGTCACATTTTTATGTCACAACCATGGGCAAAAGGAGCGCCCCATGACCCTCAGCAAATTTTTCACATCGATTTCACTCGGCTGCCACCTGCCGCACTTTAAATTGCCGCCCATGAGCACATAACAGGCCGATTTTTTCAAACGCCGGTTAGCGCACGTGAACAATTTTTTATATTGGTATGTTCAGCAAAAAGACAGCGCGCCTGTGACACGCTTTTGCACATTCCTGCATAAGCGCTCTTCACTTGGCGCCCTGCCTAACTTGCCGCTGCCAGTTACCGGATCACGCCTGGAAGTTACCAATGGTGAATAGTGTGGTTGACCTGACTCTGAGCAAGTCTCGCTCGCGCTGGGCCTTTTTAAAACAGCTGAACAAGCTATGGCTTGGCGTGGCAGGTATCGTGATGGTCAGCCTGGCGGTGACCGCGTTTATCTGGTGGCCACGATCGCCCCTGGACCTGGGCGTCGGCCATCGCCTGCTTACCTCGGGCGCCCTGGAAGCCTGGCGCAACGGAGACCTGGTGGTGCTGGTGCGTCATGAAGAACGTTGCGACCGCTCCAACAACCCCTGCCTGGGCCCGGCAGACGGCCTGACCACGCTCGGCTCGGTGGCCGCCACCGCTACAGGCAAGGCCTTCCAGACTTTGGGCATGGAAAACACCGACGTACTGAGCAGCCCCACCACCCGCACCGCGCAGACCACGCTGTTCATGTTCGGCAAGTCCGAATTGTCACCCGGCCCGCTGGCTATCTGCGGCCCTGCAATCGCCGAGGAACTGCGACCCCATAAACACACCGATCGCAACTTGCTGGTCGTCACCCACAGCGCCTGCATCAGCGACTTTGAAGAAGCGCTGGGCTTCGAACACGCCGCGCATGCCGAATACGGCAGTGCGTTGTTTGTAAAACTTCTGCCCAATGGCAAGTTCAAGGCGCTCGGCATTATGAACACCAAGGACTGGGCCGCCGCGCTGAAGCAACTTTGAACACTTATTTACATTGACCATTCAAACGTGTTCAGCAAAACGACAGCCAAAGTATGAGATGTTTTATGGTTTTAATTCTTATTTACTTTGGTGCTATTCATAGCTAACTAATCATTTAGACGTTAACTGCATGATCATGACTTTGAATCACTCATTGGACGCCACACGTTTAACGATCTTGACTTGGGCGCATGGAGATTCAGTTCCGCTCCCACTAACAGACTGTTTAAGGAATAACGTTCTGTGCCACATTTTTACCTGACAATGACCACCCTCCACCCCTCGCGCATGGCTGTTCCAGTGCTCGCGCTGATCCGCCGTCAATACCGCCTGAGAGTGCAATATCCATGACCCGCCTTAAACCATTGCCCGTATTGCTACTGGCATTCGTGATGTTCTATGTGTTGCCACTGGGCCTGCACGGCCTGTGGATTCCCGACGAAACCCGTTACGCCCAGATCAGCCAGGAAATGATCATGAGCGGCAACTGGGTGTCACCGCACTTCATGGGCGTGCGCTATTTCGAAAAACCCGCCGCCGGCTACTGGCTGATCGCGCTGGGCCAGGCGGTGTTTGGTGAAAACCTGTTTGGCGTACGCATCGCCTCCGTCCTGACCACCGGCCTGAGCGTCATGCTCGCCTACCTGATCGCCCGGAGGCTGTGGAACGACCCGCGCAAGAGTTTTGCCTGCGCGCTGCTCTATATGAGCTTCGGCCTGGTGGCCGGGCAAGCCGGTTACTCCAACCTGGACCCGCAATTCACCTTTTGGGTCAACCTGAGCCTGGTGGCGCTGTGGTTTGCCCTCGACAGTTCCAACCCACGTGCCCGCCTCGCCAGCTGGACATTGCTGGGCGTGGCCTGCGGCATGGGTTTCATGACCAAGGGCTTTCTGGCGTGGTTGCTGCCAGTGTTGATTGCCCTGCCGTACATGCTCTGGCAGCGTCGCCTGGGCGAACTGCTGCGCTACGGCCCGCTGGCAATTCTGGTGGCGGCCGTGGTGTGCCTGCCCTGGGCGCTGACGGTCCATGTGCAAGAGCCGGACTACTGGCGCTTCTTTTTCTGGCATGAGCACATCCGCCGGTTTGCCGCCGACAACGCCCAGCACGCCCGGCCCTGGTGGTTTTACCTGCCGCTGATGGTGGTGTCGTGCCTGCCGTGGGCGGCGCTGCTGCCGGCGACGCTGTGCAAGGCCTGGAAGGACAAAGGCCAACCCGCCATCGTCTTCCTCGCGCTGTGGATGTTGCTGCCCCTGGGCTTTTTCAGCCTGAGCAACGGCAAGTTGCCGACCTATATCATGCCGTGCCTGCTGCCGCTGGCGTTGCTGATGGGCCATGCGTTGGTCGACCTGCTGGCCAACGCCCGCACCCGCGCGCTGCGCTTCAATGGCCTGCTCAACCTTGGCATTGGCCTGGCGGCGATGGTGACGCTGATCTACCTGCAAATCGCCAGGCCGCTGTACGGCAACAGCCACGGTGAGATGTTCAACCTGTCCCTGACGTTCATCGTGCTGATGGGCTGGATGCTCGCCAACCTGCTGCAAGCGTTCCGCCCGCTGACGTTGTGGGCGATGCCGGCCCTGGGCATCGGCCTGCTGGTGGCGCTGCTGCCTGCGGGCATGCCGGCGCTGATCGAAGATAACGAAATGCCCGACCAGTTTGTGCTCCAGCACCTGGACGAACTGCAACAAACCCACGCGCTGCTGAGCAACGAACTGGGCTCGGCCTCCGCCTTGTCGTGGCGCCTGCGCCGGCCCGAAGTGGCGTTCTACGACACCGAAGGCGAGTTGCGCTACGGCCTGCAATACGCCGACTCGATGCACCGCAAGGTTGACCTGGAGAACGTTCAAGCCTGGCTCAAGCAGGCGCGCCAGCAAGGTTCCGTGGGCGTAATGATGCGAGTCAGGAGCACCAGTGAAATGCGCGAAGCCGGTCAGTTGCCGCTGGGGGGCAAGCGTTATTACAAGGGTGACCTGGAGATCATCATCTACCCGCAATTGCCGTAACACAGCCGCACTAATGTGGGGTGACCCATTCAACACTCATCCCACATCGGAACTGCTCCATGACCCTCTGGAAAACCGAACGCGGCGCCCTGCTGTTGCTCCTAGGCGTGTCTGCCGTGATCCTGCTGCTGGGCCTCGGCGCCCGCGACCTGTGGGGCCCGGAAACCCGCTGGGCGAACATCACCCTGCAAATGCTGCAAAGCGGCGACTACTTCGACCCTTACCTCAAGGGCACCCCGTATTACGACAAACCCCTGCCGTCGTACTGGCTGATCACCGGCTTTGCCAACCTGATGGGCGGCCTGGGGCCGTGGTCGTTGCGCCTGTCCTCGGTCATCTCGGCGTGGCTGAGCATCTGGATGGTCTACCTGCTCGGCGAGCGTCTTTTCCGCAAGGGCACCGGCCTGATTGCGGGCTGGATGCTCGCGACCACCTTCTACTTCATCTTCTGGGCACGAGTAGCCACGGCAGACGTGCTGACCCTATGCGGCGTGCTGGCAGCCGTGTGGTGGTATTGGCGCGGGCCCGACGACACGCGACTGGGGCGCTACACGGTGTTCTTCCTGTTGCTGGCAGCCACGTCGCTGTTCAAGGGCTTGATCGGCTTTGTGCTACCGGGCCTGGTGCTATTGCCGCACCTGCTCAGCGAACAGCGCTACAAGCGCCACCTCAACCTGCGGCTGGTGCTGGCTGTGATAATCGCCGGAGCGTTCTACGCGATTCCGTTTGTGCTGTCCCACCTCTACGGCGCGCCGACCTACGGTGAAAGCGGCCTGGAACTGGTGTTCCGGGAAAACGTAGTGCGCTTCTTCGACCCGTTCGACCATATGGGGCCGATCTACACCTACCTGATCTACCTGCCGGCCTACACCTTGCCATGGGCACCGTGCTGGATCCTCGGCCTGTGGCTCGCCGTTCGGCACTGGCGCGACACCCCGCCCAACACGCGTTGGCTGGTATGGGGCCTGGGCCTGCTGTTTGTGTTCTTCACCGCCAGTGGCAGCCGGCGCAGTTACTACGTACTGCCACTGGTGCCGTTCGCGCAGTTGCTGGCGGCGTGGTGGGTCAGTGAACGTATCGCCCGCAAAGGCACGGTCGGGCGGGGTTGGTACCGTGGGTTCGGGATTGCCGCCGGGGTGATGCTGCTGGTGCTCGGGGTGGTGTATCCGTGGACCAATGGCAACGGCGGCGTGACCCGTTTTGCTGATGACGTGCAGGCGCAGGCGGTTAAGAGTGCGCCGTGGGATCAATGGCAAATGGTGATGGTGGAAGTCGATAACAAGGTGCCGATGTACCTGCAAAATCATGGGGCGCCGTTCTACTACGTGGCTGAAACCCAGGACTTCCCGCGCCAGGGTGACAGTGCGGCGTTCATGGCGTGGCTGGACAAAACCAGCGGCCGGCACTTCGACCCGCAGCGCACGATTATTGTCGCGCAGTACACCAAGGACGCTCCGGCACCGGTGGCCTACCTGGGCAGCGATCATCAGGTGATCAGTACCCAGCCGGACAATGGCGAGCGGCTGTTTCACAAGCGTGACGGTGGCAGCGTGGCGTTTGTGCCTGGCGTCACCCCCTAGCCTGTGCTGGCAGGGCCGGCCCTGGCTTCTTCCAGCAACACCTGGATGACTTTCTCCTGAGTGTCGTAGAGGCCCTCGCCAAGTTGATGTACGACAGGCTGCGCTCACAGTTGACGCAGTCGTAGGTCCGCAAATTCACCAGCACTACCTTGCCCCTCAGGCCCACGGCCGTCAGCGGCGGTGAGTTGAGCCACGCCACGGCGCCGTCCAGGGAAGGCATCGACTCATCGGCCGGGCGAAAGGTGTCGGCCAAGCCGGTTTTTTTACGTCGACATGTATCTCGTCACTGCCAGATACACTGCAATACAAAGGGCACAAGGCAAGGCCGCCGGCAGTGGCTAGACTGCGCATCAATGACTATTCAACGAGGAAGGCCGCATGGATCACGTCGATCACATTCTGATTGTCGATGACGACCGGGAGATCCGCGAACTGGTGGGCAACTACCTGAAAAAGAACGGCCTGCGCACCACCGTGGCGGCTGACGGCCGGCAGATGCGCAGCTTCCTCGACACCACGCCCGTGGACCTGATCGTGCTGGACATCATGATGCCCGGCGACGACGGCTTGCAGCTGTGTCGCGAACTGCGGGTGGGCAAGCACAAAGCCACGCCGATCCTGATGCTCACCGCGCGCAACGATGAAACCGACCGCATCATCGGCCTGGAAATGGGCGCCGACGATTACCTGGTCAAGCCCTTCGCTGCCCGTGAGCTGCTGGCCCGCATCAACGCCGTACTGCGCCGCACGCGGATGCTGCCGCCAAACCTGGTGGTGACGGAAAGCGGCCGGCTGATCCGTTTTGGCCGCTGGCGCCTGGACACCACCGCCCGCCATCTGCTGGACGAAGACAACACCCTGGTGGCCTTGAGCGGCGCCGAATACCGGCTGCTGCGGGTGTTTCTCGACCACCCGCAGCGTGTGCTCAGCCGTGACCAGTTGCTGAACCTGACGCAGGGCCGGGACGCGGACCTGTTCGACCGCTCCATCGACCTGCTGGTCAGCCGCCTGCGCCAGCGCCTGCTGGACGACGCCCGCGAGCCGGCCTACATCAAGACCGTGCGCAGCGAAGGCTATGTGTTCTCCCTGGCCGTGGAAATCCTCGGGGACCCGGCATGACCCTGACGTTCCGCTGGCCGCGCACCCTGGCGGCGCAACTGTCGGTGATTTTCATCGTCAGCCTGCTGTGCGCCAACGCCTTGTCGTTCAGCGCGCAGTTCTATGAGCGCTACATGAGCGCCAGAAGCGTGATGCTGGGCAATCTGGAGAACGACGTGTCGACGTCGGTCGCCATCCTCGACCGCCTGCCCGCCGCCGAGCGCGCCAGCTGGCTGCCGCGCCTCGACCGCAACGCCTACCGCTACCTGTTGAATGCCGGCGAGCCCGGCGAGCCGATGGCCAGCGACGACGTGCCGATGGCCGCGACGTCGATTGCCGATGCCTTGGGCAAGCACTACCCGCTGACCTTTCGCGACGTCCCGGGCCTGCAAAAACACTTCCAGGCGCACCTGACCCTGGCCGATGGCAGCCCAATTACCATTGATGTACACCCCAAGCCCATCCCGTTTGCGTTCTGGCTGCCGGTGGTGTTGGTGCTGCAGTTGGTGGTGTTGCTGATATGTACCTGGTTTGCGGTGCGCATCGCCATCCGCCCGCTGACACGCCTGGCACGGGCTGTGGAAACCCTCGACCCGAATGCCCACCCCACGCCGCTGGACGAAACCGGCCCCACCGAGGTGGCGCATGCCGCTGCTGCGTTCAACGAGATGCAGAAGCGGATTGCCGAGTACCTCAAGGAACGCATGCAGATTCTGGCGGCGATCTCCCATGACTTGCAGACGCCGATCACCCGCATGAAATTGCGCGCCGAGTTTATGGAGGACTCGGTGGACCGGGAAAAGCTCTGGAGTGACCTGGGGGAAATGGAGCACCTGGTGCGTGAGGGTGTGGCCTATGCCCGCAGTGTGCATGGCTCGACCGAGGCCAGTTGCCGGATCAACCTGGACGCGTTTCTCGACAGCCTGGTGTTTGATTACCAGGACATGAACAAGCAGGTGAGCCTGACCGGTAAAAGCGCGGTGGTGCTGGATACCCGGCCCCATGCATTGCGCCGGGTGCTGGTGAACCTGGTGGACAACGCGCTGAAATTTGCCGGGGCAGCGCAGTTGCAAGTGGGCTCGACGGCGTCGGGTGAGCTTTCGATCAAGGTGCTGGATCGGGGCCCGGGGATTGCTGAGGATGAGTTGGTGCAGGTGATGCAGCCGTTTTACCGGGTGGAGAGTTCGCGCAATCGCGGTACAGGTGGCACCGGGTTGGGGTTGGCGATTGCCCAACAGTTGGTCGTGGCGATTGGCGGGGAGTTGACCTTGAGCAATCGGGATGGCGGCGGATTGTGTGCGGAGGTTCGGCTGGTGCTGTGACGGGCGGGGTGTATATCCGTTATTTGAGTGATGGCTGATATGGGTTCCGCTCTTACAGCGGCTCACTTTTGAACAGCGCAAAAGTAAGCAAAACGCTCTTGCCCCACCACTCGGCACCTCGCTTGGGCTCGGTGTGCCCTCAGCTCCGGTATTACTACGCGGGCCGCCGCGACGGGGCGTCCCTGCCCCGTCGCGGCTAAACCGGCGTCCTGCCGGTTTACCCGCTCCGTACTACCTGCGTTCGGCCAGCGTGGTTTAACGGGGCGCCTAAGATCAAGATCAACAGCAGATCAAGAACACAGCGGCCTACCGGCCGGCTTGAGTGGTGTAGAGCAAA
>NZ_NIXO01000096.1 GCF_002204795.1 Pseudomonas sp. K2I15
GGCGATGTTGTGAGTCAGTTCCAGTGCCCGAGCGAGACGCATAAAAAAATCCGATGCCAATACAGGCATCGGATTTTGATTTCTTGCGGCCAAAGGTCAAGCAAGAGGGCTTAACTGATCGGCATTACCCCTCGGGGTGCTTTTTTTATATCTGAAATTACTGCTGCGGCTGGTTCTGACCGATAACCAGGCGCCCTTCCTTGTCGACAGGGATCTGGTTGCCTGGATCACGATCCATGCGCACGGAGCCTTCCTTGCCGTCCAGGGTGTAACGCACGTCGTACCCGACAACCTTGTCGCTGATGTCGTTAACGGTGTTACAACGAGTTTGAGTGGTGGAGTAGGTATCGCGGTTCTGCATGCCTTCCTGAACCTTGTTACCGGCATAACCACCACCAACCGCACCGGCCACCGTGGCCAGCTTCTTGCCATTACCGCCACCGACCTGATTGCCCAGCAGGCCACCCGCCAACGCACCTACCACCGTACCGATGATCTGATGCTGATCTTCCACAGGCTTCTGCCGGGTTACGGCAACATCCTTGCAGACTTCACGCGGGGTTTTAATCTGGGTTTTCACCGGCTGCACCGCCAGCACTTGCGCATACTCAGGGCCGCTTTTTACCAGGCTGTAGGTGGCAACAGCACCCCCGGCAGTCACACCGACAGCACCCAATACCGCACCAACCAGTAACGACTTGTTCACGTGAACCTCCTGACCATCACAAACGGACCGAACGATCCGCGCTATACCCAGCCTTGGAGCAAAAAAAAAGGCGCGAGTTCAATACTCGCGCCTTCTTTGTAACAGCTGATCAACAAACACCCATCAAGGGCGGTCGTCGACCTCCTTGCCGGTGCTGGCAGGAGGGATCAAGTCTTCGCTGTTGAGGTTCAGCCAGATCAGTACCACGTTGGCGATGTAGATCGACGAGTAGGTACCCGCCAGTACGCCGATGAACAGCGACAGCGAGAAGCCCCACAAGTTGTCGCCACCGAACACCATCAGTGCGGCAATCGCCAGCAACGTGGAGATCGAGGTCGCCATGGTGCGCAGCAAGGTCTGGGTGGTGGAAATATTGATGTTCTCGATCAACGTCGCCTTGCGCAGTACCCGGAAGTTCTCACGAACCCGGTCGAATACCACGATGGTGTCGTTAAGGGAGTAACCAATGATTGCCAGCACTGCCGCCAACACGGTCAGGTCGAAGGTGATCTGGAAGTAGGCCAGGATACCCACGGTCACGATCACGTCGTGGATCAGCGACACAATGGCGCCGACACCGAACTTCCACTGAAAGCGGAAAGCCAGGTAGATCATGATGCCGGCCAGCGCCATCAGCATGCCGAGGCCGCCCTGGTCGCGCAGCTCTTCACCCACCTGCGGGCCCACGAACTCGACGCGCTTGACCGACGCCGGGTTGTCGCCGCCGACCTTCTGCAAGGCCTCGGCTACCTGGTGACCCAGTTGCGGGTCTTCGCCTGGCATACGCACCAGCAGGTCAGTGGTAGCACCAAAGCTCTGCACGATGGCTTCGTGATAGCCAGCCTTGACCAGTTCGTTGCGCACCAGGCTAACGTCGGCCGGCTTCTGGTAGGTCAGCTCGATGAGCGTACCGCCGGTGAAGTCCAGGCCGTAGTTCAAGCCCTTATGGAACCAGCTGAACAACGCCAGAACGGTAAGCACCATGGTGAAGCCGAACGCAATGTTGCGAACGCCCATGAAGTTGATTGTACGTAACATGGCAGCCCCTTAAATCCACAACTTCTTGAAGTCACGTCCGCCAAAGATCAGGTTGACCATTGCGCGGGTCACCATGATGGCCGTGAACATCGAGGTAAAGATACCGAGGGACATGGTCACCGCAAAACCTTTGACTGGGCCTGTGCCCATGGCAAAGAGAATCCCGCCGACCAACAGAGTGGTCAGGTTGGAGTCGAGAATCGCGGTAAATGCCCGGCCGAAGCCTTCGTTGATTGCCCGTTGCACGGTCATGCCCGCAGCGATCTCTTCACGAATCCGCGAGAAGATCAGTACGTTGGCGTCTACCGCCATACCCATGGTAAGTACGATACCGGCGATACCTGGCAGGGTCAGCGTTGCACCCAGCAGCGACATCAAGGCCAGCAGCATCACCATGTTACCTGCCAGCGCGACGGTAGCGATGATGCCGAAGAAGCGGTAGATGGCGATGATGAACAGGGAAACGAACAGCATGCCCCACAGCGCAGCGTCGATACCCTTGGTGATGTTGTCCGCACCCAGGCTCGGGCCGATGGTACGTTCTTCAGCGAAGTACATCGGGGCCGCCAGGCCACCGGCACGCAGCAGCAGCGCCAGTTCGGACGACTCACCCTGGCCGTTCAGGCCGGTGATGCGAAATTGAGCACCCAGCGGCGACTGGATAGTCGCCAGGCTGATGATCTTCTTCTCTTCTTTAAAGGTCTGTACCGGTACGTCTTTCTCTACGCCGTCGACCACTTGCTTGGTGTAGGTGGTGACAGGACGCTGTTCGATGAAGATCACCGCCATGCTGCGACCGACGTTGCTGCGGGTTGCGCGGCTCATCAGTTCGCCGCCGTGGCCATCCAGACGGATGTTCACTTCAGGAGAACCGTGCTGCGAGTCGAAACCAGCCTTGGCATCAGTTACCTGGTCACCGGTAATGATCAAGCCACGCTCGATCAACGCTGGAGGACGATTGCCTTCACGGAACTCGAACTCCTCGGCAGTAGCGCGGGTAGCACCCGGCTCAGCAGCCAAACGGAATTCCAGGTTGGCTGTTTTACCCAGGATACGCTTGGCTTCAGCAGTGTCCTGCACGCCCGGCAGTTCAACCACGATGCGGTTGGCACCCTGACGTTGCACGATCGGCTCGGCCACACCCAGCTCGTTGACGCGGTTACGTACCGTGGTCAAGTTCTGCTTGATGGAGTATTCACGGATTTCCGCCAGCTTGGCCGGGGTCATCGCCAGACGCAGTACCGCCTGACCATTGAGGTCGGCCGGAACAATGTCGAAATCGTTGAAGTTCTTGCGGATCAGCGCACGGGCCTGTTCGCGGGTTGCTTCATCAGCAAAGCCCAGCTGGATGGCGCCGTTGAGCTGCGGCAGGCTGCGATAACGCAGCTTCTCTTTACGCAGCAGGCTCTTCACATCGCCTTCGTAGACTTTCAGGCGAGCGTCGAGGGCTTTGTCCATGTCCACTTCCAGCAGGAAGTGCACACCACCGGACAAGTCCAGGCCCAGCTTCATCGGGTGTGCGCCAATCGCGCGCAGCCATTTCGGCGTGGTTTGTGCCAGGTTCAGCGCGACGACGTAGTCATCACCCATGATCTTGCGCACAACATCTTTGGCCGGCAATTGGTCTTCTTGCTTGGTCAGACGCAACAAGCCGCCCTTCGCATCAGCAGCCAAGGTTGCCGCTTTAACCTGGATACCCGCGTCGGTGAGCGCTTTGCTCGCACGGTCCAGATCAGCCTGATTGACTTGCAACGCAGTGCTGGCGCCAGTGATCTGGATCGCCGGGTCATCAGGATAGAGATTGGGAGCGGAATAAATAAAACCGATCGCCAGCACCGCCAGGATCAGTACGTATTTCCACAGAGGGTATTTGTTCAGCATCACGCCGCCCGCTTATAACGCGGGGCGCCTTGCGCGCCCCGTCGATTGGTAAAGGTTGGAACTTAGATCGCTTTGAGCGTGCCTTTTGGCAGCGTGGCGGCGATGGCGCCCTTCTGGAACTTCATTTCTACGGTGTCGGAGACTTCCAGAACCACGAAAGCGTCAGACACTTTAGTGATTTTGCCGGCGATGCCGCCAGTGGTCACGACTTCGTCGCCTTTCTGCAAGCTGCCCAGCAGGTTCTTCTGCTCTTTGGCGCGCTTGGCCTGTGGACGCCAGATCATCAGGTAGAAGATGACCAGGAAGCCGACCAGGAAAATCCACTCAAAACCACCGCCCAACGGGCCGGCAGCGGCCGGTGCAGCGGCATCAGCCATGGCATTAGAGATAAAAAAGCTCATTTAGCACTCCAGTTGCAAATAGTGAATCTTAGGGTCGGAAAACTCAGTCCAAGGGCGGCACGGGTAGCCCGCGCTTGGCATAGAAGGCATCGACGAAGGCGGCCAATGTACCCTGTTGAATAGCCTCGCGCAAACCAGCCATCAGGACTTGGTAGTGACGCAAATTGTGGATGGTATTCAACATGCTACCCAGCATTTCCCCACACTTGTCCAGATGGTGCAGATAAGCACGCGAGAAGTTCTGGCAGGTGTAGCAGTCACAGGTAGGATCCAGCGGCGATTCATCATGGCGATGGAACGCGTTACGGATCTTCAGCACGCCTGTATCGATGAACAGATGCCCATTGCGGGCATTACGGGTTGGCATCACGCAATCGAACATGTCCACACCGCGGCGCACACCCTCTACGAGATCTTCCGGTTTGCCAACGCCCATAAGGTAACGAGGTTTGTCAGCAGGCATCAGGCCCGGCAGGTAGTCCAGCACCTTGATCATCTCGTGCTTGGGCTCGCCCACCGACAGACCGCCGATGGCAAGGCCGTCAAAGCCGATCTTGTCCAGGCCTTCGAGCGAGCGCTTGCGCAAGCTTTCATGCATGCCGCCCTGCACGATACCGAACAGTGCAGCGGTGTTATCGCCATGGGCATTCTTCGAACGCTGGGCCCAACGCAACGACAGCTCCATCGACACCCGTGCCACGTCTTCATCGGCCGGGTACGGCGTGCATTCGTCAAAAATCATCACAATGTCGGAGCCCAGGTCCCGCTGGACCTGCATCGACTCTTCCGGGCCCATGAACACCTTGGCGCCGTCGACCGGGGAGGCGAAGGTCACGCCCTCCTCCTTGATCTTGCGCATGGCGCCCAGGCTGAACACCTGGAAACCGCCGGAGTCGGTCAGGATCGGGCCTTTCCACTGCATGAAGTCATGCAGGTCGCCGTGCTTCTTGATCACTTCGGTGCCCGGGCGCAGCCACAGGTGGAAGGTGTTGCCCAGGATGATCTCGGCGCCGGTGGCGACGATATCCCGTGGCAGCATGCCTTTTACGGTGCCGTAGGTACCGACCGGCATGAAGGCAGGCGTTTCTACCGTGCCACGTGGAAAAGTAAGACGACCACGACGGGCCTTGCCATCGGTAGCCAGTAATTCAAACGACATACGACTCATAAGGTTTCCTCTGGGCCCGCTTCTTTAGGGGCAGTCGGCGCCGGATTGCGGGTGATAAACATCGCATCACCGTAGCTGAAAAAACGGTATCCATGCTCGATGGCGGCTTTATAGGCGGCCATGGCTTCGGGATAACCTGCGAACGCCGACACCAGCATCAACAGCGTGGATTCCGGCAAATGGAAATTGGTCACCAGGGCGTCGACCACATGAAACGGCCGGCCCGGGTAGATAAAGATATCGGTGTCGCCACTGAACGGCTTGAGCACGCCATCACGCGCCGCACTCTCCAGCGAACGCACGCTGGTCGTACCGACCGCCACCACACGCCCGCCGCGCGCCTTGCACGCATTGACCGCGTCCACCACTGCCTGGCTGACTTCCAGCCATTCGCTGTGCATGTGATGGTCTTCGATGTTATCCACACGCACCGGCTGAAACGTGCCGGCCCCCACGTGCAGGGTCACAAAGGCCGATTCGATGCCCTTGGCGGCAATCGCCTCCAGCAGCGGCTGATCGAAATGCAGCCCCGCCGTGGGCGCCGCCACCGCACCCAGGCGCTCGGAATACACCGTCTGATAGCGCTCGCGGTCCGAGTCTTCGTCGGGGCGGTCTATATAAGGAGGCAACGGCATGTGGCCGACACGCTCCAGCAGTGGCAACACTTCCTCGGCAAAGCCCAACTCGAACAGCGCATCGTGACGGGCCAGCATTTCAGCTTCGCCACCGCCATCGATGAGGATCTTCGAACCCGGTTTCGGCGACTTGCTGGAGCGCACATGGGCCAGCACGCGATGGCTGTCCAGCACCCGCTCCACCAGAATTTCCAGCTTGCCGCCGGACGCTTTATGGCCAAACAGCCGTGCCGGAATCACCCGGGTATTGTTGAAAACCATCAAATCGCCCGGGCGCAAATGCTCAAGCAAATCAGTGAATTGACGGTGTGCGAGGGCACCGCTGACCCCGTCCAGGGTCAGCAGTCGACTGGCGCGACGCTCGGCCAAAGGGTGGCGAGCGATCAGCGAATCAGGGAGCTCAAAAGTAAAGTCAGCAACGCGCATGATGGGGTTCGTCTAGCAGGGCCGGGAAGTCTAGCGGAAATAGTGAAAATTGACCATGAAACGTGATTGACCAACGGTAATCTCATCTCTATACTTCGCCGCCATTGAGCCCTGATGGCGGAATTGGTAGACGCGGCGGATTCAAAATCCGTTTTCGAAAGGAGTGGGAGTTCGAGTCTCCCTCGGGGCACCATCTTAAAAAAAGACCTTGAAATTCAAGGTCTTTTTTTTCGCCTGCAGGAAAGTGATGATGGGCCGGCGAATGCGAGAGAAGAGGAACCTTGACCATGGAACTGACGCTGGAAGCTGTTGCGCTTTTTGCGCTCAAGCTGGTGCATGAGACCGAAGGCGCGAGCCCGATTCTGCGGGACGACTTGGTCATGGACGGCTATGAGCGGGAAGTGTTTGGCTTGCTGGTGCGCAAGGGCGATGTGAGCGCTATCCAGCAAAAGATCGACGAGTGCCTGGTGTTGGCCCTCGAATCCCTGGGCGGTGCAAATACCGTGATGGGCCGCGAGCTGCAACGGCTTGCGGTGGATGTGCTCCAAGCGACGACACTGGAAGCACTCAATGCCCCGCTCAACGCACTCAGGGATTACCTGAAAGCCATCCTGTAACGCGCTACTTACCGCCGTCCTTCGACCGCCATGCGTACCGCCAGGCCCATCAGTACGGAGCCCATCAGCCAGCGCTGCACGGTTTGCCAGACGGGTTTACGGATGAAAAATCCCGCAATTGATCCCGCCATAAGAGCGATCAGCGCGTTGACGCTCACGCTGATCATGATCTGCGTAAAGCCCAGTACCAGTGATTGCGAGAGAACGCTGGCGTGGCCGTTTGGGTCGATAAACTGAGGCAGCAACGACAAATACATCACCGCCACTTTGGGATTCAGCAGGTTGGTGACAAAGCCCATCATGAACAGCTTGCGCGGGCTGTCCTTGGGCAAGTCCCGAACCTGGAACGGCGACCTGCCACCCGGCTTCACCGCCTGCCAGGCCAGGTACACCAGATACAGCGCCCCGCCGAGCCGCAGCGCGTCGTAGGCATAGGGAACCGCCATCACCAACGCCGTAATACCCAATGCCGCGCAGAACATATAGACGACAAAACCCAACGCAACGCCGCCCAGGGAAATCAACCCGGCCATTCGCCCCTGGCAGATCGACCGCGAAATGAGGTAAATCATGTTCGGGCCAGGCGTCAGCACCATGCCGAGAGAGATCAGGCCATAGGCAAGCAGGCTGGACAGTTCGGGCATGGTGTAGCTCCTTGAGTTTTGTTCGGTCGGCGTTGTTGGGCGCCATGGTAGGGCGATAAATTGAAGGCCGTTAGATACAGATCCGCGAGCAAAACGTCATACACCGGCGCGGGCGTTTACCGCACCACTCACCCAAGGAAAGGCAAATGATCGACTTCAACAACAAAGGCTTCTTCAAACTCAAACAAAACAACGAATACGCCGAACGCGTATCGTCATTGCTGCTGGATGATGAGCAGGTCATCGATTCCTACAAGGCCATGCGCGACGGCGTAGTGTTCACCACCAAGCGCATCATCGCGGTGAACGTGCAAGGGATTACGGGCAGCAAGAAAGACTTCACGTCCCTGCCGTACAAAAATATCGTCGCGTATTCGGTGGAAACGTCCGGGACGTTTGATCTGGATTCGGAACTGGAAATTTACTTTTCGGCGGTGGGGAAAGTGAAGTTTGAGTTCACGGGGAAGACGTCGATTGTTGAGATATCGAAGTTGATTTCCAAGCATGTGCTTTGAGCCAGCCGAAGCCCTCAAACGCCTAAAAAAAGACCTCGAATAACGAGGCCTTTTTTTCGCCTAAGGAAAAGTATTCCTGGATGGACTCAATCACATGTGGGAGCTGGCTTGCCTGCGATGGCGTCCTCCCACACCCTGCAAAACCACCTACCTACTCAACCGCCCCATTCGGCAACATCCCATTCGCCAAATCATCCACCACCGCCTTAGCCATCTCCCCCAAATAATGCGACGCCCACGCATAGCGATCGGCGCCCTTCTCCATGGCTGCATCCAGCGCCAACATCTTTGAACAGTGAAGCAAGACAGAAGCGTGCTCCAAGGCATCGCGAATAGCCACGCCTGAATTAACGCGGAAAAGATGATGGAAATCCGGCGAAGCGCCGCAGGTGGAAAAGGTGATGACACCGAGGGTTTTGTTGAGAGGCGGGTTGATCATTGGACACCTCCGTTACGAAGCCAGGTGGTGCTTGCAGAACAGCAGATGTACGAACAGACAGAAACAATCATTGGCTTAACCCCTAATGTAGAGTGAAGCCGCCACTTTCGTTTCCAGGCGAATGGGTGGCAGCTATGCGCAGGCTGGAAAACCGGGACAATAGGAACCCGGCAGACCCGAAGGTCTCCCGCGCACAGCCGCCATAACACGGAGATGCTGGCATAAAAACACCAGTAATCGTGATAAATAGTGGCATCTGTGCGCTATTGTTCCACGGGTTTCCAGGCCCGGTCGCTGAGTTAACAACGACGGGTGAGAAACTAGCGTGTAAGTAGGGGCAAGCAAAGCAACGCCTTGTGACGAGAAGTGTCCACAGCGCAGCCCTAAGAAAATCGCTGGAACGTTCCTTAATTTCAGAAATACAAGTGACATGCAAGTTTTGAAAAAACCGAAATAACTGCTTAATACATCGAGTTGCAATTAGCCGCGCTGCCGAACGGATTTATATATGTCAGATGCAGCTAGAACGGTCAGTCGACCTCGCTCCCTCGCCTATGCCTGCAACACCAAATCACTCCCGCAACAGTCGAAACGGCAAAAACACCAACATTCCCCATCAACCAGATCGCAAAATTACGACTCTGGTCCGCATCCCCTTCATAAAACGGCCCAAAATACGCAGAAATAGCCACGAACAAACCGTTGAACACCCCCAACGCCAACACAACAATAAAAATGACAACCAGCCCGCCTTTGACGACGCTCATATAACCTTCCAAAACCAGATTTCCCTGGACTCGTGATAGTCCGAGAACGTCCCCTCAATCGAGAACCCCAGTTGAATACGCGGGTAGCTCAGCCAGTCCGTCAGCCTTCTGCCATTCCATAGGTCGATATGATCGCCGCTACGGTTGCCGAAGGTTTCGTTTCCCCGGCGCCAGAAATCCTTAAAAAATATGATGCCCTGTTGCCCCGCCAAAGCATCTTCAAAGCCTTCGGGCTTTATCTTTCGCATAGGTTGCAAACCAGGGATATTCGCCTTGCTCAGCGCCTTGGCCATCTCCTCCGCCGCCAGCACATGCCCCTCATCTTTTGGATGTTGCCAGCAATAGCGCACACCTTTCAATTTACCGAGATCGGCCCCCGCTCTTCGCAAAGCCACACCAAGATTTATAGCGCATTGATCGCTGAAATTTTTGGCGCCATTGGTTCTACACGGAGCAGCATCTCCAAAAATTTCTGGATGTTTTTTCCATAACGCGTCGAATCTGAGCATTCCGCTTTTCCCTGGCGTCTTTTCTACGCGACCGTAGCAATAGACTTACATTCGATGGAGGCGGCGCCGGCAATGCGATGAAAACCAGAACGGCCCTACAACCGCAAAAGCATAGATTGCAGGATGAAGAATACAAGACGGCTCTTCTCCCGACCGCCCTGCCGACCGATGCTGAAGCATCTCAGGGCAATGAGAGACAAATTTTGAAAGGGTTGAAAGACGATCTGCGGCCGGACGAGCAATCAGCGTCAGAGCAGAAACCTCCATGGGGCACGAGCCGCTAAACGGATAGCAATTTAAGCAAGCCCCGCCTAGACGCCCTCTTCCCCATGTCGCTGTTGATCCAGTGACTTTTCCCACACCTCCCATCGAACAACGAGAATTTCAGGTTCCTCTCCGCTCTCATAGGCTCGCTTCCTTGCACAGGGAAGTGAGTCGTCATGACAGAGCGCGCGTATCCAATTACCGAAGAAGAGCAGCTGAAGCGGAGAATTCTGACTCCGCAGCCTAAGCAGATTCCGTATTCACCGTTCATTGATTTGTATGAAGCGCCTCCCGTCATCACGGCTGAACCCACGAAAATTCCAGGCCATGTGTTCGCCAAGTCGTGCCAGCTGCCCGACGGGATCATCAGCTACAACAACCCCACCGGCTATGTGCCGCTTGAGCTGATCAAGGACTACGGCCACTTCACGCTGTTAGGCGGGCGGGAGGTGGACAGCCACGGCGGCGTTTCCCTCAGGAAAATCAGCGGTAGTGCCCTACCCGTGGGGCTTGGCCAGCTTGTATTGCGCACAGCGGTATTGGAATCCGCGGCTGCGGCGGTCGGTGCCGCAGCTGGGAGTTTGCTTGCAGGGCTGGTGGCGCTGGCCTGGCCGTCGGAGCTTGGCGACAGTGCGCTCTATAACGAAGAGCAGCTTCGTAACCTGCAAAAAGCCCGCTCGCGGATGCGTTTGCACATCGAGCAACAAGCCGACGGGACGCTCAAGGGGTATGGGTTTTACACCGGTAACAATGCCGACTGGCAGATGATCGATGTGGTGCAGTTTCAGAGTCGTGACAGTCAGTTCGTGGCGGATCTTGGCGAGGGAGTTGAGCTGATTTGGACGCCGGCCATTGATCCTGGCGACACCCTTGGCATTCCGGCATTGGAGGCTGCACCGCAAGCTCCGGTGATGTGGATTTATCCGCCGACGGAGGCTGCAAAGCAGATTCTGGTGAATCCGATTTATCCGCCGGAGTATCGGGATTTTATTCTGGTGTTTCCGGTGGAGTCGGGGGTTCGGCCGCTGTATGTGGTGGTTAACGAGCCACGAAAGGGGCTTAAAAACCCGGACCATGATTATTTCCCGGCCCCCAACGCTGCAGACATAACTGGCTTTCCAGGTCTGATAGACCAAAGACCCGTGACACCGAGGAAAGGCGGTAGCGGCTTACGCGAGCGCTGGATAGATGCCAAAGGGAGGAAAATATTTGAGTGGGATTCCAAGAAAGGCGAATTAGAAGTCTATCGGAACAGTGACCTTGTCCACCTCGGCGCCTTCGATCCATACACCGGCGAACGTCGAGGTCGAGCCAAACCCGAACGCCGCATATACAGATAAAGTGGAAAACACATCATGGTTATGAAAGTCAGATTGCGTTGGTACGACAAGCAAAGCAATTACGTGAAGGCAGATGAATACTCGGCAGATGTTGATGACGCGGAGAGCTTTTTTGAAACGCTAGGGTTGAGTCAAGAAACGGCGATATATGCGGACGTGTTCAACGTTCGCCCAAGCTGGATAGCGACTATCCAACCGCATTTCCAGCACGTAATTGAACCCGTGAACTTCGATTACCAAATCTCTTTCAGCTACCAAGGCACATGGCCGCCCCAATCCTCCAAGAAACCATAAAGGAATCCAATGAAAAAGCCCCCTCTCTACCGCTCAGTCAACACCCGCACGCACAACGTGCGTCACGGCAGTTGCCGCACCTACAGGCAACAACGCCATAGTAAAAGCGAAAAGAATTCCATGCTCAGCCGTGGATCAATGCACAGCCATCACCGGCACGGCTTCGATTACACGCCACTATTCCGGTTTCTTCTGTCCAAGGTCGGCCACCAATGGGATGCGATTTTCAGCGAAGCCAACGCCCGCCTGGACCGCCCGGATCCCGTGTTCTGGATGGTGGCCCTACACGAAAGCGAAAAAAGCGAGTACGTACGAACGGACGAGTCCACCTATTACAGCGGCTTATACGTCGACGAGGCGGGCTTGCTACAAAAGGTTAACCCGCAATTGACACCCGCGTTCATGAAGCCGTTTTGCAACTGCTGCACCCACACCTTCAACGGTGTGGTATTCCCACCGGTTCCACCCCACAGGAGCTAAAACTCAACCGCGCACACAACCCACCCACCTCCCGGTTATACAGCTCCAACC
>NZ_NIXO01000097.1 GCF_002204795.1 Pseudomonas sp. K2I15
GCAGTGTGTCAGTCAATACATAGGCTGACTGTCACACCGCTTTCGCGAGCAAGCCCGCTCCCACATAAGCCCTTTCCACATTTGATCTGCGGTGTTACTGCAACTGTAGTGTGGAATTGAACTGACTGATCGCATCCACCACATGCCGTGACCCTTCCTGAATCTCCAGGATCACCTGCCCCGCCTCATTCGCCAGCTCCACCCCAAGCCCCGTGCGACTCAAGCTCGACTGCATGCTCGACACCGCGCTGATCGACAGGTCGTGGTTCTTGCGCACCACATCCACAATCTCGATCGTCGCCTGGCTGGTACGGGCCGCCAAACTGCGCACCTCATCTGCCACCACCGCAAACCCGCGCCCATGCTCACCGGCCCGGGCCGCCTCGATCGCAGCGTTCAGCGCCAGCAGGTTGGTCTGGTCGGCGATGCCGCGAATGGTCTGCACGATGCTGCCGATGATGTCCGACTGCTTGCTCACCGCATCAATGCTCACGGCCGCTTCGTTAAGGTCACGGGAAATTTCTTCGATGATTTGCACGGTTTGCTGCACCACTTGCGAACCCTTGCGGGCGCAGGCGTCGTTCTGCACCGAGGTGGCGTGGGCCGAATCGGCAGCGGTGCGCAAGGTAGTGACCTGGTGGGTGATGTCGCTGGCGAACTTCACCACTTTGTACAGGCGCCCGTTGGCATCGAAGATCGGGTTGTAGGAGGCTTCCAGGAACAACGTTTGTCCGAATTTGTCTTTGCGCTCAAACCGGTGAGAGTGATATTCGCCGCGATTGAGCGAGGCCCAGAAGGCTTTGTAGGCCGGCGACTCGGTCTCACCGCGATGACAAAACATACTGTGGTGCTGGCCGACGATTTCATTGAGGGAGTACTTCACCGTCTTCAGGAAGTTGTCGTTGGCATTGAGGATCTGGCCTTGCGGGGTGAATTCAATCACCGCCATGGAGCGGCCGATGGCGTCGATCAGGCTCTGGTTTTCATGCTCGCGGTGAATCCGCACCGAGATGTCCGAAGCGACCTTGATCACGCTCTGCACCTGGTTGTCGGCACCGAGTACCGGCATGTAGCTGGCTTCCAGCCACACTTCCTGGCCATGTTTGTTCAAACGCATGAAGGTACCGCTGAGGGCCTCGCCCCGCGCCAGGTCGCGCCAGAGCTTGGCGTAGGCATCGGTGTGGGTATAGGCCTCTTCGCAGAAAATCCGGTGGTGCTTGCCGCGAATTTCTTCGGCGCTGTAGCCCATGGCCTTGCAGAAGTTTTGATTGGCATCCAGCACGATGCCGTCGCGATCAAACTCGATCATGGCCATGGAGCGGCTGATGGCGGCCAATTTAGCCTTGGCTTCGGTGAGGGCACAGGAGAAACGTTCGATTTCCAGCAGGTCGGATTTGTGTTGGCGGTTGAACATGTCAGATCACCCTTTATTTTACCGACGCCCACGTGGGCGCATTCCATTCACGGCTTGAATCTTGATCGCAGACCTTTATGCGGAAAATCATCCGAAACGCTTTATATGCCATGCGTCATCAACGGTTCTGGGTGAGCATAGACAGGCGTTGGCGCTATGCAAGGCCACTAGTCAGCCAGCATTTGCAACAACGCATTAACCGCAGCGGAAGGTGGTTGGTGGCGTGAAGTCACTAGGGCAAATTCGCGGTGTATCGGCTCCGCCAGTTGCATCACGCGCAAGCCATGGCGCTGGGCCGGCAGGGTCGTCTCGGGTACCAGGGTTACGCCCACACCTTCGCGCACCAGGCTGAAGGCGCTGTTCCACTCCCGCACTTGCACCCGCACCTCGCGCAACACCAGGCCGGCTTCCTGCGCCAGGCTGCGGGCATTGACGGTGCAGCCGCCGGTGGCGAGCACGAACGGCTGTTCCACCAGTTCTTCCAGCGTGACCGTTGCCTGCGCCGGGCGCCGGGAAAACACGTGCGCCATCGGCAGCACGGCCACCCAGCTATCGCGCCCCAGCACCGCAGCACTGCGCTCGGACGGCGGGTTGAGTACCACGCCCAGGTCGATCAAATTCGCGTCGAGCAAGGCGCTCACTTCATCGTCTGTAACTTCAAGCGCTGTGACCTCAATGCCCGGGTAAAGCTGGTTGAACCGCCGCAACAGCGGCGGCAGGCATACCGCCAGTACCATGGGGAAACTCGCGATGCGAATAGTCCCACGCAGCATGGGCCGCGCTTCGTCAACCGTGGTGCGAATCGCCTGCAAGGCACCCAGCATGACCCGCGCCTGCTCAATCACTTGCAGGCCCAGGGCGGTGGGCACGGTTTGGCGCGCCTCACGCACAAACAGTTGCGCACCCAGGTTGGCCTCCATGGCCGCCATCGCCTGGCTGGCAGCGGACTGGGTCATGCCCACCCGCTCGGAGGCGGCGGTGATGCTGCCGTTGTCCGCCACGGCCACCAGCAGGCGCCAGTGCATCAGGTTCATCATGGCAGTAGCTGTCCTTATGGCAGGATTCTGAAAGATTAATTTTACGCACGGTGCCATGCCCACCAGACTTAAGGCAACTGTCCTGCGGAGTTGCCCCGATGAAGCTGTATTTTTCCCCGAATGCCTGTTCCCTCGCCTCCCATATCGTGCTGCGGGAATTGGCCCTGCCGTTTGAATTGATTCGCGTCGACAACCAGAAAAAGATCACGGCTGACGGTGATGACTTCTTGCAGATCAACCCCAAGGGCTACGTGGCCGCGCTGCAACTGGACAACGGCGAAGTGCTGACCGAAGGCGCCGCCATCCTGCAATACCTGGCCGACCGGGTACCCGCAGCGGGCCTGGCGCCGGCCAATGGCAGTTGGGAACGGGTGCGTTTGCAGGAGTGGCTGAACTTTGTCTCCAGCGAGATTCATGGCGGGCTGGGTGTGCTGTTCCAGGACGCGATCCCCGATGAGGTGAAGGCGCTGTTCAAGGCCACGTTGTTCAAGCGTTTTGCGATTCTGGTGCAGACACTGGAGCGTCAGGATTACCTGCTGGGCGCGCAGTTCTCGGTGGCGGATGCGTACCTGTTTGTGGTGCTGCGCTGGGCTGGATTCTTTGATATCGATTTGCAGCAGTGGCCGGCGCTGGCGAAGTTTCAACAGCGGGTAGGCGAGCGGCCAGCGGTGATTGCCGCGCTGGCCGCCGAAAATCCATGATCTGAAACACGGTCAAAATGTGGGAGCGCTTCGCACTCCAGCGGGAGCAAGCTCCCTCGCCACAGGGGTATTCGCATACCGAAAAAGCTATGGGGCCTTGAACACGACTTGCTGCACATCAACCTGTTTCGGAATCAGGCCATTGGCAAAAAACGCGTCGGCAGTGCCTTGTTGGGTGGCGATGTCCGTCGCGTTCAGTGGCCGGCTTGGCGTCGGCGAGCGGTGCTTGAAGTAGCTTTCCACCACCGCCGGCTGCAAGCCCAATGTCTTGGCCATCAGCGCGACGCTTTCATCATGCTGGTCCAGCGACAACCGCTGCGCCTGGGCAAACACCTTGAGAATCGCGGCAATCGCCTGGGGGTGCTGCTTGGCAAACGGGCCGCTGGCAATGAAGAAACTGCCCGCCGGGTTCAGCCCCTGGCCATCCCCCAGCACCTTCGCCGAACCGTCCACCACGGCCGCCGAGTAGTACGGGTCCCACACCACCCAGGCGTCGACCTTGCCTTGTTCAAACGCGGCGCGGCCGTCGGAGGGCGAAAGGTACACCACGTTCACATCCTTCCACTGCAAACCGGCACGCAGCAGGCTTTTGAGGAACAGGTTGTGGGCGCTCGAGCCCTTGAGCAACGCCACGCGCTTACCCTTGAGCTCGGCAACGCTTTGCACGGTGCTGTCTTTGGGCAGCAGGATGGCTTCGGTGCGCCCGTCATTGGGCTCGACGCCGATGTAGCGAATGTCGATCCCGGCGGCCTGGGCAAAGATCGGCGGGATGTCGCCGATGTTGCCGATATCAATGCTGCCGGCGTTCAAGGCCTCGATCAGCGGTGGGCCGCCGAGGAATTCAACCCACTCCACTTTGGTGCCCGCCAGCCCTTGTTCGAACAGGTGATGCTCACGGGCGAGCACCATGCTCACCGAGCCTTTCTGGTAACCGACACGCAAGGTGGCCGGTTCTGCCGCCAGCAGTGGCCCGGCGCACAGCGCCAACAGTGTTGCGGCGATGAGCTTGCGCATCAGAGACTCCCTTTAACCTTGGCCGCGACGTCTGCCGGCACCCATTGCTGCCAGACCTGCGGTTGTTCTTTCAGGAACGCTTCGGCCACTTGGCGCGGCGCGGTACGTTTCTCGGCCATTTGCGCGAGGATGCCGTTGAGCAGGTCAATCGGCAGGTCGACCTTTTCAAAGAACGCCACCAGTTGCGGGTACTGCGCCTTGAACGGCGCCGACACGCCAATCGCCAACCGCGCCGGCATCGAACGGGTGCCGATGGGGTGTGGGTTGTTGGCGTCGGCCAGGGTCTTCCAGGCTTCGGCGTTGAACGGTGGTTCTTCCAGTTTGATCAGTTTGAAGCGACCCAGCAGTGGCGTCGGCGACCAGTAGTAGAACAGCACCGGCTTGCCGCGACGGATCGACGAAGCCACCTCGGCATCCAGCGCCGCGCCGGAGCCGGTGCGGAAGTTGACGAAGGTGTCGGTCAGGCCGTAAGCCTTGAGTTTCTGGCTGTTGACGATCTCTGAGGTCCAGCCGGTGGGGCTGTTGAGAAAGCGCCCACGGGTCGGGTCTTCGGGGTCGCGGAACACGTCTTTGTAGCGTGCCAGGTCGGCGACGGATTTAAGCTCCGGGGCCAGGGGTTTGATACCGCGCTCGGCGTCGCCCTTGATCACGTATTCCGGCACCCACCAGCCTTCGGTGGCGCCTTTGACCGTGTCGCCCAGGCCGAATACTTTGCCTTCGTTTTCGGCCTTGACCCACGCCGGACTGCGCCCGGCCCATTCTTCGCCGATCACCTGGATATCGTTCTTGGCCAGGGCGGCTTCCAGGCTCACGGTGCTGCCGGGCAAGGTGTCGGTGGGCAGGCCATAGCCTTTCTCGACGATCAGGCGCAGCACTTCGGTGATCAGGCTGCCGCTTTCCCAGGTGATGTCACCGAAGTGGATCGGTTTGGCAGGTTCGGCGGCCGTGGCCGACTGTGCCAGGACGGTCAGTGCGAGCAGCGAGCCACCGAGCAGGTTTTTTAGTGTTCTCATGAGTAGCCTCTTGGAGATTCAAAACAGGTCCAAAGTGGGCAGCGTCAGTGTGGGAGCGGGCTTGCGCGAAGGCGTCGTGTCAGTCGATACATGTGCTAACTGATACACCGCTTTCGCGAGCAAGCCCGCTCCCACATTTGATCTCCACACCCTTCAAGATCAGGGTTTAAAAGTCATAACTGAGCCGCGTGTAGTAAAACGCCCCTTCCGGCGCCGTCGGCGACAGGTAGCTGTATTGCTGGCCCGGGGTCTGGCGCAAACGGGCCATGTAATTGCTGACCGACCGTTGGGAGATGCCCAACTGCGCCGCGATTTCCGGGTAGGTCAGACCATTGAGTTGCGAGAGCAAAAAGGTCGCCTTGACCTTGGCCGGCAAGCCGTCGAGCACGTGGTCGATGGCCTGCAGGGCTTCGAGCATTTGCGCCAGGTCTTCAGGGGATGGCGCGGGCGACGTTTCGTCGTTGTCCAGGGCCTCGTGGTACGCGCGCGCCAGGTCACGGCAGCGCCACAGCTGATACATCAGGCGTTGGGCGATGGTGGTGAGCAAGGCGCGGGGCTGGCGAATCGGCGCCACGCCCGGGGAACTCAGAAGCTGGACGAAGGTGTCGGCGGCGATGTCTTCGGCGTGGGCGCGGGAATCGAGGTGGCGGTGCAAACGGCTGCACAGCCAGTCGTAATGACTGCGGAATAATCCGCCCACGTAGTCGCTGTGAGAAGTGTCGGCGCCGGACATAGTGGCTCCATCTGAGTAGGTTGCGCGTTATGTCCGGTGTTCCGGTGGGGCGATCCTAGCAAGGCTGCTTATTCTTTAATAATATTTAAAAGGTATTTTTATATAACCGATAGTTCCTACGCTCCGCGTGGGAATGCATTCTGTGACGCTCTGCGTCACGACCTTAAGAGCAGACGCAGAGCGTCCAGGGCGGCATTCCCACGCAGAGCGTGGGAACGATCATTGAAGCTTCGGGTAACCCAGGGCTTCGGCCTGCTGCCGGTAATCCAGCAGCACCTGGTAATCGGCTTCGCTGGCGGGGAGCACTTCGTGTATGCCGAGGGTTTGCACCACTTCGGGCAGATCCTGCAAGGCCAGGTTCATGGCCTCTCGCAGGGGTTCACTTGAGCCCAATGCGCTGATGTAAGGCAGCGTGGGGCTGGGCGCACTGCGGGTGACGATCCGCAGCCCGGCCACTTCCTCTGGCGCAAAACGTGCGAGGTAGTCGAAGGTCACGCTGTCGATGGCGGCAAGGTCAGCGCGGCCTTCGCGCAGCCAGCGCAGGCTTTCACGATGGGCGCCGCTGATGCCGACCTCGGCAAAGAACCGGCCGCCCTGCTGCAAAGGCGCCAGGCGTTCGCGCAGCAGGTTCATGCCGCTGTTGGAGTCGTGGCCATTGATCACGCCGCGGCTGTTGTAGAAGTCGGCCAAGGCAGTGCGGGAATTGTCGTCGCGGGTCAGCAGAAGACTGCAATGGGCGCCCGCGCTGCTGTGGAGCAGCTCGTAGCGCGGCCGGCCGACCACCTGGACTTGCCCGCGCAGCTCGGTCATCAGCGGGTAGCCGCAGGTTTGCGTCAGCAGTAATTCGGGGGCGCGCCACAGGGCGCGCAGGTCGAGGTGCCCCGCAGTGCGACGGGCCGCGCCCAGGCGTTCCAGGATGCGTGAAAGCCAACGCTCATTGGCCTGTTGCACCTGCTGCGGCGCCACGTACATCAACAGTTCGGCGTAGCGTTCACTCATGGTCGTCTCTCAAGCAAAGGGGTGCCGTGGGCTGTCGATGGCCTTGAGCCCGTGACGGCCGATCAACTGCCCGTAGCCCTGCACCAGAAACCCGCCGCTGCGCGCCACCCATTGTTCGCGGCGCGCGCGGTAAACGGTGGGCAGCAAGTACCACGGCAGCTTCGGCAAGTCGTGGTGCACCAGGTGCAGGTTGTTGTTGAGGAACAGCCAGGTCCACGGCCACGCGGCTTCGTTAAGCACCGTGCGCTGCTCCGGTTGTGGGTGCGGGCGGTGTTCATAGTAGGAACGGATCGCCGCCACCGACAAGGCCGGCACGCTGACCAGCGCCACGTAGTGCCACACCGGCAGCGCGCTGCAGTGGGCGATGAAGGTCAGCATCAGCACGGTCACGGCGCCATGGCTCAGCCACATCAACCACGCCTGGCGCTGGCCTTGGCGCAGGCGCCTGAACTCGTTGCGCGCCAGCTTCCACAGCGCCAGCGGCGAACCCAGCAGGAAGCGCCCGAGGACGGTCTTGGTCAGCCAATGCAAAGTGCGCTCGAACAGTGAACTGGCGTCCCACTGTCGCTGGTTCAGGTAGCGGCTTTCCGGGTCGACACCGGGCACCGTCAGGTCTTCGTCGTTGTGGTGCACCAGGTGGCAGTTGCGGTACAGGGTGTAGGGATACCAGACGGCAAAAGGTGCGTAGCCGAGCAGTTTGTTCAACGCATTAAAGCGGGTGGGATGGCCGTGCAGGAGTTCGTGTTGCAGGGACATCCACAGCGCCACGATCGGAATCAGCAGCCCCGTACTCAGCCACAGGCCGAGCCAGTGGCTGGCGAGCATCACCGCAAACCAGCCGGCATACACGCCGATCAACAGCACCCAGGTCGGCCACTCGGTGCGGGCGGTAAACGTGCGGGCCAGGGCTTCGATTTCGAGGCTGTGGGTTTCATCAAGGTAGTTGGACATCGGCAGCTCAGGGCAGGCGTGGCCGACGAAAAAGTCGGCTTCATCCTGCTCTGTGCAATGAGGCGGGAAAATCTTGCAGATCGTTTGGTGCTTAGCTTAGAACTTTAGTGACCGAACAGATTGCTGTCGGTTTTCTTGGCCTTTTTCTCGGCGCGTTTTTCATCGGCGGTCTTTGCCGGTTTCTTCTTGTCAGCTTTCTTGGAATTCAGACCTTTGGCCATGATGCGTGCTCCACTTACAGGGGATGTAACACTGGGTATAACACCTATTGCCCAACAGAAGGCGCTTTGCCCGACTTATAATCCGCAGCCCCAGAACCTGCGTGTTTGAAAACCATGCCCGAGTTGCACATTGATCGACTGGCAGAGCCTTTGTGGCCGCTGCTGAACAAGTTTTACCGCAGCCATAACTCACCGATGAAAGCCCTCAAGGGCGGCCAGTTGTGGGTGGCCAAAGGCAGCGAGATTGTCGCGGGCCTGTGCCTCACGCCAGTGGTGGGCGGGCAATGGTTGACCGGATTGTTTGTCGACCCGGCGCTGCGTGGCCAAGGGCTGGCGGCGCGGCTGATTGGGGACGCGGTCGAAAGTGCCGACGGCACGGTGTGGCTGCTGTGCCACCCGGAACTGGAAGGCTTTTACCAGCGCCTCGGTTTTACCCAGGACACGTTGCTGCCGCAGTCCCTTTCCGAGCGCCTGGTGCGTTACAAACGCAACAAACCAATGATCGCCATGGGCTTAGAACCGTTGGCAAGGTCGACCTTCGATAATGTGTAAACAGAGTTTATGGGCCCCATGCTAGCCTCGGCGCTACAGCGGCCCACTACCTGGAAGATCATGAAAGCGACCCTTGCAGCTTTATCCCTTGCAGCCCTCCTCGTCCCGGCCTTGAGCCAGGCAGCCGAAGCGCCAGTTTCCGCCGAGCAGTATGCAAGCGTGCTCGCCGGCAGTTGGCGTGTGCCTGCCAACAGCGCGCGCGATGTGTATCGTCACCCGCAGCAGACCCTGGAATTCTTTGGCCTGCGGGCCAACCAGACCCTGATCGAGATCACCCCGGGTGGCGGCTGGTACAGCGAAGTGCTGGCGCCGCTGCTCAAGGACAACGGCCATTACATCGCCGCTGTGCAGGCGCCGAGCAGCAGTGCCTACGCGCGTACGTCAGAGGAAAACCTGAAGAAGAAATTCGCCGCAGACCCGGTGCATTACGCCAAGGCCGGCTTCGCCGAGTTCAACCCCAAGGCACCGGTGCTGGGCAAGCCTGGCTCGGCCGATACGGTGCTGACCTTTCGCAACGTGCATAACTGGGTGATGGCGGACACGGCGCCGGCGATGTTCGAGGCGTTTTTCAAGGTGTTGAAACCGGGCGGCGTGCTGGGTGTGGTGGATCACCGGGCCAAGGATGGAGCGTCGCTGGAAGACATCAAGCACAGTGGTTACCTGACCACCGCGTATGTGGTGAAACTGGCGACCGATGCGGGGTTCAAGCTTGAGGGGCAGAGCGAGGTCAACGCCAACCCGAAAGATACCAAGGACTACCCGGATGGGGTCTGGACCTTGCCGCCTGCGTTGACGTTGGGGGAGAAGGATAAGGCGAAGTATGTGGCGATTGGTGAGTCGGACCGGATGACGCTGCGGTTTGTTAAGCCCGCTAAATAAACCACACATTCTGTGGCGAGGGAGCTTGCTCCCGCTGGGCTGCGCAGCGGCCCCAAAATCCTGGGAGCGCTTCGCACTCCAGCGGGAGCAAGCTCCCTCGCCACAGCAAGCTCCCTCGCCACAGGGATCGCTGTTTATTCGTCCGCTGTGGGGTCCATGTCCGGGAACATCACTTCGATAAACCCGAACTTGCTGAAATCGGTAATCCGCGACGGGTACAGCCGGCCGATCAGGTGATCGCACTCGTGCTGTACCACCCGCGCGTGGAAGCCTTCGGCAATCCGCACAATCGGCTCGCCCTTGGGGTCAAACCCTTCGTAGCGAATCTGCTGGTAACGGTTCACTGCCCCACGCAAGCCAGGCACCGACAGGCAACCTTCATAGCCTTCTTCCAGCACCGGGCTGAGCGGTGTGATCAGCGGGTTGATCAGGATGGTCTGGGGCACGGCGGGCGCGTCCGGGTAGCGTTCGCTGCTCTCGAAACCAAAGATCACCAGTTGCAGGTCCACACCCACTTGCGGCGCGGCCAGGCCGACGCCGCCCACGTGTTCCATGGTCTGGAACATGTCATCAATCAACTGCCACAGCTCGGGGCTGTCGAACATCTCCGGCGGAACCGGCGGGGCAACACGCAGAAGGCGCTCATCGCCCATTTTCAGGATTTCACGGATCATCGATCAGGCTTCATCGGTAGTGGGCTTGAGTGAGTGGTCCCGGCCAAGGCCTGAGACATGGTGCTTGTCGTCGTGCTCGCCAAAGTCCTTTTCACCAGGATCCTTGCCTTCGGCCGACATGTGTTCGATCACCGCGTTCATCTCCGCCCCCAGCAACAGCACGGCGGCCGAAATGTAGAAGTACAAGAGCAACACGATGATCGCGCCGATACTGCCATACATGGCGTTGTAGTCGGCAAAGGTTTTGACGTAGTAACCAAAGCCCAGGGAAGCGATGATCCAGACCACCACCGCCAGGACCGAACCCGGGGTGATAAAGCGAAATTTCTGCTTCACGTCGGGCATCACGTAGTACATCAGGGCCACAGAAAACATCAACAGGATGACGATCAGCGGCCAGCGCAGGATGGTCCACAGGGTGACCACGAATTCCTGCATGCCGATCTGCCCCGCCAGCCATTCCATCACCTGCGGCCCGAGCACCATCAACGCGGCGGCGGCCAACAACATCCCGGCGATGCCTACGGTGTAGAAAATCGACAGCGGGAAACGCTTCCAGATCGGCCGGCCTTCCACCACGTCGTAGGCGGCGTTCATCGCGCTCATCATCAGGCGCACACCGGCCGAAGCGGTCCACAGCGCAATCACGATACCCACCGACAGCAGGCCGCCCTTGGATTGCTGCAACTGGTCGATCACCGGGTTGACCTGCTCCAGGGCCTGGGGCGGCAATACCAGCTCCGATTGCATGCGCAGCCAGGTGAAGAAGTCCGGCAGGTGCAGGAAACCGATCAGGGCAATCAAAAACAGCAGGAAGGGAAACAACGAGAACAGCATCTGGTAGGCCAGTGCCGAGGCGTAGGTCGACATCTCGTCATCAGCAAATTCTTTGACGGTGCGCACCAGTACCTTGTGCAGGGGCAAGCCTTGTAATACCGGAAAAATCATAGCGTCTCCTTTCGCCGCAAAAAGGTTGAGTTCGTGGGCGACTCAGGGGCCGTTTTCTACATCAAGGTAGCCCATTTGGCGACCTTGAAACAATTTCCAAAGTTTAATCACAACAGGTGACACAAAAACGGCCATCCGTGGATGGCCGTCGGGCTGCTCGATTGCAGGCAGCCAGGTCGGGACTATTTGACCGCTTTCTTTACCGCGTCCTTGGTGTCGCCGACTGCTTTTTGCACTTCGCCTTTCTTTTCCTGAATCACACCTTCAGCCCGCAATTTGTCATTGCCGGTGACTTTGCCGACACCTTGCTTGATGTTGCCGACGGCCTCGTTCGCTAAACCTTTTGCCTTATCCGATGTGCTACTCATGGTATTTCTCCTGGGAACAATCAAGGATTTTGGTCACTACGTAATCGTTGACCGCAGGCCTTTCCAGAGAGTTTCAATTTTTTTGCCAGGCATTTCATCGCACACTTGCTCACCCGCAGCAGGTTTGGCTTTATGTTTTGCGGCCAACCCACGAGAATGCCGGGCACATTCAGGCGCAAGCGCTGGATAACAGATCCCGTAGGAAGGTTATGAAACTCAATAAAGCACAGGCCATTGCCCGCAGAAACCAGGAACTGGGCGGTGCCGTACTCGGCGTCAACAACTGCCACTTCACCGACCTGGACCGCAAACGCAACATCTGGTGGTTCGACCTGCCGGTGGGCCGCATTGCCGTGGGCCAGTACGAGTGGATTCACTTGTTGATGCACAACGCTGAAAGCGACCAGTTGCTGCACTTGAAAGTGCCGACGGTATTTTTGCGCGAGAAGCTTGAAGGTTTGGTGGTGCGTAATGCTGGCAAGCGCAAGCCGGAAATCACCCTGGAGCTGAGTGCCGACAAGGACTCGTTCCTCAAAGATGTACGCCCGACAGGCGCTGGCGTGAGCTTCGCGCAGTTCGCACTGTAGGAATGCGGTAAAAACTGTGGGAGCGGGCTTGCTCGCGAAGGCGCAGTGTCAGTCACCGATATGTCACTGACAC
>NZ_NIXO01000098.1 GCF_002204795.1 Pseudomonas sp. K2I15
TTTGATCTTGATCTTAGGCGCCCCGTTAAACCACGCTGGCCGAACGCAGGTAGTACGGAGCGGGTAAACCGGCAGGACGCCGGTTTAGCCGCGACGGGGCAGGGACGCCCCGTCGCGGCGGCCCGCGTAGTACTACCGGAGCTGAGGGCACACCGAGCCTAAGCGAGGTGCCGAGTGGTGGGGCAAGAGCGTTTTGCTTACTTTTGCGCTTTTCAAAAGTGAGCCGCTGTAAGAGCGGAACCCATATCAGCCATCACCCAAATAACGGATATGCCCCCCATACCGGGGCGCTACAAATTCCGACTATGCCGGTAATCACTGACCGCCTCATACACCGCCTTACGCAACCGATTAATCCCCCCAATCGGCCGATGCGCCTCCACCCCGAACCACGGATTAAACGACTGGTTATCACACGCCAGATTCAACGCCGGCGTATCAAAATCCTGCGCCGGAATCACCACCTTGGCCACCGTCTCAAACGGCACATCACTCTCTTTCCATTCAACGCTGGTGTCCTCGATCGGCATAAACTTCTGCGGATTCTGCCGCTGAATCTGCAGCACAAAACACGCCGCCACCCGGTCAGTCGACAGCTGCTGATTCAACGCACTGCGCAAAAAGTTCGGCAGATCCTGATTCTGTTTAGGCAGCACATACGCAGGACAACCCAGCGGATCCGGCGCCACCCGAAACTTCGCATTCGCCGCCCCAAACTTATACGGCGACACCGAAAAGTAGGTCGTCTGCGTAGGACTCACCGGCGGCGGCGCCAACGTCGCCAACGCGATAAACAGATGCCGCACCTGCCAACTGCGCGGATCCACCCCAGGGAAAAACGCCATGACCTGCTTGCCATCAGCCTGGGCCGAAACGTTCTGCGCATACTCCGCCACGTCACTGACAAAAAAGTTCGGATGACTGAACATCACAAAATCCTGCTCACCCCGCGCCTGCTGATCCGCCAGCAACTGCTTGCCCGGCACATTCAGCAACTTGATCGCCATGCCCCGGGCATCCCGGATACTGTCGAACTGCGGATACGCATTGCCGTTGGACAGCCGCATCATCGCCTGCCAGGTCTTGCCCGGCTCGGCGAATACACCCTGGCGCAGCGCCGGGTCGAGATCCGGCAGCACGCTGACCTCGGCCTTCACACAACCATGGGCCTTGGCATGCGCATCCCGCAAATAGCGCGTGCCTTCGCGGTGTTGATCGACGATGCGCACTGCGGTCTGGATGATGCCCTGGGTCATGGCCGATTCCCCTGGCGGAATCTGTTCATCCGGTGAAACCGGGCCGCTGTGCTGCCAGGCGAACCACAGCGTGGACAACAACCAGCCCAGCAGCCCCAGGCCCACCAGCCACAACAAGGTCTTGCCGAGAAATGCGCCGAGGCGCAGCCAAAGTCGAGCGAGCATTTAAAAATCCTTTTCTGCGAAGTCGGTTGGGTCAGGGCAGTTGCTGTTCCAGCGGGCCGCCCAGCACTTTCAAATATTCCAGCAGCGCCCAGCGTTCCTGGGGCAGCAAGCCTCGGCCAATCACCCCATTGCCACGCTGGCCGGCACGGAACTCGTGGCCACTGTTGTGGTTGCCGGTGATGCGCGTATCGAACAGGAAGGCGTTGGGGAACGCTGCGGTTTGATAGCCCAGGTGGCGCGGGTCGTACTCGAAGGTGCCTTTATAGAAGGTCGGGCTGCGCTCATCCTGGGGCGAAAGCAATTGGTAGATCGTCGGCACCGAACCGTTGTGCAGGAACGGCGGCGTTGCCCACACCCCGGCCAGTGGCCGGGCCTTATAGGCGCGCAGTTCGCGCACGCCGATGGGCAGGCCGAAGCCGTCCAGGCTCGGGCGTTCGGCAGGTGTCACGCCGGCGGCACGGTAGGCGTGGTCTTCGACAAAGGCGGTGATGTAGGCCAGGCCTTTAGCTGAAGAGAGGCTGCGTAGGTCCAGCGGTTCGGTGGGGGTGGGGTGCAATTGGACGTTCATTTTTGCCAGCTCCGCCGGGTCCCATTGCAGGGCGCTGAGGTCGAAGCGGTGGTCAGCGATATTGTTGGCAGTATTGGGGTCGGTGCCGATCACCTCCACCGGGAGCATTTTCAGCTGTCGCACCGGGCGGCCATCGACCAGGGAAACCGTCGGTACGTGGCAGCCGGCGCAGTTTTCGGCGAACAATGCGCGGCCTTGGGCGGCCAGTGGTTTGTCGATGGCGCCGAACAGGTCTTCCGGCCAGGTCGGCGGCTTGAGCCGTTGCAGGGTTTCTTCGATGGTGTTCAGGTCGCGAACCCGCACACTGGAGGCGTAGCGCGCGGCGCCCTTGAGCGGCTGGCCGGCGCTGTCGAAGAAGTTCAGGGTTGCACCTACACCCAAGGCTTCGCCGATATTGCGTGCCATGGGTTGTTGGGCCGAGCCGTTCCATTGCACCCAGTCGAAGGTCCAGATGTCCCACAGTTGCGGGTAGTCCACCGGGGCGTTGGCGATGCGGTAGTTGTCCGGGGAAATGGCGTCGCCGAAGCTCGCGTTGGCGATGCGGCCAAAGGCGTCGGTGCGGCCCGGGCCTTCTTCGGTGGGGTAGAGGCCGCGGTGGGTGTCGTTCCAGGCGACTTTGAGGAAGTTGTTCAGGGACTTTTTGAAGTCCTGGCGCAGTTGCGCGGCGTTCTGGTCGTCGTAGTCGTGGCCCAGGACGGTGCGGGCAAAGCGCTCGAATTTCCACGGGTTGTAGTAGGTCGAGGCAAGGCTGGCCACCATTGCCTGGCCGAAGCTGCCGCCGCGCAGGGTCGGTACGCTGGACGGCAACACATGTTGCGCCGGGCCACCGTCGACCCGCAGGCCCTGGCCTTTGAAGTTCAACTGGCCGGTGTGGCAGGCAGCGCAGGTGATGTCGAGGAACTCATCATTGCTGCCGGCGTTTTTATGCCGGGCGAAACCCACCGGCAGGTTGCCGGGGTTCTGCGCGGTGGGCACCTGTTTGGGGTCTACCAGGAAACCGAAGCGCGCCAGGTATTCGGGCGTAGCGAAACGCTGCTCGGAGAACGGCAGTTCCAGCGCCGTGAACCAGTCATAGCGCAGGCCCTTGACCTGGGTGCCCTGGGGTGTGAAGTAATACGTCTGGCGATCTGCGGCGCTCCATTGATCCTGGTAGTGCACCTGTTCCACCGGCACGTAAACCGGCAGCTTCGGGTTGACCACGTAATAGAGCACCACCGCCAGGACCAGGCCCAGCAGTATGAAAATCATCAGCAAAACACGGGAAAAAATGCGCAAGATAACTATCCTTGTCGAGTTCTAGCGTTCTTATGCCATCAGGCCAGCAGTGCGGCAAGTGGCCATGAGTCTCGTTCCAGCGCTCCTGCTGTCCGTTGCAGGGCCGTAGATTGAATGAAAATGCTTTTAAACACGTGAACTTATCAGAAGTTTCCTGCTCACATGCCGGTAGCCATTGGTCGTGGCCGCCTGATAAGCTCGCGACTTTACTCGAATGCCCTTTTGGCACACGAACAAGGAAATAGCATGAAACAGCATCGGTTGGCGGCGGCGGTGGCCCTGGTTAGCCTGGTACTTGCGGGTTGTGATTCGCAAACCAGCGTAGAGCTGAAAACCCCGGCGCAAAAAGCTTCCTACGGTATCGGCCTGAACATGGGCAAAAGCCTTGCTCAAGAAGGCATGGATGACCTGGACTCCAAAGCGGTAGCCCAAGGCATCGAAGATGCCGTCGGCAAGAAAGAACAGAAGCTGAAAGACGACGAATTGGTTGAAGCGTTCGCGGCACTGCAAAAGCGTGCTGAAGAGCGTATGACCAAGATGAGTGAAGAGTCGGCAACCGCCGGCAAGAAATTCCTCGAAGAAAACGCCAAGAAAGACGGCGTTGTCACCACCGCTTCCGGTCTGCAATACAAGATCGTGAAGAAAGCGGACGGTGCTCAACCCAAGCCTACCGATGTCGTGACTGTTCACTACACCGGCAAGCTCACCAACGGCACCACCTTTGACAGCTCCGTGGATCGCGGCAGCCCGATTGACCTGCCGGTCAGCGGCGTGATTCCTGGTTGGGTCGAAGGCCTGCAACTGATGCACGTTGGCGAGAAGGTCGAGTTGTACATCCCGTCCGACCTGGCCTACGGTGCCCAGAGCCCGAGCCCGGCGATTCCAGCCAACTCCGTGCTGGTATTCGACCTGGAACTGCTGGCCATCAAGGACCCGGCAAAACCTGAAGCAGACGCTGCCAAGTAATTAGCGCCTGAACACACAACGCCCCGTCTCGACGGGGCGTTGTTGTTTCTGGCCTGTGCATAACTTTTCCATTTGAAACCCGCCCACATTCAACCGAACCCACGCGGTCTAGAGCAGTCTGATAAAAGACCCAAGTACGGGTAGACGCAGATTATCTCCAAGTCAATGAATTCTTGGGTTTTTTTTATGTGCGCAAAAAACGCCCGATCTGACTGTAGGCCTTGTATTACGTGGCTTTCAGCCTGGAAAATAGGCTCTGTTCACAAGGTTATCCACAATTTGTGTGGATAACCTTTTCTGTCGCCTGGAACTGGAGTGACGATGAAAGCCCCGTTTAATTTCACCCGCTTCCTGCCCATGGCCGCACGCCTGCTGGGCCGCGGGCGCTTGCCTACGCTGCTGTTCGCGGTCGCCGCCAAAGGCTCCAACCAGGGCAACCGGCTGGGCAAGCTCAAGGACGACCTCAAGTTGCTCCAGGCCTTGTGCCTGGCCTACTGGCGCGGCGAGTACCGGGCCATCAGCCCCAAGGCGCTGATTTCGGTGGTGGCGGGGCTGATGTACTTCCTCAGCCCGATTGACGCGATCCCGGACTTTATCCCGGTGTTCGGCATGCTCGACGACATTGCCGTGCTGGCGTGGGTCATGAAGACCCTGGACGGCGAACTGAGCGCTTTTCGCGCCTGGCGTGAGCGTCAGGTCCCCGAGAAGCTCGCGGTGGTTGAGCGCCTTCCGGCGACGCCTCAGTTGCTTGCGCTGGAAAATCCGCAAAAAAACTGAACCTTGCGAATATCCCCCTGCGCTCTTTGTGGCTGTTAGGATTACACTCCTAAGGAAAGTACTTACAAAGTAAGTGTTGTGATCCTACGGGGCAGTCATGGATATTCAGATAATTACAAAGGATGGCGAACCCGAATACGCGGTTCTGCCATGGGCTCAGTACCAGGCGCTGTTAAAAGCCGCCGGACAGCAACAGCCAACACCCCCTGCTTCGACCATTAGCCAAACCACTGCCGAACCGGATCTGCGCCCCCTGGAGCAGCTGCGAAGCCTGCGCGAGGCCAAGGGCCTGGCCATCGAGACGTTGGCGCGCACAGTGGGCATCAGCCCGTCTTACCTGGGCTTGATCGAAAGTGGTGAACGCCAGCCAGACGCTGCCATCCGCCGCAGTCTGGCTTGGGAGCTGGGCGTTGCAGGTTGGAGGGACGAAACGTGAGCGTACGCATCAGCCGTCAACATTGGGATGGGTTAATCAACGAACTCAACCAGGCGCGCCGACAGCGCCACCTCTTGACCTACCGCGCGTTGCTGGAGCGCCTGCAATTTCCCACGCCGGCCATGCAAACCCTGACCGCCGCGCTGGAACACCTGGCGGCGCTGGATGCCAAGGCTGACCAGCCGCTGCGCAGTTCCCTGGTGATCAGCCAGGGCGCGAGCCGCCTGCCACGTACCGGCTTTTTTGAATGTGTGGAGCGTCTTGGGCGCTTCTGCGGGCCGTCCGATGGCGTGGCCGCGGCGTCGTGGCACGCCTCGGAAGTGGTGCGGGTGTTTGAGTACGATTATCCCGAGTCTGCCGAAGCCTAGCGCTCGGTGTCAGAGGGGTTGCGGTTCTTGCAGCTGCAGACTGTCGATCACATGAATGCTATAGCCCGCCACGTTCTTCGCGTGGTGTTTGGCTTGCGATGCCAGTTCCGCCAACTGGCTGGCATCGAGTTGTCCACAGGCCTGTGGATATAAATGCACCACGCCGATGGACAGTGACAGTAACGCAAACTCCTGGCGCACACCTTGGCGGTTCAGCGCGACAAAACAACCCGCGTCCAAGTGCTCGCTGCGATAGAAGCGCCGGCATTGGGTGTGGAAGTCGTCCAGCAACTGGTTAAGCCGCTTGCGCCAATCCTGCGGCCCCAGCACCAGTAAAAAATCATCACCGCCGATATGCCCGACAAAGTCGCGGCTGGGGTCTACCCGATCGTTCAGGCATTGCGCCAGGCACAACAGCACTTCATCGCCCCGGCCATAGCCGTAGATATCGTTGAACGGCTTGAAGCTGTCGATATCCACGTAGCAGATCACCGACTCACGCTGTTGCTGCAACAGCCTTGTCAGGCACTGCTGGATCGGCACGTTGCCCGGTAACAAGGTCAGCGGGTTGGCATAACGCGCCTGCTGGATTTTCAGCTCGGTAATCAGCTTGAGCACATCGATCACCCGGCCCAGCCCCAGATAATCGCCATTGAGGGTGATGATGAAATCTTCCTCGATCCGCTGGCGTGCGCGGCTGGTAAGCAGGCGACTGACTTGCTGCAAGGACTGGCTCAGTTCCACGGCGAGGAAGTCATCACTCATCAACCGGCTGATGGGTTTGCGGGCGAACAAGTCGGTGGCGAACGGCTTGAGCAGCGCGTCCGACAACGAGTGCCGGTGCACGATGCCAATCGGATGGCCGCGCTCATCCAGCACCGCCAGGGAATTGAGGTTGGCCTGGCGGCGGAAGGCTTCCAGCACCTGCGCCGTGGCGGTGTTCTGGCCCACAGCCGGTTGTTCTTTGAGTAGGGCGCTGAGGTCGCTGCCTTCGTCGTTCAGCGCGATGTTGGCGTTGTCGGGCTTGGGCAGCATCAACCGCGCTTCCTGCGGCGGGTGTTCTTGAGGGCGGCAGAGCAGGTAGCCCTGCACCAGGTCAACGCCCATCTCGGTGAGCACTGCCAACTCTTCCGGCAATTCGATGCCTTCGGCGATGACCTGAGCCCGGGACGCCTTGGCGATTTGCAGGATGGAGCCGACAAACTCGCGCTTGAGGGCGTCCTGGTGGATACCGTCGATAAAATGCCGATCGATCTTCACGTAGTCCGGGCGCAATTCCGACCACAGCCGCAGACTGGAATAGCCGGCACCCAGGTCATCCAGGGCAATCGAAAACCCCATGGCGCGGTAATGATGCAGTGCGGTTTGCAGCAGTTGAAAATCGTCAGTCGGGGTTTGTTCGGTCAGTTCGATCACCACCTGGCTGGGCGGGATGCCGAAGTCGCTGAGCAGTTGCAGGGTACGGCCAGGCTGGTGGGCGGTTTCCAGCAGGGATTCAGGCGAGACGTTGAGGAACAGCTTGCCCGGCAGTTTCTGGTCGCTGAACCGCCGGCAGGCACTTTCGCGGCAGACCATCTCCAGCTCGCTGAGGCGCCCGGCGTGACGAGCCACGGAGAACAGCGCGATGGGGGAGTGCAGCGGGCTATTGGACGGGCCGCGGCTGAGGGCTTCGTAACCGACGATACGTCGTTCGGACAGGGAAATGATCGGTTGGAACAGACTGTGCAAACTGCCTTGAGCCAGGATTGAGCCCAATGCATTCAGCTGTTCGGTCATGGTCATGATTTTCTCTGGTCGAAAAAAAAGGACCTGCTTTGGCAGGCCCTTCATTTCACGACAGAATGATGTCTATTTGATGACACTCCTGGGAGTGATCAGATTAAATCGCCATCATTTACTGCTTGGCCACCGTTTTGCTGATTTTCAAGTAGTCCAGCAGGATCCGCCCGGTCTCGCTCAGGTAGGCATCATCTTCCGGCTTGGTTTTATCAGGCTCGGCGGCGATCGCGTCTTCGTCTTCTTTCTTCAGCTCTTTGAGTGGAGCTTCGCCTTTGGCCTTGCGGCGGGCGTTCTCCAACACCAGTTGCTGATTCTCGATGTCGGTGTGCTGCGCACGGCGGTCGGCTTCGTTCAGGCTGACGGTTTTCTCTTCCATCAACTTCTTGGCCAGGGCCAACTTGTCGCGGATGAAGATGAACTCGGCATCCTTGGCGGAGCGGGCTTCGTGATCAGCTTTCAACTGCGCCACGTATGGTTTGAACGGGTCTACCGCGGGCTTGATCGCAGGACGGATGGTGTCCCACGGCATGGCCTCTGGCAGGGCGCTCTCGCCGATTTCCTTGGTGTCGATGATCGACGGGAAGTCGATATCCGGCAGTACGCCCTGATGCTGGGTGCTCTGCCCGGAAACCCGGTAGAACTTGGCCAGGGTCAGTTTCAGCTCGCCATGGTTCAGCGGCTGGATGGTCTGCACGGTGCCTTTGCCGAAGGTCTGGCCGCCGATGATCAACGCGCGGTGGTAGTCCTGCATCGCGCCGGCGAAAATCTCCGAAGCGGACGCCGAGAGGCGGTTGACCAGCAACGCCATTGGCCCTTTGTAGAAGGCGCCCGGGTTCTCGTCTTCCAGCACGTCGACACGGCCGTCAGCGTTACGCACCAGCACGGTCGGACCCTTGTCGATAAACAGGCTGGTCAGCTCGGTGGCTTCCTGCAGGGAACCGCCGCCGTTGTTGCGCAGGTCAATGACCACGCCGTCAACTTTGTCTTTTTGCAGCTCGGTCAGCAGTTTCTTGACGTCGCGGGTGGTGCTCTTGTAGTCCGGGTCGCCCGCGCGGAACGCCTTGAAGTCCAGGTAGAAGGCCGGGATTTCAATCACGCCCAGCTTGTAGTCCTTGCCGTCCTGCTTGAGGTTCAGGATCGACTTCTTGACGGCCTGGTCTTCCAGTTTTACCGCTTCACGAGTAATCGAAACGATTTTGCTGGTCTGGTCGTTCGGGGCGTTGGTGTGCGGAATCACTTCCAGGCGCACCACGCTGCCTTTCGGCCCGCGGATCAGTTTGACCACTTCGTCCAGGCGCCAGCCGACCACGTCGACCATCTCTTTGTCGGCCTGGGCCACACCGATGATCTTGTCGGCCGGAGCGACCTGCTTGGTCTTGTCGGCCGGACCTGCCGGCACCAGACGCACGATTTTCACCTGGTCGTTATCGCTTTGCAGGACGGCACCGATGCCTTCCAGCGACAGACTCATGTTGATATCGAAATTTTCCGCGTTATCTGGCGACAGATAATTGGTGTGCGGGTCGTAGGACATCGCGAAGGTGTTGATGTAGGCCTGGAAGATATCTTCGGCACGGGTCTGATCCAGACGTGCCAGTTGATTCTTGTAGCGCTTGGTCAACAGCTCTTGAATGGCCTTCGGCTCTTTGCCGGCAATCTTCAAGCGCAGGACCTCATCCTTGACGCGTTTGCGCCACAGGTCGTCCAGCTCGGCTTCGGTGGTCAGCCAAGGAGCGTCCTTGCGATCAACCAGCAAGGTCTCTTTCTGGGTGAAGTCGAGCTTGTCGACGCCCTTGTTCAGCTCACCAATGGCGAAGTCCAGACGCGCTTTGACGCGGTCCAGGTAACGCTTGTAGATGGTGAAGCCGGGCTGCAGGTCGCCGCTCTTGAGGAAGTCGTCGAACTGCGTCTTCCACTTGTCGAACTCGGTGATGTCGCTGGCCAGGAAATAGCTGCGCGAGGGATCCAACAGCTTGAGGTAGCTGTCGTAAATGATCACCGAGCGAGCGTCGTCCAGCGGCGGCTTGCTGTAATGATGGCGCTTGAGCAATTCAACGACGTTAAGGCTCGCAATCACCTCATCGCGATCAGGCTGAAGGTTGTCCCAGCTGTTGGCTGCGAACGTATTGCTCGATAGCGGCAAAAGGCCGATACCTATAAAAAGAGCGAGGGCGGTGCTGGGGAACAAATGCTTCATGCTGATTCGACGCGGGGGCAATTGATAACGCATATTAGGCCGTCTTTGAAGTCGCCGGTTCCATATGGGCCGGTCGCATAATGCAAAAAGCCCGGCGCTACAGCAGCGGGCTCAGTCCAGACTCACTATGGAGGCACTGTGAAAGCATTGCAAGGCGTTGAAGGTCATGTGGAGTGGGTTGAAGAGCCAAGTCCTACATGTGATGTAGGCCAAGTACGCATTCGTGTGGCGGCTGCGGGCCTGAATCGGGCTGATTTATTACAGCGTTCAGGGCTTTATCCGCCGCCTCCGGGCGCCAGCCAGGTGCTGGGCCTGGAGTGTTCAGGGGTGATCAGCGAAGTTGGCGCTGGCTCGTCGTGGCAAGTGGGGGATCGGGTTTGCGCGCTGCTGGCGGGCGGCGGGATGGCGGAAGAAGTGGTGGTGGATGCCCGTCATGTGCTGCCGGTGCCGGAAGGTGTGTCCCTGGTGGAAGCGGCGGGATTGCCCGAGGTGTACAGCACTGCGTGGCTGAATTTGTTCCAGTTGGCGGGCCTCAAGCCTGGCGAGAAGGTGTTGTTGCATGCCGGCGCCAGTGGCGTGGGTTCGGCGGCGATCCAGCTGTGTAAGGCGTTTGGCAGCCCGTGCTGGGTCAGCGTGGGTTCGGCGGATCGCCTGGCGTACTGTGAGGCGCTGGGGGCCCAGGGGGGTGTGGTACGTACCGACGGCATCGAGGGCTTGAGTGATTTTGGCCCGTTTGATGTGATTCTTGACCCGGTGGGTGGCAACTACGCGGCGCTGAACCTGAAACTGGCAGCTCGTGATGGGCGTTGGGTGTTGATTGGGTTGATGGGTGGCCGTGAGGCGCAGCTCGACTTGGCGCAGGTGTTGGCCAAGCGTGTGCAGGTGTTGGGATCGACGTTGCGTAGCCGGGATGATCAGTTCAAGGCTGACCTGTTCAGTGACTTGAGCCAGCATGTATGGCCGTTGTTTGCCGAAGGCCGTTTGAGTCCGCAACTGGCCAAGACATTTCCTATCAAGGATGCCGAGGCTGCGTTTGCGGAACTGGCGACCAATCAGATTTCCGGGAAGCTGGTGTTGGTGATCGACGAGAGTCTGACCTGATTTCAGATGCATCATTTGTGTTGGGGTTGAGTTGGGCTGGGTGTATATCCGTTATTTGGGTGATGGCTGATATGGGTTCCGCTCTTACAGCGGCTCACTTTTGAACAGCGCAAAAGTAAGCAAAACGCTCTTGCCCCACCACTCGGCACCTCGCTGTGGCTCGGTGTGCCCTCAGCTCCGGTAGTACTACGCGGGCCGCCGCGACGGGGCGTCCCTGCCCCGTCGCGGCTAAACCGGCGTCCTGCCGGTTTACCCGCTCCGTACTACCTGCGTTCGGCCAGCGTGGTTTAACGGGGCGCCCAAGATCAAGATCAAGATCAAGATCAAAAGCAAGAGCACAGCGGCCTACCGGCCGGCTTGAGTGTGGTGAAGCAAAATCAAAAGCTAAAGCGGGCACGGTTCAAATGTGGGAGCGGGCTTGCTCGCGAAGGTCGTTAACGATAACGCGTGTTTTCTGGATGAACGCGGCGCCCTCAGGTTTTTCGCGAGCAAGCCCGCTCCCACAGAAAAGCAGCTCTGCTTTCGCTCTGGACCTTGCCCTTGACCTTGCTTCTAACACTCAAGCCGGCCGGTAGGCCGCTGTGTTCTTGATCTGCTTTTGATCTTGATCTGACTGCCCCATTCAGCCCGAGGCCGAACGCAGGTATTGAGGAGCGGGTAAACCGGCAGGACGCCGGTTTAGCCGCGACGGGCCAGGGACGGGCCGTCGCGGCGGCCCGCTTCGCGGTGCCGGAGTGAGGGAACGCCGAGCCTAAGCGAGGCGCCGACAGGCGGGGCGGAGCGTTTTGCTTACTTTTGCGCTTTTCAAAAGTGAGCCGCTGTAAGAGCCATGCCTTTCAAGGTCTTGGTTTAAAACCCCGTTTAAAGTCATGTTCAAGTCCGTTTATCCGACTTGGCAGCCTTAAGCACACGAGCTGTTGAGACATGCGCCCGCGCCGCCTTACCTTCCAGC
>NZ_NIXO01000099.1 GCF_002204795.1 Pseudomonas sp. K2I15
GGTTTATTCATGGTGTAACTCCTTATGAGACTAGGAGCCGACCCCGTCGCGACTAAACGATGGGTGGCGGCTGTACGCAGGTTAGTCGACCGGCCACAAGGAAAATCCGGCGCACCCGAAGGTGCCCTGCGCACAGCCACCATAAAACCTCATGATGAAACCATGCGCCTTGTGAAGGTACGGGCGACTAAACCCGTTCACTGATGAGCAGTGAAGGGGCGAAGACTAGCCACCGGTTCCGGCAGGCACAAGGCCGAAAGATTGTCTCGGAAACGTCCCGCAAATTAAAGGGATTTACCCTGCTGGCCCTTTATTCATATCCGAATGGCCTCGCGAATTTTCCCCAAGGCCACCCGCAATGTCGCCAGGTCAATCGACCCCAGCGCCACCCGCAACGCATGCGGCACATGGGCGGTACAGGCAAACGGCTCGGCACTGGTGACGCGTACACCCTGGCCCTCAAGCGCGGCCACCACTGCATCCGCCCGCAAGCCTTCGGGCAATACCAGCCACAGGTAATACGACGCCGGATGCGCAATCACCTCGCAACCCTGCAAGACCTCCCGGGCCAGCGCCTGACGTTGGCGTGCATCCTGGCGCTTCTGTTCTTCCAACTCATCCACCGCGCCGGATTCTATCCAGCGGCATGCCAGGTTGACCGTGAGTGTCGGTGTGCTCCAGGTCGAGACGCGAATCGCTTGTTCCAGCGCCGGCACCAGCGCTTTGGGTGCGACGATAAACCCCACCCGCAACCCCGACGCCACGCTCTTCGAAAGGCCAGACACATACACCGTGCGCAACGGCGCATAGGTGAACAATGGTTTGGGCGCCGGCTCGGCGAGAAAGGCGTAGGCGCCGTCTTCGATCAGTAGAAAATCGTAGTGTTCAGCCAACGCTGCAAGGCGTTCGCGGTCAGCTTCACCCATCACCGTGCCCAGCGGATTGTGCAACGTGGGCATGCCATAAAACGCCCGCACCGGGCGCCGTTTGCACAGGGCCTCCAGCGCATCCAGATCCGTATGGCCAGCCGGTTGCGGCAGCGGCTCCAGGTCTATGCGCTGGGACTGGGCCAGGGTTTTCAGGCCGGGATAGGTCAGCGCGTCCACCGCCAGCACATCCCCCGGTTGCAGCAGCGCCATCAGGCTGACGGCGAGGCCTTGTTGCGCACCGTTGACGATCAGCACCTGCTCGCCACCCACGCGAATCTGCCGATTGCGCAGGTGCCGTGCCGCTGTCTGCCGTTCATGGGCGCGGCCACCTTGCGGGGCAGAGTGCAGCAGGGCATCGAGGTCTCCGGAGGCGGCAATGGCGCGCAAACCGTCGCGCAGCATCTCGGCTTGGCCCGGCAACGACGGGTAGTTGAGGCTCAGGTCCACAGTGCCCGGTTGCAGCGGTTGCTGCACCAGGCCCATGCCCCGCAGCAGCGTGGTGTCGCGCACAAAAGTGCCGCGCCCCGGTTCACCCACCACCAGGCCGCTGGCCTCCAGTTCGCTGTACACCCGCAAGGCAGTAGCCAGGGCGATGCGATGGCTGTTCATCAGGTTGCGGATGGTGGGTAACTGAGTGCCCGGCGGTAACTTTCCGGCGCGAATCCGCGTAGCCAGTTCATCAACGATCAGTTTGTAGCGGACCTGAGCCATGGCGCGTTCCTGTGCAAAGTGTATCTAGATCAATTTTTTGTTTGTATCAGGTGGGCTGATTAATCTACAGGCTTTCCCGGCGGATGGCTTGAGCATGATCGACCTCGCAACCCTGGCGGTTTTTTCCGGTGCAGTGCTGCTGCTGTTGTTATCGCCGGGCCCCAATATGGCCTTCGTCATCAGCCACGGTGTGACCTATGGCTGGCGTGGCGGAGTGGCGTCGGGGTTGGGCATCAGCGTGGCGGACCTGCTGCTCACCGCACTGACCGCAACCGGCGTGACAGCACTGGTCGCCAGTTGGCCGCCGGCCTTCGACGTGATTCGCTACGCCGGGGTGTTGTACCTGCTGTGGCTGGTGTTCAAAACCCTGCAAAAAACGCCTGCCCTGGACACAGCCCACGTCACCCGCGTGCCGCTGGGCCGGGTGTTTGTGCGGGCAATGCTCAACAGTTTGCTCAACCCCAAGGCGTTGCTGTTTTTCATGGTGTTCCTGCCGCAATTCGTCAGCCCAGAAGCCGGGCCCATCGCGCTGCAACTGGTGGTGCTGGGGATAATCCTGACGCTGATCAGCGGGGTATTTCATGCCGTGCTGGGGATTTTTGGCGGTGCGCTCAGCCGGTTTTTTGCCGGTAAATCCAACAGTGCAGGATTACAAAAATGGGGCCTGGCAACCGTGCTGATGGTGCTGGCCGTGCGGTTGGCGCTGATGTCTCGCCCGACGTGAAACACCACTTATAAAAGGACGTTACGCATGTACATCGCAGCCTTTATCTACAAGCCAGGTGAACGGGATGACGAGTTCCAGCGCCTCACGGATTTGATCGATGCGCTGGCGGCAAGGCTGTCGGGGTACGTAGGGGCCGAGTCGTGGCGCTCGGCGGATGGCGCGTTGATCAACGCCAGTTATTACTGGCGCGATGAGGCGTCGATTCGCGCCTTTGCCAGCCACCCGACCCACCTGGAAGCCAAGCGCCTGTACCGCCGTTGGTACGGCGGTTATCACGTGGTGATTTCCAAAGTGGAGCGGGCGTATGGGGACGGCACGATCGGGCACCTGGTGCCCGCCGACCGCCACGGGCGTGCGAACGCTTAACCCAAGCGCGCCGCCGCCCGCGCCACGATTTCACCCCGGGTTTTGCGGGACTCGGCGGTGCGTTTGCGGGCTTCTTCCAACACAGGCTGCGGCGCGGTATCCGGCCGGCCTGCGTTGAACGGCGGGGCCGGGGCATATTCAATCTGCAACTGCACCAGTTGCGCCGCCGCCTCGCTGTACAGCTCGGCCGCCAGGGTCAGGGCAAAATCGATCCCGGCGGTAATCCCGCCACCGGTCAACAGGTTGCCGTCACGCACCACACGCTCCTGCACCGGGATCGCGCCGAGCGGGGCGAGCATGTCGTGGTAGGCCCAGTGGGTGGTCGCCCGCCGCCCGCGCAGCAAACCCGCCGCACCCAGCACCAGGGAGCCGGTGCACACCGAGGTCACATACCGCGCGGTCTGCGCTTGGGCCTTGAGAAACGCCAGGGTTTGCTCGTCTTCCATCAATGCCCCGACACCCGAGCCGCCGGGCACGCAGATCACATCCAGCGTCGGGCACTCCTCAAAGGTGGTGCTCGGAGTAAACACCAGCCCGGTGCTGGAGGTGACCGGCGCCAGGTCCTTCCACACCAGGTGCAGCTTCACATCCGGAAGCGATCCCAGTACGTCGTAAGGCCCGGTGAGGTCCAGTTGCTGGATGCCGGGGAACAACAAAAAGCCGATCTGTAATGTCATGGGAAATACGCCTGATAAAGGGATGGACGGCTTCACTCTAGTCACCTAGGCTTTGGCGAATACGCCATTGAACCCACGAATTACGCCAATCATGCCTAGAATCATCAACGTGCTCGCTTTCCCCAATGTGCAGGTGCTCGACGTCACCGGGCCCTTGCAAGTGTTTGCCTCGGCCAATGACCTGGCGCGCCAGCAGGGTTTGCCGTTGCCTTACGCGGTCAGTGTGATCGCAGCCCAAGCAGAGCCGGTGATGACCTCGGCGGGCCTGGCCCTGGTGGCCGAGCCGCTGCCGGCCGCCGACGCGCCGTGCGACACGCTGGTGATCGCCGGCGGCTGGGGCGTGTACGGGGCCGCCGAAGACCCGGCCCTTGTGGAATGGGTTCGCCAAAAAGCCACACTGTCGCGGCGCATGACGTCGGTGTGCACCGGCGCTTTTCTGCTGGCCGCCAGCGGTTTGCTGGATGGCTGCCGCGTGGTCACCCACTGGACCCGCTGCGAAGAACTGGCGCGCAAATACCCGCAACTGACGGTGGAGGCCAATCCGATTTTCATCCAGCAGGGCAACCTGTGGACTTCCGCGGGAGTGACCGCCGGCATCGACCTGTGCCTGGCGCTGGTGGAAGAGGACCTGGGCCGCGCCGTGGCCCTGGAAGTGGCGCGGCACCTGGTGGTGTTTCTCAAGCGCCCCGGTGGCCAATCGCAGTTCAGCGTGACGTTGTCCCTGCAAAAGGGCGGCAGCCGTTTTGCGGAGTTGCACGCGTGGATCGCCGAACACCTGACCCTGGAGTTGAACATCGCCACACTGGCTGCCCAGGCGGGCATGAGCGAGCGTAGTTTCGTGCGCCACTACCGCGCCGAAACCGGCCAGACGCCCGCGCGGGCCGTCGAGTTGATCCGCGTGGAAACCGCCCGCCGGCAATTGGCCGACAGTGGCGCGTCGATCAAACGCATTGCCGTGCACTGCGGCTTTGGCTGCGAAGAAACCATGCGCCGCAGCTTCCTGCGGGCGGTGTCGATCACGCCCCAGGCCTACCGTGAGCGGTTTTCGTCCCCGGCTGAAATTGACCCGCCTTGAACGAATGAGAGCGTTTTTCTATCAAGCTGCTATGTTACCCAAAGTCCATTGCGCAGTGGCTTGATTCCAGGCCTCTACGCTGCGGTTTTGACTCTTCCGGCGTATGCACAGCTCATGAATGCACTCCCTCTTGTCCTTGTCGAATTGCGCGCGGCCACCGCTGAACTGCACCGACGCCTCGATACCCGGCTGCCTTTTTCCCGCATGGACCTGCCGCTTTACCGCGAGCTGATGAGCGCTTACTACGGCTTCTATCAACCGCTGGAGCGAGCCCTGGCACCGTGGGGCGAAGTCATCCCTGATCTGGAATGGGGACGGCGCAGCAAAACCCCTTATTTGCAGGCGGATTTGCTCGCGCTGGGTCTTAAAGACCCTCAAATCGACGCCTTGCCGATGTGCCCCGAGCTGCCGGCCATCACCAACGTGGCCCAGGCCCTCGGCGCGCTCTATGTGCTGGAAGGCGCAACCCTCGGCGGCCAGGTGTTGCGCAACCTGATCGAGATCAAGATTGGCGTCGGCTCCACCAACGGCGGCGCCTTCATGAATGTGTACGGAGGCGAGACCAGTGCGCTGTGGCAGCGCTTTCTCGATTGCCTTTACCAACTGCAAGCACCCGCCGAACGTCTGGAGGCGGTGAACGTTGCCCAGTCGACCTTTGTGTGTTTCGAGCAGTGGCTGGGCCACTGCGGGGTGCTGCGATGACCACGGTCGATACGCTGATAGACGATTGCGCCAGCGAACCCATCCACATTCCCGGCTCGATCCAGCCCCACGGCTTCTTGTTGACGCTGAGCGAGCCGGCGCTTGAGGTATTGCAAGCCAGCAGCAACCTGGGCGTCGCATTGGGCCTTAACGCGGAGCACGTGTCGGGCCAGGCGTTGGCCAGTGTGCTTGGCAGCGACGCGGCGGCGCAGGTGAGTCTCGCCTTGGCAGACCTGGACGCCGACGAAGATGAAGTGCATCAACTGACGCTTGATGGCTACGCCTACGACATCCTTGTGCATCGCCATCAGGGCTTGCTGTTTCTCGAACTGGAGCGAGCCGTGACGGTTGCGCACAGCACCGTGGGCCAACTCGCCCGCACGCTGCGCCGCTTGCAGTCGGCCAAGACGCTCGAGAGTTTGTACCAGACCTGCGTCACCGAGATTCGCGCCCTCACAGGCTACGACCGGGTCACCTTGTACCGCTTCGAGCAGGAAGGCCATGGCAAGGTCATCGGCGAAGCCCTCAGCGACGGCATGCAGCCTTACCTGGGCCTGTGTTTCCCCGCCTCCGACATCCCGCCCCAGGCCCGCGAGTTGTACCGGCTGAACTGGGTCCGGGTGATTCCCGACGCCGAGTACCAGCCTGTGCCGATCCTGCCGGCCCTGCGCCCCGACACCGGTGCGCCGCTGGACCTCAGCTTCGCCGTGTTGCGCAGCGTGTCGCCGGTGCACTGCCACTATTTGAAGAACATGGGCGTGCGTTCCTCCATGAGCATCTCGCTGCTCAAGGACGACCAGCTCTGGGGCCTGATCACCTGTGGTCACCGTGAGCCGTTGCGCGTGCCCCACGAACTGCGCACCGCGTGCACCAGCATCGGCCAGTTGCTGTCGATGCAGATTACGTTGCTCCAGGAGAAGCAGGAGCGCTTCCACCAACTCGACAAGGCTGCCATGGTCGAAGAGTTGGTCGCAGCCATGACCGCGGGTCAGTGCGATGTGATGGAAAGCCTGCTGCCGTATGCGCAAACGCTGCTGAACCTGACCGTCGCCGGTGGCTTGGCGATTCTGGTGGAAGAGCGCCTGCACGTGTTCGGCGTTTGCCCTACACGCGCTGAAATCCGCGCGTTGTACCAGTGGGTGCGCCAGCAGGGCAAAGGCGTGGTGCACAGCCATCAGCTGTCCGTGGATTTTCCCCCGGCGGTGGCCTATCAGGCCCATGCCAGCGGCTTGTTGGCGTTCTGCCTGCCTAAGCCGGTGGACAACGCGGTGATGTGGTTTCGCCCGGAAGTCAAGTCGACGGTGGAATGGAGCGGCCAGCCGGTCAAACATCAGGAGCCGGGCGGCACGAAGTTAAGCCCGCGCCTGTCGTTTGAGCTGTGGAAGCAGCAGGTCGACGGCAAGGCGCTGTATTGGACTCGCTCGCAATTGCAGGCGGTGGAAAACTTGCGGCGCAACGCCCTGGAGCATGACCTCTCACGCCAGGTTCAGCGCGAACATCAGGCCGTGCGCGCGCGTGACGAACTGGTGGCCGTAGTCTCCCATGACCTGCGCAGCCCGCTGACCATCCTGCTGATGCAATGCGGCATGATGCGCAGCATGCTGCCTGCCGACGATAACAAGGCCAGTCGACGCCTCACCACCGCGATTGAAACCATGCAAAACGCCACGTCCCGCATGAACACGTTGCTGGAAGACTTGATCGATATCTCGCGCATTGAGGCCGGGCGCTACAGCGTTTCGCTGCAGCAGCTTGATGTGGCGGCGACCCAGGAACAGATCTGCTCGATGTGGCTGCCGCTGGCGGCCGCCAAAGGTGTCGACCTGACCTGGCGCTCTGCGCCGGGGCTGTGTGTGCAGGCCGACCCGGAGCGCTTGTTCCAGGTGTTTTCCAACCTGCTGGGCAACGCCCTGAAGTTCACCCCGGTGGGCGGTGTGATCGAGGTGATTGCCGAGGCGGCTGAGGACGAGGTGTTATTTCGGGTGTGCGACAACGGCATCGGCATCGACCCGGCGCAACTGCCGTATATCTTCGATCGCTACTGGACCTCCCGCGAAGGCAACCCCACCGGCAGCGGGCTGGGGTTGTACATTTCCCACGGGATTATCGAAGCCCACGGCGGCACCTTGTGGGTTGAAAGCGTGGTGGGCCAGGGCAGTGTGTTCAGCTTCAGGATCCAGGCCGGGGGTTGAGGCCCAGCAGTTCGAAGATCGCCTCAAGGGTGGCCTGGGGCGCCTCCTGGGGAATATTGTGGCCCACACCGGCCAGCACCTCGCGCCGATAAAACCCGCTGAAAAGCCCCAGGTCTTCATCTTCCACCGGGGCCGGGCCCACGCCGTCATCGGCGCCGCACAACGAGATACTCGGCACCGAAATCGGCGGCGGCTGCACCAGCGCCTGCTCGATGCCTTCCAGTGCCGGGTCACCCGGTGCGTACATGAAGCGGTGACGGTAAGAGTGCACCACCACCTCGACAAAATCCGGGTTATCAAACGAGGGCGCGGTCTTGCCATACAGGCCTGGTCCCTCGGCCCAAGACGGCGACCAGAGCGACCACAGCAACTCACAGAACTCACGCCGGTTGGCGGTCAAACCGTCGACGCCGCGTTGGGTGTGAAGGTAAAACTGGTACCACAGCCGATGCTCTGTTTCCGGCGCCCGAGGCTTTGTCGATGCAGCAATATCCTGAATGTTGTAGCCATCGCCCGTTACCAGGCCACGCACCCGCTCGGGCCAAAGCGCGGCGACGATACAGGCGGCGCGTCCGCCCCAGTCATAGCCCACCAGCGTGGCGGTTTTGATGGACAGGGCGTCCATGAAATCCAGCAAATCCTTGGCCAGCGCTGCTTGTTGGCCGGAGCGCATCACCTGGGCATTGATAAAACGCGTCAGGCCATACCCGCGCAGGTAAGGCACCAGCACCCGGTAGCCACGCGCAGCGACCACCGGGGCAATCTCGTCATAGCCGCGAGGGTCGTAGGGGAAGCCGTGCAGCAGGATCACCACCTCACCGCCTTCCGGGCCATGGGCTTCGTAGGCGATGTCGAGCATGGGCGTGCGGATGTGAAGGGCGGGCATGGGGGCTCCGATGGAGTATGGAAAGTGTTGGAACTGTAGACCAAGCCGGTTACCGAACGGCGTGTGGATGACTGCAATTGCTTTACTTGTGTAGCCGGTATCTACACCTCTTTGAAGAGGCGGGCAAAAACTGTGGTGAGGGGGCAAGCCCCCTCACCACAAAAGTTACTCATTTGCCGTCAGAGGGGGAGCGGTCTCAAGGCTGCCAAACCGTTTTCACCCCACTTAACTTGCGGTCCAGAAACGTCGCCGCGCTGATTAACGCCAAATGGCTCAACGCCTGTGGCGTATTGCCCAAATGCCTCGCTTGGTTATCAAACTCCTCGGCATACAACCCCAACGGGTTGGCATAGCGCAGCAGTTGCTCAAACTCCAGATGCGCCTTCTCCACTTGCCCGGCCCGTGCCAGGCATTCCACGTACCAGAACGAACACGCCGCAAACGCGCCTTCGGTGCCTTGCAAGCCGTCAATCTGGCTGTCGTCGTTGCGGTAGCGGTACACCATGCCGTCACGCACCAGGCTTTTCTGGATCGCTTCCAGTGTCGACAACCAGCGCGGGTCTGTCGCTGCAACAAAGCGCACCAGCGGCATCAACAGCATCGAACCGTCCAGCGCCGTGCTGCCGATATGCTGCACAAAGTGCCCGCGTTCTTCGTTCCAGAAGTTGCTCCAGATGTCCGCGTAAATCGCCTGGCGGGTCTGGTCCCAACGGGCAAATGGCGCCGGCAGCGAACGTTTGGACGCCAGGCGAATCGCCCGGTCCAGGGCCACCCAACACATCAGCCGCGAATGCAGGAAGTGATGCTGCTCACCGCGCATTTCCCAGATGCCAACGTCTTTCTGATTCCAGGTTTCACACACCTGATCGGCCACTTCCACGGTGTGTTTCCAGCCCTCGTGGGAGATGGCTTCACCGTATTTGTTGACCAGGTACACCGCGTCCATCAGCTCGCCGTAGATGTCCAGTTGCACTTGGTCGTAGGCCTCGTTGCCGATGCGCACCGGTTGTGCGCCACCGTGGCCGCTGAGGTGGCTCAGCTCGGTTTCCGGCAACTCCTGGCGGCCGTCGATGCCGTACAGGATGTTGATTTTCATCGGCTGATCGGAGCAGTCACCGACGCGGCTTTTCACCCAGCGCATGTAGCCGTTGGCTTCGTCGATAAACCCCAGGCGCATAAACGCGTAGACGGTGAACGAGGCGTCGCGGATCCAGGTGTAGCGGTAGTCCCAGTTGCGTTCGCCACCGGGTGTTTCCGGCAGGCCGAAGGTGGCGGCGGCGAGGATGGCGCCGTGTTTGCGCGAGGTCAGAAGCTTCAAGGCCAGGGCCGAGCGATTGACCATCTCGCGCCAGCGCCCACGGTAGTTGGATTTGGCGATCCAGCCGCGCCAGAACTTCTGGGTGCGCTCCAGGCACAGGTCGGTGCAGTCGCTTGTGACCCGGGCGTCGTCCACGCCGCCGAGGACAAATTCGGCACCTTCTTCCTGGCCCAGTTCAAAGGTCGCTACGGCGGCATCGCCTTCCAGTTGCATGGCGTGGCTGCCGGTCAGGCGCAGGCCGGGTTGGTCCGCCGCTTCAAAGCACACGTCGCCGTCGTCCAGGGTGGCGCGGGTCTGGGCGCGGGCGTAGTCGTGACGCACCGCGCAGCGCATATGAAGGGTCGCCTTGCCGCTGACCACCCGCACCCGGCGGATCAGGATGGGCAGGTCGTCGACTTCTTCACTGATGGTCAAAAAATCGGTGACTTCCACCACCGCCTCATTGCTCAGCCAGCGGGTTTGCAGCACGTTGGTATCCGGCAGGTAAATCTGCTCGCGGCGAGCGTCGGGCAGGTCGGGGGTGAGCTGGAAAATCCCGGCGGCGGGGGAGTCGAGCAACGAGCAAAAAATGGATGGGCTGTCGAACTCCGGCCAGCAGAAAAAATCGATGCTGCCCTTATCGTTCACCAGCGCCGCACTGCGCATGTCGCCAATGATGCCGTGGGCATCGATGGCACTTTGTGGTTCGTTTTTCAGATCAACCATTGCCACGAAACTCCGGATAAAGGCTCATGCCGCCATCAATAAACAGGGTGCTGCCCACCACGTAGTCGGAGGCATCACTGGCCAGCCACACCACCGCATTGGCGACATCTTCGACGTCACCCACGCGGCCATAGGGAATCAATTTGAGCAGTTCCACCTCGGCCGCGCCTTCGGTGGCGGCGCGGTTGATGGCTGTGCGAATCGCCCCAGGCGCCACGCCGTTGATGCGGATACGCTGCTGGCTGACTTCCTGGGCCAGGGTGCGCATCAGCATTTCCACGCCGCCCTTGGACGCGGCATAGTTCACGTGCCCGGCCCACGGAATCACCTGATGCACCGAACTCATGTGGATGATTTTCCCGGCAGCACGGGAAACGCCTTCGCGGATGCCTTGGCGATTGAAGATGCGCAAGGCGGCGCGGGCGCAGAGGAACTGGCCGGTCAGGTTGACGCCGATCACCGCGTTCCAGTCGTCTAGAGTCATGTCGACGGCGGCGGCGTCTTTTTGCATGCCCGAGTTGGCCACCAGAATGTCCAGGTGCCCGAAAGCCTCAAGAGTTTGTGCAAACAGCCGCTCTACATCGGCCTCTTTCGACACATCGGCGCCAATCGCAATCGCCCGGCCACCGTTGGCATTGATCTGCGCCGCCAGCGCCTCAGCCGGCGCCGCCTGGGCGTTGTAGTTCAGCACCACGGCGGCACCGGCTTGCGCCAGGGCCTTGGCAGCCCCCGCGCCGATCCCGGAACTGGCGCCAGTTACCAGCGCTACTTGTTGCTCCAACGAAATGCGCATCGCCCACCCAACCTTTTTCAGAGAGCCCAATTAGCTGACTGACGGGGCGGCTCACAAGTTCACCGGCTGTCTGGAATGCGACGATGGCTGTCTATATCTATCGTTTTCGCCAGCGGACTTTTCGCTAGAATCAACAGCTGATCGAGACGAGACGTTGCCCCATGACCCTCCCGCCCAGGCC
>NZ_NIXO01000100.1 GCF_002204795.1 Pseudomonas sp. K2I15
GGCTTGCTCGCGAAAGCGGCGTGTCAGTCAGCTCATGAGTGGCCGATACACCGCTTTCGCGAGCAAGCCCGCTCCCACATTCGATTGTATTTCAAAGGTTAAATATAAAAACGCGACATAAAAATGTCGCTTATCGGACAGTTCGCCCCGCAACAGTGCGTTTGACCTGCAAATTCGTTAGGCTAGCCGCCTCTTTATGCGTGCGCATCCCAAAAGGAAGCCCCGCGCTAGACCCGTCGGTCCCCATCAGGACCGGCAGTATTTCCCTCATCCATAGGGAAGCCCTCTCTAAATTCCGATTCAGTAGTGTGGTATTTCCTCAAATGAAAGTGTTGAAAAGCCAGGACATCCTGGCGTTGGGCTTTATGACCTTTGCCCTGTTCGTGGGCGCCGGCAACATCATCTTCCCGCCTATCGTCGGTTTGCAGTCTGGGCCTCATGTCTGGATGGCGGCGCTGGGCTTTCTGATCACCGCGGTCGGTTTGCCGGTGGTCACCGTGATCGCCCTGGCCAAGGTCGGTGGCGGCATGGACGCGTTGAGCAGCCCAATCGGCAAGATCGCCGGTGGTTTGCTGGCAGCGGCTGCTTACCTTGCAGTTGGCCCGCTGTTCGCCACCCCGCGTACCGCAACCGTGTCGTTTGAAGTGGGCCTGGCGCCTTTGACCGGTGAAAGCCCGCTGGCACTGTTCCTCTACAGCTCGGTGTACTTCCTGCTGGTGTTCTTCATCTCCCTGTACCCGGGCCGTCTGCTGGATACCGTCGGTCGTTTCCTGGCGCCGTTGAAGATCATCGCCCTGGCCGTCTTGGGCATCGCCGCCTTTGCCTTGCCGGCCGGTGATGTGGGTGTCGCCACCCCTGAATACGTGGCTGCACCGTTCTCCCAAGGCTTTATCAATGGTTACCTGACCATGGATACCCTCGGCGCCCTGGTGTTCGGCATTGTGATCGTCAACGCGATTCGCTCCCGTGGCGTCGAGTCGCCGAAGCTGATCACCCGTTACGCGATCATTGCCGGGTTGATTGCCGGCGTGGGCCTGGCGCTGGTGTACATCAGCCTGTTCCGCCTGGGTTCGGGCAGCCATGAAGTGGCCACCGGTGCCGCTAACGGCGCTGCCGTGCTGCACGCTTACGTTCAGCACACCTTCGGTTCCCTGGGCAGCGGCTTCCTCGCCGTGCTGATTTCCCTGGCATGCCTGGTGACCGCCGTAGGCCTGACCTGCGCCTGCGCCGAGTACTTCAGCCGTGTGCTGCCGCTGTCCTACAAGACGCTGGTGGTGATCCTGGCGGTGTTCTCGTTGTTTGTGTCCAACCTGGGCCTGACCAAGCTGATTGCGTTCTCGATCCCGGTACTGACCGCGATCTACCCGCCGTGCATCGTGCTGGTGGCCCTGAGCTTCTGTAAGGACTTCTGGCAGGAGCAAGGCAGGATCGTTGGCCCGGTAATGTTGGTGTCGTTCATCTTTGGCTGCATTGACGCGCTGAAGGGCGCGGGCCTGGCGGACTGGATGCCATCGCAACTGGCTCACCTGCCGTTGAGCGAGCAGGGCCTGGCGTGGCTGGTGCCTTCGGTGATGACCTTGGTGGTCGCCGTGGTTATCGACCGTCTGCTGGGCAAACGCAGCGAAGCGATCGCTTAAAGCTCTTGGTCACACGCTGTAACCGAATGCCCCGTATCAACCGATCCGGGGCATTTTTTATGGCTACCTGTTCATTACTATTGATGCTTAGTCCAACCTTTCACACTTTGTTGCTCTGATAAAAACAGCAGACAAAGTAAAGCCCGCACTTGGCGGGCTTTCTTTTGCAACATGACTTTTTAAGCCACGGTGTTCAAGTCGTCAGACTCAAGAACCGGTTGCAGGTGCTGCTTCTTTTGCGGCTGCGTTGTTCGATTCCTGCTGGGCTTTGGCAGCTTCAGCGTTTTCTTTTGCAGCGTCGTTCACTTTATCCTGAGCTTCACTCATTTTTTCTTGAGCTTGTTCAGCATGTTGGTTGGCGTCCTGAGCTTTGTCCTCGGATTTTTTATCGCAGGCAGCGAGGCCGAGGGCAGCGGCCAACATCAAGGAAATAGCTAAAGTCTTACGCATGGGGTGTTTCTCCTTATTGAAGATATCTACTGGCCTTTCGAGCCTATGCCCAACGCTTAGTTCCTTAAATCTCACAGATATATAAGGCGTTTTCCCGAGGGAACTTTCACCCCGGACGTCTACTCCGCCGGGTTCACACTAATAAGAGTCTTTAACGAATGACCGAAAATCCGCTTTTAGCCCGCGCCACGCGCTTTGTTTCAGCCTTGCGCCACTGCCAAGTACTGGGTATCCAGGTCCACGCCGCCAGTGAAGACGGCATGACCCTGGTGCTGCCCTATGGTCCGCATATCGTGGGTGACCCGCAGACCGGGGTGATCCACGGCGGCGCCCTCACGTCCTTGATGGACACCGCCTGCGGCATGGCCACCTTGTGCGTGCTGCCGGAGTTTGAGGTCTGCCCGACCCTGGACCTGCGCGTCGACTACATGCACCCGGCCGAACCCCACAAGCCGGTATTCGGTTTCGCCCAGTGCTACCGGGTGACCACCGACGTGATCTTCACCCGAGGCTTCGCGTATCAGGATGACCCGCAGCAACCGATTGCCCATGTGGTGGGCACGTTCATGCGCATGGGCAAGCGCCTCAAGGGCAGCCAGGGCCTGGGCAATACGATCAAGGGAGAACAGGCATGAAACATCAATTCAAGACCCGTCTGCAGCAAGCCCACGAGCGCGGCAACTATGAGGCGCTGCTCAACTTGGTTCCCTACGCCAAGCTGATCGGCATCGAATGCACGCGCCTGGGGGATGAATTGCTGTTCCGCATGCCGGCCAACAAGGACAACATTGGTAACCCCATATTGCCGGCGATTCACGGTGGGGTGATTGCAGGCTTTATGGAGCTGTCTGCAGCCTTGCATTTACTGGTATTTACCGGTGCGCCTGGCATCCCAAAAATCATCGACTTCTCCCTGGATTACCTGCGCGCCGGGCAGTTTCGCGACACCTACGCCAAATGCCAGGTGTGGCGCCAGGGCCGACGGGTGGCCAATGTGGCGATTACCGCGTGGCAAAGCACCCAGGCCGAACCGATTGCCACCGCCCGTGCACATTTCAAGATTGAGGAACCGGCACGCCCTTGAAATCCTGGTCTTAGCCCCCAACTTTGATGACAACCCGCCGCCAACCCTCAAGGGCGCGGCCACTGCCATCCAATTGGAGTTTGATGACCATGAGTGTGGAAACTCAAAAGGAAACCCTGGGCTTCCAGACCGAGGTGAAGCAACTGCTGCACCTCATGATCCATTCGCTGTATTCCAATAAGGAAATTTTCCTTCGCGAATTGATCTCGAACGCCTCTGACGCTGTCGACAAATTACGTTTCGAAGCCTTGTCCAAGCCTGAGTTGCTGGAAGGCGGCGCGGAACTGAAAATCCGTGTGAGCTTCGACAAAGACGCGAAAACCGTCACCCTCGAAGACAACGGTATCGGCATGAGCCGCGACGATGCGATCACCCACCTGGGGACCATCGCCAAATCCGGCACCGCCGATTTCATGAAAAACCTGTCGGGCGACCAGAAGAAAGATTCGCACCTGATCGGCCAATTCGGTGTGGGCTTCTACTCGGCCTTCATCGTTGCCGACCAGGTTGAAGTGTTCAGCCGCCGTGCTGGCCTTGCCGCCAGTGAAGGCGTGCATTGGTCCTCCAAAGGCGAGGGCGAGTTTGAAATCGCCACCATCGACAAGGCTGACCGTGGTACTCGCATCGTCCTGCACCTGAAGTCCGGTGAAGACGAATTCGCCGATGGCTGGCGCCTGCGCAATATCATCAAGAAGTACTCCGACCACATCGCCCTGCCGATCGAGTTGCCGAAAGAACAAGCCGCGGCCGAGGGCGAAGAAGCCCCAGCCCAGGAATGGGAAGTGGTCAACCGCGCCAGCGCCCTGTGGACTCGTCCTCGTACCGAAGTCAAAGACGAGGAATACCAGGAGTTCTACAAGCACATCGCTCACGACTACGAAAACCCGCTGAGCTGGAGCCACAACAAGGTCGAGGGCAAGCTGGAATACAGCTCGCTGCTCTACGTACCGGCCCGTGCTCCGTTCGACCTGTACCAGCGTGAAGCGCCGAAAGGCCTGAAGCTGTATGTGCAGCGCGTGTTCGTGATGGACCAGGCAGAATCCTTCCTGCCGTTGTACCTGCGCTTTATCAAAGGCGTGGTCGACTCCAATGATCTGTCGCTGAACGTGTCGCGGGAAATCCTGCAGAAAGACCCGATCATCGATTCCATGAAGTCGGCGCTGACCAAGCGCGTACTCGACATGCTGGAAAAGCTGGCGAAGAACGAGCCTGAGCAATACAAGGGTTTCTGGAAAAACTTCGGCCAGGTCATGAAAGAAGGCCCGGCAGAAGATTTCGCCAACAAGGAAAAAATCGCCGGCCTGCTGCGTTTCGCATCCACCAATGGTGACGACGGCGAGCAGAACGTGTCCCTGGCCGAATACCTGGCTCGCGCCAAGGAAGGTCAGGACAAGATCTACTACCTGACCGGTGAAACCTACGCTCAGGTCAAGAACAGCCCGCACCTGGAAGTTTTCCGCAAGAAAGGCATCGAAGTGCTGCTGCTCACCGACCGCATCGACGAGTGGCTGATGAGCTACCTCAGCGACTTCGACGGCAAGAGCTTTGTTGACGTCGCCCGTGGCGACCTGGACCTGGGCAACCTGGATTCCGAAGAAGACAAGAAAGCCGCTGAAGAAGTGGCCAAGTCCAAAGAAGGCCTGGTTGAACGAATCAAGACTGCCTTGGGCGATGCCGTCAGCGAAGTGCGGGTTTCCCACCGTCTGACTGATTCCCCGGCGATCTTGGCCATCGGCGAGCAGGACCTGGGCATGCAGATGCGTCAGATCCTGGAAGCCAGCGGTCAGAAGGTTCCGGATTCCAAACCGATCTTTGAATTTAACCCGGCTCACCCGCTGATCGAGAAACTCGATGGCGAGCAGAGCGAAGAGCGTTTTGGCGACCTGTCGCACATCCTCTTCGACCAGGCAGCCCTGGCTGCCGGTGACAGCCTCAAAGACCCGGCCGCTTATGTGCGCCGACTGAACAAGCTGTTGGTTGAACTGTCGGTTTAACACCGTTGTAGAAAAACCCGCTTCGGCGGGTTTTTTCGTTCTAGAGCCTCTCACCTGGAGTAAATGATGAGCCAAATCACCGTGCGTTCCGTGGTCTATCAGATTGATGGCCAGCCTTATGAAAGCCGCCTGGCATTTGATGCCAGTCATAAGGGCCCGCTGCCAGGGTTGTTGATGGCGCCGAACTGGATGGGTGTCAGTGCCGGCGCTGAAGAGATCGCCAAGAGCGTGGCCAGCAAGGGCTACGTGGTGCTGCTTGCCGACCTGTACGGGCAAACGCTTCGCCCCTCGAACAGCGATGAAGCGGGTGCGGCGATGATGCCGTTGAAGAATGACCGGGTGCTGTTGAACAAGCGCATGCAGGTCGCGCTTGATCACCTGAAAACCCAGACTGAAGCGGCCGTGGATACCTCGAAGCTGGCGACCTTCGGTTTCTGCTTCGGTGGTTGCTGCTCCCTGGAGCTGGCGCGGACTGGTGCGCCATTGAAAGCCGCCGTTTCGTTCCATGGCAGCCTCGACACACCGAACCCGGCTGATGCGAAAAACATCAAGGGTTCAGTGCTGGTGTTGCATGGTGCTTCCGACCCGTTGGTGCCGAAAGAGCAACTGCCGGCGTTTGAAGATGAAATGAACGCGGCCGGTGTGGATTGGCAGTTGCTGAGCTACGGCGGTGCGGTGCACTCGTTTACCGACCCGCACGCCAATGTGCCGGGCAAGATGATGTATGACGCGAAGACCGCTTCACGGGCCTTCCAGTCGATGCATAACTTGCTGGATGAAGTGTTCAAGGGCTGATAGCTCGGTTGCCTGAGCTGGCCCCTTCGCGAGCAAGCCCGCTCCCACATTTTGACCGTGTACTTCCTGAAGGAACGCGGTCGAAATGTGGGAGCGGGCTTGCTCGCGAAGGCTATTTAATAGGCAATAAAACGCTTAAGCCTTGCCTCCAGGCAACTCAATCCGCTCACTTTCCCCCGGCACCGTCGGCCAATCCCCGGCCGTCCAACGTTGCCGAGCCTGCTCGATCAACGCTGGATCACTCGCCACAAAATTCCAGTTAATCCGCCGTGGCCCATCCAGCGCCGCGCCACCGAACACAACCAAGTGGCAATCGGTCTCGGCAAACAGCGCCAAGCTTTCGCCTGCCGGCAACACCACCAGGCTATGCACCTCCAACACCTCACCGTCCAACTGCGCCTCACCCTCCAGCATATACACCGCCCGTTCCGCATGCTCATCCGGGATCAGCAGCGTGGTAGCCGTCTGCATCCGCACCTCGGCATACAGGGTGGGTGACAACACCGGCACCGGCGACTCCAGGCAAAAGCCGCTGCCGGCAATCAGGCGAATCTGCACGCCGAGGTTGTCACTCACCGGCAAGCTGGCGGCGGGGTGATGGCTGTAATGCCCCGGCCCTTGCTCATGCTCCTTGGGTGAGGCCAGCCACACTTGCAGCCCGTGCAGGCTGAAACCGCTGGCCTTGAGTGCTTCGGGGCTGCGTTCAACGTGGGCAATGGCGCTGCCGGCTGTCATCCAGCTGACATCCCCGGCCTTGACCACTTGGTCGGAGCCGAGGCTGTCCTTGTGCAGGAGTTCGCCTTCAAACAGGTAGGTCAGGGTGGAGAGGCCGATATGCGGGTGCTGGCGAATGTTCATGCCGGTGCCCGGTGCATAGCGGGTTTGCAACATATGGTCGAAGAACACGAAAGGCCCGACGCTGCGGCATTGCCGGGAGGGCAGCGGGCGCAGGATCGGTTGCCCTTCAACGTCTTCGGCGCGCGGGCGGATTATGGTCGTTGTGGTCATGGGGCGTCCCAGTCTGAGCGGGTTAGATGCCACTGAGCATAACCCGCTCGACGGGAGGTTGCCGCTACTGGCTGAAGGCGCCTTCCGAGAGCTTGGTCTCGATGGTGACTTCGGCCGTGGTCATCAGCTTGTGCACCGGGCAGCGGTCCGCCACGCGGTGCAGTTCATCGCGTTGCTCGTCGGTGAGTACGCCCTTGAGGGTGAGTTTGACGTTGAGCTTGTATTTGCCCTTTTGCTCTTCGGTGCTGTCATGGGTGACTTCCACGGTCACGCCGGTCAGCGGAATGTCTTTTTTCTGCGCATAGAGCTTGACGGTCAGGGCCTTGCACGACGCCAGGGCGGCATCGAAGTAATCGTGGGGGGAGGGCGCCGAGTCGTCGCCGCCCAAGCTCTTGGGCAGGTCGGTAAACAGCTCATGGTTATTGATGTTGACGCTGTGGCGAAAGTTTTCGGCGTTCAGCGTGTTCACGGTAACAGGCATGGCAAACCTCACAGGGTGGCAGGAAGAAGGTTATGCAGTTATAGAGCATGCTGGCACCTTGGTGTTCCTTGTTGTTTACCGCTGAACCCTCGAGTGCGACCTGAGGTCTACCCTCATGAGCCCTTGTTTGAGAGGCCCCGTGCGCCGGACCCGCCTGAGTATTGCCCTGTTGCTGGCCGTCGCGAGCCTTGCGGTGCAGGCCCGCGAATATGCCTACAGCGATGCGCATCTGCATTACGTCGACTTTTTCCAGGAGTCGGCGGGCATGGACAAGTTGCTCAAGGCCATGGCCGATAATCGCATTGAGCATGTGATGATTTCCGGCATTCCCGTGGCCAAGAAATGGCACGAAGACGAACCCAAGCGTCCGCGCTATTACGCCGGGGACGATGCCGACGCGTATTGGTACAGCGCCACCGACGTGTTCGTCGCCGACGCGGTCAATAAACTGACCCCGGAGCAACGCCAGCGCTTTCACCCGTTCCTCAGCGGGTTCAACCCTAACGACAAAAACGCCGCATCCCATATCCAGCGCATGCTCGACCTCAATCCTGGGCTGTGGCAAGGCATCGGCGAAGTCTTCACCCGTCACGACGACCTGACCGCGCTCACCTCTGGTGACACTCCAAGGGCCAACAACGAGGCGATGACCCGCATCTATCATCTGGCGGCGGAGAACGATCTGCCGGTGATGGTGCATTCCAACATCACCTCCAAGCGTGAGAAAAATCCGTTGTACCTGGCGGAGATGGAAGAGCCGCTGCGCAATCACCCGCACACCCGGTTTATCTGGGCCCACGCGGGCAGCAGCATGGAAATCCATCGGCACCAGACGCAGATGGATTTCTTGCTGCCGACCCTGGCGCGCATGCTGGAGGCTTACCCGAACCTGTACGTCGACCTGTCCTGGAGCGTGCTCACGCCGTACTTGCTGGATGAGACGGGAACGCCACGCCCTGAGTGGGTAAAGCTGGTGGAGCGCTTCCCGGACCGCTTCATGCTTGGCTCAGACGTGGTAGGACGCTTCAACAAGCTCGGTAAGGAAATGCGCAGCTTCGACCCGTTCCTCGATGCACTGCCTGAAGACGTGGCCAAAAAGGTCGCGCGGGACAATTTCCTGGCGATTCTGCCCAAGCCCAAGTGATGGGGTTCGCTGAATCGCTACAGCCGGAGCGGGTCGATCAATCAGGCGTTTTGATATCGCGTTTTCGTCTTACGCAAAAGCATTTACCCGCCGATACCTTTCAAGAGCCCGCTGCAGGTTGATGCAGCACATTTGGAAGGATTCCGAGCATGAATATCAGAAGTCTAAACATCGCCCCTCGCGCCGGCCTGGGGTTTGGGTTGCTGGCGCTGATGGTGTTTGCGCTGGGCGGGTTCGCCTTGTTGCAGATGGGCAATATGCGCCAGCAGTCGGACCAGGTGGAAAACAACTGGCTGCCCAGCGTGATGGCGGTCGGCGAGATGAACCAGGACCTGCTACGGGTGCGGGCCCTGACGTTACGGCTGCTGCTTAACCGCGACCCGCAGGCGATCACGCAGAATGAACAGAAAATCACCGAGCTGAAAAGCGGTCTGCACAAGGCTCAGTCCCTCTATGAAGGGTTGATCGTGCTGCCTGAAGAGCGGGTGCTGTTCGATCGTTTCAAGGCCGAGGAAGAGCGCTACCTGCAACGCCAGGAGCAGGTGATGGCGTTTTCCCGGGCCAATCAGCTGGAAGATGCAATCAAGGTGGTCAACGGCGAGATGAACCAGCTGGCCGACGAGTTGTCTGGCACCCTGCGGGAGTTGGTGACGCTGAACAAGCTCAGTGCCAATCAGGCGGCTAGCCTGGCGCAAAGTGTGTTCGCCCAGTCGCGCAGTTGGGTGGTCGGGATGATTGCCGTGACGGCGCTGATCACCATTGGCCTGGCGTTGCTGCTGACCCGCAGTATCGTGCTGCCGTTATCCCAGTCTTTGAAAGTCGCCCAGGGCGTAGCCAGCGGCGACCTCACCGGTGTGATTGCCGTCAGCGGCAAGGATGAGCCGGCGCGTTTGCAGCAAGCGCTGAAAAGCATGCAGGAAAGCCTGCGGGAAACCATTCGGTGCATTTCCGATTCGTCCAGCCAATTGGCGTCGGCGTCCGAAGAGCTCAGTTGCGTGACGGAAGACGCGACCCGTGGGTTGCATCAGCAGAGTCAGGAAATTGAGCAGGCGGCCACTGCGGTGAATCAGATGACGGCGGCGGTGGAGGAGGTGGCGAGCAATGCGGTGGCCACTTCACAGGCGTCCCGTGAGTCTGATCGTATCGCGCAGCATGGCCGTGAGCAGGTGCATCAGACGGTGTTATCGATTGAGTCCCTGGCTGATGATGTGACGGCCAACGCGACTCAGGTGGAGGACCTGGCGCAGAAGGTTTATGGCATCAGCAAGGTGCTGGATGTGATTCGCTCGATTGCCGAGCAGACCAATTTGCTTGCGTTGAATGCCGCCATTGAAGCGGCGCGGGCCGGGGATGCGGGGCGCGGGTTTGCGGTGGTGGCGGATGAGGTGCGGGCGTTGGCCCATCGCACGCAGCAGTCGACGCAGGAAATCGAGCAGATGATCAGTGGGATTCAGCAGGGTACTGATCAGGCTGTGAGCTCCATGCAGCAGAGCAACACTCGGGCGCGTTCGACGTTGGATATTGCCAAGTCGGCGGGTACGGCGCTGGAGGCGATTGCTTCGGCGTTTACGTTGATCAATGAGCGCAACCTAGTGATCGCCAGTGCCTCGGAAGAACAGGCGGCGGTGGCGCGCGAGGTGGATCGCAATTTGATGAATATTCGTGATTTGGCGCAGCAGACGTCGGCGGGGGCGAACCAGACCAGTGCGGCGAGTCAGGAGTTGTCGCGGTTGGCGGTGGATCTCAATACCATGGTGGCTAGGTTTTCAGTGTAGGGCGGTGGTTTTTTGGAGAGTGGGGTGTATATCCATTCCTGCGGTAACGGCCGCTTACGGTTCCGCTCTTACAGCGGCTCACTTTTGAACAGCGCAAAAGTAAGCAAAACGCTCTGCCCCGCCTGTCGGCGCCTCGCCTAGGCTCGGCGTGCCCTCACTCCGGCACCGCGAAGCGGGCCGCCGCGACGGCCCGTCCCTGGCCCGTCGCGGCTAAACCGGCGTCCTGCCGGT
>NZ_NIXO01000101.1 GCF_002204795.1 Pseudomonas sp. K2I15
GTGTCAGTCACCCGATGTATTGACTGACACTCTGCTTTCGCGAGCAAGCCCGCTCCCACATTTTGATCTATGTCTGACTCAGGGTTTGCGGGTCAGTGGCTGTGCGGCAAACTTCACACCCGCCAACCCGTGCTCGATCAGCGCACGAATATTGCCGTGGTCACTGCCCTCAGGCGTGGCCAGTACCGAACGGTAATGCTCGCCAAACGCCAACAGCACCTCTTTGTCACTCAAGCCTTCCAGCAACGCCAGGCCCAGGGTCTTGCACGAACCTTCGTTCTGCCCGGCGGCGTTTTCCACGCTGCCATTGGTAAAGGCTTGTGGCTGGTAGTCGTAACCGGCGGCAACAAAGGCCAGGGTATCGGCAAAAACATGTTCGCCGCTGTTGAGGCTGGCGCGCAGGGTGTTCAAGTCAGTCATGGGTTTTTCCTTTGGCGAATGCCGCTTGCTGTTCGGCACTGGCTTCTTGCTGGTATTGGGCTTTCCACTCGGCGTACGGCATGCCGTACACCACTTCACGGGCGTCATCGAGGCTCAGCTCGATCTGGCGCTCGTCAGCCTCGGCCTTGTACCACTTGGACAAGCAGTTGCGGCAGAAGCCCGAGAGGTTCATCAGGTCGATGTTCTGCACATCCTTGCGGCTGTCCAGGTGGGCCACCAGCCGGCGGAAGGCGGCGGCTTCGAGTTCGAGGCGTTGTTGATCGGTCATGGTGCTCACTGCAAAGGTAAGGGTTAGCGGCTGGCCGCCAGGGTGATCGACACCGATTCGGCAAAACGCAACGCATGGGGTTTGTCGACTTCGACTTCGGCATACAGCACCGAGGTGTTGCTCATCACCAGGTCGAGGATCTCCTGGGTCAGGCGCTCCAACAGGGCAAAGCGATTGCCTTCCACATGGGCGATAATCGCCTTGGTGATGGTGCGGTAGTTCAGCGCGTGGTCGATGTCGTTGTCGCGTACGGCTTCCTGGGCGGCATACAGGATGGTCAGGTTGATCAACACATCCTGCTTGTTGAGGATTTCATCCTCGTTGATCCCGATAAACGTGCGCAGGCACAGGTCTTTGACCCGGATGCGCGCCATGCCTGGCTGAAGTTGTGGCATTGCTACTTGCTCCGTCCAATCAATTGCAGGAACTCCATGCGCGTGGTGTTCGAGTCGCGGAAAGCGCCGAGCATCACCGAGGTGTTCATGGTTGAATTCTGTTTTTCGACACCGCGCATCATCATGCACATGTGCTTGGCTTCGATCACCACCGCCACGCCGGCGGCCTGGGTCACAGTCTGGATGGCGTCGGCGATTTCCCGCGTGAGGTTTTCCTGAATCTGCAGGCGCCGGGCGAACATGTCGACGATACGCGCCAGCTTCGACAGGCCGAGCACCTTGCCGGTCGGAATATAGGCCACATGGGCCTTGCCGATAAAGGGCAGCAGATGATGCTCGCACAGCGAATACAGCTCGATGTCCTTGAGGATCACCATCTCGTCGTTGTCGGAGGCAAACAGCGCACCGTTGACGATTTCCTCCAGGTTTTGCTCGTAACCATGACACAGGTACTGCATGGCCTTGGCGGCCCGCTTTGGCGTGTCGCGCAAACCTTCGCGCTCCGGGTCTTCACCCAGGCCCTTGAGGATCTCGCGGTAGTGGTGGGGCAGGGATAAAGTCATACAACATCCTCGCAAACGGCTTACTTGATATGCCGCCCGCCGTTGACGGTCAGGGTGGTACCGGTGACATACGGGTTATCCAGCAGGTAACGCACGCTCTGGTAAATCACCTCGGGGCCGGGTTCGATGCCCAGTGCCGCCTTGGCCAGGACCTTGGCGCGGTAGGCCGCGTCGTCGCCCTCGTTGAACATCACCATCGCCGGGGCAATGCCGTTCACCTTGATATCCGGTGCAAGCTGCGCGGCAAACGACAAGGTCAGGCTGTCGAGCCCGGCCTTGGTGGCGCAGTAGGCAATGTGCTGGCGGCTGCCCTTGCGGGTCACATCATCGCTGATGTGCACGATATCCGCAGGCGTGGAGCGTTGCAGCAGGTGAGCACAATGCAGGTTGATCAGGTACGGCGCAAGCATGTGCACGCTGAACATATCGGCAAAGGCGCGGCTCTCGTCGCCGGGCGTTTCTGCTTCCCAGGCCGAGGCATTATGAATGATCGCCCGCAGGCTTTGGGTGTGCTTTTTCAGCTCGTCGATGAACGCGAGAATACCGGCCTCAGAGGAGAAGTCGGCAAACACGCCAATCGCACCGCGCTCGCGTAAGGCTTGCACGCCGGGACGTTCACTGCGGTAGCTGAAAATCACCGGTTGCCCTTCGTCCAGCAGGCGTTGGGCGCAATGCAGGCCGACACGCTGGCCGGCGCCGGTGATCAGGATCGGGGCGGGAGTTGAAGGCATGGGAGGCTCGAATCGCTGGCAGGCTAAAACTATACCAGCGAGCGGCCTCCCTTGTACTCAAGCAGCGGCTTCGGTGGCCTTTACCCGGGCCGGAGCCGGATGCAGCCAGCCGGCCAGCAGGTGGGTCGACAACGGAATAAAAAAGTAAACCATCAGTGGCGTGAGTGCGAGGGTGCTGACCAGCACACGGCTCAACAAACCCAACTCGCTCAGCAGCGGCTCAAGGCCGAAGTTGAACAGCAGCGACACCGGGAAAAACGCCAGCCAGATGGCCACGGCCTGCTTCCAGCGCGGCGGTCGTGCGGCGGCGGCACCAAACCAGCCGTCTATACCGCGTACGCGATGCTCCGACGGCGCAGCAAACAGCTCGCTGCCACGCCCGAGCCATGCACCACGCGACGCGGAAAACTCCCACGCATGCAGGGTCTTTTCATCGGCGAAGCGGAAAATAATCTGGAATTCATCATCGTTGGGCGGGGGTGCAAGCACGCCGGAGCCCAGGTAACCGGGGAAGTCCGTGGCCAATTGCTCGCCTTCGCGCAGCCAGGCCATCAACTCTTCATAACGACCCTTGGCCACGCGGCGCGCAACCATGAGGGTGACGGGGGAGGTAGACATTGTGTATCTCCATAAAGGATCAGGTGCGCTGGGCCGGGTAGGTGGCGCACGAACGAAGCTGCGGGGTAAGCAGCCACGTTGAAAAAACAGGCAAGGATTATTCCTGTTTTGAAAAAATACGCCAGCGGCACTGGTCAGTTAACTGAAGACCTTGAAACGGACAGTTGTATGGGCGTTAAATGGGGTCCGACTTCCCATCGATGATTCAGTGCCCAGATGTCCGTAATAACTGCTCCCTCCCCTGATATGGCGCTTGGCAACCCCGCTGATTCCGATGAGCTGTTTCCGATTCGCGAAGTGGCAAGATTGACAGGCATCAACCCGGTCACCCTGCGTGCCTGGGAGCGTCGTTACGGGTTGATCCAGCCGGTTCGCACCGAAAGCGGGCACCGCCTGTATTCGCGCACCGATATCGAGACCGTTCATCGCATTCTGGACTGGATCGAGCGCGGTGTTGCGGTGAGCAAGGTTGGGAAAATCCTGGCCCGTGATGATCAGCAAGTCGCCGATGCTGCCGTTGCGTCAGCAGGTGCTGAACATGAATGGAGCCAATGGCAGCAACAACTGCGAACGGCTGTCGCTGCCTTCGACGATCGGCAATTGGACCGGTTGTATGGCCAGATTTTCGCGGCCTACCCGGTCACGGTGGTTTTCCAGGACATCCTGATGCCTCTCTGGCAGCAGTTATTGCGTCATCAGGGGCTTTTTGGCCAAACCAGTGAATGGCTGTTTTTTGATGGCTTCCTGCGTAGCCGCACCTGGAAACGCCTGCAAATAGGCTGTGCCTCTGCGGCGCCGCGGGTATTACTGACGGCCATCGTGGGGGAATGCCGAGAGCTGGAACTGTTGGTCGCAGGCCTGCTGATGAGCGGTGACGAGTTAGCGGTCAAGGTCCTGGCCGTGGGCCAGCCGATGGACGAATTGACGCTTGTCTGTGAAAAAACCAAGCCACAAGCCCTGGTGGTGTTCTCCAATCACTCACCTTCCAATGAGTTTCCGCAGCGCCTTGAGCGGCTGGCCTTGACCCTGGATTGCCCGTTGTTCCTGGCTGGCGATGCGGCGCAATTGGCGCAGGAACAGCTGAGCGGCTCGCCCGTCGGCTGCCTGGGTAATGACGGGCGATTGATGCAGCGCCGCCTGCAGCAGTTTCTGCGCGGCGGCCTCGATACCTGAATTCAGGCGTGGACTTCGGGGTGAAACAAGCGGTGTTGCTGCAGGATAAACTGGCGCAGGCGCTCGGTTTCATCCACATCGTTCTGGCTTAAACGGTAGGCGAACAACCCTCGGGCATTTTCCCGCTCCAGTGTGCCGCGCACGGCGATCCGCTCATAGCCGGATGGGCTGAACCACAGCGAAAAGGTTCTTGGCGCCTTGATCCGCCCGCGAATCTCTACCAGTAACCCCTTGAACGACACCTCATGCACCCACAGTGCACCAGGTTGCCCTTTGATATTTTCCAGCGGCACCGGCTCTTCAAGCGCCAGGCGCCATGGGCGAATCATCGGCCCGTCTTCGAAAATACTCGGCACGCCCAGCCGCAAATGCACGGCATGAAACTCGTCTTCCACCAATTGCAGCGGAAAGGTCATTTGCTGGTTGTCGAATTGTGCCTGGAGGGTGACATGGTCATGGGCGGCCAGGCGGGTGAGCAAATCACGAATCTGCGCCCCGCCGTTGACCGTCAGGCTCGACGACGCGTCCCGCACGTTGAGTTGCGGGTTATGGTGCATGGTCTGAATAAAATCCAGCTCGTCCTGCGTCAAAAGCGCGTCGCGTTGCATTGATCTTGCTCAAAGGAGAGGTGTTAAAACGCCATTATCTCTCTAAAGACCGCGCTTTCTAGTTTTTGTTAGATCCGCTCGTCGCCTTGAGTGCCTCAAGCTCTGCCTTGAGGTCCGCCAACTGGGCTTCCAGTTGCGCCACACGCTGCTGGGCCTTGACCTGCACCGTCACGTCTTTTTGCACACCGACGAAGTAGGTTTGCTTGTCGGCATGGTTGTAAACCGTCGATAACGACAGCTCATTCCAGAAATGCGTGCCGTCCTTGCGGTAATTGCGCAGGATTTCCCGGCAGGCGCCGCCGCTTTCCAGCGCTTCGCGAATCGCCATCAGCCCCGGCTGGTCACGGTCGCCCGATTGCAGGAAGCGGCAATCCTGATACAGGATTTCGTCGAGGGTGTAGCCGGTCAGCCGTTCGAAGGCCGGGTTTACGTAGATCAGCGGCTTGTCCTTGCCTTCCCGCTCGGCGACCACGATGCCGTCGTTGGAGGCGTTGATCACCAGTTGCATCAGCTTGGCGTTAATCATTGAGCGGTCCGGGCCTGGTATTTGGAATTTGCAGTTTAAGACATGCTGGCCGCCTGTCCACTTGCCCTAGCTGTTAATATCCCAGGCTTTTAGTCAGCTACAGGATCAGATTGATGAAAGTCGCCATCCTTTCCGGCTCGGTGTACGGCACGGCTGAAGAAGTTGCCCGCCACGCTGCCAGCATTCTCAACGCTGCCGGCTTCGACGCTTGGCACAACCCGCGGGCAACCCTCGCCGATGTGCAAGGTTTCGCCCCTGAAGCCTTTTTGGCCGTGACCTCCACCACCGGCATGGGCGAATTGCCCGACAACCTGCAGCCACTGTATTCGACCATTCGCGACCAACTGCCGGCCGCCTGGCGTGGCTTGCCGGGCGCGGTGATCGGCTTGGGCGATGCCAGTTATGGCGACACCTTCTGCGGCGGCGGCGAGCAAATGCGCGAGCTGTTTGCGGAACTGGGCGTGCATGAGGTGCTGCCGATGCTGCGCCTAGACGCCAGCGAAAGCGTGACCCCGGAAGCCGACGCCGAGCCATGGCTGGCCGAACTGGTCACTGCACTGCGCGGTTGACCGGAAACTCGCGCAACAACGCCAGCCAGGCTTGGGCGGCTTTCGACAGATAGGCGCCCTCACGCCAGATAAAGGCAATGTCCCAGCGCAGGTAATCCGGCGCCTTGAGCGTGAGGCGCACCACCCCGGGCCGTACCAGCCCGCGAGCCACCACACTGGGCAGCAACACCACGCCTTGGCCGGCGGCCACCAGTGCCGCGAGAAAATCCGCCTGGCCGCTGCGCCCGCTTTCCTTCGGGGTAAAGCCCAGTTGCTGGCAGGCCTGTAGCAGGCGGTCGTTCAACACAAAACTGCGCTGGTACATCAGGAACGGCGTGTCGGCCAATTCCTCCAGGCGGATCTGCGCGTTATCGGCCAGCGGATGGTCCATCGGCAGCAGGGCGTCCAGCGGTTCATCACAGAACGCTTGCCAGGCGAACGCCGGGTCGCTGGGCATCAGGCTGCCGCCCACCTCCAGTTCGCCACTCAAGATCGCCTGTTCGATATTGCGGCTGCCGCCTTCCAGCAACTGAATGGTGACATTCGGATAACGCCGCCGGTATTCCGCAAACAATCCGGCAAACAGCGTATCGCCGCCCAACTGCGGCAGGCCCATGCGCAGCTCGCCACGGGTCAACTGGTTCAAGTCATCCAGCTCACTGAGCAACTCGGCTTGCTGGCGCAGCATGGCCTCTGCCCGTTGCAGCACCACCTGGCCAGCAGCGGTCAGGCGAATCTGCGAACCCAGGCGATCCAGCAGCGGCGTGCCCAGGCTTTGCTCCAGTTGCGCCACCTGCTTGCTGACGGCGGACTGGCTGATGTGCAAGGTTTTGCCGGCCTGGGTAAAGCCGCCCCGATGGATCACTTCGACAAAGCTGCGCAGCTGTTTAAATTCCATTGGCCTGATTCCAGTTTGGAATGGCTTGCAGTCTAACAATTCGCTGTGGGGATGCCAGCGAGCGCTCTAAAATGGGAGCCCTGCGAGGACCCAAAGCTTATGAAACCATTCACCTTCAAACTCGTCGGTCGGTTGCTGGCTGAACTGGTCGTGCTGCTGGCCATTTACTTTCTGGGTTGCCAGGTGGCCGCCTGGCTGAGCTGGCCTATTCCCGGCGGTGTGGTCGGCCTCGGCTTGTTGCTGCTGACCTTTGCCACCGGCCTGGTGAAACCGGCGGCCCTGCAACTCGGCGCCGGGGTGCTGATGGCGGAGATGCTGCTGTTCTTTATTCCGGCATTGATGAGCCTCCTGGACTACGGCGGCCTGGTAAAGCACGACGGCTGGCGGATCATGCTGGTGATCGGCTTCAGCACCTTGTCGGTGATGTTGGTAACCGCGTTTACCGTGGAATTCGTGTGCCGCTGGAAGCTGCGCCATGAAGCTTGAGCTGATGCCGATGTTCTGGCTGGCGCTGACCCTCGGCGCCTACGGTTTCAGCCGCTGGATCTATCGGCGCACCGGGCGCTACCTGCTGTCGCCGCTGATCCTGGTACCCGCGCTGTTGCTCGCGGTGGCCGTGCCGATGAAAACCGCCTACGCCGAATATTCCACCGACACCCACTGGCTGATGCTGGTGCTGGGCCCGGTGACCGTGGCGTTTGCGATTCCGATCTGGCAACAGCGTCGATTGCTGATGCGTCATTGGTCCGCGCTGTTGCTGGGGATGGTGGCGGGCAGCGCGGCGTCCATCGCCACTTCGTATGGCCTGGCCAAAGCCTTGGCGCTGGACAGCTCGGTCACCCTGTCGTTGGTGCCGCGTTCGATCACCACGCCGTTCGCCATGCCCGTGTCTTCCGACCTGGGCGGCGTGCCGGAACTGACTGCGGTATTCGTGATGTTCACCGGCGTGTTCGGCGCCATGCTTGGCGGCGTACTGCTCAGGTGGTTGCCGCTGCGTACACCCTTGGCGCGGGGTGCATTGTTTGGCGTGGGAGCCCACGGCGCGGGGGTCAGCCGGGCCCATGAAGTGGGTGGCGAGGAAGGCTCGGTGGCGGGTTTGGTGATGGTGCTGACCGGGTTGCTCAACCTGTTCGCCGCACCTTTATTGGCGTCGCTTCTCTGACGCAATTCAAACAAATAGAAACTATGCTCAGGACTGACCCGTTCGGTCATCAAGCTGGCTGCCAATGCAACTACGGCGGCCTCCCGGTCTGACTAGACTGGCCATTCACTCAAAAAAATAATAATAACGCGCGCCAAGGAGGTCATTGCCGTGAGCCTAGCCACTGTTCAATCGACACACAGCGTAAAAGATCAGGTCAGCGCTGCCGAATGGCAGACCCGCGTCGACCTCGCCGCCTGCTACCGCCTGGTGGCGATGCACGGTTGGGACGACCTGATTTTCACCCACATCTCGGCCAAGGTGCCGGGCACCGAAGACTTCCTGATCAATCCATACGGATTGATGTTCCACGAGATCACCGCGTCGAGCCTGGTGAAGGTCGACCAGGCCGGCAACAAGCTGATGGCCAGTCCCTATGAGGTCAATCCGGCGGGCTACACCATCCACAGCGCGGTACACGAAGTGCGGCACGACGTGGTCTGCGTACTGCATACCCACACCGCTTCCGGTATCGCCGTTTCCGCGCAGAAACAGGGCGTGTTGCCCATCAGCCAGCAATCGTTATTCGTGCTGTCGAGCCTGGCTTATCACGCCTACGAAGGCGTGGCGCTGAACCACGAGGAAAAGGCCCGCTTGCAGGCTGACCTTGGCGAAAACAATTTCCTGATGCTGCACAACCACGGCCTGCTGACCTGTGGTGGCACCATTGCCGATACCTTCCTGATGATGTTCACCTTCCAACGCACCTGCGATATCCAGGTGATGGCGCAGAACGGTGGCGCTGAATTGATCAGCATTGCGCCACAGATATTGGCCGGTGCCCGGGCGATGATCGCCGGGGTCACCAAAAGCGCCCAAGGCATGGGCGGCGCGCTGGCATGGCCGGCGTTGCTGCGCAAGCTGGACGCACTCGACCCCGGGTATAAAAGCTGATGCCACTCGCCGAGATCCCGCTGCGCATCTGGCGCCAGCGCGCCCAGAGTTTCGAGTTTCGCGGCCGCACCATTCGTTACTGGGTGGCGGGGCAGGGCGAACCGTTGCTGTTGATCCATGGTTTCCCTACGGCCAGTTGGGACTGGCATTACCTCTGGCAGCCGTTGGCCCAACGCTACCAGGTGATTGCCTGCGACATGCTGGGGTTCGGCGATTCGGCCAAGCCGCTGGATCACACGTATTGCCTGCTGGAGCAGGCGGATTTGCAACAGGCCTTGCTGGAGCATCTTTGGGTGCAGCAGCCGGTGCATGTGCTGGCCCATGATTATGGTGACAGTGTTGCCCAGGAGTTGTTGGCGCGGCATTACGAAGGGCGGTTTCAGATGGCCGGCTGTGTGTTTCTCAATGGTGGGCTGTTTCCTGAGACGCATCGTGCGGCGCTGGTGCAGAAGCTGTTGCTGAGCCCGTTGGGGTGGATGATTGGGCGGGCGTTTGGGCGTAATGCGTTGGCCAACAGTTTTGGGCAGATTTTTGGGCCCGCGACCCGGCCGAGTGAAAGTGCGCTGGATGATTTCTGGAGTTTGATTGAGAGCCAGGAGGGGCCGCGGATTTTGCATAAGTTGATTGCGTATATTCCTCAACGTCGCCAGCAGCGGGATCGCTGGGTGGCGGCGATGCAGCGGGGGGAGGTGCCGTTGCGGGTGATTGATGGGGAGGTTGATCCGATTTCTGGTGGGCATATGGTGGAGCGGTATCGTGAACTGGTGCCGCAGGCGGATACGGTGTTGTTGGCGAATATTGGGCACTATCCGCAGATTGAGGCGCCGGTGCAGGTGTTGAAGCATTATTTGGCGTTTCGGGAGGGGCTTGGGGTGGGGGC
>NZ_NIXO01000102.1 GCF_002204795.1 Pseudomonas sp. K2I15
CCAGTTTGGTCATGACACTGGCCGGTGCTTGTTTTTCAAACCGCTCTAGAACCTTTTCCCACATAGTTTCGTCGTCCTGACTGGGTTGTTTGGGGGATTTTAAACCAAGACCTTGAAAGGCATGGCTGTAAGAGCGGAACCAATACCAGCCATCACCCAAATAACGGATATACACCCCATTTACGAGGCCCAAAAAAAAACGCCCCGAACCAGTCGGGGCGTTTTCAGCTGATCAAGCTACGGGCCTTACTTACCCTGCCAGCGTTTCAGCACCAGGGTAGCGTTAGTGCCACCAAAGCCGAAGCTGTTGCTCATCACAGTGTTGATGGTTGCATCTTCACGAGTCTTGGTCAGAATCGGCATGTCAGCCACGTCCGGATCCAGTTCCTCGATGTTGGCAGAACCTGCCATGAAGTTGCCTTCCATCATCAGCAGGCAGTAGATCGCTTCGTGAACGCCGGCGGCGCCCAGGGAGTGACCCGACAGACTCTTGGTAGAGCTGATCGCCGGAGCCTTGTCGCCGAATACCGCACGCACGCCTTCCATTTCCTTGGAGTCGCCGACCGGAGTCGAAGTGCCGTGGGTGTTCAGGTAGTCGATCGGGGTATCAACGGTAGACATCGCCATCTGCATGCAGCGGATGGCGCCTTCGCCGCTTGGCGCAACCATGTCGTAGCCGTCGGAAGTCGCGCCGTAGCCGACGATTTCCGCGTAGATCTTCGTACCACGGGCCAGGGCGTGTTCCAGCTCCTCGACCACCACCATGCCGCCACCGCCGGCAATGACGAAACCATCACGGTTCTTGTCATAGGCGCGGGACGCTTTTTCCGGGGTTTCGTTGTACTGGGTCGACAGTGCGCCCATGGCGTCGAACAGGAACGACTGGCTCCAATGTTCTTCTTCACCGCCGCCAGCAAACACGATGTCTTGCTTGCCCAGCTGGATCTGCTCTACCGCAGTACCGATGCAGTGAGCACTGGTGGCGCAAGCGGAGGAGATCGAGTAGTTCACGCCCTTGATCTTGAACGGCGTGGCCAGGCAGGCGGAAACGGTGCTGCCCATGGTCCGCGTGACGCGGTACGGGCCAACACGCTTGACGCCTTTCTCGCGCAGGATGTCCAGCGCTTCCATCTGGTTCAAGGTCGACGCGCCACCGGAACCGGCGATCAGGCCGGTGCGCACGTTGGACACCTGGTCTTCGCTCAGGCCGGAATCAGTGATCGCGTCCTTCATGGCCAGGTAGGCGTAAGCGGCTGCGTGGCCGACGAAGCGATAGATCTTGCGATCGATCAGCTCTTCGAGGGGCAGGTCGATGGAGCCGGAAACCTGGCTACGCAGACCCATTTCGGCATATTCCGGGTTGAAGCGGATGCCAGGGCGACTTGCACGCAGGTTAGCGGAGACGGTCTCTTTGTCATTGCCCAGGCACGAAACGATGCCCAGACCAGTGATAACGACGCGGCGCATGCGGATAACCCTTAAAAGTTGTCAGTGGAAGTGAATACGCCGACCCGAAGGCCTTCGGCAGTATAAATCTCGCGACCGTCGACAGTCACCGAACCATCGGCAATGGCCAGGTTCAGCTTGCCCTTGAGGACGCGCTTGATTTGAATGTTGTAGGTGACTTTCTTGGCGGTCGGCAACACCTGGCCAAAGAACTTCACTTCGCCCGAACCCAGGGCGCGGCCGCGGCCCGGCAGGCCTTGCCAGCCGAGGTAGAAGCCAACCAGCTGCCACATGGCGTCGAGGCCCAGGCAGCCCGGCATCACCGGATCGCCTTCGAAATGGCAGGCGAAAAACCACAGGTCAGGGGTGATATCCAGCTCGGCGACCAATTCACCTTTGCCGTACTTGCCACCCTCTTCGCTGATATGGGTGATGCGATCCACCATCAGCATGTTCGGGGCGGGCAGTTGCGCGTTACCTGGGCCGAACAGCTCACCGCGACTGCAGCGCAGCAGGTCTTCCCGAGTAAAGGCGTTTTGTTTGGTCATGCGAGCTCCTCAATAATCCCATGCGGCAGGGCAGGGCAAATCTTCCCGGCCGACTGAGGCGTTCATGCCTCACATCGGCAGCCTACACATAGACTATTGCGTTGTAGTGAAAGTCACAGCGTCAAGGTCATGAATGTACACTTGTGCACTGAAATTATAAACCGGGCCGGTTTACGGGCCCGTTCGGGTGCCTAAGACTGCCGCACTTTCGTCTTTCACGCCAGTCGCAGTTGGCTGATGGCACCGTGTTACTGCACCCATCGCTGTAGGATTTGCTGCAAATCCGTGCGTTTGAACGGCTTTGCCAGGTAATCGTTCATTCCAGCCGCCAGGCAGGCTTCGCGGTCGCCCTGCAAGGCATTGGCGGTGAGGGCAATGATCGGCAGGTCGGCGCAACCGGGCAACTGGCGAATCTGCCGGGTGGCCTCGTAGCCGTCGATGCCCGGCAGTCGGCAGTCCATCAGGATCGCGGTAAAAATCAGGCTCTCGGCACTGCGAATCGCTTCGGCGCCGTCGGTGGCAATGCTCACCTCGAACCCCAGGCTGCGCAACATGGCTTCGACCACCGTGCGATTGACCGGGTTGTCTTCCACCAGCAACACGTTGCGCCCTTCGCCCGCGCTGGCATTGCCTTCGGCGTTCGGCGCGAGCACAGGCAAGCTCTGCTGGTAGATCGCCAGCGGGATTTCCAGGGTGAACACCGAACCCTGGCCTTCTTCGCTCTGGGCGCGCAGGGTGCCGCCCATGCGTTCGGCCAGGGTGCGCGCGATAGGCAAGCCGAGCCCGGTGCCGCCGTAACGTCTTGAAATGGAACTGTCGGCTTGCTGGAATGCATCGAACATCAATTCCAGGCGTTCAGCCGAAATGCCAATCCCGCTGTCGCGCACGGTGCAGGTGAACCACAGCAATTGATGGTCCAGCGTCTGCCAGTGCGGTTCGATGGTGACGGTGCCGTGCTCCGTGAACTTGAGGGCATTGCCGATCAGGTTCACCAGAATCTGCCGGATACGCGTCGGGTCGCCCTGCACTTGCAACGAGTCCAGGCCTTGCGGGATCGGCACTTCAAGCGCCAGCCCGCGTTGCTGGGCTGCATGCTGGAAGGCCTGGGTGCAACTGCTGATCAGCTCCACCAGGTCGAACGGAATGTGCTCCAGCTCCAGGGCCGCACGCTCGATGCGCGAGAAGTCGAGGATGTCGTTGATCACTTTCAGCAGGTGTTCGGTGGACTCCGAGGCCAGCGCCGCGTATTCGGTCTGCTCATCGGTCATTTCGGTGGTTTCCAGCAGTTGCAGCATGCCCAGCACCCCGTTCATCGGCGTGCGCAGTTCATGGCTCATCATCGCCAGGAAGTCCGACTTGGCATTGTTCGCCCGTTCAGCTTCTTCGCGGGTCTGGATCAACTGGGCCATGGCCTGGTGCTGTTCGCGACTGGCCTGGTTCAAGCCGTCGGCCAGGTTATTGATGTGGCGCGACAGGTCGCCCAGCTCCGAGTCATCCACGATGGGCAGTGGCGTCTGGTAATCACCCTGCTGGATCGCCTTGACCGCATTGCCCATGGCGCTGATGGGCTGCGACAGGCTGGCCGCCAGGCGCCGGGCCAGCAGGAAGGTAAACAGCAGGGCGAACAGCGCGAGAATCCCGGCCTTGAACAGGATTTCCTGCTGGCGCTGGCTGAACGCATCGTTGGACATGCCGACGATCACCCGGCCCAGGTAATCCGCGCGGGGCGCCTTGGGCTCGGCGGTGCTGTCCTGGAAGAAGTCATTGCCCAGCTGGATATGTTGCAGGCGAATCGGCGCCTGGAACACTTTCACCGACAGCGAGCGATCGTGCTTCTCGGACGGTTGCTCGACGTACACCAGAATGTTTTCGGCGCTGTCCTGAATCTCCAGGAAGCGCACATGCGGCGTGGCCAGGGTGGCGCGCAACAGGCTTTCGAGCACGTCGTTGTTGCCGGAAATAACCCCGTATTCGGTGGCCGGCGCCAGTTGGTTGGCGATCAATTGGCCGGTGTGGTCCAGTTCCTGGCGCAAGTCCTGGATCCGCACGAAGGTAAAGAAGCTGATCAACAGCAGCGTCAGCAGGAGTGCCGGGCCCAGGGTAATGAGCTGGGTGCGGGTGTTGATGTCCCAACGGCGACGAAAGGTCATGGGCGTTTTTCTCCTTCGGCCAGGCGGGCGGCGACGTTGGTTTCGTCCACCTGTTCGATTCCCAGTGAGCGCGCAACCTGTGGGTTGCCCACGACTTTGAAGCGTTCCGGGTACAACGAGCGCGGCCAACTGGACGGCGCATGGTCCAGTAGCCGGTCGAGCACGTTCAGCCAGTCGGCTTGATCGCTATAGGTACTGGCCAGGCTGCCGGCCTTGACGAACCCGGCGTTGGGCCCGACCAGTGGCAATTGCCTGGCATAGCTGCTGAGCAGCAGGTTTTTTGCGGTTTTCGGGTTGTACAGCTGGGGATCATCCAGCCCCAGCAGGACGTCGCTGCGCTTGAACAGGCTTTGCAGCGGACGACTGTCATTCGTGTTGTCCCAAAGCTGGGGCACGATCTCCAGCCCCATGGGCGCTGCGTACTGGCGCAGCTCGCGGAGCAGGAATTCGCTGTCGATGCCATAAAGCACGCCGATGCGCCGGGCCTGGGGCAGGATGCCGATGATCAGGCGCAGTTGGCGGTCCAGTGGCGGGTCGCTCCACAACAGGCTGATCTTCGCAGGCAAGGTGTCACCCAAGCGCTGGCGGGCTTGCAAGCGGCTGATGCGCAGCACCAGGGTCGGCGGGCCCTGGGTGTCTTGCAGGCGCCAGTCGAGGCTGGGCAGGTCCAACAGGATCAGGCGGGTGCCGGCCGGCAAGTGTGCAGGGGCGGGGAGGTCTTTGAGCAGGGTGAACTTCACGCTGTCTTCGGGGCGCTGCTGGGCCAAGGCCTGGACGAACGCTTGTACGCCAGGGCCGTCTTCGTCGGCGGTCAGCAGGATATCCGCCGACCATGTCGGGGCGGCAAACAGTAAAACCCCAAGCAACACACAGCGCCGCCAGAGCCGGGCGGTAAAGGAGAGGGTCATCCGTGACGGGGCGCGGTCCATGCTAGAACTCTAACTCTGCACTGAAGTAGAGCACGTGGCGCTGGTCATAGTTGTTGTCGGGCCAGGTGGTGGGCTGATTGTCGAGCCGTTGTTGCAACATGCCGGCCAGCTCCACGTTGGCTTTGCCCAGGGCAATGCGCTTGGCCACCCGCAGGTCGACCCGTTCGAAGCGATACTGGTTGAGCGCGTCGTCGCCATAGTAGAACACGGCGCTGGACCAGCCATGGCCCCATTCACGCATCCAGCCGGCCGAGCCGCTGTTGCGGGCGGTTTGCTGCTTGTCCAGCGGGTTGGTGGCGCTGGCATCCACATAAGCATAGGTGACGCGAAGCCGGTCGGCGGTGCTCATGTGCCAGTCGAGCTGGGTTTCTGTACCGGTAAAGCGCGAGCTGTTTGAGTTGCTGGCGATGTACTGGTTGTTGCGCAGCGGCTCGCTGACCATGTCGCTGATTTCGTCGTAGAACAGCTTCACGTCCACGTTCAGCCCGATGTCGGCAAAAAAGCCGTTGTAGCCCAGTTCCCGGGAGCGCATCAGCTCTTTGTCGAGGTTGCCCGGGCCGCGGGTCACCACGAAGTATTGCCCGGAATTCTGGCCGTAGGCCGGTGAGCTGAGGTTGGTGACGCGGTAGCTCCAGTTGACGTTGTTCTCGAACATGTCCGGCGAGCGGATGGCTTCGGAATACACCGCCCGCAGGCCGTGGCGCGGGTTGATCAGGTAGTTGACCGCCACCCGGGGTGTCAGCGAGTTGCCGCTCAGGTGGGTGTCTTCGTACATCGCGCCGCCCTGCAGCAGCCAGTGTTCGCTGGCGCGCCATTCCAGGTGGCCGAACAGGCGCCAGGTGGTGTCGTCCAGGGTGCCGTTGAAGTAGGTGTCGGAGTCGGCGCGGTCGTAGCGGTAATTCATGCCGCTGACCAGGCGCAGGCTGTCGGACAGGCTGAGGGTGTCCTGCACCTCCAGGTCGTAGCGGCTTTCCTTGGTGCTTTGGTCGATGTTGCCGCAGACGCTCTGGTTCGCACCATTGCGCCATTGATCCAGGACCTGGTTGGCCAGCGCTTGTTCGGCGGCGCTGCCCTGGGGCGCGGTCCCTTGGCTGTATTTGTCCATGTGCCGGGCCAACCGCTCGGCATAGTTGGGATTGAGCTGCCACAGCTGGGTCAACTCCGGGCTGAACGAGACCTTGGCGTCGCAGGCGCGCCAGATCTGCCGCCGATCCCACTGCTGGGCCGAGCCCTGGATATACAGGCTGTGATCGGGGTTGAAGTCGAAGTTCCAGCGCAGGGAGCCGGCGTAATCCTTGGCGCTGACGTCGGAATTGTCACCGCCTTCGGTAATCCCGTCGAACACCGGTTGGTAGGTGTATGGGCGTTGGTTGGTGCCTTCCTTGGCGTCCAGTTGCCAGTCGATGCTCTGTTGCGCGTTCAGGGTCTGGCTCACGGCCAGGCTGAAGCGGCTCAGGCGGCGACTGTCACGGCGGTCGGCGCCCACGCGGTCGCTGTCAAAACCATCGTCCTGTTGCCCGGACAGCGACAGGCGCAGGTCGCCGGTTTCCCAGCCCATGCCTTGGCTGGCGTACCAGTCGTTGATCCCGCGTCCGCCCTGGGTGAGTTTCATGCGGGTGCCGTGGCTGTTGGCTGGCGAGCGGGTGAGGATGTTGACCACCGCCATCAGCGCGTTGGCGCCGTAGCTGACGGTGTTGGGGCCGCGGAAGACTTCGATACGGTCGATGTCTTCCAGGGCCACCGGAATATCGCTCCAGTCCACTGTCGCCAGGCCCGCGCGGTAGACCGAGCGGCCATCGATCAGCACCTGCATGCGCCGGGCATCGCCGGCCTGGGTACCGTGATAATTCACGGCGGCCTGGTTGCCTGTGGTGTAGCCGACCATCATCCCGGGCACCAGCCGCAGCAGTTCTGGGATATCCCGCGCACCGCTGGCCTTGATCAACTCGCTGTCGATCACCGTCATGCTTCCCGGCACCGCGGCCGCCGATTGCTTGAGCCGGGTAGCGGTCAGCACCTGCGGCAGCGGTTGGCTGTCGAGGAACAGATCGTCGGCCAGCAACGGCATACTGCACCACGGCATGCACAACAGCGTCAGCAAAAAGGATGAGCGAGGAGGAGGGCCCAAATACACGGCACGGCCTTGATAATTACGGATAGCCGCCCATGTTAACTGAGGTGGGGCCTTTTGCCAGTCGTCGCCCCTGTAATTACTTCGCACAAATGTCGCATTTTCCGACGAGCGTTTGAATTGACGCAGGGGCTGGCCGCAGGCGGGTCGCTCCGTATAATGCGGCCATCGCCACTGCTATGGATTAACGGATTGCATATGACTGAACAGCGCCCTATTGCGGTCCTGGGAGGCGGAAGTTTTGGTACCGCCGTGGCTAATCTGCTGGCTGAAAACGGTCATCGGGTACGTCAATGGATGCGTGATCCCGAGCAAGCCGAAGCCATGCGGGTCAACCGGGAAAACCCGCGTTACCTTAAAGGCATCAAGATTCTTCCGGCCGTGGAGCCGGTGACTGATTTGCTGGCGACGCTGACCGAGTGCGACCTGTGCTTTGTCGCGCTGCCGTCCAGCGCGTTGCGTTCGGTGCTCGCGCCCCACGCCGAGCGGTTGGCGGGCAAGCTGCTGGTGAGCCTGACGAAGGGCATCGAGGCGCATACCTTCAAGTTGATGAGTGAAATCCTTGAAGAAATCGCCCCCGAGGCGCGTATTGGGGTGTTGTCCGGCCCGAACCTGGCGCGGGAAGTAGCTGAGCACGCGCTGACCGCCACGGTGATCGCCAGTGAAGACGAAGAGCTCTGCGAACGGGTGCAGGAAGTGCTGCACGGTCGCACCTTCCGCGTGTACGCCAGTGCCGACCGCTTTGGCGTCGAGTTGGGCGGGGCGTTGAAAAACGTCTACGCGATCATCGCCGGCATGGCGGTTGCGCTGGGCATGGGCGAAAACACCAAGAGCATGCTGATCACCCGCGCGTTGGCCGAGATGACGCGCTTTGCGGTCAACCAGGGCGCCAACCCGATGACCTTCCTCGGCCTTGCGGGTGTGGGCGACTTGATCGTTACCTGCTCGTCACCGAAAAGCCGCAACTATCAGGTAGGTTTTGCCCTCGGCCAAGGCCTGAGCCTGGAAGACGCCGTGACGCGTTTGGGCGAAGTGGCTGAAGGCGTCAACACCCTGAAAGTGCTGAAGGCCAAGGCCCAGGAAGTCGGCGTATATATGCCGCTGGTCGCGGGGTTGCACGCGATCCTGTTTGAGGGGCGCACCTTGAACCAGGTCATCGAGTTGCTGATGCGGGCCGAGCCGAAGACCGATGTCGACTTTATTTCCACCAGCGGTTTCAACTGAGGAACGCGTGATGAACGATCCGAAAGCAGCACCCAAATATGAGTCCATTGGCCTGCGTGTCCTGTGGATGCTGGTGTTTGCCCTGGTGTGGCAAGTGGCGCAGTTTCTGCTGAGGGCATTGGTGGTGGTGCAACTGGTTTACCGCCTGGTGTATGGGGCGCCGAACCTTGGGTTGATGAATTTTGGTGACAGTTTGAGTCAGTTTTTGGCGCAGATTGGGCGGTTTGGCAGCTTTCACAGTGATCAGAAGCCTTGGCCGTTTGCTGATTGGCCGACGCCGCGTGCGCCGGAAGGCGAGGCTGCCCACAGTGTGCCGCCGGCGCCACATCCTGCGCGTGATGAGGAGCCGAAGCTATGAAGGTGTGGGTGTTGCGTCATGGTGAGGCCGAGGGGCATGCGCGTACTGATGCTGAGCGCAATTTGACGGCGCATGGGCGTGAGGAGGTTTTGCGCAGTGCGGGGCATTTGATTGGGCAGCCTGTGAGGGCGATTATTGCCAGCCCGTATGTGCGGGCGCAGCAGACGGCGCAGTTGGTGCGTGAAGCGTTGGGGTTTGAGCCGGATATTCGGACGGTGCCTTGGTTGACGCCCGAGAGTAATCCGCTGGAGGTGCTTAAGCATCTCGACAATGACGATGATGTGTTGCTGGTTAGCCATCAGCCGTTTGTGGGCGGGCTGATCAGTTATTTGCAGCATGGGCATTTGCGGCAGCCGCAGCCTATGAGTACGGCGAGTTTGGCGGAGCTGGAGGGGGATTTTCCGTTGGCGGGGTTGATGAGTCTTTTGAGTGTTCGGAATCCTTAGACGGGGTTTTGTGTACATATCCGTTGCTGCGGTCACGGCTGCTTATGGTTCCGCTCTTACAGCGGGTCACTTTTGGCAAACGCCCGGAATGCCGGCCCAGCCAAAAGTAACCAAAATGTATGGTCAGCCCCACCACTCGGTGCCTCGCTTAGGCTCTGCATGCCGGAACGAAGGCCCGATTCCGCGGGCCGCCGCGGGTAAATCGGCATCCTTGCCGATTTACCCGCCCACCGTGCCTACTTGCGGCCATCGTGGTTAACGGGGCCCGCAGATCAAGATCAAAAACAGATCAAGGGCACGGCGGCCTGAAAGCCGACCTGAGTGTTAGAAGCAAGGGCAAGGTCCAGAGCGAAA
>NZ_NIXO01000103.1 GCF_002204795.1 Pseudomonas sp. K2I15
AATGCGGTGTATCAGTAACAAATTCGGTGGCTGACACACCGCATTCGCGAGCAAGCCCGCTCCCACATTTTAGACCGTAGCCATCTGTGGGGGCCGGGTTGGGCTCATCGCCGCCATCGCCACCGAAGTCGCCGCCGTGCGCGTCTCCACCCCCAACTTCACATACACGTGCTCCAGGTGCTTGTTCACCGTGCGCGGGCTCAACCCCAAAATATCGCCAATATCCCGATTGGTCTTGCCACACGCCACCCAACGCAGCACTTCCACCTCGCGCTCCGTCAGCTGAAACCGCGCCGACAACAGCTTATGCGCCGGCTCATCCTCCAGGGTGATCACGCTCGGCTGCGTCGCCGCCCGCGCCGACAACAGAATCCGCGAGGTACGCAAATGTGCCGCCACCCGCGCCAACACCTCATCGGTCTGGATCGGCTTGGTCACGTAATCACTGCCGCCCACCTCAAACCCCTGCACCACATGCTTGCTGTCGGTCAGCCCGGTCATGAACACTACCGGAATGTCCGCGCTGGCCGGTTGCGCCTTGAGCCGGCGGCAGGTTTCAAACCCGTCCAGGCCAGGCATCACCGCATCCAGCAGGATCAAATCCGGGCGCCGGCGTTGCACGCGGTTCAGCGCGCTGAGGCCGTCCAGCGCCACCAGCACCATGTAACCGGCGTCGTCCAGCGCATCGGAGAGCATCGCCAGGTTGTCCGGGGTGTCGTCGACAATCAGCACCACGCCGGGCTCAGCGCTGGGGGTCAAGGCATTCATCTTCGGCCTCCTTCAGGATTCGGTTGAGTTCTTCCAGGCGAAAGCTTTTCAGCAGCGCCCGGAGCGAGGTGATAAACGGTGCGGTGTCGGGGTTTTGAGCCAGGATCGCTTCGAGCTTTTCATGCAGGCCGCGCACGTAGCCGATGGCGCTCAGTTCGGCGAGCACCGCTAGGTCTTCGGCACTCGGCAGTACGCCTGGTGTGGCGACAGGTGCGGCAATCGGCGTTCTGCGGCGCAGCCACTGCAAATCCAGGTGCAGTTGCAGGCGCCCGAGCAATTCCGGGGTGCGCACCGGCTTGGCCAGGTAGTCGTTGCAGGCGCCGGCGATGCTGCGTTCACGGTCGTCGGTGAAGGCGTTGGCGGAGATCACGATGATCGGCGCAGTAGACAGCGCGTTACGCCGGATCAGCCGGCTGGTTTCCCAGCCGTCCATGGTCGGCATCGACAGGTCCATCAGGATCAGGTCCGGCGCCAGTAACGCCACCTGGCGGATCGCCTCCTGGCCGTTGCTGGCCTGGGCCACCTCAAAGCCCAAGGGCGTGAGCATGCCGCTGAGCACCTTGCGATGGTCCACATGGTCATCCACCACCAGGATGCGCTGCCGTTCGCCGTGATAGCCGATGATGTCGTGTTCCACATGCACCACGGCTTGCGGTACGCGGACTTGGGACAGGAACAGCCGCACCTGGAAGCAGGTGCCCTTGTCCAGTTCGCTGACCACCCGCAATTCGCCGCCCATCAACGAAGTCAGCATGCGGGTGATGGTCAGGCCCAAGCCCACGCCCTTGTCCTGGCGCATCAGGTCGCCGCGTTCAAAGGGCTGGAAAATCCGCTCGATCTGCTCCGGGTCAATACCAATGCCGGTGTCGATGATCTCGAAGTTGGCGGTCTCGCGCATGTAGCTGACCCGCAGGCGTACTTCGCCGCTGTCGGTGAAGTTGATTGCGTTGCCCAGCAGGTTGATCAGGATCTGTCGCACGCGTTTTTCATCGCCGCGCACCACCGCCGGGATCTTGCCCACGCAGTCCAGGCGAAAGCGCAGGCCCTTGTCTTCGGCTTGCGGGGTGAACATCAGCTCCAAGTCGTGGATCAGCTCCGGGAAGGGGATTTCGGTGAGCTCCAGGCGCAACTTGCCGGCCTCGATCTTGGCCACGTCCAGCAGGCCGTCGATCAGCGACAACAGGTGCGAGCCGCTGCGCAGGATGGTCGCCAAAGCGTCCTGATGCTGCTCGGGCATGGCGCTGTCGCGCTGCAGAATCTGGGTAAAGCCGAGGATGCTGTTGAGTGGCGTGCGCAGCTCGTGGGACAGCCCGGTGACGTAACGACTCTTGGCCGCGTTCGCCGCTTCCGAGGCTTCCTTGGCCTGTTGCAGGGCCTGGTCGGTGAGGCTGTGGGCGGCGATCTCCTGCATCAATAGCGAGGTTTGCCGGTCGGATTCTTCCTGGGCCACGCGGCGGCTTTCGCGGGTGAGTACCACCCACCAGGCGAGTACGGCGGCCAATACCGAGAGTGTCAGGAACGCCTTGAAAAACGCCTGGTACAAGGTTTGCGAATGCGGCAAGCCTTGCGCCGCCTGCATATAGATCAGTGCCAGGGCGCCGGCGAGCATCAGCACCAGTGCGATCAGCAATCCTAAATAGTGCGCCAATCGCGTATGCAGGCGCGGCACCAGCGTTGCGGGCAGCAGCCAGCGCAACACCCCTTCAAACTGGGTGGCCAGGCGCGCGTGGGGTTTGCAGCGGTCGCCGCACCGCGCATCGAGTGAGCAACAGAGCGAGCAAATCGGTGTGCTGTAGGCCGGACAGAACGCCATGTCGGCGGTTTCAAACGGGTTGCTGCACAGGCCGCAAATCACCAGGTCGGTGCCGGGCTGGGGGTGAATCAACTGCGCTTCGCTGCTGCGCGCAATGTAGTAGCGGCCCTTGGTCAGCCACGCCAGCAGCGGCGCCATGACCAGTGCGGTGCCCAGCGCGACAAACGGCGGCGCCGCCTGGGCCAGGGCGCCGAACAGGCCGAAGTGGGCGAGGATCGACAGCAGGGAGGCAATCAGCATCGAGCCGACGCCCACCGGGTTGATGTCGTAGAGGTGCGCGCGCTTGAATTCGATGTGCTTGGGCGACAGGCCCAACGGCTTGTTGATCACCAGGTCTGCCACCAGGGTGCCGATCCACGCGATGGCGATATTGGCGTAGAGCCCCAGCACCTGCTCGATCACATCGAACACCCCAAGCTCCATCAGCATCAGGGCAATTGCCACATTGAACACCAGCCACACCACGCGGCCGGGGTGGCTGTGGGTCACGCGGGCGAAGAAGTTCGACCAGGCCAGGGAGCCGGCGTAGGCGTTGGTCAGGTTGATCTTCATCTGCGAGATGAACACAAACAGCACCATCGCCCCCAGCGCCCATTCGGGGGAGGAGAACACATAGCCGAAGGCGACGAGGTACATCTGGGTCGGCTCGGCGGCGCGCTCCATGGGGATTTCATGTTGCAGGGCGAGGAACGCAAGGAACGCCCCGGCGAACATCTTCAAGGCGCCGGGCACGATCCAGCCAGGCCCGGCGCACAGCAACGCGGCCCACCAGCGCTTGCGGTTGGCGGAGATTTTTTCCGGGAGGAAGCGCAGGTAGTCGACCTGTTCGCCGATCTGCGTGACCAGCGACAGCGCCACGGTGCAGGCGGCGCAGAACGACAGCAGGTTGAAGTCGCCGCCGTCGCTGCTGCGGCCGACGAAGCTGGTCCAGTCGCTGAAGGCTTCGGGGTTTTTCCACAAGACGAAGACGTAAGGCAGCACTAATAGCACCAGCCATAGGGGCTGCGTCCACAGTTGCAGGCGGCTGATCAGGGTCACGCCGTAGGCCACCAGCGGGATCACCAGCAGCGAGCAGATGACATAGGCGATGGCCAGCGGGATGTGGAAGTACAACTCCAGGGCCAGGGCCATGATCGCCGCTTCGAGGGCGAAGAACAGGAAGGTGAAGCTGGCGTAGATCAGCGAGGTGATGGTGGAACCGATATAGCCGAAGCCTGCGCCGCGGGTCAGCAGGTCCATGTCTACGCCATAGCGGGCGGCGTAGTAGCTGATGGGCAGGCCGGTAAGGAAGATCACCAGGCTGATGGCCAGGATTGCCCAGAAGGTGTTGGTGAACCCGTAGCTTAAGGCCAATACGCCGCCGATGGCCTCCAGCGCCAGGAACGACACCGCGCCCAAGGCCGTGTTGGCGATGCGCAGCTCCGACCATTTACGGAAGGACTTTGGGGTGTAGCGCAGGGCGTAGTCTTCCATGGTCTCGTCGGCGACCCAGGAATTGTAGTCGCGGCGGATCTTGACGATGCGCTGGGTGCCGGGGAGGGGTTGCACGGTGGGAGGCTCCAGGAAGTGGGCAAGGTTGGATGAGCAAGTTCCATGCCCTGGCAGGCGCCGCGGGTCCAAATATAGGAGCTGGCTTGAGTGGGAGCGGGCTTGCTCGCGAATACGGTGTGCCAGTAACGAATGTATTCACTGAACCATCGCATTCGCGAGCAAGCCCGCTCCCACATGGGATCTCCAGTGTTTGTTTGTGAAGGGCGCGATCCTGCCCTGAAAAGGTGCAGGGCGGCATACGTCAAATGACGTACTCCGTTACGTCAGGCTGCGTATACCCGCCGTGGCCACCTGCCGCCATGCTGAACCCCTCATTGCAGAGGAGTCGCCCCATGGAATCACGATTGATCCGCTCCAAACCGTTGTTGGCTTTGTCATTGCTGGCGGCCAGTTTGTTCAGCCATGGCGTCATGGCCGATAACGAAGGCCTGGCCGTCACGCCGACGGAAGTCACCGTCGGCCAGTTGCACTCGGCCACCGGCACCATGGCGATTTCCGAAACCGGTTCGATCCAGGCCGAGCGCCTGGCCATCGAGCAGATCAACGCTTCGGGCGGGATCCTCGGGCGGCAGATCAAGGTGATCCAGGAAGACGGCGCGTCCGACTGGCCGACCTTCGCCGAGAAGGCCAAGAAACTGCTGGTCAACGACAAGGTGGCCGCGGTGTTCGGCTGCTGGACCTCCGCGTCGCGTAAAGCCGTATTGCCGATCTTCGAGAAAGAAAACGGCCTGCTCTACTACCCGACCTTCTACGAAGGCCTGGAACAGTCGAAAAACGTGATCTACACCGGGCAAGAAGCCACCCAGCAAATCCTTGCCAGCCTCGACTGGATCGCCAAGACCAAGGGCGCAAAAACCTTCTACCTGGTGGGCTCGGACTACATCTGGCCGCGCACCTCGATGAAGATCGCGCGCAAGCACATTGAAAACGTCCTGCACGGCACTGTGGTCGGCGAAGACTACTACCCGCTGGGCAACACCCAGTTCGGTTCGCTGATCAATAAGGTCAAGCTGAAGAAGCCTGACGTGGTGTTCGCAGCCGTGGTGGGCGGCTCCAACGTGGCCTTCTACAAACAACTCAACGCGGCGGGTGTGAACTCGTCCAAGCAAACCCTGTTGACCTTGTCGGTGACCGAAGACGAACTACTGGGCATCGGCGGCGAAAACATGGCCGGCTTCTATGCCTCGATGAAGTACTTCCAAAGCCTCGACAACCCGAACAACAAAGCCTTCGTGGAAGCGTTCAAGGCCAAGTACGGCAAGGACGCAGTCATCGGCGACGTGACCCAGGCGGCCTACCTCGGCCCATGGTTGTGGAAAGCGGCGGTGGAGAAAGCCGGCAGTTTCGACGTGGATAAAGTCGTCGCCGCCTCCCCTGGCATCGAGCTGAAAAATGCGCCGGAAGGCTACGTGAAGGTCCACGAAAACCATCACCTGTGGAGCAAGTCGCGCATCGGTGAAGTGCAGCCCAATGGTCAGTTCAAGGTGATCTACGAGTCGGATCTGATCGAGCCGAATCCGTTCCCGAAAGGCTACCAATAGTTCCCGGTGTGGGGGCGTAACCGCCCCCACATATCACCATCCTCCCGCTCTCAGGAGACCATCATCATGGAATGGCTATCGGAATTTGGAGCCATCGCGGCGATGCAGGGGTTCAACGGCTTGTCCGTGTTCTGCGTGCTGTTGCTGATGGCATTGGGACTGGCAATCATCTTCGGCCAGATGGGCGTGATCAACATGGCCCACGGTGAGTTCCTGACCATTGGTGCCTATACCACGTACGTCTGTTCCAGCCTCACCGCGCACTTCGCGCCGAGCTTTCAGCCGTACTACTTTTTCTTTGCCATTGCCCTGTCATTCCTCGTCGCCGGCGCCGTAGGCTGGCTGGTGGAATGGGCGATGATCAGCCGTTTGTACAAGCGGCCCCTGGACACCTTGCTCGCCACCTGGGGCTTGTCCCTGGTGATGCAGCAAACCTTCCGTTCGGTGTTTGGCGCCCGTGAAGTGAGTGCCGAACCGCCGGCCTGGCTGATGGGTTCGGTGAACCTCACCGACGCCATCGAAATCCCGCGCAACGGCCTGTTCATGATGGGCCTGACGCTGCTGCTGACCGGCGCGATTTTCGTCATGCTTTACCGCTCGCGTTGGGGCCTGCAAGTGCGCGCCACCGTGCAAAACCGCTTGATGAGCCGTGCGGTGGGCATCAATACGCGCAAGGTCGACCGCATGACCTTCGCCCTCGGTTGCGGCGTTGCGGGCGTGGCCGGTGCGGCGTTCACCACCATCGGCTCCACCGGGCCGACGGCAGGCTCGCAGTACATCGTCGACACCTTCCTGGTGGTGGTGTTCGGCGGCGCGCAAAGCCTGTTCGGCACCATCGCCTCGGCGTTCGTGATCGCCCAGACCCAATCGCTGTCGGAGTTTTTCCTCAGTGGCTCGATGGCCAAGGTGCTGACGCTGTCGTCGGTGATTCTGATCCTGATGCTGCGCCCGCAAGGGTTGTTCTCCATCAAAGTGCGCAAGTAGAGGCGAACCGATGAAGGCTTTAGACAAGCTGCTGGGCGGCCAGCAAAACCTGATCGGCATCGTGCTGTTGGCGTTGTTGATCCTCGTGGTGTTTCCGCTGACCCTGGATGCGTTCCGCCTGAACATGGTCGGTAAGTACCTGACCTACGCGTTCGTCGCGGTGGGCCTGGTGCTGTGCTGGGGGTATGGCGGGATTCTCAGCTTCGGACAGGGGGTGTTTTTCGGCGTCGGCGGCTACTGCATGGCGATGTTCCTGAAGCTTGAGGCCTCGGACCCGATCAGCACCAAGATCCAGTCCACGCCCGGTATTCCGGACTTTATGGACTGGAACCAGATCACCGAATTGCCGTGGCTCTGGCAGCCGTTCCACAGCTTCACGTTCACTCTGTTCGCGGTGATTGCGGTGCCGGTGCTACTGGCGTTTATCATCGGCATGGCGCTGTTCAAGCGGCGGGTAGGCGATGTGTATTTCTCCATTGTCACCCAGGCGATTGCGCTGATCCTCACGGTGCTGATCGTCGGCCAGCAAGGCCTCACCGGTGGCGTCAACGGCATCACCGACCTCAAGACCCTGCTGGGCTGGGACCTGCGCGGCGACGGCGCGAAGATGGTCCTGTACTTCATCAACGCCGGGCTGTTGTTTGGCTGCATTTTCATCGGCCGCTTTATCCTCGCCTCGAAGCTGGGCCGGCTGTTGATGGCCATGCGCGACAAGGAAGAGCGGGTGCGGTTCTCCGGCTACGACGTGGCCAGCTTCAAGATCTTCGTGTTCTGCGTGGCGGCGGCGTTCTCGGCGATTGGCGGAGCGATGTTTGCCTTGCAGGTGGGTTTTATGTCGCCGTCGTTCGTGGGCATCGTGCCGTCGATCGAAATGGTGATCTTTGCGGCGGTCGGCGGTCGCATGTCGCTGCTGGGCGCGGTGTATGGCGCGCTGTTGGTGAACTACGGCAAGACCTACTTTTCCGAATCCTTCCCCGAATTGTGGCTGTACCTGATGGGCGGGTTGTTTATCGCCGTGGTCATGTACTTTCCCAACGGCCTGGCGGGGGTGTGGGAGAGCCATGGTCGCCAGGCCCTGGCCAAACTGTTGCGGCGTACGCCGGTTGCGAAAGTCGAACCCGCGAAGGTCAAGCCCAAGGCTGAAGCCAAGATCCTGGAGACACAGCCATGACCGCCGTCGGTTTTGAAATGAAAAAACCCGTGTTGGCCATTGAAGGGCTGACCGTGTCGTTCGATGGCTTCAAGGCCGTCGACAACCTCAACCTGTATATCGATCGCAACGAAGTACGGGTGGTGATCGGCCCCAACGGCGCCGGCAAAACCACCGTGCTGGACCTGATCTGCGGCAAGACCCGCGCCACCAGCGGCAGCATCCAGTTCGACGGCCAGGAACTGACCAAGATGCGCGAATACAACATCGTGCGTGCAGGCGTGGGCCGCAAGTTCCAGAACCCGTCGATCTACGAGAACCTCACGGTGTTTGAAAACCTCGAGATGTCGTATCCGGCCGGGCGCAAGGTGTGGGGCGCGCTGTTTTTCAAGCGTAATGCCCAGGTGATCGCGCGGGTCGAGGAAGTGGCGCGAGAGATCTTTCTCGGCGAACTGCTCGACCAGCAAGCCGACCTGCTGTCCCACGGGCAAAAGCAGTGGCTGGAGATTGGCATGTTGCTGATGCAAGACCCGGAGTTGCTGATGCTCGACGAGCCGGTGGCCGGGATGAGCGTCAACGAGCGCGCGCAAACCGCCGAGTTGCTCAAGCGCATCAGCCAGGGGCGCTCGGTGCTGGTGATCGAGCACGACATGGAGTTCGTCAAGAGCATCGCCCACAAGGTCACGGTGCTGCACCAGGGCAAAGTGCTGGCCGAGGGCAGCATGGAGTCGGTGCAGAGCAATCCGAAAGTCATTGAAGTGTATTTGGGCCACTGAGGAGTCGGGCATGTTCAAGATCGACAAACTGTCTTGCGGGTACGGGCAGAGCCAGATTCTTCACGACCTGGAGCTGGATGTTGCCAAGCGCGAGATCGTCGCGGTGATGGGCCGTAATGGTATGGGCAAGACCACGCTGTTCAAGAGCCTGATGGGTATTCTGCCGCAGTGGCAGGGGCAGGTGAGTGTGGATGGGCATGATGTGTCTGCGCTTGAAACCCATGAGCGGGTGGAGCGGGGGATTGCCTATGTGCCTCAGGGGCGGATGATTTTTCCCAGTATGAGCGTGCTGGAGAATATCCAGACCGGGTTGCCGGCGTCGGCCAGGGGCAGGGTGCCTGAAGACCTGTATGCGTTGTTTCCGGTGCTGTATGACATGCGTTCGCGCAAGGGCGGCAATTTGTCTGGCGGGCAGCAACAGCAGTTGGCGATTGCCCGGGCGCTGGCGACGAATCCGAAGGTGTTGTTGCTGGATGAGCCGACTGAGGGGATTCAGCCTTCGATCATTAAGGATATTGCTCGTACGCTTAAGGAGATTCGCAATTTGCGGGATTTGACTATTGTTGTTTCCGAGCAGGTGTTGTCGTTCACGCTGGAGATTGCCGACCGGTTTCTGGTGATCGAGAAGGGGCGGTTTGTGATTGAAGAAACCCGGGACCGGGTGGATGAGGCGACCATTAGCCGGTATTTGTCGGTGTGACCTGACTTGAGCATGAGTCTCTTCACCTCTTTTTGCAGAGGGTTTTGTTGGGCTGGGCTGACTGAGTGCATATCCGTTATTTAGGTAACGGCCACCTATGGTTTCGCTCTTACAGCGAGTCACTTTGCAAAAGCGTGTATGGACCGGACACATGGTTGACGGGTGTACGGGGACATGGTGGACACTTTTCGGCGAGCCAACTTCGCCGGAAAGCCATCATGCCCTGGAACACGAGAGACGCCATGAGCCTGAAAAAAGAGTTCGTTGCCTTAGCCCGGCAGCCCGGCAGTAATAA
>NZ_NIXO01000104.1 GCF_002204795.1 Pseudomonas sp. K2I15
GTGTGTCAGTCAACACATCCGGTGACTGAAACACCGCCTTCGCGAGCAAGCCCGCTCCCACAAAGGCTGGTACCAACACCACACACCTCAAGGCTCCAACCCAATCCCCCGCAAAATCACACTCGTCACTGTCTGCACTGCCCGCTCAAACTGCATATCCGACAACGGCTGATGATCATTCAGAATCTTCACCTGATGATCAAAGTCGGCATAGTGCTGGGTCGACGCCCAGATCATATACAGCAGGCTCGACGGCTCCACGGGCAGGATGCGTTTGTCCTCCACCCACTGGCGAATCTTCGCCTCTTTCATCTTGGCCCAGTCGTACAGGCTCACGTCCAGCGCCTCACCCAGGGTCGGCGCGCCGTGGATGATTTCGTTGGCCCAGACTTTCGAACCATAGGGCCGGCTGCGCGAGTGCTGCATCTTGGCGCGGATGTAGCTGCTGAGCACCACCCGCGGGTCGTCGAACATCTCGAAGCACAAGGCGTCCTGCTTCCACACCTCCAGCAGGTCGAACAACACCGCGCTGTAAAGCTCGCTCTTGGTGCTGAAGTAGTAATGCAGGTTGGAGCGCGGCAGTTGCACTTCTTCAGCGATGTCAGCCATGGCGGTGCTGCCATAGCCCTTCTCGGCGAAGACCTTTTCAGCCGCCAGCAGAATCTTTTCGACGTTGACCCGACGAATACCGATCTTGTGATTGCCCATAAGGGCTCCCTGACAACAACATGGCTTCAAGACTACCATCCGCTCTAAGTCGCGGCGACACGCCACTGTGAAACTTCGTACAAGCACCTTTCCCGTGGAAAGCGGATTGGTTAGCATCGCCACCCCCTTGTTGCACATGGCTTTACCGAACGACTGACTCTCACCTGAAGGTATTGAACAATGTTGATCAAGAAGACCCTCACCACCGTCGCCCTGCTGGCCTCCCTGCTCGGCGCTTCGGCCGCCTTTGCCCACGCCCACCTGAAAAGCTCCACGCCTGCTGCCGACAGCAGCGTCGCCGCGCCCAAGGACCTGCGGCTGACCTTCTCCGAAGGCGTCGAGGCGACCTTCACCAAGGTGTCCCTGAGCAAGGACGGCACTGAAGTCGCGATCAAAGGCCTGGAAACCCCGGACGCCGACAAAAAAGTATTGGTGGTAACACCGGCTGCGCCGCTGGCCGCCGGCAACTACAAAGTGGTGTGGAACGCCGTCTCGGTTGATACCCACAAGAGCAACGGTGAATACAGCTTCAAGGTCGGCCAATAATCCATGGCCACCCTGCTGGTGCTGTGCCGCTTCCTGCATTTCATCGTGGTGTTGTTGATGTTCGGGGCCTGCGTGTTCAGGCCCTGGCTGCTGGGCGCAGGACCGCAACCGCTGCTGGACCGCCAATTGTCGTGCATCACCCAAGGGTTGGCCTGGCTGGCACTGGTGTCGGGGGTGGCGTGGTTGCTGTTGATCAGCGCGAGCATGGCCGGTGTGGGGCTGGGCGCGCTGGAACTGTCGACCGTGCAGTTGGTGCTGGGTAAAACCTTCTTCGGTCAGGTCTGGACCTGGCACTTGGTGCTGAACGTGCTGCTGGTGCTTGGGCTTATGACACCGTGGAAGGCTGTGCGCCTGCCACTTTGCGCACTGCTGCTGGCGACGCTGGCACCCGTGGGCCATGGCGCCATGCTCAATGGCTTGGCCGGGCAATTGCTGATCCTCAATCAGGTGGTGCACCTGGTGTGTGTCGGCGCCTGGCTGGGCGGGCTGTTGTTGCTGGTGTTGATCCTCAGGCAATCGCCCCGCTACCCATTGGAGCCGATCCTCCAGCACTTCAGTGGCATCGGTTACGGCCTGGTGACGGGATTACTGGTGACCGGCCTGATCAATGTGCGGGTACTCACCGGGCAGTTCTGGCCAACGCCATTGTTCAGCGGGTTCGCCCTGATCCTGCTGATCAAGGTGTTGCTGGTGTTCGGCATGCTCGCACTGGCGCTGTTGAACCGCCTGCGAATCCATAACTGCGAGCAGCGACTGCCGGCATTGAAGGCCAGCGTGACGACAGAATGGTTACTAGGTGTTTCAGCGGTAGCCGCCGTTTCACTTCTTGGCACCTTGCCGCCCATGACTGTTGCTGGGTAAACCCTTTCCCCCTGACGCCCTTGACCATGGGTGTCATCGTATAACTTTCGATTGACAACCCCCGAAAACCTCGCAAATATCGCCTCCAATGTTGTACGACAACGTATAACAAAAAATAAAAACAACAAAAAACAAGGGAGCGTCACTGTGAGCCAACACGTCCGCCATTTCTCCTGCACCACCCGCTTCGCCGCCATCGGCTTGAGCAGCCTGGCCTTCACCCTCCCCATCACCGCCTCGGCAGAAGGCTTCATCGAAGACGCCAAAGCCACGCTCAACCTGCGTAACGCCTACTTCAACCGTAACTTCACCAACCCGGCTTATCCCCAGGGCAAGGCCGAAGAGTGGACGCAGAACTTCATCCTTGATGCCAAGTCCGGCTTCACTCAAGGCACCATCGGCTTCGGCCTCGATGTGCTGGGCCTGTACTCGCAAAAACTCGATGGAGGCAAAGGCACCGCCGGTACCCAACTGCTGCCGGTCGGCAGCGATGGCCGCCCCGCCGACAATTTCGGGCGCCTGGGTGTGGCGCTGAAAACCAAACTGTCGAACACCGAATTGAAAGTGGGCGAATGGATGCCGGTGCTGCCGATCCTGCGCTCCGACGACGGCCGCTCACTGCCACAAACCTTCCGTGGCGGCCAGGTCACCTCCAATGAAATCGCCGGCCTGACCCTCTACGGCGGCCAGTTCCGCGGCAACAGCCCGCGTAACGACGCGAGCATGGAGGACATGTTCCTCAACGGCAAAGCCGCGTTCACCTCCGACCGCTTCAACTTCGGCGGCGGCGAATACACCTTCAACGACAAACGCACCCAGGTGGGCGTGTGGTACGCCGAACTCAGCGACATCTACCAGCAACAGTATTTCAACCTCACCCACAGCCAGCCCGTGGGCGACTGGACCCTGGGCGCCAACCTCGGGTACTTCACCGGCAAGGAAGACGGCAAGGCCCTGGCCGGCGACCTCGACAACAAAACCGCGTTCGCCCTGCTCTCGGCCAAATACAAAGGCAACAGCTTCTATATCGGCCTGCAGAAACTCACCGGTGACAGCGCCTGGATGCGGGTCAATGGCACCAGCGGCGGCACCCTGGCCAACGACAGCTATAACGCCAGCTACGACAACGCCAAGGAAAAATCCTGGCAGGTGCGGCACGACTTCAACTTTGTGGTGCTGGGCATTCCGGGGCTGACCATGATGAACCGCTATATCAGCGGCGATAACGTGCACACCGGGGCGATCACCAATGGCAAGGAATGGGGCCGTGAGTCGGAACTGGCTTACACGGTGCAGAGCGGTGCGCTGAAGGACCTGAATGTGCGGTGGCGCAACGCGACGATGCGCCGGGACTTCAGTACCAATGAGTTTGATGAAAACCGGATATTCATCAGTTACCCGATTTCGTTGTTGTAGCTTCCAGAGCTGAACCGGGGTCCAACAGGCACAACAAAACCAGTGTGGGAGCGGGCTTGCTCGCGAAGGGGGAGTGTCAGTCAATGCACCTGTATCTGAGGCCACCGCTTTCGCGAGCAAGCCCGCTCCCACATTTGATCGGCGTCGTCAGCAAGGCCGTTGACAAGTGTAGGAAACCCTAACGATACTCCGATTTAGTCATACGACAACCTACAACAATAACGGGATCACCATGACCACCACAACCGCTCCTACCCCGTTCAACCGCCTGCTGCTCACCGGCGCCGCCGGTGGCCTGGGCAAAGTTCTGCGCGAACGCTTGCGCCCTTACGCCAAGGTGCTGCGCCTGTCGGACATCGCCAACATGGCCCCGGCCGCGGATGAGGGCGAAGAAGTGCTGCCTTGCGACCTCTCCGACAAACAAGCAGTGCACCACCTGGTGGAAGGCGTCGACGCGATCCTGCATTTCGGCGGCGTATCGGTGGAGCGTTCCTTCGAGGAAGTGCTGGGCGCGAACATCTGCGGGATCTTCCACATCTACGAAGCCGCCCGCCGCCACGGGGTCAAGCGGGTGATCTTCGCCAGCTCCAACCACGTGATCGGCTTCTACAAACAGGACGAAGCCCTCGACGCCCACTCCCCGCGTCGCCCGGACAGCTACTACGGCCTGTCCAAGTCCTACGGCGAGGACATGGCCAGTTTCTACTTCGACCGCTACGGCATCGAGACCGTCAGCATCCGCATCGGCTCCTCGTTCCCGGAACCGCAAAACCGCCGGATGATGCACACCTGGCTGAGCTTCGACGACCTCACCCAACTGCTCGAACGCGCGCTGTACACCCCGAACGTCGGCCACACCGTGGTCTACGGCATGTCGGATAACCTCAATGTGTGGTGGGACAACCGCTTCGCCGCGCACCTGGGCTTCGCCCCACGGGACACCTCCGAAGTGTTCCGCAAACAGGTGGAAGCCCAACCGCTGCCCGCCATCGACGACCCGGCGCGGGTGTACCAGGGCGGCGCGTTTTGTGCTGCCGGCCCGTTCGGTGACTGACCACAGACCAACCCAAGGGAATGAGTGGCCATGCAAGCAGAACTGATTGTCGACGCCCGCAACGCCGTGGGTGAATGCCCGGTGTGGGTGCCCGGGGAAAACGCCCTGTACTGGGTGGATATTCCCAACGGCGAACTGCAACGCTGGAGCGCCACCAGCGGCCAGGTGCAGGCCTGGAAAGCCCCGCAGATGCTCGCCTGCATCGCCCGCACCACTGCGGGCAATTGGGTCGCGGGCATGGAAACCGGTTTTTTCCAGCTCACACCCCACAACGACGGCAGGCTCGACACTGCGCCCCTGGCCAGCGTCGAGCACGCCCGCCCGGACATGCGCCTGAACGATGGCCGCTGTGATCGTCAGGGCCGGTTCTGGGCCGGCAGCATGGTGCTGAACATGGGCGCCAATGCCGCCGACGGTGCGCTGTACCGTTATGAGAGCGGCCAACCCGCCCACACCGCACTCAACGGTTTCATCACCCCCAACGGCCTGGCCTTCAGCCCCGACGGGCGCACGATGTACCTCTCGGATTCACACCCGCAGGTACAGCAGATCTGGGCCTTCGACTACGACATCGACAGCGGCACGCCGTCCAACCGCCGGCTGTTTGTGGACATGCATCAGTTTCTCGGCCGCCCTGACGGAGCGGCCATCGACGCCGAAGGTTGCTACTGGATCTGCGCCAACGATGCCGGGTTGATTCACCGCTTTACCCCCGACGGTCGCCTCGACCGCTCCCTGGCCGTGCCGGTAAAAAAACCCACCATGTGCGCCTTCGGTGGCAGCCGCCTGGACACCTTGTTCGTCACCTCGATTCGCGACGACCACAGCCCGCACTCCCTCGCCGGCGGCGTCTTCGCCCTCAATCCTGGCGTACAAGGAATGCCGGAACCCACCTTCATCCTCTAGCTGCATCGCTGTGCCTTGAACAAAACAATAACAAAACTGGAGAGACACCCCATGGACTTCAAACGCACCTTGCTCGCCGCTGCACTCCCATTCGCGTTCACCCTCAGCAGCGCCGCCCACGCGCTGGAAATCAAATTCGCCGACATCCACCCCGCCGGCTACCCAACCGTCGTCGCCGAAGAACAACTGGGTAAAACCCTGGTAGCCGAAAGCAAAGGCGGCCTGACCTTCAAGATGTTCCCCGGCGGCGTGCTGGGCTCGGAAAAGGAAGTGGTCGAACAGGCGCAGGTCGGCGCGATCCAGATGGCCCGGGTCAGCCTCGGCATCGTCGGGCCGGTGGTACCGGACGTGAACGTGTTCAACATGCCATTCGTATTCCGCGACCAGGTGCACATGCGCAAGGTCATCGACGGCGAGATTGGTGATGAGATCCTCGCCAAGATCACCGACTCCGAATTCAACCTGGTGGCACTGGCCTGGATGGACGGCGGCACGCGCAACATCTACACCAAGAAACCGGTGCGCAAGATCGAAGACCTCAAGGGCATGAAAATCCGCGTGCAGGGCAACCCGATCTTCATCGAAACCATCAACGCCATGGGCGGCAACGGCATTGCCATGGACACCGGCGAGATCTTCAGCGCCCTGCAAACCGGGGTGATCGACGGCGCGGAAAACAACCCGCCCACCCTGCTGGAACACAACCACTACCAGAACGCCAAGTTCTACAGCCTGACCGGGCACCTGATCTTGCCCGAGCCCATCGTGATGTCGAAAATCACCTGGAACAAGCTCACCCCCGAGCAACAGGTGCTGGTGAAAAATACCGCCAAGGCTGCGCAGGTTCAGGAGCGTGAGCTGTGGGACGCCAAGTCGGCCAGCAGTGAAGCCAAGCTCAAGGCCGCTGGCGTGGAGTTCATCGACATCGACAAAAAACCGTTCTATGAGGCCACTGCCTCGATTCGCGACAAGTACGGCGCACCTTATGCCGACCTGATCAAACGCATCGAAGCCGTCGAGTAACCCGCCCTCCCCTTATAGAAAAGGCCCGGCGCGGTCGGCATCGACGCGCCCGGTCACGGTGAACGCCATGAAGAATTTACTGCTGCGCATCAACGACCGCATTTACATGAGCTGCATCTGGGTCGCCGGCCTCGCCGTTCTGGGCGTCGCGCTGATCATCCCCTGGGGCATCTTCGCCCGCTACGTCCTCGGCACTGGCTCCAGCTGGCCGGAACCGACCGCCATCCTGTTGATGCTGGTGTTTACCTTTGTCGGCGCCGCCGCCAGTTACCGCGCCGGGGCGCACATGTCGGTGGCGATGGTCACCGACCGCCTGCCGCCCGGCCAACGCCGAGTCGTCAGCATCGTCTCGCAACTGCTGATGGGCACCATCTGCCTGTTCATGGCGATTTGGGGCACCAAGTTGTGCATCTCCACCTGGAACCAGTTCATGAGCGCCATGCCGACCTTGCGGGTGGGTATCACCTACATGCCGATCCCGATTGGCGGGCTGCTGACGCTGGTTTTTGTGGTGGAAAAACTCTTGCTCGGTGACCAGAGCAACCGTCGGGTCGTGCGGTTCGACCTGGTTGAAGAAAGTGAAGGGGCTGCCTGAATGGACGCGTTGATTCTGTTGGGCAGCTTTATCGCCTTGATCCTGATCGGCATGCCGGTGGCCTATGCCTTGGGGCTTTCTGCGCTGATTGGCGCGTGGTGGATCGACATTCCGTTCCAGGCCCTGATGATTCAGGTGGCCGGCGGGGTGAACAAGTTTTCGCTGATGGCGATTCCGTTCTTCGTGCTGGCCGGGGCGATCATGGCCGAGGGCGGCATGTCGCGCCGGCTGGTGGCGTTTGCCGGGGTACTGGTGGGCTTTGTGCGCGGTGGTTTGTCCCTGGTGAACATCATGGCCTCGACGTTTTTCGGGGCGATCTCCGGCTCGTCGGTGGCCGATACCGCGTCCGTGGGTTCGGTGCTGATTCCGGAAATGGAACGCCGTGGTTATCCCCGGGAATTCGCCACCGCCGTCACCGTGAGCGGCTCGGTGCAGGCGCTGCTGACGCCACCCAGCCACAACTCCGTGCTGTATTCCCTGGCGGCGGGCGGCACGGTATCGATTGCCTCGCTGTTCATGGCTGGCGTGGTACCAGGCCTGCTGATGAGCGCCTGCCTGATGGTGCTGTGCCTGATCTTCGCGAAAAAGCGCAACTACCCCAAGGGTGAAGTGATTCCGCTGAAACAGGCGCTGAAAATCTGCGGTGAGGCGCTGTGGGGCTTGATGGCGATGGTGATCATCCTCGGCGGGATTCTGTCGGGCATCTTTACCGCCACCGAGTCGGCGGCGATTGCGGTGTTGTGGGCGTTCTTCGTGACCATGTTCATCTACCGCGACTACAAGTGGAGCGAGCTGCCCAAGCTGATGCACCGCACGGTGCGCACCATTTCCATCGTGATGATCCTGATCGCGTTCGCTGCCAGCTTCGGCTACATCATGACCCTGATGCAGATCCCGGCGAAGATCACCACGATGTTCCTGACCCTGTCGGACAACCGCTATGTGATCCTGATGTGCATCAACGCCATGCTGCTGTTGCTGGGCACGGTGATGGACATGGCGCCGCTGATTTTGATCCTCACACCGATCCTGTTACCGGTAGTACTGGGTATCGGCGTCGACCCGGTGCACTTCGGCATGATCATGCTGGTGAACCTGGGGATCGGCCTGATCACCCCGCCGGTGGGCGCGGTGCTGTTTGTGGGGGCTGCGGTGGGCAAGGTCAGTATTGAGAAGACCGTGAAGGCACTGCTGCCGTTTTATGGCGTGCTGTTTTTGGTGCTGATGGCGGTGACCTACATTCCGGCGTTGTCGTTGTGGTTGCCTGGGTTGGTGTTATAACCCTCACACACTGAGAACCGCTTTTTGTGGTGGAGGGCGCTTGCTGTGGTGAGGGAGCTTGCTCCCGCTGGGCTGCGCAGCAGCCCTGAAACCTGACACCGCGTTCTTGCTGGATAACTGCGCCAGCTTTACTGGGGCTGCTTCGCGGCCCAACGGGAGCAAGCTCCCTCGCCACAGAAGCATCCATCATCCAATAGGTCTGCTGACACTCATGATGCTTGAACTCGAAGACAACCTAACCCACCTGACGCTGGCGCCAGCGTTGGGCGGGAGTATCGTCAACTGGACAGTGCGCAGCAGCGGCCAACCCTTGCTGCGCCACACCGATCAACAGGCGCTGGCCACCGGGCTGCCCGGCAAGCTGGCGTGTTTCCCGCTGGCGCCCTGGTCGAACCGGATTGCCGAAGGTGGCTTCGATACCCCGTCTGGGTGGTTGGCGCTTGAGCCCAACAGCCCGCTGGACCCATTGCCGATTCATGGCAGCGCCTGGCAACAGGCGTGGCAGGTGGTCAGTCAGGGTGCCGACGAAGTGGTGCTGCAACTGGACAGCGTCACACCGTTTGCGTATCGCGCCGAGCAGCGCTTTCAGTTGAAGGGTGGCAGGTTGAGCATCAGCCTGCGCGTCACGCACCTGGCGGAAAAAGCCGCGTGGCATGGGCTGGGCTTGCATCCGTATCTGCCGCGCAGGCCGGGCACGCAATTGCAGGCCAAGGCTTCGCAGGTGTGGATGAGTGATGAAACTAAACTGCCGACGGGCTTGGGTAATGTGCCCGTCGAGTGGGACTTTCAACAGCTAAAATCGTTGCCCGAGGCCCTGGTAGACAATGGCTTTTGCCAATGGGACGGGCACTGCGTCATCCAGCAGCCAGACCTTGGTTACTCGCTGGAATGCAAGGCCACCGGCAGCGACTACTACCTGCTGTATTGCCCGCCGGGGCTGGATTTTTTCTGCATCGAGCCGGTGAGCCATCCCGTGAATGCCCATCACCTGCCGGGCAGGCCGGGGCTGAAGCTGTTGGAGCAAGGCCAATCATTGGAGCTGGGGTTCAGCCTGCAATACAAACCCCTCTAACAACACAAAACCAATGTGGGAGCGGGCTTGCTCGCGAATGCGGTGTATCAGAAACACATTCAGTGACTGACACCCCGCATTCG
>NZ_NIXO01000105.1 GCF_002204795.1 Pseudomonas sp. K2I15
GGCTTGCTCGCGAAAGCGGTGGGTCAGTTAATACATCAGGTGACTGAACCACCGCCTTCGCGAGCAAGCCCGCTCCCACATTTTGATCTCCATCCGCTCCAAGGCATACTTGCCCCCTCTCGCAAGCCAGAACCAAAAACCGCCCCATGCGTATCCACGTCAGCTTCATCGACCGCGTCGGCATCACCCAGGAAGTCCTGGCCTTGCTCGGTGGGCGCAATCTCAACCTGGATGCGGTGGAAATGGTTCCGCCCAACGTCTACATCGACGCCCCGACCCTGAGCGCCGAGGTGCTGGAAGAACTGCGCGATGCGCTGTTCAGCGTGCGCGGCGTGCAAGCCGTAACGGTGGTCGACATCCTCCCCGGCCAGCGCCAGCATCTGCAACTCGACGCCCTGCTGGCGGCCATGACCGACCCGGTGTTGGCCCTGGACAGCGCCGGCAAGATCCTGCTGGCCAACCCGGCCTTGATCGCGCTGTATGGCCGCGAGCCCGCCGGGGAAAGCATCAACGAACTGTTCGATGACCCAACGCTGCTGGCCACCTTGCTGGAACACGGCTTTCGCCTGGCCCTGCGGGAAATCAGCGTCAACGGCCAGACCTTGCTGCTGGACGCCACGCCGATCACCGACGCCGGCGCCCTGCTGACCCTGTACCAACCCAACCGCATCGGCGAACAACTGTCGGCGCTGCACCATGACCATGCCGAAGGTTTCGATGCGCTGCTGGGCGAGTCCCCGGCGATTCGCACCCTCAAGGCGCGGGCGCAACGGGTGGCGGCGCTGGATGCACCGTTGTTGATCCAGGGCGAGACCGGCACCGGCAAGGAGTTGGTCGCCCGCGCCTGCCACGCCATCAGCGCCCGCCACAGTGCGCCGTTCCTGGCCTTGAACTGCGCGGCGCTGCCGGAGAACCTGGCCGAAAGCGAGCTGTTCGGCTACGCCCCCGGCGCCTTTACCGGCGCCCAGCGCGGCGGCAAGCCGGGGCTGATGGAACTGGCGAACCAGGGCACGGTGTTCCTCGACGAGATCGGCGAAATGTCGCCGTATTTGCAGGCCAAGTTGCTGCGGTTTCTGAATGACGGCAGCTTCCGCCGGGTGGGCGGCGACCGTGAGGTGAAGGTCAACGTACGGATCCTCAGCGCCACCCACCGCGACCTGGAAAAGATGGTCAGCGAAGGCACCTTCCGCGAAGACCTGTTCTATCGCCTCAATGTGCTGAACGTCGAAGTGCCGCCCCTGCGCGAGCGCGGCCAGGACATCCTGCTGCTGGCTCGCTACTTCATGCAGCAAGCTTGCGCGCAGATCCAGCGCCCGGTCTGCCGCCTGGCGCCGGGCACCTACCCTGCTCTGTTGGGCAACCGCTGGCCGGGCAACGTGCGGCAGTTGCAGAACGTGATCTTCCGCGCCGCCGCCATTTGCGAAAGCAGCCTGGTGGACATTGGCGACCTGGACATTGCCGGCACCTCGGTTGCGCGCCAGAGCGACGGGGAAATCGACAGCCTGGAGCAGGCGGTGGAAGACTTCGAGCGCACGTTACTGGAGAAGCTATACGTCAGCTATCCGTCCACACGGCAACTGGCCAGCCGCCTGCAAACCTCCCACACCGCCATCGCCCATCGCCTGCGCAAGTACGGTATTCCCAACAAGCCCTGAGATCGCCTCCTCCCCCTGTAGGAGCGAGCTTGCTCGCGAAAAACTCAAGCACACCGCGTTCATCCAGGTTCCCCGCGTCATCGTTAGCGACCTTCGCGAGCAAGCTCGCTCCTACAGAGGGGGCATTGCAGTCAAAAGCGACCTCCACCTGTACTGAAAGCGCTACAGCGGAACGATATCGATACACACGTGCTCAGCCGTCGCCATGCAAGGCTTTGATCCTCATAGGCTTTTTTTCGCCCTCCAGGCTGTAGCGATATCGCTACAGTCACAGTTCAAGCCCCGCCAACCAAAATCAACAACCAATTGATTTATAAAGATAAAAAAACATTGGCCGCGATTTTGCTAAGCAACTCCCCATTATTCCAATCCCGTCCACCAGACGAATCTGGCCCTGAGGAGTTTCCATGAGCGAGTTGCGCTTTACTGAAGATCACGAATGGCTGCGCGCCGAAGCCAACGGCAGCGTGACCGTGGGCATTACCGCTTTCGCGCAGAACGCGCTGGGTGATGTGGTTTTCGTGCAACTGCCTGAGCTGCAGTCCTACACCAAGGGCGCAGAAGCCTCCACCGTTGAATCGGTCAAGGCAGCCAGCGGCGTGTACATGCCGCTGGACGGCGAAGTCCTCGAAGTCAATGACAAACTGGACGGCAGCCCTGAGCTGGTCAACGAAGACCCGATGGGCGAAGGCTGGTTCTTCCGCTTTAAACCGGCTGATGCCGATGCAGTAGCTAAGCTGTTGGATCAGGATGCGTACGACCGCCTGATCAAAGCCAACGCTGAAGCCTGAGGAGCGCGCCATGACCGTTAATATCACTACCGCCAACGAATTCATCGCCCGCCACATCGGCCCGCGCCAGGACGACGAGCAACAAATGCTCGCCACCCTGGGCTTTGATTCCCTGGAAGCCTTGAGCGCCAGCGTAATCCCGGAAAGCATCAAGGGCACTTCCGTGCTGGGCCTGAGCGACGGCCTGAGCGAAGCCGACGCACTGGCCTCGATCAAGGCCATCGCCGCCAAGAACGAGCTGTTCAAGACCTACATCGGCCAGGGCTACTACAACTGCCACACGCCGTCGCCGATCCTGCGCAACCTGCTGGAAAACCCGGCCTGGTACACCGCCTACACGCCTTACCAGCCTGAGATTTCCCAGGGCCGCCTGGAGTCGCTGCTGAACTTCCAGACGCTGATCAGCGACCTCACCGGCCTGCCGATCGCCAACGCCTCGCTGCTGGACGAAGCCACTGCCGCTGCCGAAGCCATGACCTTCTGCAAACGCCTGAGCAAGAACAAAAGCAGTAACGCGTTCTTCGCCTCGGTCCACAGCCACCCGCAAACCCTCGACGTGCTGCGCACCCGTGCCGAGCCGCTGGGCATTGACGTGGTGGTGGGCGACGAGCGTGAACTGACCGACGTCAGCGTCTTCTTCGGCGCCCTGCTGCAATACCCGGCGAGCAACGGTGACGTGTTCGACTACCGCGAACTGACCGAGCGCTTCCACGCCGCCAACGCGCTGGTAGCCGTGGCCGCCGACCTGCTGGCCCTGACCCTGCTGACCCCGCCGGGCGAGTTCGGCGCCGACGTGGCCATCGGCAGCGCACAACGCTTTGGCGTACCGCTGGGCTTCGGTGGCCCGCACGCGGCGTACTTCTCCACCAAGGATGCGTTCAAGCGTGACATGCCAGGCCGTCTGGTGGGTGTGTCGGTCGACCGCTTCGGCAAGCCGGCCCTGCGCCTGGCCATGCAGACCCGCGAGCAACATATCCGCCGCGAGAAGGCCACCAGCAACATCTGCACCGCCCAAGTGCTGTTGGCCAACATCGCTAGCATGTACGCCGTGTACCACGGCCCTAAGGGCCTGACCCAGATCGCCAACCGCATTCATCACCTGACCGCGATCTTCGCCAAAGGCTTGAACGCATTGGGCCTGGCGGTTGAACAAGCCAACTTCTTCGACACCCTGACCATTAAAACCGGCGCGCAAACCGCCGCCCTGCACGACCAGGCTCGCGCCCAGCGCATCAACCTGCGTGTGGTCGACGCCGAGCGTCTGGGCCTGTCGGTGGACGAAACCACCTCGCAAGCCGATATCGAAACCCTGTGGAGCGTGTTTGCCGGTGGCAAAGCCCTGCCGGACTTCGCCGCACTGGCTGCCAGCGTGGAGAGCACCCTGCCGGCCGCGCTGCTGCGTCAGTCGCCGATCCTCAGCCACCCGGTGTTCAACCGTTATCACTCCGAAACCGAACTGATGCGCTACCTGCGCAAGCTGGCCGACAAGGACCTGGCCCTGGATCGCACCATGATCCCGCTGGGTTCGTGCACCATGAAACTCAACGCCGCCAGCGAAATGATCCCGGTGACCTGGGCTGAATTCGGTGCCCTGCACCCGTTCGCCCCCGCCTCGCAAAGCGCCGGCTACCAGCAACTGACCAGCGAACTGGAAGCCATGCTCTGCGCGGCCACCGGTTACGACGCGATCTCCCTGCAACCGAACGCCGGTTCCCAGGGCGAGTACGCAGGCCTGCTGGCCATCCGCGCCTATCACCAGAGCCGTGGCGAAGAACGTCGCGACATCTGCCTGATCCCGTCGTCGGCCCACGGCACCAACCCGGCCACCGCCAACATGGCCGGCATGCGTGTTGTGGTCACCGCGTGCGATGCACGCGGTAACGTCGACATCGAAGACCTGCGTGCCAAGGCCATCGAGCACCGCGAACACCTCGCTGCGCTGATGATCACCTACCCGTCCACCCACGGCGTGTTCGAAGAAGGCATCCGCGAAATCTGCGGGATCATTCACGACAACGGCGGCCAGGTGTACATCGACGGCGCCAACATGAACGCGATGGTCGGCCTCTGCGCCCCAGGCAAGTTCGGCGGCGACGTGTCCCACCTGAACCTGCACAAGACCTTCTGCATTCCCCACGGCGGTGGCGGCCCGGGCGTTGGCCCGATTGGCGTCAAATCCCACCTCACGCCGTTCCTGCCGGGCCATGCCGCGATGGAACGCAAGGAAGGCGCGGTGTGTGCCGCACCATTCGGCAGCGCGAGCATCCTGCCGATCACCTGGATGTACATCAGCATGATGGGCGGCGCGGGCCTCAAGCGCGCCTCGCAGTTGGCGATCCTGAATGCCAACTACATTTCCCGTCGCCTGGAAGAGCACTACCCCGTGCTGTACACCGGCAGCAATGGCCTGGTGGCCCACGAATGCATCCTGGACCTGCGCCCGTTGAAAGACAGCAGCGGCATCAGCGTGGATGACGTGGCCAAGCGTCTGATCGACTTTGGTTTCCACGCCCCGACCATGTCGTTCCCGGTGGCCGGCACCTTGATGATCGAACCGACCGAAAGCGAATCCAAGGAAGAACTGGACCGCTTCTGCGACGCGATGATCGCCATCCGCGAGGAGATTCGCGCGGTGGAAAATGGCTCGCTGGACAAGGACGACAACCCGCTGAAGAACGCGCCACACACGGCTGCGGAACTGGTTGGCGAATGGAGCCACCCCTACAGCCGCGAGCAAGCGGTGTACCCGGTTGCGTCGCTGATCGAAGCCAAGTACTGGCCGCCGGTTGGCCGGGTCGACAACGTGTTTGGCGATCGCAATTTGGTGTGCGCGTGCCCGTCGATCGAAAGCTACGCCTGACCTGAGGATGCACTCGGTCAAAAATGTGGGAGCAGGCTTGCTCGCGAATGCGGTGGATCAGTCACTGGATATATCAACTGACACTCCGCTTTCGCGAGCAAGCCCGCTCCCACATTTGACCGAGTACACCCGATAAATAATAAGAAACCGGAGAACAACCATGTCTTTAAGCGTGTTCGACCTGTTCAAGATTGGCATCGGCCCCTCAAGCTCCCACACCGTAGGCCCGATGCGCGCTGCCGCCCGATTCGCCGAAGGCCTGAAGCGCGACAACCTGCTGGGCGCCACCACCTGCGTCAAGGTGGAACTCTATGGGTCCCTCGGCGCCACCGGCAAAGGCCACGGCAGCGACAAGGCCGTATTACTGGGCCTGGAAGGCGAACACCCGGACACCGTGAACACTGAAACCGTCGCCGCCCGCTTGTTGGAAATTCGCGGCAACGCACGCTTGAACCTGCTCGGCGAACACAGCATTGCGTTCAACGAGAAAGAACACCTGGCGATGATTCGCAAACCCCTGCCCTATCATCCCAATGGCATGATCTTCCGCGCGTTCGACGCCGCCGGCCTGCAGATTCGCAGCCGCGAGTACTACTCGGTAGGCGGCGGGTTTGTGGTGGATGAAGACGCCGCCGGGCACGACCGGATCGTCGAAGACGCCACGCCCCTGACCTTCCCGTTCAAAAGTGCCAAGGACTTGCTCGGCCATTGCACCACCTATGGGCTGTCCATCAGCCAGGTGATGCTGACCAATGAAAGCGCCTGGCGCCCGGAAGCGGAGACCCGCGCCGGCCTGCTGAACATCTGGCAAGTGATGCAGGATTGCGTGGACGCGGGCTGTCGCAACGAAGGCATTTTGCCGGGCGGCCTGAAGGTCAAACGGCGCGCCGCCGCGTTGCATCGCCAGCTGTGCAAAAACCCGGAATCGGCGCTGCGCGACCCGTTGTCGGTGCTGGACTGGGTCAACCTGTACGCCCTGGCGGTCAACGAAGAAAACGCCAATGGCGGGCGCGTAGTGACGGCGCCCACCAACGGTGCAGCCGGGATAGTGCCGGCGGTGCTGCACTACTACATGCGCTTTATCCCGGGTGCCAGCGAAGACGGCGTGGTGCGTTTCCTGCTCACCGCCGCGGCCATCGGGATTCTGTACAAGGAAAATGCCTCGATCTCCGGCGCCGAAGTCGGCTGCCAGGGTGAAGTCGGCGTGGCCTGCTCCATGGCCGCTGGCGCCTTGTGCGAGGTGTTGGGCGGTACGGTTTCACAGGTGGAAAACGCCGCCGAGATCGGCATGGAACACAACCTGGGTCTTACCTGCGACCCCATCGGCGGGCTGGTGCAGGTGCCCTGCATCGAGCGCAACGCCATGGGTTCGGTCAAGGCCATCAATGCGGTGCGCATGGCGCTGCGCGGCGACGGGCAACACTTCGTCTCCCTCGACAAGGTCATCCGCACCATGCGCCAGACCGGCGCCGACATGAAAAGCAAATACAAGGAAACCGCCCGTGGCGGTTTGGCGGTCAACATTATCGAGTGCTGACGCCCACAAGCGCGTCCGCACGTTTTTCAGGAGCTGAATATGTCCACCGAAACCCTGTTGAAAACCCCGTTGCACGCCCTGCACATCGAACTGGGCGCGCGCATGGTGCCGTTCGCCGGCTACGACATGCCAGTGCAATACCCGCTGGGCGTGATGAAGGAACACCTGCATACCCGTGAACAGGCCGGGTTGTTCGATGTGTCGCACATGGGCCAGATCCGCCTGACCGGCGCGGGTGCCGCCAAGGCCCTGGAAAGCCTGGTGCCGGTAGACATCATCGACCTGCCAGTGGGCATGCAACGCTACGCGATGTTCACCAACGAGCAAGGCGGCATCCTGGATGACCTGATGGTCGCCAACCTGGGCAACGACGAACTGTTCCTGGTGGTCAACGCCGCCTGCAAGGACCAGGACCTGGCCCACCTGCGCCAGCACATCGGTGACCAGTGCACGATTGAGCCGCTGTTCGAGGAACGTGCCCTGCTGGCCCTGCAAGGCCCGGCCGCCGTCAGCGTGCTGGCGCGCCTGGCACCGGAGGTCAAGCACATGACCTTCATGCAATTCGCGCCGACCCGCCTGTTGGGCGTGGACTGCTACGTCAGCCGCTCGGGCTACACCGGCGAAGACGGTTTCGAAATCTCGGTACCGGCCGCCAGTGCCGAAGCCCTGGCCCGCAGCCTGCTGGCCGAAACCGAAGTGCAGGCCATCGGCCTGGGCGCCCGCGACTCCCTGCGCCTGGAAGCCGGCCTGTGCCTCTACGGCCACGACATGAACACCGAGACCACGCCGATCGAAGCAAGCCTGCTGTGGGCAATCTCCAAGGCCCGTCGTGCCGATGGGGCGCGTGCCGGTGGCTTCCCGGGCGCCGACGCGATCTTCACCCAGCAACAAACCGGTGTGAGCCGCAAACGCGTGGGCCTGTTGCCGCAAGAGCGCACGCCGGTACGTGAAGGCGCCGAGATCGTCGACGAACACGGCACTGTGATCGGTAGCGTGTGCAGCGGCGGTTTTGGCCCGAGCCTGGGCGGCCCGCTGGCCATGGGTTACCTGGACAGCGCATTCATCGCACTGGATACCGAAGTGTCTGCCTTGGTACGTGGGAAAAAGGTGCCACTTCGTGTAAGTAAAATGCCATTCGTGCCACAACGTTACTACCGTGGTTGATAGGCTGTTCCTATAAGTAACGCGGTTGCGTTAACGTGCACTAATCTGTAACGCAACCGCCACATTAAAGTGCACTATCGATAGACAATGTTATGTTCAGTCACCTATAACAAGTGATGAACTCTATCGAATATACGGGTTCCACATTGTTGACCGAAGTGTCATGAAGCCGAGTAAAACCTGGGCTTTTGCCGGGGCTTGTTTTTTCTGTCTTAGTTGGCGTAGAGTTTGCCCACTGTGTTTGCATGGGTCGCTTTGAACCTGGACCTGGGCAGTAGCCAAAGTTTGCTACAACCCGTTCGACGTCTCTTACTTTCCTGCAACCCAGCCCAGTACTCTTTCATGTGAAAGGGGCTGTCATTAATTTTTTGCGTCAAGGAAATAAGAAATGTCGAATCGTCAGAGCGGTACCGTCAAGTGGTTCAACGACGAAAAAGGGTTTGGTTTTATCACTCCAGAAAGCGGTCCGGATCTGTTCGTCCATTTCCGCGCTATTCAGGGCAACGGCTTTAAAAGCCTGAAAGAAGGCCAGAAAGTGACCTTCGTTTCTGTTCAGGGCCAAAAAGGTCTACAGGCAGACGAAGTACAAGCAGAAGGCTGATCCTTGCTGCGACAAAAAGCCCCTGATATGACATCAGGGGCTTTTTTATGAGCGTTATTCCGTAAAATGGCTTTTTTCCTGCCGAGAGCCATGCCATGTCGAAACACCTGCTGAGCCCCCAAGGCGAGTTTCCCGCCGTAGGCCTGGGCCGTCGTCTGGCAGCGATGTTCTATGACTTCTTGTTGTGCACCGCCCTTCTGATCGTCACGGCTTTTATCTACAAGCTGGTGTGGATGGGGTTTGTCGGGGAGGCCAAGCTGCGGGCACTTTCTGAATCTGGCGCGCTGGATGGTGATCCGCTGTTGTCGACGATTTTGTTTTTTGTGTTGTTTGGTTTTTTTGCCAAGTTTTGGACGTATTCGGGGCAGACGCTGGGGATGCAGGTTTGGGGGGTGCGGGTGCAGAACGCTGATGGGTCGCGGATTAGTTTGTGGCAGGCGTTGTTGCGGTTTGTGGTGTCGATCGCTTCTTGGTTGTGTGTAGGGCTGGGGTTTATCTGGGCGTTGTTTGATAAGCAGAAGCGTGGGTGGCATGACATTTATTCGGATACGCGGTTGGTGCGGATTCCGAAGAGAAAGAAGTAGATTTTGGGGCATATCCGTTGCTGCGGTCAGGGCTGCTATTGGTTCCGCTCTTACAGCGGGTCACTTTTGAAAAGAGCCCAAAAGTAACCAAAAGGCTCTTGCCCCACCACTCGGCACCTCGCTTAGGCTCGGTGTGCCCTCTCTCCGGTAGTGCTGCGCGGGCCGCCGCGACGGGGCGTCCCTGCCCCGTCGCGGCTAAACCGGCGTCCTGCCGGTTTACCCGCTCCGTACTACCTGCGTTCGGCCAGCGTGGTTTAACGGGGCGCCTAAGATCAAGATCAAGATCAAAAGCAAGAGCACAGCGGCCTACAGGCCGGCTTGAGTGGTGTAGAGCAAAAGCAAAATCAAAAGC
>NZ_NIXO01000106.1 GCF_002204795.1 Pseudomonas sp. K2I15
CGGAGATTTGTATAAGAGACAGACACATTGGGTGACTGACACACCGCTTTCGCGAGCAAGCCCGCTCCCACATTTAGATCTCCAGCGCCTGGGCTATTTGAGTTCGGCCAAGCGCCGCTCGATAAAGCGCTTTTCGGGCGCTTGCTGGGTCAATGCCAGCGCCCGTTCAAAGGCCAGCCGCGCCTCCTCCACTCGCCCTAGCCGCCGACAAAATTCGCCCCGTGCCGAGTGCGCCAGGTGATAGTCCACCAACTCCCCTCGCGCCAAAATCCCGTCCACCAACTGCAACCCCGCCAGCGCCCCATCGCGCATCGCAACGGCCACCGCGCGATTCAGTTCGATCACCGGCGACGGCACCGCCCCGAGCAGCACGTCGTAAAGCCCGACGATCTGCGGCCAGTCGGTCTCATCGGCGCTCACCGCCTCGGCATGCACCGCCGCAATCGACGCCTGCAGGCTGTAGGGCCCGAAGCGTCGTGTGGTCAGGGCTTTCTCCACCAGCGCACATCCTTCAGCGATCAACGACGCATCCCACAGCGAACGGTCCTGCTCATCCAGCAACACCAATTCACCGTCCGCCGAGGTGCGCGCCAGGCGCCGGGATTCGTGGAGCAACATCAGCGCCAGCAAGCCCATCACTTCCGGCTCCGGTAACAACTCCAGCAGCAAGCGGCCCAGGCGAATCGCTTCGCGGGTCAGGTCTTCACGGGTCAAGTCGGCGCCCATGGACGCCGAATAACCTTCGTTGAACACCAGGTAAATCACCCGCAGCACACTGTCCAGGCGCTCGGGCAACTCCGCCAGGGAAGGCACTTGATAGGGGATTTTCGCTTCGCGGATCTTGCCCTTGGCCCGCACGATGCGCTGGGCGATGGTGGCTGGCGTGGCGAGAAACGCCCGAGCGATTTCCTCAGTGGTGAGGTCGCAGATCTCACGCAAGGTCAGCGCCGCCTGGGCATCCGCCGCCAGTGCCGGGTGGCAACAGGTGAAGATCAGGCGCAGGCGGTCGTCTTCCACGTCTTCAACGCTCCAGTCTGCCGCTTCCAGCGCGTCGGCCTGCGCCTGCAACAGCGGAGTAAAACGCGCCTGGCGACGTAAACGGTCGATGGCCTTGAAGCGCCCGGTCGAGACCAGCCAGGCCCGGGGGTTGTCGGGCACGCCGTCCTGCTCCCAGCGCTCGACCGCGACGAAGAACGCCTCGTGCAAAGCCTCTTCAGCCAGGTCAAAATCGCCGAGCAGGCGAATCAGCGTCGCAAGGATGCGCCGCGATTCGCTGCGATAAACCGCTTCAACCCGGGCCTGCACCGTCAATCGCGCAGGCCTTCAGTCACCAGCGTCACCAGCCGGTCGAGGCTCTGGCCCCAGCCCTCGTGAAAGCCCATGGCTTCGTGGGCCTGCTTGGTTTCGGCGCTCCAGTGCATGGCGCGGGCGGTGTAAAGCGTCTTGCCGTCGACGTCTTCAAAGGTGACTTCGGCAGTCATGAATGGCTGGCCCGAAGGAATCCAGCCGGGCGTGAAAGCATCGGTAAACACCAGCCGACTGGGAGCGGTAATTTCGAGGAATACACCTTGCGTCGGGTACTCGCTGCCGTCGGGCGCGCGCATCAGCGTGCGAAATTGCCCACCGACCCACAGGTCCATTTCGCACTCGGGCGTGGTCATGCCGTGGGGGCCCCACCATTGCTGCAACAAAGCGGGCTCGGTCCAGGCACGGAACACCCGGCTGCGAGGCGCATCGATCAAGCGGCTGATAGACAGTTCAAATTCGGCGGGTTTGGGTTGATTAGTCATGGGTAAACCTCCTGAGTTTTATTGTTGTGATCAGAGATTCAATTCACGCACCGGGCGTACTTCCACACTGCCGACCCGGGCGGCCGGAATGCCGCCGGCCACCTGGATCGCTTCATTTAGGTCCTTGGCCTCGATCAGGTAAAACCCGGCGAGCTGCTCCTTGGTTTCGGCAAACGGCCCGTCGGTAATCGACAACTTGCCGTTGCGTATACGCACAGTGGTGGCGGTGGTCACCGACTCCAGCGGTTCGGCGGCGAGCATCCGCCCGCTGGCCATCACGGACTCGGCATAGGCGAAGCACTCCGGGTCCTTGGGGCTGTCGGGCGAGTCGTGCAGCACCTGTTCATTGCTATAGATCAGGCAGAGGTATTTCATGGGATTCTCCGTTTTCGGACACTCAACTATAGTCCCCGGCGATCAGGGTTCCAGCTCGAACAAGGTGGTGCCGGCGTACATATCGAACGGCGCCGCCCCGTGCTCTTTGCGGTAAAAATCACTGAAGACACCCTTAGTCGACTGAGCCATCAACCAATCGACAGCCCCGCGAAAAATAATTGCGAATACCGCAAACCCGCTAGAATCCGCGCTTCTTTGTAGGATTTCGGATGCTACACCGATGGAAACTCGCCTCGTTCCCTATGAGACGTTGACTGCCCTGCAGCAACAGCAACTCGGCACCCTTGAAGTGCATCCCGAACAGCTGGCGTTTTCCGGCGATATCTACTGTGCGCTGAACACCCTGCTGGTCAATCCAAACCCCGGCGTGGCGGGCTTTGCGTTACTGGCCGACGAGATTCCCGTGGCCTTCCTGCTCCTAAAACGCCCGCCCTGCCTGCCCCATTGGGCGGATGAACACAGCGCCACGCTGCATGCATTGCAAGTCGACCGCCATCAACAGGGCCGGGGGTTTGGCAAAGCCTGCCTGCAGGCCCTGCCAGCGGCTGCGCGCCTGGTCTGGCCGCAGATCAAGGCCCTGGAGCTGTCGGTGGACACCGACAATGTGGCGGCGATGGGGCTGTATTTGCAGCAGGGTTGGGCGGACAGCGGGGAGGCGTATAAAGGGCGGATTGGGTATGAGCGCCGGTTGGCGTGGGTGTTTTGAACAACGAGGAGCTGGTGAAATGCTAACAACCCTGGAACAACTCGAAACCCTCTACGGCCTCCCCCACGAGCGGGCCGTGCGCAAGGAAATTCCGTTTCTCAACGAGGATTACCAGGCGATGGTCCGCGCCTCACCCTTGGTGGTGGTGAGTTCGTCCGGCCCGGACGGCATTGATGGTTCGCCTCGTGGCGACGTGCCGGGGTTTGTGCGAATCGTTGACGAGCGCACGTTGGCCATTCCGGATCGGCCAGGGAATAACCGGCTCGATACCCTACGCAACCTGGTGGTGGATCCGCGTATAGCGTTGCTGTTCATCATTCCGGGGATTGGCGAGACGTTGCGGGTCAACGGCCGTGCGCAGATTTCCATCGAGCCTGCGTTGCTGGAGAGCTTTGCGGTGAATGGCAAAGCGGCCCGCTCGGTGATTCTGGTGCAGGTGCAAGCAGCGTATTTCCATTGCTCCAAAGCCTTCGTGCGCTCCGATTGCTGGAACCCGGAAAAGCACCTGGATCGCTCGGCACTGCCCACCGCCGGGGCGTTTCACAAGCGGCTCAATGACGGGGCGTTTGACGCCGAAGCCTATGACCGCGAGATGCCGGAGCGGGTCAAGGCCACGCTGTATTGAGCGGCGGTTGCAGGAGCGAACCTTTTCGCTCCTGCAAGCAGTGCGCTTAGGCGGATTCGGCTTCGATCGGGATCCAGATTTCGACTGAACCCGTGCCTCTGTCCACATTGAAGTCGGCGCTGTAGCGTTCAAAATCGGCCCCGACCACCTTGTACCCGGAGCCTGGCAGCCACTCGAACATGATGCGTTCATAGGTCTGCGCCAACGCCTGCACCGGACCATAATGCGGGAACACCGCATAACGACGGGCCGGGATTTCAATCGACTGGAAGTTGCTCGGCACATCCCCCTTGGCCGGTACTTCTACGCCCGCCAGGTAGTCGAATTCATCGTGTTTGGCGTTGTAGCACACGCCGTAGGTCACCCCACCCACGCGCGTTTTGATCTCTTTGAAGCAGCTGTCGAACAGCTCCCATAACTTGGGAATATCACCAATCGTGGCCTTCGCGTAACGCCCTTGCACACCCGCGATCACCAGGGCCTTGCCCTCTTCCATGCGCGGCTGTAACGGTAGTTTTGTCTGTTGATCCATCTGAACAGTCTCCTTCTTATGAGGGAACAAACCCGCGTCGAGTATAGGGGCATATCCACGCCGTACTCCAAGCAGAAATTTTTCCTGCGGCATCTGGACAACTGGCCATCATCAACCGTATTGTCTGCCCCGCAGGCCACCGCAGTGGCCGACGTCGCTCGGACGGTTCCGGGCGCTTACGTATTTCGAGGCAACCATGGCCGAACCCAGTTCGCCGCGCCGCTTTGCGCGCATAGATCGACTCCCCCCTTACGTTTTTAATATCACTGCCGAGCTGAAGATGGCTGCGCGTCGGCGCGGCGAAGACATCATCGACTTGAGCATGGGTAACCCTGACGGCCCGACCCCACCGCACATCGTGGAAAAAATGGTCACCGTCGCCCAACGTGAAGACACCCACGGTTACTCCACCTCCAAAGGCATTCCGCGGCTGCGTCGGGCGATTTCGCACTGGTACAAAGACCGCTATGCAGTGGACATCGACCCGGAAACCGAAGCCATCGTGACCATCGGTTCCAAGGAAGGCCTGGCGCACTTGATGCTGGCCACCCTGGACCAGGGCGACACGGTGCTGGTGCCCAACCCCAGCTACCCGATTCACATCTACGGTGCCGTGATTGCCGGCGCCCAGGTGCGCTCGGTGCCGCTGATTCCGGGGGTGGATTTCTTCGCTGAACTGGAACGCGCGATTCGCGGCTCGATCCCCAAGCCGAAGATGATGATCCTCGGTTTCCCGTCCAACCCGACCGCGCAGTGCGTGGAGCTGGACTTCTTCGAACGGGTGATCGCCCTGGCCAAGCAGTACGACGTGCTGGTGGTGCATGACCTGGCCTACGCCGACATCGTCTACGACGGCTGGAAAGCCCCCTCGATCATGCAAGTGCCCGGTGCCAAGGACATTGCGGTGGAGTTTTTCACCCTGTCCAAGAGCTACAACATGGCCGGCTGGCGCATTGGCTTCATGGTGGGTAACGCGGAACTGGTCAACGCCCTGGCGCGCATCAAGAGTTACCACGACTACGGCACGTTCACGCCGCTGCAAGTGGCGGCGATTGCTGCGCTGGAAGGCGATCAGCAGTGCGTGAAAGACATTGCCGACCAGTACCGTCAGCGCCGTAACGTGCTGGTGAAGGGCCTGCATGAGCTGGGCTGGATGGTCGAGAATCCGAAGGCGTCGATGTACGTCTGGGCGAAGATTCCCGAGGCGTATGCCGCGATGGGTTCGCTGGAGTTTGCCAAGAAGCTGCTGCTTGAGGCGAAGGTGTGTGTATCGCCGGGGATTGGCTTTGGTGAGTATGGCGACGATCACGTGCGCTTTGCGCTGATCGAAAACCAGGACCGGATTCGCCAGGCGGTGCGGGGCATCCGGGCGATGTTCCGGGCGGATGGGCTGGTTAAAAAGCAGACGCCTGACCCGATCTAACGGTAAAAACCCAATCAATGTGGGAGCGGGCTTGCCCGCTCCCACATTTTGTTTTGCGGTGTGCCTGTTACACCACCAGCGACAGCAACATGATAAAGCCCAACGCCACTACCGACAGAATGGTCTCCATCGCCGTCCAGGTCTTGAACGTCTCGGCCACGGTCATATTGAAGTACTGCTTCACCAGCCAGAACCCCGCATCGTTGACGTGAGACAGCACCAACGAGCCCGCCCCTGTCGCCAACACCAGCAACTCGCGGTTAACCCCCGGAATCATCCCCACCACCGGCACCACAATGCCGGCGCCGGTAATGGTCGCCACGGTCGCAGAACCGGTCGCCACACGAATCACCGCCGCCACCAGCCACGCCAGCAGGATCGGGTTGATCTGCGCGGTCACCGCCATATGGCCGATCACGTCACCCACGCCGCTGGTCACCAGCATCTGCTTGAAGCCGCCACCGGCGCCGATGATCAGGATGATCGCTGCGGTCGGCGCAAGGCTCGCGTCGAGCAGTTTGAGGATTTGCTTGGAACCGATGCCCTGGCGATGGCCAAAGGTGTACAGCGACAGCAGCAAGGCCAGCAGCAACGCGGTGATCGGGTGGCCGATCATGTCCATCCAGTTGCGGATCGCGTGGCCGTCCGGCAGGGCGACGTCGGCGAAGGTTTTCAGCAGCATCAGGAACACCGGCAGCAGCACGGTGATCAGGGTGATACTGAAGCTCGGCAGGGTCTTGGACTCTGGCTGCTCACGGGCGAGTTGGTCCACCAGTTCCTGGGACGGGTTGCCCGGGATGTACTTGGCGATAAACGAACCGTAGAGCGGGCCGGCGATGATGGCGGTAGGCAGCGCGACGATCAGGCCGTAGAGAATGGTCTTGCCGATGTCGGCACCAAACACGCCAATCGCCAGCAACGGGCCCGGGTGCGGTGGCACCAGGCCGTGCACCGCCGAGAGGCCGGCCAGCAGCGGGATGCCGATCTTGATCAGCGACACGCCAGTACGACGCGCGACGATAAACACCAGCGGGATCAGCAGTACAAAACCGATCTCGAAGAACAGCGGAATGCCCACCAAAAACGCGGCGAACATCATTGCCCACTGCACCTTCTCCTTGCCGAAGGCCCGCACCAGGGTTTGGGCGATCTGATCGGCACCGCCGGAATCGGCCATCATCTTGCCGAGCATCGTGCCCAGCGCCAGGATAATCCCGACAAAGCCGAGCACCCCGCCGAAGCCGTCCTGGAACGCCTTGATGATCTTGTCCACGGGCATGCCCGAGGTCAGGCCGAGAAAGCCTGCCGCGATGATCAGCGCAATGAACGGGTGGACTTTGAACCGGGTGATCAACACGATCAGGCCGATGATGGTCACCACTGCATCGAGCAGCAGATAGGTATCGTGGGACAAGCCAAACATGGGGGTCTCTCCTGTTTGTTGTTGTTATTAAAGCCGGTAAAAAATTCAGTGCAGGCGGACAGCGCTATCTTGTCCGGCAAACAATTATTTGTTTGGTTCAAAACCGTGTTTCAGCCACCAAGCATTGGTTTGCTCGGCCAGGTCTTCAACGCTGTCTTCACTGGCGTTCAGCGCCAGGGTCAACGGCTCGCCCACCGGGGATTCGAGGGTGGCGAACTGGCTATCAATCAGGCTTGCCGGCATGAAATGGCCGGGGCGATGGGACACACGGTCGGCGGCGACTTCGCGGGTCAGCTCCAGAAACACAAACCCCAGGCCCGGCGCGGCTTCGCGCAGGTGGTCGCGGTATTTCTTCTTCAGGGCCGAGCAGGTGAGTACGGGATGCTCGCCAGCTTTAAGCGAGCGGCGCAGTTCATCGCACAGGATGTCGAGCCAGCCGGCGCGGTCGTCGTCGTTAAGGGGATGGCCGGCGCTCATCTTTTCGATGTTCGCGGCGGGGTGAAAGCTGTCGCCTTCGATGGCGGTGGCGCCGTTCAGCAGGCACAGGGCCTCGCTGACGCTGGACTTGCCACAGCCGGAAACACCCATGATCACGAGGGCAGTAACAGGTTGACTCATGAAACACCTCAAGACGCAGATAGCGCTACCTTTGCACGCTGTAAGGCTAGTGCAAAAACAGGCTTTTCCCGCGCCGTCTTGTCATTTTTATGGAGTGACGCGTGCATCCTCTCCAAAGGCTTGAGTCGGAACAGGCATCCCAACGTTCAAGGATTTGCAGGGTCTTGGAGACAGCGCTACCTTAGTGCCTCGATTTTTGTTTGGCAAGCCGCCTGATGACTCCCAAGAACGATAAAAATACCCGCACCACGGGCCGCCCTACCCTGAATGAAGTTGCCCGCCTTGCCGGCGTGAGCCCGATTACCGCCTCCCGGGCCTTGCGCGGCATCAGCACCGTGGCCACCGAGCTGGTGGAAAAAGTGCAAAAAGCTGCCGCCGAACTGAGCTACGTGGTCAACCCGGCCGCCCGTGCCCTGGCGTCGGCCCAGAGCCAGTCGGTGGTGGTGTTGGTGCCGTCGCTGTCCAACCTGCTGTTTATCGAAACCCTGGAAGCCATCCACCAGGTGCTGCGGCCCAAGGGCTTTGAAGTGCTGATCGGCAACACCCACTATTCCCGCGACGAAGAAGAAGACCTGCTGCGCAACTACATGGCCTACCAGCCTCGGGGTTTGCTGCTGACCGGGTTTGACCGTACGGAAAGTGCCCGGCGCATGGTGGAATCAAGCAATGTGCCGTGTGTGTACATGATGGATCTGGACCCGGGCGCGGGCCTGAACTGCGTAGGATTTTCGCAGTTGAACGCCGGGGAAACGGCAGCGGCGCATTTGATCTCACGGGGTCGCAAGCGCTTGGCCTACATCGGCGCGCAGTTAGACCAGCGCACGTTGTTGCGCGGTGAGGGCTTTCGCCGGGCGTTGCAGCAGGCGGGGTTGTACGACCCGGCGCTGGAAGTGCTGACGCCACGGCCATCGTCGCTGGGCCTGGGTGGCGAGTTGTTCTTGCAGTTGCTGGCCAGCCATCCGGATGTGGATGCGATCTTCTTTGGCAACGACGACCTGGCTCAGGGCGCGCTGCTGGAAGCACTGCGCCATGGCATCAAGGTGCCGGAGCAGATCTCGGTGCTGGGCTTCAACGACCTGCCCTCTTCATCGTTCATGGTGCCGCGTTTAAGCAGCATCAGCACGCCCCGCGAAGCCATTGGCCGGCGCGCGGCGGAGCATTTGTTGACGGTGATGGCGGGCAACAAGATCGCCCGGCCGGTGGTGGACATGGGGTTTGAGTTGAAGGTGCGCGAGAGTACCTAGGCGGTAGCTGTAGGAAGTGGCTGGTGTTGATGGCAGCGCCTTGCTCCGTTGCCTACAGGTACGTCAGAATCCGCCGGCTTGTGCGCCTGGGTAGGGCTCTCTAAGGTTGCCCGGTCGCTGAATTTCTCAGTGATCGGGTTTAGTAGCCCGAGCAACCCCTCACAAATGTGCATGAGCTTCATCTGTCGGACTTACCTGTCTGTGCTTGATGGTGGCTGTGCGCAGGGCGCCCTCGTGGCGCGCCGGGTTTTGTGAGGGTCTACCGGTCTACTAACCTGCGTGCAGCCGCCACCCTTTCGTTTAGTAGCGATCAGGTGATGGCCCAGTTAGAGAACTCACCTATGTTCAAAGCAACCCCAAATCCTCCTTCCTTATTCACCGTCAGCACCGACGTCAGCAGCGAAAGCCTGATCGCCAACAGCTACGAGACGTTTTCCTCGGTCAGCACGTTATTGCTCGACCTGTCTGATGAACTCACCGGCAAAGACCGCGACACGGCATTGGCGATTCACCAGTTGAGCGAACTGGGCGTGTTGCTGATGGGCAAGCTGATGGACCAGGAATCGCCGCTTACCTAACAGACCGCACTCGATCAAAATGTGGGAGCGGGCTTGCTCGCGAATGCGGTGTGTCAGCCAACCTATATGCCACTG
>NZ_NIXO01000107.1 GCF_002204795.1 Pseudomonas sp. K2I15
TCTTGATCTTGGGCGCCCCGTTAAACCACGCTGGCCGAACGCAGGTAGTACGGAGCGGGTAAACCGGCAGGACGCCGGTTTAGCCGCGACGGGGCAGGGACGCCCCGTCGCGGCGGCCCGCGTAGTAATACCGGAGCTGAGGGCACACCGAGCCTAAGCGAGGTGCCGAGTGGTGGGGCAAGAGCGTTTTGCTTACTTTTGCGCTGTTCAAAAGTGAGCCGCTGTAAGAGCGGAACCCATATCAGCCATCACCCAAATAACGGATATACCCCCCAAAACAGCAGAACTTGCACCCCCCGCGCTCCCATGAAATAGTCCACCCAAGCAAGTGCTTGGTTGGCTACCATCGGAACACAAAGGAGCGCGTCCATGTCTGTCGCTATTCGTTTGCCGCTGCAAGTCTTCTTCGACCGCGAAACCCGCCACCCACGGCAACGCTTCCTGGTGCAGCCCATCAAAGGCGGCGAGGTCCAGACCCTCACCTGGGCCGAAGCCGGCCACCAAGCCCGCTGCGCCGCCCACTGGCTGCGGGCCCGCGACCTGCCCCAGGGCTCCCACATCGCCCTGATCTCAAAAAACTGCGCCCACTGGATCATCGCCGACCTCGCCATCTGGATGGCCGGCCACGTCTCGGTCCCGCTCTACCCCAACCTCACCGCCGACTCCGTCGCCCACGTACTGGACCACTCCGAAGCCGCCCTGGCGTTTATCGGCAAACTGGACGACTGGCCCGCCATGTCCGCAGGCGTCAGGGCCGACCTACCCACCATTAGCCTTCCGCTCTGCCCCGAGGGCGAATTCGACTTCACTTGGGCCGACCTGCAAACCTGCTCCCCCATCCAGGACAACCCCGCCCCCGCAGCGTCCGATTTAGCCACCATCATCTACACCTCCGGCACCACAGGCTTGCCCAAGGGCGTAATGCACAGCTTCGGCGCCCTGGCCTTCGCCGCCATTCGCGGTACGCAATTGTTCGGCCTGGGCGAGGGCGATCGCCTGCTGTCCTACCTGCCCCTGTGCCACGTGGCCGAACGCATGTTTGTGGAAATGGCCTCCATCTATACCGGGCAAACAGTATTTTTCGCCGAGAGCCTCGATACGTTCCTGACAGATCTCAAGCGGGCACGCCCTACAGCCCTGTTCGGCGTACCGCGCATCTGGACCAAATTCCAGATGGGTGTCTACAGCAAAATCCCCGCCAGCCGCCTCGACACCCTGCTGCGCCTGCCCTTCATCGGTAAACGCCTCGGCCACAAAGTGCTCGCCGGGCTGGGTCTGGACGCAGTACGCGTGGCGATCTCCGGCGCGGCCCCGGTGCCTGAAGCCCTGTTGCTCTGGTACCGCAGGCTGGGTTTGGACGTGCTGGAGGTGTACGGCATGACCGAAAGCTGCGGCTACTCCCACGTGTGCCGCCCCGGCCAGCAAAAGCTCGGCTGGATCGGCCCTCCGTGCCCCGACGTGGAAGTGCGCATCGATGACACCGGCGAAGTCCAGGTACGCAGCGGCGCAACCATGCTCGGCTATTTCAAGGACCCCGCAAAAACCGCCGAAACCATCACCGCGGACGGTTTCCTGCGCACCGGCGACAAGGGCGAGCAGGGCGCCGATGGCCGTCTGCGGCTGACCGGGCGGCTCAAGGAAATCTTCAAAACCAGCAAAGGCAAATACGTAGCCCCGGCGCCGATTGAAAACCGCCTGGCCGAGCATGCGCGCATCGAACAGGTGTGTGTGGTGGGCGATGGCTTGAGCGCGCCCATGGGCCTTTGCGTGTTATCCGAAGTGGGCCTGCAAGATGCCGCAGGCCTTGGGCGCCAGGCGTTGCAGGGCAGCCTCGAACGCTTGCTGGAGGAGGTCAATCAGGTGCTGGATAAACATGAGCGCTTGCGCCAACTGGTGGTGGTGAAAGACAGTTGGGCGGTGGAAAACGGATTCCTCACGCCAACCTTGAAGATCAAGCGCAACGTGATTGAATCTACCTACGGGCCGCAGTTCCACAGCTGGAGCGAGCGCTCCGAAGCCGTGCTGTGGCAGGATTGAGCACTGACATAAAACCAATAAGGACCGATCAATGAGCCTGTGGCGCACCCAACCCAATATCGAACAACTCAATGCGAGCCAGAAAAACACCATCGGTGAAGTGCTGGATATTCGCTTTGAAAGCGCTGACGACGAGTCCCTGACCGCCAGCATGGTGATCGACTACCGCACTCATCAACCTTACGGCCTGCTGCACGGCGGTGCGTCGGTGGTGCTGGCGGAAACCGTGGGCTCGATGGCCAGTTACCTGTGCATCGACGCCGGCAAGTTCTATTGCGTAGGCCTGGAGATCAACGCCAACCACCTGCGGGGTTTGCGCAGCGGGCGGGTGACGGCGGTGGCCAAGCCGATTCATATCGGGCGCACCACCCATGTGTGGGACATTCGGCTGACCAGCGATGAAGGCAAGGCCAGCTGCGTTTCGCGCCTCACCATGGCCGTGGTGCCGCTGGGCGAGAACCCGCCGGCTCGATAGGCGTGGCGTGAGTGTCATCATTCCTGGCAGTTACAGTCATTGCCGTGACTGCCCGGTCTGGGGAGAATCAACGCTCTGTTTACGGTGATGGATCAGGTATGTCGCAGCACGTGTTTTTCGCCCACGCCAATGGCTTTCCTTCGGCGACCTACGGCAAATTGTTTGCCGCCCTGGCCCCGGAGTACGCCGTCGCGCATTTGCCGCAACACGGCCACGACCCCAGGTTTCCGGTGGATGACAACTGGCAGAACCTGGTGGACGAACTGATCCATCATCTTGAGCAACAACCGGAGCCGGTGTGGGGCGTGGGCCATTCATTGGGTGGCGTGCTGCACCTGCATGCGGCCATGCGTTGCCCGCAGTTGTATCGCGGCGTGGTGATGCTCGATTCACCGGTGCTGACCCTGGCCGATCGCTGGGTAATCCGCGCGGCCAAGCGCTTCGGCTTTATCGACCGGCTTACCCCGGCGGGCCGCACCCTGGGCCGTCGTGAAGAGTTCGCCGACCTTGCGGCAGCCCGCCAGTACTTCGCCGGCAAGACCCTGTTTCGCGGCTTTGATCCCGAATGTTTCGACGCCTACCTGCAACACGGCCTGGAGCAGGTGGGTGACCGCCTGCGCCTGCGCTTTGATCCGGCCACCGAAATCAGCATTTATCGCGGCGTGCCCCACACCAGCCCAGGCCAGGCTCGTCAATTGAAAGTGCCGCTGGCGGTGGTGCGTGGCCGCCAGAGCCGGGTGGTGATGCGTCACCATGCCAGCGGCGTGGGGCGCATGCCCATGGGCGAAATGCTGACCATGCCCGGCGGCCACATGTTTCCCCTTGAGCGACCCCAGGACACCGCCACCTTGATCAAGAACCTGTTTGCCCGCTGGGAAGCCCGCCAACGCGAGCGCAGTTGCGCATGACCGCGCCCGTCGAAGAGGTCCGCCTGGCGCTGCCGCACATCGAGTTGGCGGCGCATCTGTTCGGGCCTGAAGATGGCCTGCCAGTCATCGCGCTGCATGGCTGGCTGGACAACGCCAATAGCTTCGCGCGCCTGGCGCCGAAACTCGATGGCCTGCGCATCGTTGCCTTGGACATGGCCGGCCACGGTCACTCGGCTCATCGACCCGTCGGTGCCGGTTACTCCCTGTGGGATTACGTCCACGATGTGTTGCAAGTGGCGGAACAACTGGGCTGGAAACGTTTTGCATTACTTGGCCACTCCCTCGGCGCCATCGTTTCACTGGTGTTGGCCGGCGCCTTGCCGGAGCGGGTGACACACCTGGGATTGATCGATGGTGTGATCCCGCCGACTGGCACCGCCGATAACGCCGCCGAGCGCCTCGGTATGGCGTTGCAGGCGCAATTGGCCCTGCAAGACAAGCGCAAACCGGTGTACAGCACCCTCGATCGTGCGGTGGAAGCGCGGATGAAAGGCGTGGTGGCGGTCAGCCGCGAAGCCGCCGAACTGCTGGCCCAGCGCGGCTTGATGCCAGTGCCGGGCGGTTACACCTGGCGCAGCGACAGCCGTCTGACTCTTGCTTCTCCCATGCGTCTGACAGAAGAACAGGCGATGGCCTTCGTGCGCCGAGTGGGCTGTCCGACACAGCTTGTCGTCGCGGAGGACGGCATGCTGGCGAAACATTCCGAATTGCTTTCCGGGCTTCCGTTCCAGGTGACCACGCTGCCCGGTGGCCATCATTTGCACCTGAACGACGAGGCTGGGGCTACCCTTGTTGCAGACTGTTTCAATCGGTTCTTCTCCACGCCTTGACTTGGCGGGGTCAACTGCCGAGGCTGGGCGGATCGAAAGGGAGTCAACCATGAACGATCTCAGCACCGCAGCGCACCCCAATGGCCAGGGCGCACTGATCCGATGAGTATGCCGAAGGGATTTATCCGTATTCTGGGGCTGTGCTGTTTCAGCCCGCTGGTGTTCGCCGCCGACGTACCGGGCAGCCAGGACTTGCCCGCCGTGGCCCGTCAGGTCGACGCGCAGATCGTCGACTACCGCCCCGCCGAAGATAAAGAACGCATCTACCCGCTGGGCTCGATCCGCAAGATCAGCGGCCAGCTGCGCTATGAAGGCCAGGCCACTGCCCGCGGCCAAACCACTGCCATCACCTACGAATTGCCTGCCGAACACACCTCCAGCGCCGCCTTTACCGCCACCCGCGAAGCCTTGCAGGCACAGGGCGCGCAACTGCTGTTCTGGTGCCAGGCCCGTGATTGTGGTGAAAGCAGCCTGTGGGCCAACGAAGTGTTCGGCAATTCCAAGCTGGTAGGCGCCGACGGCCAGCAGGAATACCTGTTGCTGCGCTTGGCAGCCCCTCAGGACAACTCCCTGGTCGCACTGTATGGCATCACCCGGGGCAACCGCCGGGCGTACCTGCACGTGGAGCAACTGGACGCCAGCGCCCCGCTGGGCGATTTGCTGCCGACCTCCGCCACGCTGCTGCGTGAACTGAAAAGTACCGGCGAGCTGAATTTCCCGAAATTGGGTGCTGAACCTGACGCCACCTGGCTCACGCTTATTTCCCGTGGATTGAACCTGGATGCCACCTTGCGGGTCAGTTTGACCGGGTCCACCGCCGAGGCGTGGCGCCAGGGCTTGGTCGATCAAGGCGTACGTGCGGCCCGCCTTGAAACCGGCACCGCCGAGGCTAAAGGCTTGCACGTGCATCTGATACGCTGACCGTTCCAGGGCGAACGGACCCGCGCCGTTCGCCTAAGCTCTTCCTCTTACAGACATCTTTTCGAGAAACCACATGCTCAATAACGATCGCCTGCTGGTGCAGATCCTGCTGCTGGTGTTGTTTGGTGCCAGCTTCTGGGTGATGGCGCCGTTCTGGTCGGCGCTGTTCTGGGGCGCGGTGCTGGCGTTTGCCAGTTGGCCTGTGATGCGCTTGCTCACCCGTTGGCTGGGTGGGCGCGAATCCCTGGCTGCCGCAATCCTGACCCTGGTCTGGATGCTATTGGTGGCGCTGCCGCTGGTATGGCTGGGGTTCAACCTGGCTGACCACGTGCGCGATGCCGTTGGCCTGATCAAGGATATCCAGGTGGATGGTTTGCCTGCGGCGCCGACCTGGCTCGGCTCCATTCCTTTTGTCGGCGAGCGGTTGGTGGCGATGTGGGACAGCATCGACCAGCAGGGCGCGGCACTGATGGTCACCCTCAAGCCGTACCTGGGGCAGGTCGGCAACTGGTTGCTGGCCCGCAGTGCGCAGATCGGCGGCGGCATCCTGGAGCTGACCTTGAGCCTGGTGTTCGTGTTCTTTTTCTACCGCGACGGGCCGCGACTCGCGATGTTTGTGCATCGTTTGCTGGAGCGCTTGATCGGCGAACGTGCTGGTTACTACATCGAACTGGTGGCGGGCACGGTGCAACGTGTGGTGAATGGCGTGATCGGCACCGCGGCTGCCCAGGCGGTGCTGGCGCTGATCGGCTTCCTGATCGCCGGGGTTCCGGGGGCGTTGGTGCTGGGTATCGTGACGTTCCTGCTGAGCCTGATTCCCATGGGGCCGCCGTTGGTGTGGATCCCGGCCACAGCATGGCTGGCGTGGAAGGGCGATTACACCTACGCCGTATTTCTCGGGGTGTGGGGCACGTTCATCATCAGCGGCGTGGACAACGTGCTTAAGCCGTACCTGATCAGCCGGGGCGGCAACCTGCCGCTGGTGATCGTGCTGCTGGGGGTATTTGGCGGGTTGATTGCGTTCGGCTTCATCGGCCTGTTTATTGGCCCTACATTGCTGGCGGTGGCGTATAGCTTGCTGACGGACTGGAGTGCGAGCCAGGCTCAGGTGCGTCGGGAAGATAAAACCGGACAGTAACGGTTCACGCAGGGCGCAGGAATGACTCCTACGCCCTCGGTAGCCACATCACCGCCGTCAGGCCACCGCCTGGTGTTTCCTCCAGGCTCAGCCTTCCACCGAGGCGCTCAACCGCTTCCTTGGAAATGGTCATCCCTAAACCCACGCCGCCGGAATTACGGTTGCGCGAACCTTCCAGCCGATAAAACGGTTCAAACACCGCCTCACGTTTATCCGCCCCAATCCCCGGCCCGTGGTCGATGATCCGCACCACCAGCGCCTGCGGGCTGTCTGCCAGCTCGATGCGCGCCGTGCCGGCATACCGCAGGGCGTTGTCGATCAGGTTGTTCAGGCAGGAACGCAAGGCCATCGGTTGCACCTGCAACGGCGCGCATTCACCACTGCATTGCACATCGGAGCCCCGGTCCTGGGCGTTTTCACTGAGGGATTCCACCAACGCCTGCACATCCAGCCAATGCCGGGTTTCGCTGGTGCGTTGCTCGTGCAGGTAGCTCAGGGTGGCGTCGAGCATGCCGATCATATCGTCCAGGTCCTGGCGCATCTGGCCCTGCAGCTTGGTGTCTTCGATCTGTTCCAGGCGCAGCTTTAGCCGTGACAGCGGCGTGCGCAGGTCATGGGACACGGCGCCAAGCATGCGGGCGCGTTGGGTGACCTGTTCGCGGATGCGCTTTTGCATCAGGTTAAAGGTCGACGCCGCCTGTCGTGCTTCCCGAGGGCCGGATTCGTCCAGCGGCGGGCTGTCGAGGTCCAGGCTCAGGCGCTCGGCTGCTGCACTCAAGCGCTGGATCGGCCGGCTGAGCAGCTTGGCGCCGTACCAGGCGGCAATAATCAACGAGAAGAACTGGAATGTCAGCGGCACCACCGGTCCACCGAACCAGGACCGGCGATGCTCCTTGGGCATTGGTGTCAGGGTGCCGTCCGGTTGCTCGATGAAGGTTTCGTGGGGCGGTGGCGGCGGCGGGCCATAGTGGTGAAACCAGAAAAATGCCAGCACGTGGGCCAGCACAATCGCCACCAGCAACACACCGAACAGCCGCCCGAACAGGGTGTTGAAGGTGTTGCGCATCAGCCGATATCCCGGGCGTCGAACAGGTAGCCTTCACCGCGCACGGTCTTGATCAACTGCGGAGCTTTCGGGTCATCCCCAAGTTTTTGGCGCAAGCGCGACACCAGCAGGTCAATGCTGCGATCAAACGCTTCGATGGAGCGACCACGGGCCGCATCCAGCAATTGCTCACGGCTCAGCACCCGGCGCGGGCGCTCTATGAATACCCACAGCAAGCGGAATTCGGCGTTGGACAGCGGCACCACCAGGCCATCGTCGGCCACCAGTTGGCGCAGCACGCTGTTGAGGCGCCAGTTGTCGAAGCGGATATTCGCCCGTTGCTCGGTGCGGTCGTCACGCACCCGGCGCAGGATAGTCTGGATACGTGCCACCAGTTCGCGGGGCTCGAAGGGCTTGGACATGTAATCGTCGGCCCCCAGTTCCAGGCCGATGATGCGGTCGGTGGGTTCGCAGCGGGCGGTGAGCATCAGGATCGGGATGTCCGATTCAGCCCGCAGCCAGCGGCACAGCGACAAACCGTCTTCGCCGGGCAGCATCAGGTCGAGCACCACCACGTCGAAGGTTTCGGCTTGCAAGGCTTGGCGCATGGCGGCGCCATCGGTCACGCCGCTGGCGAGAATATTGAAGCGTGCCAGGTAATCGATCAGCAGTTCGCGGATCGGCACGTCGTCGTCGACGATCAGCGCGCGGGTGTTCCAGCGCTTGTCTTCACCCAAAAGCGAGCCTTTTTGATCGTCATTCAGCGCAGGAGTCAGGGTTTGCATGGTGCGATCATCTACCTGGTGGGCCGCCGGGCCGAAGATCGGCGGCGAGGTTGTTGCGTTCAGCATAGGCGCCCAGCCCCGGGGCTGGAAGTTCTGTAAGGCGGTTCACGTGTGCGAGGCTAATCTTGCGGGGTATTGCAGGCATGTCTGGAATGTATCAGTTTCGACACAATTGCCCGGGAGCCCGCAATCTCGCGGCTAAATCACGAATTACCGATCATCGGATCCCGCAAACGCGCTGCTTGCGCTACAATCCGCGCCGATTTCGACTTGCCTGAGAGCCCATTCCAATGTCCGTCTGCCAGACTCCTATCATCGTCGCCCTGGATTACCCCACCCGTGACGCCGCACTGAAGCTGGCTGACCAGTTGGACCCCACGCTTTGCCGGGTCAAGGTCGGCAAGGAACTGTTCACCAGTTGCGCCGCAGAAATTGTTGGCACCTTGCGTGACAAAGGTTTCGAGGTGTTCCTGGACCTGAAATTCCACGACATCCCCAACACCACCGCGATGGCGGTCAAGGCTGCCGCCGAAATGGGCGTGTGGATGGTCAATGTGCACTGCTCCGGCGGTTTGCGCATGATGGCTGCGTGCCGTGAAGTGCTCGATCAGCGCACCGGCCCCAAGCCATTGTTGATTGGCGTGACCGTGCTGACCAGCATGGAACGTGAAGACCTGGCCGGCATCGGCCTGGACATCGAGCCACAGGAACAAGTGCTGCGCCTCGCGGCCCTGGCGCAAAAGGCTGGCCTGGACGGCTTGGTGTGCTCGGCGCTGGAAGCCCAGGCGTTGAAGACCGCCCACCCGTCACTGCAACTGGTGACCCCGGGGATTCGCCCGGCGGGCAGCGCCCAGGACGACCAGCGTCGCATCCTGACGCCGCGCCAAGCCCTGGACGCCGGTTCCGATTACCTGGTGATCGGTCGCCCGATCAGCCAGGCGGCCGACCCTGCCAAGGCGCTGGCGGCGGTGGTTGCCGAGATCGCCTGATCTACCCGATCTGAAGCGGGCACGGTAAAAAAATGTGGAAGCGGGCTTGCTCGCGAATGCGGTAGATCAGTCACCTTATGCATTGACTGTCACAC
>NZ_NIXO01000108.1 GCF_002204795.1 Pseudomonas sp. K2I15
GTGTATCAGTCATACATGTATTGGCTGACACGCCGCCTTCGCGAGCAAGCCCGCTCCCACAGTTTGATCAGCGGCGTTCTGGGAACTCTTTGTGAAGCTTGTCGAGAAGCATATCCTTCTGTTCCCACAACCCATTGATCCAACCCTGGAACTCCAACCGATATTCCCCATCCTGCTCATAATTCTTGCCAATGAACTGCGGCGGAATCTGCACCTCTTCAAACTGCACCACCACGTCCTTCACATTCCCGCACAGCAAATCCCAATAACCAGGACGCCCACCCGGGTAGTGAATGGTCACGTTCACCAGCGACTTCAGTTGCTCACCCATGGCATCCAGCACAAACGCAATGCCGCCGGCCTTGGGCTTGAGCAGGTAGCGAAACGGTGACTTTTGCTGGGCATGTTTGCCGGGGGTAAACCGCGTGCCTTCGGCAAAGTTGAAAATGCCCACCGGGTTGTGACGAAACTTCGCGCAGGTCTTGCGGGTGGTTTCCAGGTCTTTGCCTTTCTTCTCCGGGTGCTTTTCCAGGTACGCCTTGGTGTAGCGCTTCATGAACGGGAAGCCCAATGCCCACCATGCCAGGCCGATCACCGGGACCCAGATCAGCTCTTGCTTGAGGAAAAACTTCAGCGGGCGAATACGCCGGTTGAGCACGTATTGCAGCACCATGATATCGACCCAGCTCTGGTGGTTACTGGTCACCAGGTACGAGTGCTGATAGTCCAGGCCTTCAAGGCCCTTGATGTGCCAGTGGGTGCGCCGCACCAGGTTCATCCAGGCCTTGTTGTTGCTGATCCAGGCCTCGTGGGTGTGGTTCATCAGCCATTCGCTGAAGCGTTTGGCAAACGGCAACGCCTTGAACAGCGCCACGATAAACAGGAACGAGCACAACAGGATGGTGTTCAACGCCAGCAACAGCGAGGCGATCACCCCGCGCACGGCGGCAGGTAGAAAATCCAGCATTTAGACATCCATAGGTCGGTTGGCGGCTTGAATCGCGGTCAATGCGATCGTGTACACAATGTCGTCCACCTGCGCCCCACGGGGCAGGTCGTTTACCGGTTTGCGCAGGCCTTGCAGCATCGGCCCCAGGCTCACGCAATCGGCGCTGCGCTGCACGGCCTTGTGGGTGGTGTTGCCGGTGTTCAGGTCGGGGAACACGAACACCGTGGCCTTGCCCGCCACCAGGCTGTTGGGCGCCAGTTGCCGGGCCACGGTTTCGTTGGCGGCGGCGTCGTATTGCAACGGGCCGTCGATCAGCAACGAGCTTTGGGCTTCGTGGGCGAGCAGGGTGGCTTCGCGGACTTTCTCGACTTCTTCGCCCGTGGCCGAATCACCGCTGGAGTAACTGATCATCGCCACTCGGGGCGTGATGCCGAACGCGGCGGCCGAGTCGGCGCTTTGCAGGGCGATTTCCGCCAGCTCCGCCGCGCTTGGGTGCGGGTTCATCACGCAGTCGCCATACACCAGCACTTGCTCCGGGAACAGCATGAAAAACACCGACGAGACCAGGGTGCAGCCCGGCGCAGTCTTGATCAACTGCAAGGCCGGGCGAATGGTGTTGGCGGTGGAATGGATGACGCCGGAGACCAGGCCGTCGACTTCATCCAGGGCGAGCATCATGGTGGCGATCACCACGGTGTCTTCCAGTTGCTGTTCGGCCATCGGCGCATTGAGGCTTTTGGTTTTGCGCAGGGCCACCATCGGTTCGACGTAGCGCTGGCGAATCAGGTCGGGGTCGAGAATCTCCAGGCCTTCGGGCAGCTCGATGCCATGGGCGCGGGCCACGGCTTCCACGTCTGCCGGCTTGGCCAGCAGCACACAACGGGCAATCCCGCGCGCCTGGCAGATGGCGGCGGCCTGCACGGTCAGCGGCTCGCTGCCTTCAGGCAGTACGATGCGCTTGTTGGCTGCCTGGGCGCGCTGGATCAGTTGATAGCGGAACACCGCCGGCGACAGGCGCATCTCCCGCGGCGTGCCGCAGCGTTGGTGCAGCCAGCGGGCATCGAGGTGGCTGGCGACGAAATCGGTGATGATCTCCGCCCGTTCGCGGTCATCAATCGGGATTTCCTTGTTCAGGCTGTTGAGCAGGTTGGCGGTCTCATAGGAGCCGGTGCTCACCGACAACACCGGCAGCCCGGCCTGGAACGCGCCACGGCACAGGTCCATGATGCGCGGGTCGGGCAGGGTGTCGCTGGTCAGCAGCAGGCCGGCCAACGGCACACCGTTGATGGCGGCCAGGCTGACGGCGAGGATGATGTCGTCGCGGTCGCCGGGTGTCACCACTAATACGCCGGGCTTGAGCAGCTCCACGGTGTTACGCATGGTGCGTGCGCAGATGATGATTTTGGTCATGCGCCGGGTTTCGTAATCACCGGCGTTGAGGATCTGCGCGCCCATCAGGTCGGCCACGTCGCGGGTGCGCGGGGCGTTGAGTTCCGGCTGGTATGGGATGCAGCCCAGCAGGCGGAAATCGCCGCTGCGCAGCAAGGGCGAATGCTCTTTGAGCCGCGCCGAGAAGACTTCCATGCTTTCGTCGGTGCGCACCTTGTTGAGGATCACGCCCAGCACTTTTGGGTCTTTCGGGCCGCCGAACAACTGGGCCTGCAATTCCACGCGGCCGGAGAGTTCGGTGAGCACTTCGTTTTCCGGGGCCGAGACCAAAATCACTTCGGCGTCCAGGCTTTTGGCCAGGTGCAGGTTGACCCGGGCCGCATAGCTGGCGCTGCGGGTTGGCACCATGCCTTCGACGATCAGTACGTCCTTGCCCACGGCGGCTTGCTGGTAAAGGGTGATGATTTCTTCCAGCAGCTCATCCAGTTGGCCGTCGCCGAGCATCCGCTCTACATGGGCCAGGCCCAAGGGCTGGGGCGGCTTCAGGCCGTGGGTACGGGCCACCAGTTCGGTGGAGCGCTCGGGGCCGGTGTCGCCGGGGTGCGGCTGGGCAATCGGTTTGAAGAAGCCGACTTTCAGCCCGGCCCGCTCAAGGGTACGCACCAGCCCAAGGCTGATGGAGGTCAGACCCACACCAAAATCGGTGGGCGCGATAAAAAAAGTCTGCATGCGAATTCTCTGGAGGTGCATGGCTTCGGTGGCGGCCTATGGCTGGCTGCCTACCGGGAATCAGGTGCCAAGGTTATCTTTATCTGAGGCTTGCGCACACCAGCCGCACGTAAAGGGCTTGTCTATTTTTTCAAGGCGTTGCGCCGGGTCCGTGACCCAGGCCCGGGATTGCCACGGCGGCTGGTGGCGCAAGTGCTGGGTGTGGCCACAGGAAAGCTCGACGACCCAGTGTTGGTCTTCGTCCTGGTGAAATCCTGCGACTGTCGGGTCAGTTGTTCGACCCCGTCCGTCCGGGTTGTGTTCGCTTTCGTGCAAATCCTTGTTTAGACTTGTCCGTTCTTCATTCTTCTGCAAAAGGTCTCGCCCCATGCCGATCGCCGCCAATAAGGCTGTCTCCATTGACTATACCCTGACCAACGACGCTGGTGAGGTCATCGACAGTTCTGCCGGCGGCGCGCCGCTGGTCTACCTGCAAGGTGCAGGTAACATCATCCCGGGCCTGGAAAAGGCCCTGGAAGGCAAAGAGGTCGGTGACGAACTGACCGTTGCCGTAGAACCTGAAGATGCCTACGGCGAATACGCTGCCGAACTGGTCAGCACCCTGAGCCGCAGCATGTTCGAAGGCGTCGACGAGCTGGAAGTGGGCATGCAGTTCCACGCATCCGCTCCGGACGGCCAGATGCAGATCGTTACCATCCGCGACCTGGACGGCGACGACGTGACCGTCGACGGCAACCACCCGCTGGCTGGCCAGCGCCTGAACTTCCAGGTGAAGATCGTCGCTATCCGTGACGCTTCCCAGGAAGAAGTGGCCCACGGCCATGTGCACGGCGAAGGTGGTCACCACCATTAATTGATTGAGCGACGCTCTGTCAGTTGGAAAAAGGCGCCTTCGGGCGCCTTTTTCATTTGGCGGCTATTCTTGCCGACTTGGCGGCTGTAATCTCGAATGGCCGTTACGAAGAACATGGGATATCTGGAGTTCGTCATGAGTGCTTTCCACGACCTTAAACTCAAAGCCCTGGATGGTCAGGAGCTGCCTCTGGCGCCCTTCAAGGGGCACGTCGTGCTGGTGGTCAACGTCGCCTCCAAATGTGGTCTGACACCACAGTACGCTGCGCTGGAAAACCTCTATCAGCAATACAAGGCCCAGGGTTTCACCGTGCTGGGGCTGCCGTGCAATCAATTTGCCGGGCAGGAACCGGGCACGGAAGAAGAAATCCAGGCGTTCTGCAGCCTCAACTATGGCGTGACCTTTCCTTTGGGCAGCAAGCTTGAGGTGAATGGCCACGATCGTCACCAGCTGTATCGCTTGCTGGCGGGCGAGGGCGCCGAGTTCCCCGGGGACATCACCTGGAACTTTGAAAAATTCCTGCTGGGTAAAGACGGCCGGGTCCTGGCGCGTTTCTCGCCGCGTACACCTCCGGATGACCCTGCCATCGTGCAGGCGATCGAAAAAGCATTGAGCTGATACGTTCAGCAGTGTCGAGTGAGCTTCTGTGGCGAGGGAGCTTGCTCCCGCTGGGCTGCGCAGCAGCCCCATGCCTTCCCGCTTTTACCCCTTAATCACCCCAATCAATAGTGCTATCCAGCACGCTGCGCACTCCATATTATCCACATCATAAATTCCTTTCCGATGGAGTGCTCCCATGCCTGTCCAAGCCTTGTTCAAACCGTTCCAGCTCGGCGCACTGCAACTGCCGAGCCGCGTGGTGATGGCGCCAATGACCCGTTCGTTCTCCCCGGGCGGCGTGCCTAATTCCAAAGTGATCGAGTACTACCGCCGCCGTGCCGCCGCCGGTGTAGGCCTGATCATTACCGAAGGCACCGTGGTCGGTCACCCGGCCTCCAACGGCTACCCGAACGTTCCGCATTTCTACGGTGAAGCCGCCCTGGCTGGCTGGAAGAAAGTGGTCGACGCGGTCCACGCCGAAGGCGGCAAGATCGTTCCGCAACTGTGGCATGTGGGCAGCGTACGGCGTATCGGCACCGAGCCGGATGCCAGCGTGCCGGCCTACGGCCCGACCGAAAAACTCAAGGACGGCAACGTCGTCGTCCACGGCATGACCGTGCAAGACATCAAGGACGTGATCGCCGCGTTCGCCCAAGCCGCCAAGGATGCCCAGAGCATCGGCATGGACGGCGTGGAAATCCACGGTGCCCACGGCTACCTGGTGGACCAGTTCTTCTGGGAAGGCACCAACCAGCGCACCGACGAATACGGCGGCAGCCTGGCCAACCGTTCGCGCTTCGCCATCGAATTGATCCAGGCTATCCGCGCCGCTGTGGGCCCGGATTTCCCGATCATCTTGCGTTTCTCCCAATGGAAGCAGCAGGACTACACCGCGCGCCTGGTGCAAACCCCTGAGGCGCTGGGTGAATTCCTCAAGCCGTTGTCGGATGCTGGCGTGGATATTTTCCACTGCTCCACGCGCCGTTTCTGGGAGCCGGAGTTTGAAGGCTCCGAGCTGAACCTGGCCGGCTGGACCCGCAAGCTCACCGGCAAGCCGACCATCACCGTGGGCAGCGTCGGCCTGGATGGCGAGTTCCTGCAGTTCATGGTCAATACCGACAAGGTTGCGCAACCGGCCAGCCTGGAAAACCTGCTGGAGCGCCTGAACAACGACGAGTTCGACCTGGTCGCCGTGGGCCGTGCGCTGCTGGTGGATCCGGATTGGGCGTTGAAAGTGCGCGAAGGGCGTGAAGGCGACATCCTGCCGTTCAGTCGTGAGGCGTTGACGACTTTGGTGTAAGGGGCGACAGGACGGGCACCGGTTGCTCGTCCTCGCACACACCGCGTAACTGCCGCTCAAACTGATCGATAATCGCCGGCCATCCCTGACGGCTGGCGTGTTGCCGGGCATTGAGCCGCACCCGTCTTAAACTCTCGCGTTCTTCCAGCAGCCAATTGGCTGCATCGCAAAACGCCTCCTCATCCCCCGGCATCGCCAGCACACCGCTATAGCCATGGCGAATATGCTGGGTCGCGGCCGCCTGGTCGTACGCCACCACACCCAATCCGGAAGCCATGGCTTCCAGCACCACGTTGCCGAAGGTTTCAGTCAGGCTGGGAAACAGGAACAGATCCCCGGACGCGTAATGCCTGGCCAACTCTTCGCCGCGCAAGGTGCCGCAGAAAATCGCCTCCGGCAGTTCCTTTTCCAGCATTGCCCGTTGCGGGCCATCGCCGACGATGATCAGTTTCATCTGGCGCAGTGGATAGGTGTCCTGCAAGGTCTCGAAGCAGCGCTTGAGCAGCCCGAGGTTTTTCTCCTGGGCCAGGCGGCCCACATGCAGCACGGCAGTTTGCTCACTGTTCAGTGCCCAACTTTCACGCAGTGCATTGTCGCGTTTGGCCGGGTGAAACAGCTGGCTGTCGACACCCCGCGCGAGCATGCCCAGGCGCTCGAAGTGGCGGCGTTCCAGCTCCATGCGCTGGCTGGCGCTGGGCACCAGGGTCAGGGTCGAACGGTTATGGAACCAGCGTAGATAGTGGGTCAGCACCCGGCTCAACATGCCCAGGCCGTACTGGTTGGAATACTGCTGGAAATTGGTATGAAAGCCGCTCACCACGCTGATTCCCAGGCGCCGCGCAGCCCGCAGTGCCGACAAACCCAGCGGCCCTTCAGTGGCGATATACAGCACATCCGGGCGCTGGCGGGTCCAGCGCCGCAACAACTTGTGCATCGACGACTGGCCCCATTGCAGCCCCGGATAACCTGGCAGCGGCCAGCCTCGGCAGAGCATCAGGCCATCGTCGCTGGGCCGGCTCTGGTCGCTGCCCTGGCGCGGGCGAACCAGTTCGACTTGATGCCCGCGGGCGCGCAAACCGTCACACAGGCGGCCAAGGGTATTGGCCACCCCGTTGATCTCTGGCGGGAAGGTTTCGGTAATCAGGGTGATGTGGAGCGAAGCTGTCGTCATGACCCACAGTGTCGGCGCGGGCCATGTCGTCATTGTGTCTTTTGGATGATGGATTTATGACGGCTCAGGCCTTTTTAACAGCCATGGCCTCGGCGCCCTGTTCTCGCACCCAAAACAACGTCGCCGCCGCCACCGCCGCCGGCATCATCAGCAGGTTGACCACCGGGATCAGCAACACCAGGTAAACGATGCCGCCAAAACTCATGCTCTGCCAGCGCTTCTTGCGCAGCCAGGCGAGCATTTCGTTCCAGCCCAGCTTGTGGTTATCCGCCGGGTAGTCGATGTACTGGATCGCCATCATCCACACGCCAAACAGCAGCCACAGCGGCGCAGCCACCAGGTTGACCACCGGAATGAACGACAGGATAAACAGGCCGATGGCCCGGGGCAGGAAGTAACCCAGCTTGCGCATTTCCCGGGCCAGGGTGCGCGGGACCATGGCCGCCAACTCAGCCCAGCTGAACGCCGGGAAATCATCGGTGCCGCGTACCACTACTTCGACCTTTTCAGACAGAAAGCCGTTGAACGGCGCGGCGATGATGTTGGCGAGCATGGTGAAGGTGAAAAACACCATCAGCACCACCAGCACCACGAATAAAGGCCACAGCAGATAATTGAGGAAGCTCAGCCAGCTCGGCAGTGTCGGCATCAACGTGTCGACCCACAGGCTGAACTGATGGCCGGCGAAGTAGATCAACCCGACGAACAGTATCAGGTTGATTGCCAGCGGTAGCAGTACAAACAGGCGCAGGCCGGGGCTGAGCACCAGTTTGAGGCCTTCGCGCAGGTATTGTGGGCCTGAAAGAACGGGGGCGGGCATGGATAACTCCGGGCAATGGGGGCGAACGCGCCGACCTTACCGGCTTTGCGAGAACCGGGAAAGCACGGCCCGCATTACGACATTAACGGTAACAAACGTGTCGATTAATAGAGGGCACGGGATAGAGACCACCTATGAGCTGGATTGTTATTCCGTATTTCCTTAATCTTGCCTCCCTCTATACGCTGCACCCATTATTTTCAGGATCTGCGAGTTCAAGCCTTCCCCAAGTGCTTCGCGGTCCTTTTTTATTCCAGCCGTTCTGTAGTCCGGGCGGTCGATAGGAGTGAGTCATGTCTGATACCCGTCATTCGCGAGTGATTATTCTCGGTTCCGGCCCTGCCGGTTACAGCGCTGCCGTCTACGCTGCCCGGGCCAACCTCAAACCGTTGCTGATCACCGGCATGCAAGCGGGCGGTCAGTTGACCACCACCACCGAAGTCGACAACTGGCCGGGCGACGTCCACGGCCTGACCGGCCCGGTGCTGATGGAACGCATGAAAGAACACGCCGAGCGCTTCGAAACCGAAATCGTGTTTGATCACATCAACGCGGTCGACTTCTCGAAAAAGCCTTACAGCCTGACCGGCGACAGCGGCGTGTACACCTGTGACGCGCTGATCATCGCCACTGGCGCCAGCGCTCGTTACCTGGGCCTGCCGTCGGAAGAAGCGTTCATGGGCAAGGGCGTTTCGGCCTGCGCGACCTGCGACGGTTTCTTCTACCGCAACAAGCCAGTGGCTGTGGTCGGTGGCGGCAACACCGCGGTGGAAGAGGCGCTGTACCTGGCCAATATCGCCAGCACCGTGACCCTGGTTCACCGTCGCGAGACCTTCCGCGCCGAGAAGATCCTGATCGACAAGCTGCATGCCCGCGTTGCCGAAGGCAAGATCATCCTCAAGCTCAACGCCACCCTGGATGAAGTCCTGGGCGACAACATGGGCGTGACCGGTGCTCGCCTGAAAAACAACGACGGCAGCTTCGACGAGCTGAAAGTCGACGGCGTGTTCATCGCCATCGGCCACACCCCGAACACTTCGTTGTTCGAAGGCGTGCTGGATGCCAAAGACGGTTACCTGATTGTGCAGGGCGGCCGTGAAGGCAACGCCACTGCCACCAACATTGAAGGTATCTTCGCTGCCGGTGACGTGGCCGACCACGTCTACCGTCAGGCGATCACCTCCGCCGGTGCAGGCTGCATGGCGGCACTGGATGCCGAGCGTTACCTCGACGGTTTGAAGGACGCTGCGTTCTAAACCGTTGAAATAAAAAAACCGGCTGCGAGGCCGGTTTTTTTATGCACGGGATTTGATGATCACCGCAGTCCAAATGTGGGAGCGGGCTTGCTCGCGAAAGCGGTGTGTCAGTCACCCGATGTATTGACTGACAC
>NZ_NIXO01000109.1 GCF_002204795.1 Pseudomonas sp. K2I15
CGGTGTATCAGCCAATAAATCTGGCACTGACACTGCGCATTCGCGAGCAAGCCCGCTCCCACAGTTGATCTTCATTGGTTTTGAGGTTTTGGCTCAGCTCAAGACAGGCGTTGCCCCCATTGGTACTTTGCGACCCGGCGCCGCCATCTCAAACAACTGCTCCACCCGAGCACTCTCCTGCGCACTCGGCTTGATCGCCAACGCACACACTACAAAAATCCCCGCATTGACCACCAACCCGACGATCCCGCTGGTCAACGAGCCCAACCCGGGAATGTCATCCGGGTAAATCGTCGTCAGCACAATCGCCACCACGATCCCCGCCAGCATCCCGGCAATCGCGCCTTCCTTGTTGCCGCGACGGCTGAAGATCCCGAAGAACAGCGGCACCGCCAACTGGATAATCCCCTGGTAGGAAATCTGCGCCAGCAACTGCAACCGCGCGTAATCAAAGGTCAGGTACGCCAGCACCGAAGCGGCGACGATAAACACCACCATCCCCGACTTGGCCAGCAGCGTCAGTTGGCGATCGGTACGCGGGGTGTTCCAGGTGGCCAGGTCGTTGGCGAACTGGGTGCCGCAGACCTGCACGCAGCCGTCCACGTGGCCGATGCTCGCCGCCAGCACGATAACGATCGCCAGCGCCAGCATCCACGGCCCGCCGATGTCGAACAGCGACAGGAACCAGCCTTGTTGCGGGTGCGCGATGACGTTCGGGTCCTGGCTGATGGCCGCGGCGAACAGCATCAAAATGCCGTAGAAACCACCCACCAACAGGATCGTGTACAGCGTGCCTTTCTTCACCGCCTTGACGCCGCTGGCGGTGTAGATGCGCTGGAAACTCATAGGCCAACACATCGAGCCGATCACCCCGGTGAAGATCAGGCTGAACATATACAACGGGCCATAACCGGTGCCGCTGGCGCCTGGAATCAGCAGCATTTTCGCCGGCAAGTGCGACAGGTTGGAGAACGACGCCTGGTCGCCGAACAGCAGGAACACACACAGCGCCGCGCACAATACATAGGCAATCAGGCCCTGGAACATGTCGGTCATGATCAGCCCGCGCATGCCCATGCTCACGGTCCAGTATTGGCGCACCAGCACCACCACTACGCCGGCGATCAGGCAGGTGGTGACGCCCCAACGGCCGAAACTGGCGAACTGGAACAGCATCGCCAACGCCTGGATGCCCATCACCACCCACGGGAATACCGAGATGATGCCGATGATCGAGGCCACGCGTTTAACCACCGGGCTGTTGAAGCGCATGCCGAGCAGATCCGGCTGGGTGCGCAAGTTGAAGCGCTGGCCCCAGGTCCAGGCGCGGCGCGCCATCAGGTACATCGCCGTCACGCCAAGGGTGGCGTAGACCATGCCGTAAAAACCCAGGGCGCCACCGATGGTCAGGGCGAAAAATGCGGTAAAGGTCGAGCCCGGCCACCAGGAGTTGGTGTAACACATGGCGATGTACCACGGCCCGTAGGAACGCCCGCCCACGGCGTAATCGGAAAAGCTCGTGCTCTCGCGGTTGGTGGCGTACAGCACGGCGATCATCCCGGCCAAAAACAGGCCGATGACGCCGAAGGTGATAAAGAGGTTGGCATCGCTGGTGGTGCTGATCATTGCGCATCCCCCTCTTCGGGTATTTCACCGGCTTTCAGCTCGGCGACGTACAACGCCCACAGGCCCAGGCCCGCGAGTACCGCAATGGCGATCCAGTAGAAGATCGGCAACGGAATGCCCAGTACCAACGCGGTACTGCCGCTCACGCTCAAATAGAACGGCGGGAATAAGGCGAGCATCAGCAACAGGAAAAAGTACACGCCGAAGATTTGGCTCTTGAGGCGTCCGGGTGGTGCGGTATCGGATTTCATGAGTCGGGTGCTCCTTGAATTTGTGGATCGTTTTTTTGTGTGATCAAACAAAAATCAAGCAGTGAAAACGTAAGCGCCAATCGACGCCAAAGTGACTTCATTCAATGCATTATTGTTGTGTGGCGCAGGCTCAGGCCTGTCTTAGCCAGGTTTCCCATTGCGAATCGTTGATGATGCTGCGGGCGCGCATGTGCTTCCAGGTGCCGTATTTGTAGAAGTCAAAATCCAGCTGCGACACCGCGTGCTGCACCATCGCCCAGGTCGACCATTTGATGTCTGCCAGGGCCTTGTGCAACTTGATGCGCGCCAGGTTCTGCGGGGTGACCTGGCCGAAGTAGTCTTCGATCAGGGCCAGCTCCATTTCGTCGGTGAAAAACATCTCGCCGAACCACAGCGCCAGCTCGTAATGCCGGTCGTTGTTGGAGGCATATTCGAAGTCCACCAGGCGAATTTGCCGACGGTCATTGAGCATGAAATTACCCGCCAGGGTGTCGTTCATGCACGGTGCCAGGTCGATGCCGGAGGCTTGCAACACGCCCCGTGCGCGATCGCACTGGCGACGCAGCCACGCGTCGTCGGCGGGTTTGCAGCCGTTGAGTTGTTCGACCTGGCGCTGGTGCTCGGCGATCATGTCGAACACGGTTTTGGTCTGCACCAGCGGCGGCTGGTCATTAAAGGCCTTGAGGGCGTGCAGCGCGTTATGGCGCACGTCGCGGTCGAGGAAGTCGTGGTTGGAGGAGGCGCGCCAGCCTTCCATGAACTCGAAGACTTCCACGCCGAACTCTTCAAGGAAGGCAAACACCGGCGCGCCATAGCCGGTTTGCGCCGCCTTGAGGCTGGCGTCGTGGGCAGTACGGCGGTCGATAAACATCTCGGTGCCCACACCGGGCACCTTGAAGAAATACGCAGTGTCGATCCCGGCCACTTCCACCCGCCAGTTGGTGTTGGAAATCCCGCCGCTGACCGGTTCATAACGAATCCCGGTGCCGCCCCAACTGGCAACCCCGCGCACCGCCGCTTCCAGCTGGCACTCTTGTGGCGTACACCCCTCACCTAACGCTTTCATGCCTGCCCCTCCTGTACCTGACGTAGCCAACTTTCGAACCGTGGGTCGTGCAGACTTTGGCGGCAGCGCAACAACGTCCACTGCCCGACTTTGGAAAACTCCAGCGGCCGCGCCGAGGTGGCGCCGACCCACAGGCCCCATAGGGTCCAGTACCAATCGTTGATCAAGGCATACAACCGGCAGCGCGCGTAGTCGCTTTCGCGGCATTGGCCGGACCAGGCATGGATGCCTTCGCGCCAGTCGCTTTCGAAGACATACAACTCGTTAAGGCTGATGGCCACGTCGTACCAGGGGTCACCGCAGCCAGCGTAGTCGAAGTCGATCAGTTGCAAGGCGCCGTCCGGGCCGATCATCACATTGCTGGCCACGCCGTCGCCGTGCAGCGGCACCGAGTCACCGGCGCTCAATTGCAGGGAGGTCCAGGCCAAGTCGATGCAGGTGCTGATCCAGGCGTGGTCGATGGGCAAGGCCACGCTGTAACGCACGCATAATTCGCGCAGGTGCTGGATGTCTTGCAGCGGCGAGCGGCTGAAGCCCGGCGAGGTGCCTTGGTGCAGTTGTTTCTTCAGGGCCCAGAGCGCCTGCAGGCGCTGGGGTTGCATCAGTTCGTCGAGGCGTGCCCAGCGCCATTCGCTGGCGGGCAAGGCGTCCAGCAGCAACACGCCGGCCGCCGCATCCACCAGGCGCACGCCTGGCGTCACGTCGCAATCCGCCGCCAGTTGCGTGGCGCGGACGGTGCGCTCGATGTCGATCAACGCGCGCATGTCGTCATGCAAGACCTTGGCGTAACACTGGCCCCACGGCGCGGTGACGGTAAAGCCTGCCCACTCGGTGGCCAGGCGCACCGGCGAGGCAATCCCGGCGGTGCCCTCCTCGATCATCACATGGGCGGACAAACCGGCGGCCTCCAGGGCGCCCAGCAGCCGTGACTTTGCTTGCAAACGACTCGACATGGCAGACCTCAGCGGTAGGCGTTGGGGGTGGAACAGGCGCTGTGCAGCAACGCAGTCAGCATGTGCAAACCGTTGCGCATGTCCTGCTCGTTGGTGAACTCCGCTTCGTTATGGGACACGCCGTTGCTGCTCGGAATGAACAGCAGGCACACCGGATAATGCCGGCTCAGGCTGATGGCGTCGTGGCCTGAAACGGTGACGCTGTTGCCGATGGGCAAACCCAGTTGCTGGCCAACGCTGTAGGCCAATTCGGCAAACCCGTGGTGCAAGTGAGTGGGCTCACGCAGGGCACGGCTTTCGATGCTGTAGTCCGTCGACGTGGCGCTGGCAGTGGCCTTGAGGCTGGCGTCCAGGCGTGCACCGGCTGCGGCCAGCAATTCGGTGTCTGGCGAGCGGTATTCCACGTGCAGCGTCACGCTGGAGGGCACCACGTTGGGAGAGTTGGGGTAGATCTCCAGGCGCCCCACCGAGCTGTGCAGTTTTAAGCCGTGCAGGTCGGCTTCGGCGCGTACAGCGGTGATCGCATGAGCGGCGGCCAGCAGGGCGTCCTTGCGCGCGGCCATGGGCGTGGGGCCGGTGTGGTTCTGTTCGCCGATGAAACGAATCCGTTGCTTGAGGGCGGCCCAGGTGTCGCGGACCACGCCGATGGCCAGGCCGTCGCGCTCAAGGCCGTCGCCTTGTTCGACATGGATTTCCACGTAACCGGCAACGTCCAACTCGACGCGGCCCTCCCCCAGATAACCAATCTGTTGCAGCGCATGCTTGAGGCTGATGCCGTCGCCATCGCGGCAGGCCCAGGCGTCTTGCAGCGCCAGGTCGCCGGTGAACACGCTGCTGCCGATCAGGCTGGGCTGGAAGCGCGCGCCCTCCTCGTTGGTCCAGTTCACCACCGCCAGGTTGCACGCCGGTACTTCGCCGCGTTCGCGCAGTTGGCGGGCCAGGCTGGCCACCGCGACCGCACCGGCCAGCACGCCGTAGACGCCATCAAAACGCCCGGCGCTGGGCTGGCTGTCCAGATGCGAGCCGCACAGTACGTAGGGCGCGTCTGAATTAAAGGTGATCAAACCGAACATGTTACCCACTGCATCCACGCGCACTTCAAAGCCGCGTTCGCTCAGCCAGGCTGCGAACAGATCGCGCACTGCGCCGTCCTCGGCCGAAGCCGCCAGGCGATGCAGCCCACCGGCCTTGGTCGCGCCGATGGCGGAAGTGTCGCGAAACAGCACCTCAAAGGTTTCAAGGTCCTGTTCACTGGGCGACAGCCACTCAGGGGTAAAGAATGTCGACATGGGCTTGCTCCAGGCGAGTCGCAAAATCATCAGACGGCGCACGATTGGTGACCAGGGTCGTGATGGCGCTGAACGGCAGCGTATTGATAAACGTGCGGTGGCCGAACTTGGCGTCGTCGGCCAGGATCACACTGCGCAGGCTGTGTTTGGTCAGCTCCCGGCGCAGCAGCGCCTCGGGTTCCTGGTAGTCCATAAAGCCCAGCTCCAGGTCGACAGCGCCGATGCCCATGAAGGCAATGTCGTAGTGGAACTGTCGGACGAATTCCAGGGTGTGGGCGCCAATCAGCGCGTTGTCGTTGCGGCGCACATCGCCGGGCACCACCAGCACCTGGTTGGCGCTTTGCTCGGTGATCAGGCGGGCGATGTCCAGGGAGTTGGTGATGATGCGCAACTGGCTGAACCCGGTCAGTTGCTGGGCCAGGGCCAGGGTCGAGGTGCCGGTGTCCAGAAACAGCACCATGCCTTCACTCACCAGCTTCGCCGCACACACCGCGATGCGCGCCTTGGCCTGGGGCTTGATGCGGCTGCGCACTTGCAACGGCTGTTCTTCGTTGAGCCGGGGCAGGATCGCGCCACCGTGGATGCGCCGCAGCTTGCCGGCTTCTTCCAGGTACTTGAAGTCGCGGCGGATGGTTTCTTCGGAAACGAACAGCGCCTGCGCCAGGTCCGACGCCTTGACGCGCTGGTGTTGGGTGAGCAGGAGCATGATTTCGTCGAGACGTGGCTGGTTGAGCATAAAAGAAGTATTCCAGGGCAGGTTCAGGCGGCCGCCATTGCGCGACCCACGGCGAAACGCGGCGCAAGCCGGTTCAGCACAGAGCATAGGGCGTAATACGGCCATGGACAGGGTCACGGGTACCTCTCACTCATCAGGGTGTGAAAGGGCAGGACAACACAAAGCGTTTATCACGGGCGGGCTTCTTTTGAGCCCACTCCGAGTGCAATCAATCAGGGCGTCAGCATCGGGGGAAGGTGCTGGTCCCAAGGCGCGATGGCTTCCACGGCTGCGCAGAACTGCAGCACCTGGGCGTCGGCAAACCGAGGGCCGATCACCTGCAAGCCAATCGGCAAACCGCTCGGGCTGAAGCCACAGGGCAGGCTGGCGGCGGGGTTGCCGGTGATATTGAACGGATAGGTAAACGGCGTCCACCGTGCCCACGGCACGGCGCCCTCCTCGCCTGGCCACCCTTGCGGGGCAACCCGGTCGGCGGCGAACGGCAGGATCGGCATGGTTGGCATCAGCAGCACGTCGTAATCGTTAAACAGCGCGTGTACCTGATTGGCGAACAGTGCACGTTGTTGCACGGCCTTGAGATAGGCAGCCAAGTCGTAATCGGCGGAGCGTTTGATCAGCGCGGCGAAGCCTGGGTCCAATTGGTCGAGGCGGTCGGCCAGGGATTTACCGTAGGCAATGCCGCGCCCGCCAACCCACAGGGTTTCGAAGGTGGACAGCGGGTCTTGCCAGTCCAGGGTCAGGGTGGTGACGGTGACCGGCAGCTCATCCGCGAGGTAATGCACCGCCGCTTCGACGGTGGCGGCGATGACCGGGTCCACCAGGGTATGGAACAAGGTGGGGCAATAGGCGACGCGCAACGGGCCCAGCGGCCGATCGCAGCGCGCCAGGTAGGACTCGGTAGGCGCGGGCAAGGCCTGGTGGTCCAGCGGGTCGGGGCCGGACAGGATATCGAAGAGCAACGCGCTGTCGCGCACGGTGCGGGTGATCGGGCCGGCGTGGCTGAGCATTTCAGTGGCGGACCAGGGCCAGGTGGGGATGCGCCCCAGCGAGCCTTTGAGGGCGAATGCACCGCAGAAGGCGCCCGGGATACGCACCGAACCGCCGCCGTCGGAGCCCAGCGTGGCGGGGACCATTCGTGCCGCCACGGCGATGGCCGAGCCGGAGCTGGAGCCGCCGCTGGTGAGTTGCGGGTTCCACGGGTTGCGACCGTTGCCGAAGACGCGGGAGGTACTGGCGCCGGTCCAGCCGAATTCGGTGGTGGCGGTCTTGCCGAGGATGATCGCGCCGGCCTCCTTGAGGCGGCGGATGATCGGCGCGTCCTGGGTGGGGACGTTTTCCAGGCCGGTCAGCGAGCCGCGGGTGGTGCGCAGGTTGGCGGTGGAGAACAGGTCTTTGATGCCGAAGGGGATGCCGTGGAGCGGGCCCCGAAATTGGTTGGCGTGCGCTTCTGCGGTCAGGATTTCAGCCTGCTCCAGCGCGGATTCGGTGTAGACGTCACCAAAGGCATTCAGTGTGGAATTGTGGGTTTTGATGGCTTCGAGGCTTTGCTCCACCAGTTGCACAGGGGTGAGTGTGCCTTGGCGTATGCGGTCGGCCGCGTCTAGCACGCTGGGCATTTGGGTCAGTGAGGTTTCAGTCTTCATTGAGCATCCAGGGACATCTGCGAAATGATCCAGCGGGCACGTCAATAGACGCCAACGGAATGGCAGCTGTCAAGTTGGATTTGTTGTGTATGTGGGTTTTGTGGGTTTTATTTTTGCAGCGGATTTGGCTTACGAAAACTGCCCGGTTTAGTCGGGGATTTGGCGAAACGTCCTATCCATAGCAGTGGATAGCTCTGACTTCTTTCTCTTACAAACCCCTGCAAAGTCCCTCGCCTGATCACACAGCGCGAGGGAACGCCGATGCTTTTTCCGATTAACGCCCTGCCCGATGGGGCTGCCTCTTGAGTCCGGCCATTGGCAGATTGGCCCTGGCCCCCATGCATGTGGAGACGAGGGACGTTGAAGCCGTCCTCCGTGACTTCAGGGAGTGCCTTAACACCTTTGACGATTGGGCTGAGAGCTTCTGGAGCGTTTCGGCGCTGGACGTCGAGCAAGTGTTCAAGGTGGGGGATGAGGTCGCGCTGGTCGCCCCTGTTTCCTCTAAAGCCCCAAGTACCACCGTTGCGGTGTGCAAACCCAATGGTGCGCTGACCTTGGTGCATATGTTTGAGAGCAAGCGGTTTGTGCCGATCGGCAACACACCGGTCATGCTCCAGGCCATCGCCGAGGACGGCAGCCCGATCGGCCCTCCCATCCATAAAACCATCGGCCCCAGCGGCATTCTCGAAGTCACCGACTGCACCCGCAACCAGCAGTATCAGGTCAGCTTTTATCCCAATGTTTCCAGGGATCACGTCAAGGCGCTCTACGCCTCTTACCAATCGGTGATCAGCTCGCTGGAAAGCAGCCTGCGCACCGAATGGACGAACACCTTCGAGGAGCAGTGGAAACAGTATTCAAACGCCAGCCCCCTCGACCGTCGCAAGTTGATGGACGCAGCGTTTGTACGAGGGGTTGCGAACACGCTGTACAGCCTTTGGGACGGTATTCCAAACCTGTACGACTTACTGGCGGACATCAAGCCCAATAGCGAAAAGTTGCTGCACTACATCTCCCAAGGCGAACTTGAAGAGCTGTTGAAGCTTGGCAATGAGGCAATTGCCAACGGTCTTCTGGTGCTGAGTGATGAACCGCTGTTGTTCATCTACTTGTCGGCGATGTTCAGTTGGGCGCAATTGCTTGCGCCGCCGGATATGAACGAGCTGCTGGGAGAAATGACTCCCGAGGTGCTGCTCAATCTGCTGTTGCTGTTGGCCACAGGCGGTATGGGTGTGGCGGTGCGCATGGGTGCGCAGGTGCTGGGCAAGGTCAGGTCCGGCCGAGCACGGGTGTTGCTGGAGCAGATGGCCAAGCTGGGCGACGCGCCGCTCCTGGATTGGCACCCCAGTGTGCTTAAGCCGGTGTCGCTTAAAAATGATCCGGTGTCGGTTAAGGCAGCGGCGGTGCCATTGAAGGCTGGCGCAGATGAGGTTTCGAATCCGGCAGCGTTGGTCCGAAAGCCTAAGAAGGCGCGCACGGCGCTGGTGAAGCAGGAGCATGTGGATGATGTGCCTGTTTCAGCGAAAACCCCCAATGGGGATGCTTCAGTCTGCGCGGTAGACACCTGTAAAAACGGCTGCCCGGTGTCGATGGTTACCGGTGAGGAGCTGCTGACCCTCACGGATG
>NZ_NIXO01000110.1 GCF_002204795.1 Pseudomonas sp. K2I15
CTGACGTGTAGATGGATGGCTCTTTCCGGATGGCCAGGCGTATCCGTGCGCGGCATTTTTGCGCCTGGCGGTGTATCCGTTGGGAGGGGATGTATCAAGCTGGAAGGGAGGGGCTGCAGGGCGTCGCCAGTGGCTTTGCCCCGCGCCAACGGCCCGTTGTGAACGGGCCGAAGGTTGGACGGCGTACTGGCGCGGGAAGGGGCTTAGTAGATGTCTTTGGACAGCAAGGTGAACGGTGTCTTGAACAGGATCTTGATGTCGAGCCACAGCGACCAGTTGTTGATATAGCGCAGGTCGATATCGACGCGCTGCTGCATCTTCTCCAGGGTCTCGGTTTCACCGCGGCAGCCATTGACTTGCGCCAGCCCGGTGATACCGGGCTTGATGCGATGCCGCGCCATGTAGGCGCGAATCTTGCCCGAGTAGTAGTCATTGTGCGCCACGGCATGCGGGCGCGGGCCAACCAGTGCCATATGCCCTTGCAGCACGTTGAACAGCTGCGGCAACTCGTCGATGGACGTACGGCGGATAAAGCGCCCCACGCGGGTGATGCGTGAATCGTTGCGGCTTGCCTGGCGTACCTCGTGGTCGTCATGCATGCGCATCGAGCGGAACTTCCAGACCTTGATTACCTCGCCATTCCAGCCGTGACGGTCCTGCTTGAAAATCACCGGGCCGGGGGAGGTGAGCTTGATCAGCAGGGCGAACAGCAGCAACAGCGGGCTGAGCAGCACGATCGCCAACAGCGCCAGGCTCTTGTCCAACAGCGATTTGCTCAGTGCCGCCGTCGGGCGACTGGTCAGCGGGCTTTCATTGAGGAAGATCGCGGGCAAGCCATCCACCTCGGCCACGCTGTGATTGAGCAGCAGCATGTTGTTGAGGTCGGGCACCCAAATCACGTCCACGCTGATCTCAAGCAAGTTGAGGTACAGCGCCTCAATGTGAGTCGCTTCCTGGAGGGAGTGCGTGATGTACAACCGGCGAATACCGTGTTGCCTGATCAACGCGGGGAGGTCGGGCAAGTCGCCGAGAATCTGGGGTTGCGTGCTGTTCTGTGGCGAAGCGGTGTTTGGACCCACGAGGCCGACTAAGGGGGAGCGTTTTTGCCTGGCAAGAGTGTTGGCCAAGTCCGTTGCAAGTTTTCCGGTACCAATAATCAGCGACTTCTGGCGCTCATGAAGTTGCCGATGGTAGTACCTGGATAGACTATGAATCGGAATATAGCAAAGTGCTAGTATTGGGTAGCTGACGGCCGCCCAGAGTAGCAGTATCTCCAAGGGAAACAGCGAGCTGGCGTTACAGGCCATGCCGACCGCCGACAATATGCCCAGGGTCAATAACCAACCCGTGAATAACCGACCCAGCCCCACAAAAAAGTCATCTTTTTTGCTATACACGTCACATAACATATAGGCCGGTATAGAAGCCAGTATTGTAATGGCTGCCAATATCCGGTAGTGGGATTCCAATTGTCCGGTCTTGAACAGTGCCAGTGAAAACAAAAGTACAACCACCACACTCAAGGCAATAGCCCACTGCCCCCAGAAAGTGAGTCCTTTGGGTGTTAGGTTACGATGCATTCTTCTGTTGTTAAGCATACTTCTGCTCCCTGTGGTATCCACTCACGTGCTGGCAGGTTAAAGCGAGGCGTGGTTTTAATGACTATCAAATGGCAGGCGCACACGTAGGCGTGCGTATTGATAGTAATGAATGGCAGGGAGCAATGGCTGACGACTTATAACGCGCGCATGTTGTTATAAAATGGCAGATAGAAAAGGGTTTTAATAGGCAGGGTGAATTGTAATTTTTTTGAAATTATTATTGTTCGGCTACGCTGCTACGAGTACTAAGAGGCTTCTTTATTTTTTGCGTCAGGCAATAGCCGCGGTTGCGCACAGCCCGGAAAAGGCGCTCGCCATCGTTAACGCGCTTGAATTTGTCCTGGAGCCGGCTGAGGCACATTTCGAGCCCGCGATAGAGGTCGGGTTCGCGTCCGATATTTCGGATAAGCTCCTCTTTGCTCACAACACGTTCTTCATGGTTCAGCATTTTTTTAATCAGCGCCGACTCGATGGTCGTCAAGGAAATGCGCAGCCCACCTTTGACCAGTGCCCGGTCTTGCTGGGTAAGTAACCAGACATCAGGGGTGCGCAAGGCGGGTGTTGCATTAACAATTTCCGTTGTAGCGCTATTAACATTCGGGCTGGTGAGCTCTGATTTTAGTGCGGTGACTTTCGGGTTTTTCGAGGTGTCGTAAAGTTGTTGGGTTAACCGGTTATTGGCCTCATAGAGCCTTTTGGCGGCCACGTAATTGCTTAGCCATAGATTGAAATTCTGCTCGCTGTTAACCGCGTAGGAATTGCCCGAAGCGTCCGACGGTTTTTCGGTGGTTTCCACCAGCGGACCGCTGTCGACGTCGTAATGTAAAAATGCCACATTTGGCGTGAAATCGTGCAGCGCGATTGACGGGTATGTCGATGTAAATGTGTGTTTCTTGAGAGAACTCATGGCATTCACCGATTCCAGGAAAGTAGGGGTTTTATAAACTATCAGCAGGGGAGAAGTAGGGGCCCTGAAAATAGTCAAAAGGCAAGCGTCTGGCGAGAAGCGCGCTGTCGGCATGCTCGACGTTGTCGGCGATGAACGAGACCCGGGTGGTGCTCATTAGCCCCAGCATCTGGTCATAAAGCCGGTCGAACAGGCCCGAGCGCGTGTTCAGACTGAGCCTGAGGGCAGAGTCTGGAAAAGGCATTTTTATATAGTCGTAGAGACTCAAGTCGATCAGCAGATCGGTGTTTTTTGTATCTAAAGTGTAATTATTATAAGCAAGCTTTATGTTGCTTTGGTCTTTCAGGCTATAGAGTTGGCGGATCATACTCCTGCGCTCTACCGGGCCCGGCAGAGTATCCAGTGTATTTTCAATGCTGACAATGAGTTGTTGTTTGTGTTTTTCCAGCGTATGTGAAGTGCTGATAATCTCCTTCAACAGGTCCTCATTCATCAATAAGGACTGCTCCATTCGGAAAAACTTGTGAAGCCCCGGGCTTTTATCCACGCGCAAACGTTTTCCTTCTCGGGCGAACGCACTCGGCTTGGTGTGTTGCAGAGCTTCACTGTAGGCGTCTTTAAGTTGCTCGTAATAAAAGGGGCTCGCGTCACCAGGCAGGCTGCCGAGAGCGTGCTCGGCATGGACCCGGATCTCACTGCCCCATAATGTACAACTTCGTTCAAGTATCGCTTGACGCGAGAATGTGAAGTCGACTGACTCCGCAACCAATATAGTTCCGCTATTCACGGTTCGGCCGCTCCTTGACGGGTTGAACATGATTCACCGAAGCAAGGCCTCTGCTTAGTTTGTAGCCGTAACCCCGAATGCTTTGAATTATATTGCTTCCATAATGCGATTTTATTTTGCCGCGCAAACGGCTAATCGATTTCTCGAGTGCTCTTGAGTCATAAAATCGAGCGTTAAGCCCCATCACAACAGCAATTTCGTCGTGGCTGAGCAAGCGATTATGAATGAGCGCTTCGAGTACTTTCATTTCGACGAAGGACACTTCAAGTTTTTTGCCTCCGCCGTAGATGCACATGCGGTCCTGGTCCAGTAGCAAATCAGTATTACTTAGCCAGTATGTCTCACTGAGGAACGCGGCAAACAAGGCAAGTTTTTTCTCGAGCGAGCTCTCAACCACCTTTATGCAGTAGTCGGCCCCTGCGAGATAATATTTGGTTTTGCTTAGTGTAGTGGCGAAAGTGACAATCAGGAAAATGGTGCTGCCAGGGTTTTCGGATCTGGTTTTTTTAATGATGTCCAGCGTTTGGGTGCTGGCAGAGGGGGTATCGATCTCTATGATGATGGCACGGTAATGTCCATGGCTTTCATAGGGACCAATTAGTTGGCCGTACGAGCGTGTATCGACTTTTAGATTTTTCGGTACAGTACGAACTATAAGCTCGCTGAAGTCCTCGGATTTCGATGGGGTCCGTGCAATAGCGAGGACGTTGGAAAAATGCATCACGTTGCTCCCTTTTCCGGCATGCGAGGCCGTCAATTCAATCGCTGCAGGCGTTTAGATGTTAATCGAATTGAATACGCCAAAACGTGACAAATTTTAACATTCGGCACTTTATTTGCAGGGGGTAAGGCGGTTTTCGGGCGGGTATTGAAAGCGGATTTTTGGGTGGGAGTACTCATATGCTAGTGCAAATTTTTAGTGTGCGATAAGTATTTTAGGCCGGGTTGATTTTTTGGCCTGAATGTTTTAACGGTTCTAGTCCTTAAGCTCTAAAAATGCTTATACGTGACTATTTATAATAATCCAGCAACGCGATAGCGGGCGTTGTGCGCTCGGATATGCCCGCACGGTCCGCCAGGTAACGCGCTGGAGGTTTGCCTATGGCCTTGCGGAACATGGTGATAAAGCCGCTGGCATTCTCATACCCCAGGTCCAGCGCGACCGTCTGCACACTTTCACCTTTCGCCAGCCGCTGCAGTGACAGGATCACATGCAACTGCCGGCGCCAGCGGCCGAAACTCAGGCCGATCTCCTCCAATAACAGGCGCGTCATGCTGCGTTCGCTCATGCCGATGCGCACGGCCCATTCGCCCAGGGTAGCCTTGTCACTGGGGTTGGCCAGCAAGCTGTCGGCCAGGCGTCTGAGCCGAGTGTCCCGGGGCATGGGCAGGTGCAGGGCCTCGATCGGTGCCAGCGCCAGTTCGTCCAGCAGCGTGGCCACCAACCGCCCTTGGGCGCCCTCGGTGTCGTACAGCGGCGGGAAGCTGACGGCCTTGCTGATCAACTCGTGTAACAGCGGCGACACGCAGAGCGTGCAGCATTGCCGGGGCAGGGCGCTGGCTGCGTCGGGGTCAACCAGCAGGCAGTAGACATCCGCCGCCCCCGACCCGCGCGCGGCATGGGAAAGGCCGCCGGGAATCCACAGCGCGCACTGGGGCGGCACGATCCAGATACCTTCTTCGATGACGCAATGAATCACCCCGCGCAACGTGTACATCAACTGGCCTTTGCGGTGCTGGTGCGGCGAGTGTTCCCAGCTGGCGGAGGTGCTTGACGCGCTCACCGCAACCACGGCGCGGGGAATCGCATCAGCAAAGGCCTGGCGCATCGGGTCACGGGTTTCGAGGCGATGGTTGTACATGGCGCGGTTGCGTCCTGGCTGGAATGCGAAACATTCTGGCTATTCTGTGCAATGGCGTCCAGTGAATGCGTGATTATTATGAGAAACATTCTCGTTAAAGGAACTCGCCATGCAACTCGACAGTTCAACATTCCCAATGGTGAAAATCGTGTTCGACGCCCCAAGCGACGCGCCACCGCAAAATACTTTTGTCGCGTTCGAGGCCTTGTTGCAGCGCGAGGAGAGCTTTGTCCTGCTGCACGAAAAAGCCGTGGATGAAAGCGCGTACGAGCACTCTCACGAAGAACGCAAGCAGGTCTCGATCTGGATGAAGAAGAACAAGGTGGCCCTGCGTGCTTTCGTCAAAGCCATGATTCAGGTGGAGCCCAGTGCAGCCAAGCGCCTGGCGCTCAAGCCGTTTACCGTGATGTTTGGCAAGGCGTGGGGCTACCCGTTGCTGGTGGTGGAATCCCGGGATCGGGCCTGGGCATTGGCGCGGGACGTACTGGATACCCGGGTGTCGGATGTGGCGCACTATTGAGTGCGCTGAATTACCGGCAGTCAGTCAACTGAGCTTGATAGCCGTTCAATCGGAGCTGAAGCGTCTGGATTTCCTGAGTTTTCATGTCTCGATAATCAAGCGAATCGCCGGTCGACATATGCCGCCTGATCGAATCAATCTGGTCCTGGGTGTTGGTTAACTGCTCCTGGATAAAATCATTGTTGCTGGATTGAGCGATCCTCTGGGTCAACACTGAATTTTTATCCACTTCGGCTTGGTAGCTCGTTTCCAGCGTCTTATAGGCGGCGGCCCATTTTCCGTTGTCGCCGACGGTGGTGTTGTTCTGGGCCATGGTCATATCCAACTGCAGGCTGACTTTGTTGAGTTCACCTTTCAACTCAGCCAACTGAACTGCCGATTCGGATTTACCGTAATAGTTACCAAGGGCGGCCGCGGTTGTGAGCGCCGCGCAAATCGCGACAATCGTGCAAGCCCAGTGTCTGGCCGTGAAGTTATCGAGCAGTTGTCGGGTCGTAAAGGTGTCGGGGCTCATGGAGGTCCTTTTCAGTCAGCCGTTTCAGTTGGGTAGCACTAAACTCAGATGTTGCCGGGGCGCTTGAACAGATCGAGCATCAGAAACAATGCATCCGGGTTCAAGTTCAACGTCTTCCTGTTTTTCGCCTGAACCGGCGGCGGCCCGAAGATATAGCACGGCCTGCGCAGCGTCCATCTTTGCACCAGCAACCTGCCCGGGCCCGGCGTTTCAGGTATCCTCCGCGCCCGCCAATCACTATTTTCCAAACCATGCCAGAACAAAACATGCAGGCCCTGTTGGAGTCGATCCTCGACGAAGTTCGTCCACTGATCGGCCTCGGCAAGGTCGCCGACTACATCCCCGCGCTCGCCGACGTGCCGGCGCAGCAACTGGGCATTGCCGTGTATGGCAATGACGGCTCGTTCTACTGCGCGGGCGATGCCCACACCTTGTTCTCCGTACAGAGCATTTCCAAGGTGTTCAGCCTGGTGCAGGCCATCGACCATGGCGGCGAAAGCATCTGGGAGCGCCTGGGCCACGAACCGTCGGGGCAGCCGTTCAACTCCATGGTGCAACTGGAGTTTGAGCGCGGGCGACCACGCAACCCGTTTATCAATGCCGGCGCGCTGGTGATCTGCGACATCAACCAGTCGAGATTTGCCGTGCCGATCCTGTCCATGCGCGACTTCGTGCGTCGGCTGTCGGGTAATCCGCAGATCCTGGTCAACAGCGTTGTGGCTGAATCCGAAGCCCAGCATGGTGCGCGTAATGCGGCCATGGCGTACCTGATGAAGTCGTTTGGCAACTTTCACAACGACGTGGACGCGGTGCTGCACAGCTACTTCAACTACTGCGCGTTGCAGATGAGCTGCCTGGACCTGGCCAAGGCGTTTTGCTTCCTGGCGAATGAAGGCGTGTGCACCCACAGCGGCGAGCAGATTCTGACGGCGCGCCAGACCAAGCAGGTTAACTCGATCATGGCCACGAGCGGGCTGTATGACGAGGCGGGGAATTTTGCTTATCGTGTCGGGTTGCCGGGCAAGAGCGGGGTAGGCGGCGGGATTCTCGCGGTGGTGCCGGGGCAGTTCACGGTGTGCGTGTGGTCGCCGGAGTTGAATGCGGCCGGGAATTCGCTGGCGGGGATGAAGGCGTTGGAGTTGTTGAGTGAGCGGATTGGGTGGTCGGTGTTCTGACGGCGCAGGTTTGTGTCGGGAAGTGTTCGGATTGCCCGAGTCAGCTTTGTGAGGGACAGTTGAACACACATTGAGGTAAAGTCGACTCTGCGATCAACGCCTGTGGTGATCTATGCTAATCGCTATTGATCAGTTTTAATCCTAGCCGGAGGCCAGTATGTCTCGTAAAAAACTTAAGGCACAAATAACCGAAGCGCAAATTGTCGCCCAGGAATCGAGTATCCCTTCGATTGCAGCCAAAGCGTTCAGCGATGCTTACAAGGTTGCACTGTCAAAAGGCGAGTCCGTTCTTGTGGTCCGCGCTGGTCAGCTTGTGAGCGTTTCGAATACCGGGGAGTGGGTGATTCGACCTGTCGAAACTTACGGGACTATCAAGGCCGGTACGCGTTTGAAAATCAAGAAGTCTCTGCGGGAGTCATTGCCTGCCCCGGCGCAGATTCAGGCTTGAGCACCATACCTCGAGTCAGAATGTTCGCTGGGCCGAACGGCAGTGGGAAGAGTACATTCAACTCGAAAGTCCCCGCTCACTTGCTTGTGAACTACATTAATCCGGATGCTATTGAATTGAGTATTCGCGAAACGGGTGCATTCGAATTTTCTCAATTTGGGCTGCACGATTCTGCCCGTTTCGCTATTCCATTTTTGCGAAAGCACGGCCTTCTAACTAAATTCCCACTGTCTCTTGCCAAGCTCGACGATGTTGGTGTCGAGGGGGATCGGCTTATATTTCCTTCGCGGCAAATTGATTCCTACATTGCCTCTGCCTTATCTGACTTCCTCCGTGTTTCCTTGATTGAGGAACGTGTGAGTTTTACGTTCGAGACAGTTATGTCGGACGGAAGCAAGATTGAATTGCTACAGCAAGCAAAGGCCGCCGGTTATCGTGTTTACGTTTACTACGTGGCTACGGCAGATCCCGACATCAACGTCGCTCGGGTTGCCTATAGAGCGTCTATCGGTGGGCATGACGTTCCGCCCGACAAGATCCGATCTCGCTATGCGCGCTCGCTGGAGCACTTGTCCGACGCAATTCTTATTTCAAATCGAGCCTACATTTTCGATAACTCTCAGGATGGAGAACCCAGCTTTGCTCAGGTTGCTGAAATTACAGAGGGGGAGATCATTGATATTGTTTCGGATACCCAGCCAGCGTGGTTTCAGCAGTACGTGCTTGATAAGTTGATCTGATAGTTAAAGGCTCATCGTGGTCGGACCGCCTCCTGTGATTGGAAGCGGTCCATTAGAGCGCAGTCTTTTTACTTCGACGCAGTTTCCGCGCACCCATCCAGCGCTTTATCGACCAGCATCTGCACACCTTCCAACATCCTGCAAATACCCAGCGCCACATTGCGTTGAGTCCCGTCGACTTCGAAGGCTAGATGAGCCGCGATCACATTGATCGACGCCAAGTCCTGTGAGGCATTGGCAAGCAAGGTCTCTGCATCCAGATCAGCACGCACGGTAAATAGCCCATCGAACGGTAGCTCGGTGGGTTCGTCGATTGGGGTTTGGCTTCGGTTTTCAGGTTTCAGATAGTGATGGATAGCACGGTTAGCCGCTTCTTGAAGCAGGCTGGCGTCGTAGCTGGAATGATGCGGGGGATTTGGGCTGTCTTTAATCATGGTGTAGCTCCTTTGTGAATGGAGCTGCCACGATTCGCGGTCAAACGATTAGGGTGGCAGCTATACGGTAAGCGCTCCATAAACCCCACCGACTTCAAGATGGGTAATGCGCCTAGCTAGGCGATGCCGGCGAGCAGTTCCACGGTAACAGCGCTTCGTAATCTTCAACCGAGGTCGCCATTGGCAGCCGTTCT
>NZ_NIXO01000111.1 GCF_002204795.1 Pseudomonas sp. K2I15
CGGGCTGTTTGACGTTTATTTTTGCCATCATTTTTTGCGAACGATCGACGTGAAACAGCCTGATTACGGTTCATAATGTGTCAACCATGTCCCCGCACATGTGTCCACCATGTGTCCGGTCCGTACACGCTTTTGCAAAGTGACTCGCTGTAAGAGCGAAACCATAAGTAGCCGTTACCTAAACAACGGATATGCCCCCAAAACCATCAGTACCCGTCACTCCCGTAATCCACCTGAAACACAAAACCTTCCACCCGCTCCACACCAGTTTCCAACCGCCCATCGGCATGCAACCGCAACCAACGATACCCAGGCGCCTGCTCGCTCACCTTGAAATCCTCACTCCCGGGAGCAAACTGAATACAGGTAGACGGCGACGCCAGCAAACGCACCCCGTTACGTTCCCGATCAATTTCCTGATGAACATGCCCCCAGAGCACCGCCCGCACCTGCGGAAACCGATCCAGCACCGCAAACAGCGCCTCAGGATTACGCAACCCAATAGGCTCCATCCAGGCGCAACCAATCGACACCGGATGATGGTGAAAACACACCAGATGATGCCGAGTCGGCGCCTCGCTCAACGACTGCGCCAGCAATTGCAGTTGCTGGTCCTGCAAATACCCCGGCACCGAGCCCGGCACCGCCGAGTCCAGCAAGGTGATGCGCCAGTTGCCCACATCCACCACCGGCTCCAGCAAAGCGCTGTTGATCGCCGCCTGCTGCATCACCTGCGGCTCATCGTGGTTACCCGGAATCCAGCGCGCCGGCGCGTGAATCTGCCGGCTCATGTCGCGAAACACTTGATAAGACTCCAGCGTACCGTCCTGGGACAAATCCCCGGTGGCCAGCACCAGATCAATCTGCGGCTGCTGCGCCAACACAATGTCGATGACCCGTTGCAGGCTGTCACGAGTATTCATGCCCAGCAGCCCGCCGTCCGCCTCGGCAAACAGATGGCTGTCGGACAACTGCACCAACAACGCCGAAGCGTCAGGATTCAAGGCGGATGCGCTCGGCAAGGCGGCCTCCCAGGGCGTGATCACAGGAATGGACATTTGAAGCGATTATGCTGGGGCAGGACACAAAGAGGAAACCCGTGAAGCGGACGCAGTTCACATCTATCGAACGACTTCGAACTCGTGGCCCAGGGCCAGGCAGTGGCTCAACCATTCGCCGAGGAACACATTGAGCTGTGCTTTCTCATCGGGCTGGTGCATGAACACATTGGGATAAGGATAGATGCTACGCAAGCGTCTTGCATGTTCGGCGCTGATCACTTCGGCCATGCGCGCGTCGTGGTACACCTGCACTTCCAGCTGCGGCACCGGCAGCCACGGCAGGCTGTGCTCCTGGCGCACCCGCAGGGTGGTGGTGTACGGGCAATTGACGATCACTTCCAGGGTCAGCACGCCGAGCATCTGGTCGCCGTGGGTCACGGCAATGCGCCGCGCCTCGGGCGTGTGGCGCATGTCCGGCAGCAGCCGCATCAGCCGTGCATAGTTGGCCTCGCAGGCTGCTTGCAGCCCAATCAGGTCAACCCGATATCGCTCCCGTGCCTTTACTGCCATAACCCCCTCACTTCCGCGCGATTAAGCGCAAGCCATTGCAGGGCAATAATGCTCGCTGCGTTGGAAATCTTACCGTCACGTACCGCTTGCAGGGCGTCTTCAAAGGCCCAGACAGTGACGCGGATATCTTCGGCTTCCTCTTCCAGTCCATGGACGCCACCGGCCCCGGCGCTTTCGCAACGGCCCAGGAACAAGTGGACAAATTCGGTGCTGCCACCCGGCGACGGAAAGTATTGGGTGATCGGCCAGAGTGCGGAGAATGTAAGGCCAGCTTCCTCTTCGGCTTCGCGGTGTGCAACCTCCTCCGGCTGCTCATCTTTATCGATCAGGCCGGCGACCATTTCGATCAGCCACGGGTTGTCGGTACGGCCCATGGCGCCCACGCGAAACTGCTCGATCAACACCACTTCGTCGCGCTGCGGGTCGTAGGGCAGCACACACACGGCGTCATGACGCACAAAGACTTCGCGATTGAGCTCACGGCTCATGCCGCCATCAAACTTCTCGTGCCGCAACTTCAGCCGATCCAGTTTGTAGAAGCCCTTGTAGGCATTGTCGCGCTGAACAATCTCGACCTTGCTCGGCGTCGATTTCGCTGTGTCCGTCATATCAACCCTCGTTTTTTGCCTTGCGGTATCGAGGCTGCCCTCGACATCGCGCCATCCTAACGCGCTCGCGCCCCTTGATGCAGCCCCTTTCCGGTTGCCGGGATAGACGGCGGGCGTCAAACTCACTCTAATCAGCTTAGTGGCGAACTGACTGTCTTGTTGGTAGTCGAAGCTCCACAATTTTCGCTTTCAATCGATTTACGAAGGACACACATGTCGCTTTTAAAAATCGCCTCCATGGCCTGTATCGCCCTGACCCTCGGCGCTTGCCAGAGCCTGTTCCAACCCAGCTACCTCAAGCCGCTGGACACCACCGCCGACGCCTCGGAGCAGATCAAAAACGGCTGTAGCAGCCCGGATTGCCCGCTGGTAAACATCGACACCGTGCACTTCCCGTCCGAGCCGCAGCTGGACCAGATCGTCGAACAGCGCCTGCTGCAGATGGCCCGCACCTCGCCTGGCCAGGCCATGCCCGCCACCCTGAATGCCTACCGGGACAAGTTTTTGCGGGAGTCGCCTGACCGCAACAGCATGTACTTGCAGGCCAAGGTACGTGAGCAGCATGACGGACTGGTGATCGTTGAAGTATCCAGTTACCTGGACACCGGCACCGCCCATGGCGAGCCGGGCCGCGGCTTTATCAACTATTCACGCCTGCTGCACAAAGAGCTGAGCCTGACCGACATGCTGTTGCCGGGCCAGGAAGATGCCTTTTGGAAGACTGCAAAAGTCGCCCACAACAACTGGCTGATCAATTCGCAGATGGACCGCGACCCGGAGTTCGTGAAGAACTGGCCGTTCCAGAAAACCCCGAACGTGGCGCTGACCAGCAATGGCGTGGTGCTCAAGTACAACGTGACCACCATCGCCCCTTACGCATTGGGGCTGATCGAAATGACCATCCCCTATGCGCGCCTGACCGGCGTGATCAAGCCTGAGCTGGTGCCCGCTCGCCACTGAAGGCCCGGCCCAGAATGAAGTGCAACAACCCTGCCAGCACCAGCGCCGGCAGGGTTGCACCGACATCCGGGTACAGATTCGCCAGCAAGTGATAGGTGCTGATGCCACCGAGCCAGGCCAACAGTGCCGGCCAACGCAGGTTGGCGGCTACCCCATGGCCACGGCGGCGCAGGATAAAGTGATCCACCAGCACCACGCCGAACAGCGGCGCGAACACCGAGCCGATCAGCAGCAGGAAGTTCTGGTACTGGGCCAACGGCGCGAAGCAGGCGATCAGCGTGCAGATGACGCCGATCGCCAGCGCCAGGTGCTCGACTTTCAAACGCAACAAAATCCCGCTGGACACCGCCGCCGAGTGAATATCGGCGAAGGCGTTTTCTGATTCATCCAGCAGGATCAGCAGCAGCGGAATCCCCAGGCCAGCCCCGGCCAATGCCAATAGCAGTGCGTTCACTTCACCGCTCGGCGCGAACGCCAGGGTGTAGGCCACGCCCAGGCTCATCAGCCAGAAGTTACCGATAAAAAAGCCCAGCGCCGTACCGCCGAACACGCTTTTCGCGCGTTTGCCGAAGCGCGAGTAGTCGGCAATCAACGGCAGCCAGGACAACGGCATGGCGATGGCGATATCGAAGCCCACCGCGAACGGCATCGAACCATCACCGGCCTGGGCCCAGAGTGCGGCCAGGTCGGCTTTGACGAACAGGTTCCAGGTCAGCCACAGGCAGGCGGCCAGCAGCAACCAGATGCCCCATTTGCGCAGGATCTGCCGCACGAAGGTCAACGGGCCGCTGACGGCGAGCAAGGTCGCGAGGGCGCCGAATACCAAGGTCCAGAACAGCGGGCTGGCGAGCAGGCTGCCTTCGCTGAACGCGCGGGTGCCCAGCAGGCTGGCGGCATCGCGCATCACGATGATTTCGAACGAGCCCCAGCCGATCAACTGCAGCAGGTTCAACAGCGCCGGCACGCTGGCGCCCTTGGTGCCGAGGCTGAGCTTGAGGGCGGCCATGGAAGACAGGCCGGTGTCGCTGCCGATCACGCCGACGGCGGCCAGCAACAGGACGCCGACCAGGGTGCCGAGGAAGATCGCCAGCAAGGAACCAGAGAGGCCCAGCCCCGGCGCCAATAGCGCGCCGGTTTGCAGGACCATCAGGCCGATGCCCAGGGAGAACCACAGGGAGAAGAGATCGCGGGCGCCGAAGACGCGTTTGTCGGCGGGCACCGCGATGTCGGGGGAATAGGTGCTGGGTTGAATGCTCAAGGGTGAAATCTCTGAGGAGTATTTGTTGTTTGAGAGATTGCTTTCGCGAGCAAGCCCGCTCCCACATTTGAAATGCATTCCAAATGTGGGAGCGGGCTTGTTCGCGAAGAGGCCCTTACAGGCCCCCGCGATCTCGGGTCAGACCTTTTTGTACAGCTGACTGCCTTCCTGCTTGAACCGCTCCGCCTGCTCCGCCAGCCCCTTGGCCACGTCCACATCCACCGTTTCAATGCGCTGGTTGGCCGCGTACTCGCGCACTTCCTGGGTGATCTTCATCGAGCAGAATTTCGGCCCGCACATCGAGCAGAAATGCGCGACCTTGGCCGAATCCTTCGGCAAGGTTTCATCGTGGTACGAGCGCGCCGTATCGGGGTCCAGGCCCAGGTTAAACTGGTCTTCCCAACGGAATTCAAAGCGCGCCTTGCTCAACGCGTTGTCACGAATCTGCGCGCCCGGGTGCCCCTTCGCCAAGTCCGCCGCGTGCGCTGCGATCTTGTAGGTGATGATCCCGGTCTTCACGTCATCCTTGTTCGGCAGGCCCAAGTGCTCTTTCGGCGTGACGTAGCAGAGCATCGCGCAACCGAACCAGCCGATCATCGCCGCACCGATACCGGAGGTAATGTGGTCGTAGCCCGGTGCGATGTCGGTGGTCAGCGGGCCGAGGGTGTAGAACGGTGCCTCGTCACAGCACTCCAGCTGCTTGTCCATGTTCTCCTTGATCAACTGCATCGGCACGTGGCCCGGGCCTTCGATCATGGTTTGCACGTCGTGTTTCCAGGCGATTTTGGTCAACTCGCCGAGGGTTTCCAGCTCGCCGAATTGCGCGGCGTCGTTGGCGTCGGCAATCGAACCCGGGCGCAGGCCATCTCCCAGGGAGAAGCTGACGTCGTAGGCCTTCATGATTTCGCAGATTTCGTCGAAATGGGTGTAGGTAAAGTTCTCTTTGTGGTGCGCCAGGCACCACTTGGCCATGATCGAACCGCCACGGGACACGATGCCGGTGACGCGCTTGGCGGTCAGCGGTACGTAGCGCAGCAGCACGCCGGCGTGGATGGTGAAGTAGTCGACGCCCTGCTCGGCCTGTTCGATCAGGGTGTCGCGGAACAGCTCCCAGGTCAGGTCTTCAGCGGCGCCGCCGACTTTTTCCAGGGCCTGGTAGATCGGCACGGTACCGATCGGCACCGGCGAGTTGCGGATGATCCATTCGCGGGTTTCGTGAATGTGCTTGCCGGTGGACAGGTCCATCACCGTGTCCGAACCCCAACGAATGCCCCAGGTCAGTTTCGCCACTTCTTCTTCAATGGACGAACCCAGGGCGCTGTTGCCGATGTTGCCGTTGATCTTCACCAGGAAGTTACGGCCGATGATCATCGGTTCCAGTTCGGTGTGGTTGATGTTGGCCGGGATGATCGCGCGGCCACGGGCGATTTCTTCGCGCACAAATTCCGGGGTGATGATTTTCGGCACGCTGGCGCCGAAGCTGTGGCCGGCGTGTTGCTGGTCCAGCAGGCCCGCTGCGCGCGCCTCTTCCAGCTTCATGTTTTCGCGGATGGCGACGTATTCCATCTCGGCGGTGATGATGCCTTGGCGGGCGTAGTGCATTTGCGTGACGTTGGCCCCGGCCTTGGCGCGGCGCGGGTTTTTCACGTGGGCGAAGCGCAGCGCAGTCAGCTCGGCATCGCTCAGGCGCTGTTGGCCGAAGTGCGAGCTCAAGCCCGACAGGCGCTCGGTGTCGCCACGGGATTCGATCCACGGCGAGCGCACGTCGCCCAGGCCTTTGCGCACGTCAATGATCACATTCGGGTCGGTGTACGGGCCGGAGGTGTCGTAGACCACCACGGGCGCGTTGATTTCGCCGCCGAAGTCGGTGGGGGTCACATCAAGGCTGACTTCGCGCATCGGCACGCGGATATCCGGACGGGTGCCCTGGACGTAGATTTTTTGCGAGCGGGTAAACGGCTGTACGGAACCTGAGTCGACCTTGGCCGATTCACTCAGGTGCACGGTGTTTTTTGATTTTTGGCTTTTTAATTCGATGCTCATCACGGGCTCTCCAACTATCCAGGCGGTGGATTTTTGTCGGAGCGAACCTGTGACGGATGGACGCACTGTGACAGTGCTGTGCTTGGCGCACGGGCTGTTCGATTGTCGAACAACATCCCGGACGAAGCACAAGAGGACTCGCCGGGTGACGAGAAATCTTGTTCCCTACGCAGGCGCTAACCTGATCAGGTTCAACGGGATCCGGTATTTACCGATCTCAGCCTCATAGCAAGGCACCCCGACAAGAACGCGGCCAGTCTAGACCATGGAGCAGGCAAATTGCCAATGGCGGTGCATTCAGCGTGATGAATGGCGTAATTACAGGATTGTTGTGCCGTGATAGCGCCACTACACTCGGTGACTGCTTAAGGTCTTGACGCCAGGAATGGGCCGCCTTAGCCTTGGGCACCAAATTATCACCGTAATATTATTCTAGGGATCGCCTCATGCTGCGCAAACTCTCACTGGCTCTTGCCGTGTCTTGTGCGACCAACGGAATGGTCTGGGCAGCTGAAGCGCCCCTGACGACCAAAACCGACCTGGTCAGCGTCTACCAGGAAGCGGTGGACAACAACGCCGACCTGGCCGCAGCCCGTGCCCAATATGGCGCGCAGAAAGAAGTGGTGCCCCAGGCCCGCGCCGGCTTGCTGCCGAACCTGTCGGCCGGTGCCGACATCAATAATGTGCGCACCCAGCTGGACCAGCCCGCAGCCACGGTCAACCGCGACGCCCATTCCTGGCGCGCGACGTTGAGCCAGCCGCTGTTCCGTGCCGATCGCTGGTTCCAGTTGCAAGCCGCCGAAGCCGTCAACGAACAGGCCGCGCTGCAACTCTCGGCCACCGAACAGAACCTGATCCTGCAAAGCGCCGAAAACTACTTCGCCGTGCTGCGGGCCCAGGACAACCTGGCCTCGACCAAGGCCGAAGAAGCTGCGTTCAAGCGCCAGCTGGACCAGTCCAACGAGCGCTTTGACGTAGGCCTGTCAGACAAGACCGACGTGCTGCAATCCCAGGCCAGCTACGACACCGCGCGCGCCAACCGGATCCTGGCCCAGCGCCAGGTGGACGACGCCTTTGAAGCACTGATCACCCTGACCAACCGCCAGTACAACTCGATCCAGGGCATCGTCCACACGCTGCCGGTGCTGCCACCGTCGCCAAATGACGCCAAGGCTTGGGTTGAAACCGCCGGCCGCCAGAACCTGAACCTGCTGGCCAGCAACTACGCGGTCACCGCCGCCGAAGAGACCCTCAAGCAACGCAAGGCCGGCCACGCGCCGACCCTGGACGCCGTGGCGCAATATGAGAAAGGTGACAACGACGCTCTGGGCTTCAGCAACCCGAGCGCCTTTGGCCAGCCGTACCATGGTGATGTGTCGCAGCGCACCGTTGGCCTGCAGCTGAACATCCCGCTGTACAGCGGCGGCCTCACCAGCTCGCAAGTGCGCGAATCCTATTCCCGCCTCGGCCAGACCGAGCAGCAACGCGAAGGCCTGCGTCGCCAGGTGGTGGAAAACACCCGCAACCTGCACCGCGCGGTGAACACCGATGTGGAGCAGGTACAGGCGCGCCGCCAGTCGATCATCTCCAACCAGAGCGCAGTGGAAGCCACAGAAATCGGTTACCAGGTGGGCACGCGCAATATCGTCGATGTGCTGGACGCCCAGCGCCAGCTCTACACCTCGGTGCGCAACTACAACAACAGCCGCTACGACTACATCCTCGACAACCTGCGTTTGAAGCAGGCGGCGGGGACGTTGAACCCGGGGGATTTGCAGGATCTGGCGCGGTACCTGAAGGCCGACTACAACCCAGACAAGGACTTCCTGCCGCCGGACCTGGCCAAGGCAGCCGCGGCGCAGTTGAAGGCTAACCCCGGTTATTGAGACCGCCGAATGACCCAATGTGGGAGCGGGCTTGCTCGCGAAAGCGGTGTATCAGTCGACATATTCGGTGACTGACACTGCGCTTTCG
>NZ_NIXO01000112.1 GCF_002204795.1 Pseudomonas sp. K2I15
GGCTTGCTCGCGAAGGCGCAGTGTCAGTCACCGATATGTCACTGACACTGTGCTTTCGCGAGCAAGCCCGCTCCCACATTTGGATTGCATTTCAATGCTGAAAAATCTGCGCCCAATAAAAAGCCCCGCATCTGCGGGGCTTTTTGTTTTAGGGCGGTTACTTCTTCAACCCGGCCTTCTTCAGTTCTTCGTCTCGCAGTTCACGGCGCAAAATCTTGCCCACGTTGGTGGTCGGCAGCGCATCGCGAAACTCCACGGCCTTGGGCACCTTGTAGCCGGTGACGTTGGCGCGCATGTGCTCCATCACCTGGTCTTTGGTCAGGGTGGCACCCGGCTTGACCACGATGAAGATCTTGATGTGTTCCCCGGACTTCTCGTCCGGCACACCAATGGCTGCGCATTGCAGCACGCCCGGCAGGGTCGCCAGCACGTCTTCCAGTTCGTTGGGGTAGACGTTGAAGCCTGAGACCAGAATCATGTCCTTCTTGCGGTCGACAATGCGCATGTAGCCATCCGGCTGGATGATCGCGATGTCACCGGTCTTCAGCCAGCCTTCGCTGTCGAGGATCTCGGCGGTGGCTTCGTCGCGCTGCCAGTAGCCCTTCATCACTTGCGGGCCCTTGACGCACAGCTCGCCCACTTCACCCAGCGCCAGCTCGACGCCGTCATCGGTGATGACCTTGCACAGGGTCGACGGCACCGGAATGCCGATGGTGCCGATCTGGATGTGCTGGATCGGGTTCACGGTGGCCACCGGGCTGGTTTCGGTCATGCCGTAACCTTCGCAAATGGAACAGCCGGTGACGGCTTTCCAGCGCTCGGCCGCCGCCAGTTGCAGGGCCATGCCGCCCGACAGGGTAACTTTCAGTGCCGAGAAATCCAGCTTGCGGAAGGCGTCGTTGTTGCACAGCGCAACAAATAGCGTGTTCAGGCCGACAAAACCGCTGAACTTCCACTTCGACAGTTCCTTGACCATCGCCGACAGGTCGCGCGGGTTGCTGATCAGGATGTTGTGGTTGCCGATCAGCATCATCGCCATGCAATGAAAGGTGAAGGCATAGATGTGGTACAGCGGCAGCGGGGTGATCAGGATTTCGCAACCTTCATTGAGGTTGGAGCCCATCAGCGCCTTGCACTGCAGCATGTTGGCGACGAGGTTGCGGTGGGTCAGCATCGCGCCCTTGGCCACGCCCGTGGTGCCACCGGTGTATTGCAGCACGGCCACGTCGTTGGCGTCGGGGCTGACTTCGTTGATCGGCTGGCCGTGGCCCTTTGCCAATACGTCGTTGAACTTGATCGCCTTGGGCAAGTGGTACGCCGGGACCATCTTCTTCACGTATTTGATGACGCTGTTGATCAGCAGGCGCTTGAGCGGCGGCAACAGGTCGGCGACTTCGGTGACGATCACGTGCTTGACGGAAGTCTTGGGCACGACTTTTTCAGCCAGGTGCGCCATGTTGGCCAGGCAGACCAGGGCCTTGGCGCCGGAGTCGTTGAATTGGTGTTCCATTTCCCGCGCGGTATACAGCGGGTTGGTGTTGACCACGATAAGGCCAGCACGGATGGCGCCGAACACGGCGACCGGGTATTGCAGGACGTTGGGCAGTTGCACGGCGATTCGATCACCGGGCTGCAAGTCGGTATGCTGTTGCAGGTACGCGGCAAAGGCGCCGGACAGTTCGTACAGTTCACCGTAGGTGAGTGTCTTGCCCAGGTTGCTGAAAGCCGGTTTGTTGGCGAAGCGCTGGCAGGACTGTTTCAGTACCGCCTGAATATTTGGATACTCGTCTGGATTGATCTCAGCAGCAATCCCGGCGGGGTACTTATCCTTCCAAAAGTCTTCGATCATGGAAGCCCACTCCTCAGCGACGCGAATTCATTCATCGCATTTGATGCGATTATTATTTGTTTGTGTTTTTTTGAGTGATTTCGGCTGTTTCAAGCAAGCCGAGAGGTCACAAAGCGCGCCGAGAGTAGCAGCTTTGCCAAAGGCCGCCTAGAGCCAAAAGAGGCCCCTACGGTCATAAACATGACTCAAGAATATCTAATGGTCATTTTTAGAGCAAAGATTCTATAAGCCGAGGAAAGGCTCTGGAATGGGCTTTCACACGGTTAAACTGAATGAATAAAAACCAAAAGTGGGAGCGGGCTTGCTGTGGTGAGCGGGCTTGCCCCGCGTTGGGCTGCGAAGCAGCCCCATCAATCTGTGGTGAACCCGACGGGGGGCAAGCCCCTTCACCACAGCAAGCCCGCTCCCACATTTTTGACCCTATTTCAAATCAGGCAATGTCGCGCAATTCCCTGCGCAAGATCTTGCCCACCGGCGTCATCGGCAACGAATCACGCAACACAATGTGCTTGGGCACTTTGTAGCCGGTGAAGTTGGCCTTGCAGTAGGTCTTCAGTTCTTCAAGGCTCACGCCCTGCGCACGGGCCACCACAAACAGCTTCACTGCCTCGCCGGTACGATCGTCGGGCACGCCGATCACCGCGCAACTGGCCACCGCCGGGTGTGCCATCACCACGTCTTCGATCTCGTTGGGGTACACGTTGAAGCCCGAGACGATGATCAAATCCTTCTTGCGGTCCACGATGCGCACAAAGCCATCCGGGTCGATCACGGCGATATCGCCGGTCTTGAGCCAGCCTTCGGCGTCCAGGGTTTCGGCGGTCGCCACCGGTTGCTGCCAGTAACCCTTCATCACTTGCGGGCCCTTGATGCACAGCTCGCCCCGCTCGCCCAGCGGCAACTCCACGCCGTTGTCGTCGATGATCTTCATCGCCGTGCCCGGCACCGGAATACCCACGGTGCCCAGCTTCGATTTGCCGCCATACGGGTTGGTGCTGGCCACCGGTGAGGTTTCGGTCAGGCCGTAGCCTTCGCCAATCGCGCAGCCGGTCAGTTGTTGCCAACGCTCGGCCGTCACCTTGACCAGCGCGGTGCCGCCGGAGTTGGTGAGCTTGAGTTGGGAGAAATCCAGGGTCTTGAAATCCGGGTGATCCATCAACGCCACAAACAGCGTGTTGAGCCCCAACAGCCCGGTGAACCGCCACTTTTTCAGCTCCTTGATAAAGCCGCCAATGTCCCGGGGATTGGTGATCAGTACGTTGTGGTTGCCGGACACCATCATGCACATGCAATTCGCGGTAAAGGCATAGATATGGTACAGCGGCAGCGGCGCGATCATCACCTCCTGCCCTTCCTTGATCAGCGGATGGCCGTCGTCGCCCAGTTGCGACATGCACGCCCGCACTTGCTGCATGTTAGCCACCAGGTTGCCGTGGGTGAGCATCGCGCCCTTGGCCAGGCCAGTGGTGCCGCCGGTGTATTGCAGCACCGCGATGTCGTCGAGGGAGACCGGGTGGCGGTTGAGTGCCTGGCCGGCGCCCATGCGCAGCGCACGCTTGAACGAGATGGCCCGTGGAAGGTTGTAGGCCGGGACCATCTTCTTGACCTTGTCGACCACGGTGTTGATCAGCCAGCCTTTGGCTGCGGGCATGAAGTCGCCCATCTTCGCTTCGATCAGGTATTCGATCTCGGTGTCTTTGCTGACTTCTTCAACCCGCGAGCCAAACAGGTTGAGGTACACCAGCGCACGAATGCCGGCGTCCTTGAACTGGTGGCGCATTTCACGCGGGGTGTACAACGGGTTGGTGTTGACCACGATCAGCCCGGCGCGCAGGGCACCGAACACGGCAATCGGATAATGCAGGACGTTGGGCATCTGCACCGCAATGCGGTCACCCGGCTTGAGGTCGGTGTGCCATTGCAGGTAACCGGCAAACGCTGCGCTGCGCCGATCCAGCTCGGCGTAGGTCAGGGTGATCCCCATGTTGCTGAACGCAGGACGATCGGCAAAGGTCTTGCAGGAACGCTCGAAGACTTCGATCACCGACTTGTAGGCCGTCAGGTCGATCTCGTTGGGAACCCCAGCCGCGCGTTTGTCATTCCAGAAATCAGGTTGCATTATTCTTGTCCTCTTACCTGAGTGGTCCGGCCGCTTTAGATACTGCGATGAAAGCGGAGCTTTGGGGACGTTAGCAGCTATGGTCAATCAGGCAAATACAACAAGATGCGTCATTGATTGTGTGAATCTCCCCGCCAAGGCTTGCGCTGATCCAACGGCCCTCGGCAGATGAGTTGTACACTGCAACGACCCTGAGCAAAGGAAGCGCCATGAACCACACCACTTTCTGGTTGACCGCGAATGACCGCAGTCGGGTGTACGTCAACCAATGGCTGCCGGACGGGCCGCCCAAGGCGCTGATCATGCTGGCCCATGGTATGGCCGAGCACAGTGGCCGCTATGCGCGCCTGGCCCAGGCGTTGTGTGACGCCGGTTACGGCCTGTACGCCCCCGACCAGCGCGGCCACGGGCGCACCGCCGACGAGGGCACGCTGGGGTTGTTCGCCGAGAAAGACGGCTGGAGCAAAGTGGTGGGCGACCTGGCGAGCCTTAACCAGCACATCGGCCAGCAGGCGCCCGGGGTGCCGATCATTCTGCTGGGCCACAGCATGGGCAGCTACATCGCCCAGGCGTATCTGCTGCACCACAGCGCGAGCCTCAACGCGGCGATTCTCAGTGGCTCGAATTTCCAGCCGGTGGCGCTGTACGGCGCGGCCAAGGTGATTGCTCATGTGGAACGCTTGCGCCAGGGTTTGCGCGGGCGCAGTGCGCTGATTGATTTCCTGTCGTTTGGATCGTTCAACAAAGCGTTTAAACCCAACCGCACTGCTTTCGACTGGCTCAGCCGCGACCCGGCCGAGGTCGACAAGTACGTCAGCGACCCACTCTGCGGCTTTCGTTGCACCAACCAGCTGTGGATCGACCTGCTGGGCGGCTTGCAGCAAATCAGCAAAGCGTCCAATCTCGCTCAGATCGATCCGGGCCTGCCGATCCTGATAATGGGCGGTGAATGTGATCCGGTCAGTGAGGGCAAGCGTCTCAAAAGTCTGGCCAACGCTTTGCGTGGAGCCGGCTGCCAGAACCTGGAGCTGAGCATTTACCCGCAGGCGCGCCACGAATTATTCAACGAAACCAACCGCGACGCGGTCACAGCCGATGTGCTGACGTGGCTGGCCCAGGCCGTAGAACTGCGCCGACCGACCCGCTGCGAATAATTTTTCGTTTAAAATCAAAACATTAAGATTACCGATTAGCCACAGGATGCACCATCTGATGACCCAGGTTACCAACACACCTTACGAAGCCCTTGAAGTCGGCCAGACCGCCAGCTACAGCAAGACCGTTGAAGAACGCGACATCCAGTTGTTCGCGGCGATGTCCGGCGACCACAACCCGGTGCACCTGGACGCCGAATTCGCCAAGGCGACCATGTTCAAGGAGCGCATTGCCCACGGCATGTTCAGCGGCGCCCTGATCAGCGCGGCGGTGGCGTGTGAGTTACCTGGGCCCGGCACCATCTACATCGGCCAGCAAATGACCTTCCAGAAGCCGGTAAAAATCGGCGACACCCTGACCGTGCGTCTGGAAATCCTGGAGAAGCTGCCGAAGTTTCGCGTACGCATCGCCACCCGCGTGTTCAACCAGCGCGATGAGTTGGTGGTGGACGGCGAAGCCGAGATCCTGGCGCCGCGCAAGCAGCAGACCGTGACGTTGACCGAACTGCCGGCCATCAGCATCGGTTAAACCAATACGCATAAAAAAGCCCCGCATCTGCGGGGCTTTTTTATTCAGGCCGGGCTCAAGACTGAGCGCGCGCCTGGTTACGCAGGGCTTTCACCTGGTCGTGGTTGCGTTGCGCGCCGTGGAACTGACGCTCTACCAGGTCACGAATACCCAGCAGGTTGTGCTTGTTGATCTTCTCGATCGCTTCTTTATAAGCCTTCAGCGCATGGTCTTCACCGCGCTCGGCTTCGTTCAATACAGCCTCTTCATCTTTACCCGTAACCATCGACTTCACGTCAACCCAGCCACGGTGCAAGGCACCGGCAACGCTGCCGGATTTTTCCGGATCGCCACCCAGGGCTTTGACGGCAGTCTGCAATTCAACAGCGGCCGTTGCGCAATCGAGGGAGCGTTGCTTAAACAGGGCTTTGAGTTCTGGATGCTTGATGTCTTCTGCGCAGGTCTTGAAGCCTTCCTGGCCGTCTTTGCTGGTCTCGATCAGGTCATTGAGTACGGAGATCGATTCTTTGTTGATATCAGTCATTTTTCAATTCCTTCGCGGGTTAAGAAACGTGCATTAGTAATTGCAGCGCTCGTGCCAGCTTTTGAAAAACGAATTAATCATTAAATTTCAATAAGTTATATATTCAGCAAAAATCTGTATCCGCGTTATTTGCATGATCTGTCATTTGGCCTCCATGCAGAATGCCTGTATTTTCCAAGGCATCGACTCAACGACCTGAAGCCCCATGAATCCTGAAAAACTTGAACTGCTGATCACCCGCGAAATGCCCTTCGGCAAGTACAAGGGCCGGATCATTGCCGACCTGCCTGGCCCCTACCTGAACTGGTTTGCCCGTGAAGGTTTCCCCCACGGCGAGTTGGGTGGGTTGCTGGCATTGATGCAGGAAATCGACCACAACGGTTTGTCCGAATTGCTGGAACCCCTACGCGCCAAACACGGCAAGCCCGCCCCTCGTCATTAATAGAGCACGCACATGGACAGTACCCGCGATGAACAACACTGGCATGAAGTCGCCCAGCGCTACGACCTGGAGCCCGGCCCGATCAACCTCGAAAACGGTTACTTCGGGCGCATGAGCCGCGCGGTACTTGAGCAGTATCAGGACAATGTGGCGTTCATCAATCGCAGCAATTCGATCTATGTGCGCCAGCGTTTCGAGCAGGGCGAAAACGTCGAGATTCGTAACCAGTTGGCGCAGTTGCTGGGTGCCGATCCTGAAGCCATCGCCCTCACCCGCTGCGCCTCAGATGCGTTGCAGTCGCTGATCCGCAACTACAACCGTTTGCAGCCGGGCGACCAGGTGCTGATCAGCGACCTGGAGTACGACACGGTCAAGGGCGCCATGCGTTGGCTGGCGCAGAACCGTGGGGTGGAGGTGATCGAGATTGCCCACGAACACCCGGCGAGTTTCGACAGCCTGGTGCAGACGTATCGCGATGCGTTCGTGCGCTACCCTCGACTTAAGTTGCTGGCGCTGACCTACGTGACCCATCGCACCGGGCTGGTGATGCCGGTGGAGGCGATTGCCACCGCTGCCAGGGAACACGGGATTGATGTGATCCTCGATGGCGCACATGCGTTGGGGCAGATCGAGTTCAACCTGGCGCAGCTGGGCATCGCGTTTGCCGGCTTTAACCTGCACAAGTGGATTGGGGCGCCGTTGACCCTGGGCTTTCTCTATATCGACCCGCAGCGGTTGGCGGACATTGATCCGGACATGGGTGAGTTTCATTACCCGGCCACCGATGTGCGCGCTCGTACGCCCTACAGCACGCCGAATTTCCCGGCACTGATGACGTTGCCACTGGTGTTCGAAGAGCACCGTTTGTTGGGCGGATCGAAGGCCAAGGGCGCACGGCTCAATTACCTGCGGGATTTGTGGGTGAGTGAGGTGCGGGAGTTGCCGGGGATTGAAGTGCTGACGCCGGATGATCCACGGCTGTATTGCGCGATCACGTCGTTCAAGTTTACTGATCAGCCGGATCAGCAGGTGATGGCGGATCGGTTGCTCAAGGAATACGACCTGTTCACCACGACCCGCAGCGGCGCTGCGTTCGGCAGTTGTATTCGGGTGACGCCAGGCTTTTTGACTTCAGCGGCCGACATCCATGTGCTGATCAAAGCTATCACCGAGCTGAGCGCGAGCTAGAAATTGTGGGAGCTGGGTTGCCTGCGATAGTCGTAGGTATTGGGGTTGTGTGTGTATCCGTTATTTAGGTAACGGCCGCCTAGGGTTCCGCTCTTACAGCCATGCCTTTCAAGGTCTTGGTTTAAAACCCCGTTTAAAGTCATGTTCAAGTCCGTTTATCCGACTTGGCAGCCTTAAGCACACGAGCTGTTGAGACATGCGCCCGCGCCGCCTTACCTTCCAGC
>NZ_NIXO01000113.1 GCF_002204795.1 Pseudomonas sp. K2I15
CGGGCTGTTTGACGTTTATTTTTGCCATCATTTTTTGCGAACGATCGACGTGAAACAGCCTGATTACGGTTCATAATGTGTCAACCATGTCCCCGCACATGTGTCCACCATGTGTCCGGTCCGTACACGCTTTTGCAAAGTGACTCGCTGTAAGAGCGAAACCATAAGTAGCCGTTACCGCAGCAACGGATATGTACCCCGCCCAACACCCCACTACCGCAGGGGCCCCAAAACCTGCCGATACCGCTCCACCCCCTGACCCGTCTCCCGCACCAAAACCACCTCGATCCCCTGCGGCTCCTCCTGCCGATTCCCACTCAACTGCCGCCACCCCTTATCCCAAACCCGCACCTGCAAATCCCTGACCTGCCCCAACACAGCCACCGCATCCCGGGCCGCCGGCAACGGATACCGATCCCGCGCCGGCGCCGCCGCCCGATACAACGTGTCCCCCTTGAGCCACCACCGCACCCGCTGCAACCCATCCCCGGCAATCGGGGCACCACGGATCACCTCCAACCGAAACCCCTTGCTATCCGAACTCCTCACCGACACCGCCGCCAACGCCCCAGGCTTGGGCGCCTCGTCACCCACCGGCGGCCCCAACTCAACCCCCGCCCGCAAACTCACATCCAACTGCAGTTGATTCAACGCCCGCAACAGCACCTCAGTCTGCTCACTGCTGGCCTGCAAATGCTGATCAGCCCGCGTCACACTGTCTAACCCCCGCCAGGCAATCACGCTCACCACCGCCATCAACATGATCGCCACCATCACCTCAATCAGCGTAAAACCCTTCTGATCACTCATGAGCCACCACCCGCAACAACCCCGCCGCATCCCGTTGCACACTCAAGCTGTGCTGCCCGTCCGACAGCACCACCCGCACCGGCGGATTCACCCACTCAGCATCCAGCACTAACGTTTTCCCAGGCTCAATGCGCACCTGCATCGACGCACTGTCCCAGGCCCGCGCACGCAATTGCTGATCACCGCTGAAGTTTTCCAACCCCAGCCCATCATCCGTAACGCGGCTAAAGCGAAACCCCTTGGCATCCGCCTTCCAGGTAATCGCCCGACCATCAGCACGCGACTCCGCCTGGGCCACCTGCAACAGCTGGCTCAACCGTTCAGCGTCCTTGCGCAGCAGGTGCAACGGATCAGGCTTGATACTCAGGCTGATGGCCGCACTGGCGATGCCAATGATCACCAACACCACCATCAACTCGATCAATGTGAAGCCCTGCTGTTTCATTTTTCGCTCCCTGATGAGCCGCTGAAATAAAAAGGTGTGAATTGCCCTGTAGCCTGAAGCAACGGACAAACAGGAGGTCCCACCCATGGCATTCGCCCATCGTTTCTCACCCGCCCACGGCGTCCAGGCCGTGGCGTTGCTGGCGGCGCTGGCGGGGGTTGCGACCTGGACGCCGCTGCTGCTCACATCGGCCGAGTCGCACACCCCGCAAGCCGCACCCCAGGCATTGGCCGCCCGCAGCGACAACCCTGCCGTGCAATGGTTTTCCAATACCCCGGCGGTCATGCAGATCAAGGTCTCCGGCGTGCTCGCCGGGGCGCGTGGCGCGGTGGCGATCCTCAGTCTCAACGACGGCCCGCCCCGCAGCTTTTTGTTGGGTGAACGCTTAAGCCCCGGCGTGCGCCTGACGGCCATCGAGGGCGATAGCGTGGAGATCGAACGCGGCGCTGAAAAAATCCGCGTGCCCCTCGACAAGTTGCCCGACGCACCGGCGTTGCCAAGCCTCACTCGGCAGTAACCGGGCGCTTCACCGGTGGGCGCCCCAGCAAGGTTTCCAGGCGCGCCAGGGGCGGCGCTTCATGGGTGGCGTCCAGCACTTGCACGCTGACCTGGAACAGGCGCCCATCCGGCCCGTTGCTGATGGTTTGTTCGCAGCGCAGTTTCAGCCGGCCCTGGTCGCAGTCGAACGTCTTGCGCCCCGGGCTCAGCCGACCTTCCAGGCGCAGTTCCGCCAGGCGACTCTGGGCCGCCAGCAACGCCATCGACTTGTCCCGCAGCAGCCCATTGCTGGTGGTCATCAGCCCGGCCACGCGTACGGCTGCGGCCATGGCCACGGCGATGATCGCCAGGGCCACCAACACTTCAATCAGGGTGAAACCTTGCGCGTTGCGGGGGCCAACCATGGCGTACTCAAAACCGGGAAACAGGCCCGCAGACTAGCCCCGGCAGTTGACCGATTGGCGACCAAAGCTCCCGAGGATTTTCAACACGACTGACATGTGTTCTTGCAACACTGCGCCACGAAATGCACTCAAGCCAAGGAATGTCGAGATGGATATCGCACACTTCACGTCCCCACGCAGGCAGCGCGGTTTCACCCTGATCGAGATCATGGTAGTCGTGGTGATTCTGGGGATTCTGGCGGCGCTGGTGGTGCCCAAGGTGCTCGACCGCCCGGACCAGGCGCGGGCCACGGCGGCCAAGCAGGACATCGGCGGGCTGATGCAGGCACTCAAACTCTACCGCCTCGACCACGGCACTTATCCCGCCATGAACCAGGGCCTGAAGGTGCTGGTGGAGCGCCCGGCAGACGCAAAAAACAGCAACTGGCGCGCCTACCTGGAACGCCTGCCCAACGACCCGTGGGGCAACCCGTATCACTACCTCAACCCGGGTGCCAACGGCGAAGTGGATGTGTTCTCCCTCGGCGCCGACGGGAAACCCGATGGCGACGGTGTGAACGCCGATATCGGCTCCTGGCAGTTGTAAGGCCGGCGATGAACAGCCATTTGCCCATAGCGGCGAAGCAGCGCGGCATGGCGATTATCAGCGCCTTGCTGATCGCCGCCGTGGTCGCAGTGATTGCCGGTGGCATGCTCACCCGACAAACCGTGTTCACCCGTAGCCTGGAAGCCGAACAGCTGCGCATCCAGGGCCAATGGCTGTTGAATGGCGGCCTGGAAACCAGCCGCCAACTCCTGTGGGACGCGCGCCGCCAGGACGTATTGACCCGGCTCGACCAACAGTGGGCACGGCCCCTGGGCGGTGCTTTTGAGGGACGGATCGAAGACGAGCAGGGCAAGTTCAACCTGCGCAATCTCGTGACCCAACAACACCCCGACGCCGCGCAATTGCAAAGCTTCGAGCGCCTGTGCCAATTGATCGGCATCGACCCGGCCGTGAGCCGCCGCATCAGTCGGCGTGTAATCGACTCATACGACCAGCGCGAGGGTACGGCCTCACTCAACGGCGGCCTCAACAGCAGCCGCGACACCTCGCCCGGCGCGGCGGCGCAGTTGATTCCGGCCAAGTACCCGATGTTGCGCAGCCTCACCGACTTAAGCGGTATCGAAGGCCTCGAACCGCGTCAGCTGCGGCGCCTGGCGAGTTACGTCAGCGTGCTGCCCGGCAATACCTGGGTCAACGGCAACACCGCCAGCGCCGAGGTGCTCAGTAGCGTGGTGCCGGGGCTCAGCCTGTCGCAGGCCCAGGCACTGGTGGCCGAGCGTGACGGCGGGCGCTGGTTTATCAACCGTGGGGATTTCGTCAATCGGTTGCGCATGCCCCAGGTGGCGGTGGACACGGTGCAGGTGGGGATTACCAGCGAGTGGTTTCGCGTGTACGGCCAGGCGCGTCGCGAGCAGCGTCGGGTCACGCTGGAGGCGTTGCTGTATCGCGCCGAAGACCGTCAGCCCCAGGTGATCTGGTCGCGGGTGGGCGTATGAAGCGTTTGCGAATTGCGTTGCCGCCGCTGGATGAACTCAATGCCCAGAGCCCGGTGCAATTCGCCTGGCTGGACCGCGCCGGGCAGGTGAGCCAGCAGGGCGAGGGCAGCCTGGCGCAACTGGCGAATAACCAGGCGGAGTGTTTTCTGCATCCCCGGGACAGCCTGCTGACCAGCCTGGAACTGCCGCAATTGCCTTGCGCCAAGGTCGATGACGCGGTGACCTGCGCGGCACAGGCGCTGATTCTCGGCCCGGTGGAGTTGATGCATGTGGCCCACGGCCCACGGGAAAGCAGCGGCGTGGTGCAGGTTGGCTGGCTGCCCAAAAGCAGCCTTGAACACCTGGGCCGGGTAACGTCCCAGCTGAAAATCAAAGTGCGCGGCCTGTACCCGGCGCCCTATATGTTGCCGGTCAGCGAGCAACCAGGCGCGGCATTCAGCGACGGGCATTTGCTGCTGCGTCACAGCGTGCAGCAGGGCGCAGTGCATCCTCTTGGAAAGCAGGCGCTGGATGACCTGCTCGCCACCGGCGTCGATGTGCTGCAAGTGACCGGTGATGCCTGTTGGAGCGGTGCGTTGCCGGGCTGGGGGCTGCACGGTCGGCTTCAGCAAGCGGCCACTGGTGGCTGGGGCAGGGCGTTGGCCTGTACCGCATTGGCAGTCGTCATCTGGACCCTGGGCCTGAACCTCTACGCCGCCCGGCAGGTCGACGAAGGCCAGCGCCTAAAGGCGCAGATGAGCCAACAAGTACGCCAGGCCTTCCCCGAATTGCCGGTGATTCTCAACCCGCTGCAACAAGCCCGTCAGCAATTGGCCGCACGCCAGAGTGGCGCGGCGGCCGAACCTGGCCAGCGTTTCACCGGCTTGCTGGCGTTGGCGGGCAGCAGCCTGCCGTCCATGGTGGGCAGCGTCGAGAGCCTGACCTACGAGCAAGGTCGCCTGCGTGTGAGCCTGCTACCCGACACCCGCAGCCCGGCGCTGGCCTCTGACGGGCAAGCACTGCTGGCCCAGGCCGGTTTCAGTGCGAGCCGCGACGACCAAGGCTGGACGGTAGGCCCGCTCGCCGAGCGCGTTGAAGCCGATGCAGACGATGAGGCCGAAGATGAATAAGCGCTTGCAGCTTCTGCGCAGCCAGGCCCACGTGTTCTGGAACGGCCTGGCCGTGCGTGAAAAACGTCTGTTGGTGGGCGCCGGCCTGGTGCTGGCGGGCCTGCTGATTTGGTTGCTGTTGATTCAACCACCGCTGAAGAAGATTGATTACTGGCAAGTCGAAACCCCGAAATTGCGTAGCCAGGCCGAGGCCTTACAGGTACTGCTGCAGGGTGTCGCCACAGCCCCGCGCAGCCGCGATCTGGAAACCGCCTTGCACCAGTCCCTCGACAACGCCGGGCTACAGGGCCGCTATCAATTGCAGCCGCAGGAAACCGGCAGCTGGCGCCTGACCTTCGAGGAGGCCCCGGCAGATGCCGTGGTTGACTGGCTGCTGGCCAATCCCCGGCCATTCTCCCTGGAAGTCTCCGAGGCCCGCTTGCAGCGCGCAGGCGATGCCCCCCCTTCAAACTCGGCCGGCACCTTGTCCGGGACCGTTCGCATGGATCAGGCGCCTGGCGCTAAGGAAGCTTCATGAAGTGGTCATTGCCCAACGCTGCGCCTTATCGCAAGGTCGCCCCTTTGCTGCTGTTGGCGCTGGGAGCGTGCAGCAACCCCCAATCGTCCGCGCCGCTGTTGGTAGACAGCGAACTCGGCCAACCCCTGGCCGACACCCGGCGCAGCGGCGACACACCGCTGGACCGCCAGCGCGAGCCGGTGCAGCCGCCACGGGTGCAACACCCGGTGACCAACAGCGCCCGCAGCCATGGCGCAGCGCCGGCCAAAGCGCGCAACCCGTTGGGTGATCAACCGGTGCAACTGAACTTCGTCGACGCCGATATCCAGGCGGTGGTGCGCGCCTTGTCTCGCGCCACCGGCCAGCAATTCCTGGTAGACCCACGCGTCAAAGGTAACCTCACCCTGGTCAGCGAAGGCCAGGTACCGGCGCATCAGGCCTACGACATGCTGCTGGCGGCGCTGCGCATGCAGGGCTTCAGCGTGGTCGACGTGGGCGGCGTGGCCCAAGTGGTGCCGGAGGCGGATGCCAAACTGTTGGGCGGGCCGATCTACAGCGGCGCCAACCCGGGCGGGCAGGGCATGCAGACCCGCACCTTCCGCTTGCAATACGAAAACGCGGTGAACCTGATCCCGGTGCTGCGCCCCATCGTGTCGCCGAACAACCCGATTAACGCCTACCCCGGCAACAACAGCATCGTCATCACCGACTACGCGGAAAACCTCGCTCGCGTGGCACAGATCATCGACGGCATCGACACCCCAAGTGCCATCGACACCGACGTGGTGAAAGTGCAGAACGGCATCGCCGTGGACATTGCCGCCATGGTCTCGGAGCTGCTGGAAACCCAGGGTGCCGACCAGACCCAGAAGATCAACGTGATCGGTGACCCGCGCTCCAATTCCATCATCATCCGCGCCGGCAGCCCGGAGCGTACCGAGCTGGCACGCAACCTGATCTACAAGCTGGACAATGCCCAGAGCAACCCGAGCAATATGCACGTGGTGTACCTGCGCAACGCCCAGGCGGGCAAGTTGGCGCAGTCACTGCGGGGCTTGCTCACCGGCGAGAGCGATACCGGTGCCGGTGACAATGCTCGCGGAAAACTGAGCAGCATGGGCGGCAACACCCAGACCGGCCAGGGCAGTACCCAAAACAGCAGCGGTACACCTACCGGCAGCGGCACTGCCCAGCCCAGCGGTTACGGGCAGGACACCAGTTCCACCGGCACTTCTTCCACCAGCGACCAGAACACCGCGTTCAGCGCCGGTGGCGTGACGATCCAGGCGGACGCCACCACCAACACCTTGCTGATCTCGGCACCGGACCCGTTGTATCGCAACCTGCGGGAGGTGATCGACATGCTCGACCAGCGCCGCGCCCAGGTGGTGATCGAGAGCCTGATCGTCGAAGTGGGCGAGGACGATGCCACCGAGTTTGGGGTGCAGTGGCAGGCGGGGAACCTGGCCGGGAAGGGTGGGTTTGGCGGGGTGAATTTGGGGGGTAGCGGGTTGAATGCAACGCCTACCAGCAAGACCAGCATTGATGTATTGCCCAAGGGGTTGAACATCGGGCTGGTGAACGGCACGGTGGATATTCCGGGGGTGGGCAAGGTGTTGGACCTCAAGGTGCTGGCCCGGGCGTTGAAGAGCAAGGGCGGGACCAATGTGCTGTCGACGCCGAACCTGCTGACGCTGGATAACGAGGCGGCGAGTATTTTTGTGGGGCAGACGATTCCGTTTGTCACCGGCAGTTATGTGACTGGGGGCGGGGGCACGAGTAATAACCCGTTCCAGACGGTGCAGCGTGAGGAGGTGGGGCTGAAGCTGAACGTGCGGCCGCAGATTTCCGAGGGCGGGACGGTGAAGCTGGATATTTATCAGGAGGTCAGCAGTGTGGACACGCGGGCTTCGGTGGACGCCGGGACGGTGACGAACAAGCGGGCGATTGATACGAGTATTTTGCTGGATGACGGGCAGATCATGGTGCTCGGTGGGTTGTTGCAGGATGGCTATAGCCAGAGCAATGACGCGGTGCCGTGGTTATCGGATATTCCGGGGTTGGGGGCGTTATTTCGCAATGAAAAACGCAGCGTGACGAAGACTAATTTGATGGTGTTTTTGCGGCCCTACATTATTCGTGACAGTGGGGCGGGGCGCAGTATTACGCTCAATCGTTATGAGTTTATGCGCAGGGCCCAGGGTGGGTTGCAGCCGGAGCGCAGTTGGGCGATGCCGGATGTGCAGGCGCCGCAGTTGCCTTCGGTGGATAAGGCTGTGCCTGATTTGGGGCCTCGGGCGGTGATTCGGGCGGTGCCGCGGTGATGGGGGGGTGGGGCGCTGGTGGTGGTGTGCATATCCGTTATTTAGGTAACGGCTACTTATGGTTCCGCTCTTACAGCGGGTCACTTTTGGCAAACGCCCGGAATGCCGGCCCAGCCAAAAGTAACCAAAAGGTCTCTGCCCCACCACTCGGTGCCTCGCTTAGGCTCGGCATGCCGGAACGAAGGCCCGATTCCGCGGGCCGCCGCGACGGCCCGTCCCTGGCCCGTCGCGGCTAAATCGGCATCCTTGCCGATTTACCCGCTCCACCGTGCCTACTTGCGGCCATCGTGGTTAACGGGGCCCGCAGATCAAGATCAAAAACAGATCAAGGGCACGGCGGCCTGAAAGCCGACCTGAGTGTTAGAAGCAAGGGCAAGGTCCAGAGCGAAA
>NZ_NIXO01000114.1 GCF_002204795.1 Pseudomonas sp. K2I15
GGTTCAGTCACCTGAAGTGTTGAATGACACACCGCCTTCGCGAGCAAGCCCGCTCCCACACTAGAGCTGCGACGTGTTTTGAAGAATGAGTTCCACCCGGCAATTGAATGCCGAACAACACAACAATAAAAAGATCCGAGGTGTTGCATGTCCCAGTTAGAACCGCAGACTCCTGCAGCGCCACCCATGGTGCGGCTGCCCCTCTTGCAACTGATTCTGGTAGGCCTGCAACACGTCTTGCTGATGTACGGTGGCGCCGTCGCCGTGCCTTTGATCATCGGCCAGGCGGCGGGCCTGAGCCGTGAAGAAATCGCCTTCCTGATCAACGCCGACCTGCTGGTGGCGGGCATCGCGACCATGGTCCAGTCATTCGGTATCGGCCCCGTAGGCATTCGCATGCCGGTGATGATGGGCGCCAGTTTCGCCGCAGTCGGCAGCATGGTCGCCATGGCGGGCATGCCCGGCATCGGCCTGCAAGGGATCTTCGGCGCGACCATTGCCGCCGGTTTTTTCGGCATCCTGATCGCGCCGTTCATGTCCAAGGTCGTGCGTTTCTTTCCGCCACTGGTGACCGGCACCGTGATCACCGCCATTGGTCTTTCGCTGTTTCCCGTTGCAGTCAATTGGGCCGGTGGCGGTGCTGCGGCCGCAACGTTTGGCTCACCGATTTACCTGGCGATTGCCGCGCTGGTGCTGGCTACCATCCTACTGATCAACCGTTTCATGCGCGGCTTCTGGGTGAATATCTCGGTGCTGATCGGTATGGCCCTCGGCTACGGATTGTGCGGAATAATCGGCATGGTCGACCTCAGTGGCCTGGCCCAGGCGCCGTGGGTGCAAGTGGTGACACCACTGCATTTCGGCACGCCCAAGTTCGAGTTGGCGCCGATCCTGTCGATGTGCCTGGTGGTGGTGATTATCTTTGTTGAGTCCACCGGGATGTTCCTCGCCCTGGGCAAGATCACCGGCCAGGAAGTCACGCCGAAAATGCTGCGTCGCGGCCTGTTGTGTGATGCCGGCGCATCGTTTTTCGCCGGGTTCTTCAACACCTTTACCCACTCCTCGTTCGCGCAAAACATCGGCCTGGTGCAGATGACCGGTGTGCGCTGCCGCTCGGTAACGATCGTGGCCGGGGCGTTTCTGATTGTACTGAGCCTGCTGCCCAAGGCCGCGTTCCTGGTGGCGTCGATTCCGCCGGCAGTGCTGGGGGGGGCGGCGATTGCCATGTTCGGCATGGTGGCGGCCACGGGTATCAAGATCCTCCAGGAAGCCGACATCGCCGACCGCCGCAACCAGTTGCTGGTGGCGGTGAGTATCGGCATGGGTTTGATCCCGGTAGTGCGTCCCGAATTCTTCGCGCAGTTGCCGCTGTGGATGAGCCCGATCACTCACAGTGGTATCGCCATGGCCACGATCAGTGCGCTGTCGCTGAACCTCTTATTCAACATTCTGGGTGGTGCCGAACGCGCTGCCGCCAGCGCTCACGCACACCCACATTGATTCCTGCGTCACAACAAAAACAATAACGATCAGGGAACACACCATGCACGCCATTCACCCGGGGCCGGCCACGCGCCGTGCCCCATTCTCGCCCCGCGCGCTCTGTAACGGCGCACTTGAGCACAGGCCTGGGAGTCAGTATTCTCGGCGCCCGCTCAAATCGACTCAAAAAAAAACAGCGAATGTAAAAGCTGACTGCAAGGCCAACTTATCCCGGCCCCAGGTCCGCAGCCAATGTGTGCGAAAACTCTCCGAATTCGACTGTGTTCATCGCAGCCGACGGGGATTTTTTGGCTTTTAAACACCTTGGCGCAGCTCTTGCTAAAAGCATTAAAGCTGACCGAACAGACGATTTTTGCGGCAAGCCAAAAGACGCCATACCAGAGCGTCCGCTTAGAAAAAAACTAATAACCTTTACCTCGGGAGCAACCGAATGAAACGTACTGTGAACAGCCTGATGCTGGCAGGATCCCTGCTGGCTGGCGGCCAAGCCATGGCCGGTGATCTGCTGCAGTGGCAGAACAACAGCCTGACTTATCTGTGGGGCAAGAACTTCACTGTTAACCCACAGATCCAGCAAACCGTGACCTTCGAACACGCCGATGCGTGGAAGTACGGTGACAACTTCTTCTTCGTCGACCGCATCTTTTACAACGGCAAGGAAGACGGCAACGCCGGCCCAAGTACTTACTACGGTGAGTTCAGCCCGCGCTTGTCGTTCGGCAAGATTTTCGACAAGGACTTGTCGTTCGGTCCGATCAAAGACGTGTTGCTGGCGTTCACTTACGAGTTCGGCGAAGGCGACAACGAGTCGTACTTGCTGGGCCCTGGCTTCGACCTGGCAATCCCCGGTTTCGACTACTTCCAGCTGAACTTCTACCAGCGCCAGACCGAGGGCAATCGCCCGGGTGATGGCGTGTGGCAGATCACGCCGGTGTGGTCGTACACGATCCCGGTGGGCAACTCCAACGTGCTGATCGACGGCTTTATGGACTGGGTGGTGGACAACGACAAGAACGCCCGTGGCACTTACCACGCCAACCTGCACTTCAACCCGCAGATCAAATATGACCTGGGCAAGGCGCTGCATTGGGGCGAGAAGCAGTTGTATGTCGGTATCGAATACGACTACTGGAAGAACAAATACGGGATCCAGGACAGCGGCGCGTTCGAAACCAATCAGGACACCGCAAGTCTGTTGGTGAAGTACCACTTCTAACCACACCGCATATCCCCTGTGGAATCGGGTTTATGTGGGAGCGGGTTTGCTCGCGAATACGGTGGGTCAGTGACTTACTTTGCTGACTGACACTGCGCATTCGCGAGCAAGCCCGCTCCCACATTCAGTCCGGTGTCAGGCCCAGAAACCGCTTCAACTCTTCGCGCTTGGCCAGCGCATCCCGCCTTCCCAACTCAATCAATTCGCTGCAATACCCCGCCTCGAACAGCAAGTAACTGAGCACGCCCGCGCCACTGGTTTTGGTCGCCCCCGGCCCGCGCAGAAACAGGCGCAATGCCGCCGGCAATTCCTGGCGGTGACGCGCCGCGATTTCGTCGATCGGCTGGCTCGGTGCAATCACCAATACCTCCACCGGCGCCAGGCCCTGTATTGCCGCGTCACCAGGCAAGACATGACTGAACTGGTTCAGCCGCTCAAGCAATTCGATATCGCTTTCCAGGCTGTCGATGAACGTGCTGTTGAGCATGTGCCCACCGATCTGCGCCAGCGTCGGCTCCTGGCCGGTGAAGGTACGTGCCGGGTTCGAAGGATCGTTGCCGCGCGGGTTGCCACTGACGCCCACCACCAGCACCCGGGTGGCCCCCAGGTGCAACGCAGGACTGATCGGTGCCGACTGCCGCACTGCACCGTCGCCAAAATATTCCTGATCAAGTTTGACCGGCGCAAACAGCAACGGAATTGCCGAACTGGCCAGCAGGTGCTCAACGGTCAATTGAGTGGGAATGCCGATGCGCCGATGCCGCAGCCAGGCATCGATGGTGCCGCCGCCCTGATAGAACGTCACGGCCTGCCCGGACTCATACCCGAAGGCGGTGATGGCCACCGCATGCAGGTGTTTCTCGCGGATCGACTGCTCGATGCCTTCCAAGTGCAGCTTGTCGCGTAACAAGTCCCGCAGCGGCGAACTGTTGAGCAGCGCCACCGGCACCTGTGCGCCCAGCCCCAGCAGGCTGTGGATAAGGAAACGGCTGGCCTGGCTGATCACCCCGGGCCAGTCGCTGCGCAGCACCAGATGGCTGCGAAAGCCCTGCCAGAAGGCCGTCAGGCGCTGGATGGCGGCGGTAAAGTCCATGGCGCCACTGGCCAGGCTGACCGCATTGATCGCCCCGGCCGAGGTGCCGACAATCACCGGAAACGGATTGGCTGCCCCCGGCGGCAGCAGTTCGGCAATCGCCGCCAATACCCCCACCTGATAGGCGGCCCGCGCCCCGCCGCCGGAAAGAATCAAGCCTGTGACCGGTTCAGCTGGGCGCATTGCATCACTCCATGGTGCTTGGGGAATTCAGATCAACGACGGCGTTTTTCATACAGCTTAGGCTCACCCGGTGGCCGGCTCTTGAAGCGGCGATGGGTCCACAGGTATTGCTCGGGGCATTCGCGTACGGAGGCTTCGACCCACTGGTTGATGCGCAGGCAATCGATCTCGTCGGTTTCACCGGGGAAATCGGTCAGCGGCGGATGGATCACCAGGCGATAACCACTGCCGTCCGCCAGGCGCTCCTGGGTGAACGGCACCACCAGCGCCTTGCCCAGGCGCGCAAATTTGCTGGTGGCGGTGACGGTGGCGGCTTGAATGCCGAACAACGGCACGAAGATACTTTGCTTGGCGCCGTAGTCCTGGTCGGGTGCGTACCAGATGGCACGGCCGGCGCGCAATACCTTGAGCATGCCGCGCACGTCTTCGCGCTCAATGGCCAGAGAGTCGAGGTTGTGCCGCTCGCGGCCACGGCGCTGGACGAAATCGAACAACGGGTTACCGTGCTCGCGGTACATGCCGTCGATGGTGTGCTTCTGCCCCAACAGGGCTGCGCCGATTTCCAGGGTGGTGAAATGCAGGGCCATCAGGATTACGCCCTTGCCTTCCAGTTGCGCCTGCTTGAGGTGCTCCAGCCCTTCGACGTGGGCCAGGCGCGCCAGGCGCGGTTTGGTCCACCACCAGCTCATGGCCATCTCAAAAAAAGCGATACCGGTGGAGGCAAAGTTTTCCTTGAGCAAATGTTTACGCTCTTTGGCGGATTTTTCCGGGAAGCACAGTTCCAGGTTTCGCGCGGCGATGCGGCGACGTTCACCGGCCACCCGGTACATTCCGGCACCCAAGGCGCGGCCAATCCCCAGTAAAGCCCGGTACGGCAACTGCACAATCAGCCACAGCAAACCCAGTCCCAGCCATAACAGCCAAAAACGCGGGTGAAAAAATTCAGCTCGAAAACGCGGGCGATCCATTAAAGATTCCGGTAAAGACAACGGCCGCGCATTCTACAACGGTTCGACCCGGCTTGCGGCTAGCGGATGTTCTCGTTATAAGTCTCGACACTTTTCGTGACAAGCCGCTTTGCCGACCATGAGCCAAACCGAACCGCTAGACCAAGATCCCGTGTTCCAGCTGAAAGGCAGCATGCTCGCCATTACCGTGCTGGAACTGGCCCGCAACGACCTTGATGCCCTGGACCGCCAGCTCGCCGCCAAGGTCGCCCTCGCGCCGAACTTCTTCAACAATGCGCCGCTGGTGCTGGCCCTGGACAAACTCCCGGCCGGCCAGGGCGCTGTCGACCTGCCCGGCCTGATGCGCGTGTGCCGCCAACATGGCCTGCGCACCCTGGCGATTCGTGCCAGCCGTATCGAAGACATTGCCGCGGCAATAGCCATTGAACTGCCAGTACTGCCGCCGTCCGGTGCACGGGAGCGTCCGCTGGACCCGTTGGTCGGCGAAGAGAAGAAAAAACCCGAGAAACCGCCGGAGCCGACGATCAAGCCTACAAAGATCATCACCTCTCCCGTACGGGGCGGGCAGCAGATTTACGCCCAGGGTGGCGACCTTGTTGTCATCGCCCCGGTAAGCCCGGGGGCGGAACTTCTCGCCGATGGAAACATCCATGTATACGGTCCCATGCGTGGTCGTGCACTGGCCGGCGTAAAAGGTGACACAAAGGCCCGTATTTTTTGCCAGCAGTTGACCGCTGAGCTAGTGTCCATCGCAGGCCAGTACAAGGTTTCGGAAGATTTGCGTCGCGACCCGCTGTGGGGCGCCGGGGTGCAAGTCAGCCTGTCGGGCGATGTGTTGAACATCGTTCGTCTTTAACGGATACTGCCGCATTTTCCAAGCATCTCTAGACTCTGATAGCACAGCGAAAACGGCAAAACTTAAGTAGGAATAATGGGCAGGTGACATTTACCTTTGGTAAATCGCACTTTTTTCATCTTATTCCTACAAAGGCTGTCCGCCTGCAGCGAGTTTCAAGAGATGTTTTTCAGGGGCTAAAAAGTCCTTTTTCCTTAGGGGTGAAACACCTTGGCCAAGATTCTCGTGGTTACATCCGGCAAGGGTGGTGTGGGTAAGACCACCACCAGCGCCGCTATCGGTACCGGCCTCGCTCTGCGCGGCCACAAGACAGTCATCGTCGACTTCGACGTCGGTTTGCGTAACCTCGACCTGATCATGGGCTGCGAACGCCGCGTGGTGTACGACTTCGTCAACGTCGTCAACGGCGAAGCCAACCTGCAACAGGCCCTGATCAAGGACAAGCGCCTTGAGAACCTGTACGTACTGGCCGCCAGCCAGACCCGCGACAAAGAAGCGCTGACCAAGGAAGGCGTGGGCAAAGTCCTCGCTGAACTGAAGGAAACCTTCGAATACGTGGTGTGCGATTCCCCGGCGGGTATCGAGACCGGTGCTCACCTGGCGATGTACTTCGCCGACGAAGCCATCGTCGTGACCAACCCTGAAGTCTCGTCGGTACGTGACTCGGACCGCATGCTCGGCCTGCTGGCCAGCAAGTCCCAGCGCGCCGAGAAAGGCGAAGAGCCGATCAAGGAACACCTGCTGCTGACCCGCTACAACCCTGAGCGCGTGAGCAAGGGCGAGATGCTTGGCGTGGAAGACGTCAAGGACATCCTGGCCGTGACCCTGCTGGGCGTGATCCCGGAATCCCAGGCTGTACTGAAGGCTTCCAACCAGGGCGTGCCGGTAATCCTCGACGACCAGAGCGACGCCGGCCAGGCGTACAGCGATGCGGTTGATCGCTTGCTGGGCAAAACCGTGGAACATCGCTTCCTCGATGTAGCGAAGAAGGGATTCTTCGAGCGTATCTTTGGAGGCAACTAAACAATGAAATTTCTCGACTTCTTTCGCGCCAACAAAAAGCCAAGTACCGCGTCGGTAGCGAAAGAGCGTCTACAGATCATCGTGGCGCACGAACGCGGCCAACGCAGCACCCCGGATTACCTGCCAGCCTTGCAGAAGGAACTGGTGGAGGTGATCCGCAAGTACGTCAATATCGGTAACGATGACGTACATGTCGCCCTGGAAAATGACGGCAGCTGCTCGATTCTGGAACTCAATATCACCCTGCCTGATCGTTGATCGAAAAGGCGGTCGCCACGGCGGCTCGGTTACTGGACTTCTGTAGGAGCGAGCTTGCTCGCGATGGACGTTAACGATAACGCGCTCATCCTGAATGAACGTGTTGTTCTTAAGTTTTTCGCGAGCAAGCTCGCGCCTACAGGAACTTCGGCAACCCAGCCGCCGTTGGCGTTTGTTACGAGGCTGTTTTAATGCCGTTGTCCAATGTCCATATCCTTCATCAGGACGCTGCTGTCCTGGTGGTGAACAAGCCTACCCTGCTGCTCTCGGTGCCCGGTCGCGCCGACGACAACAAGGACTGCCTGATCACCCGCCTGCAGGAAAACGGCTACCCCGAAGCCCGCATCGTCCATCGTCTGGATTGGGAAACGTCCGGCATCATCCTGCTGGCCCGCGACGCGGACACCCACCGTGAACTGTCGCGTCAGTTCCACGACCGGGAAACCGAAAAGGCCTACACCGCGCTGTGCTGGGGCCAACCGGAGATGGACAGCGGCAGCATCGACCTGCCATTACGCTACGACCCGCCGACCAAGCCACGGCACGTGGTGGACCATGAGTTCGGCAAGAACGCACTGACCTTCTGGAAAGTCCTGGAGCGCTGCGGGGATTGGTGCCGGGTTGAACTGACGCCGATTACCGGCCGTTCGCATCAACTGCGTGTGCACATGCTGTCCATCGGTCATCCCTTGTTGGGTGACGGTTTGTACGCCCATGAACAGGCCTTGGCCGCGTGGCCGCGCCTGTGCCTGCACGCCAGCATGTTGAGCTTCACCCATCCCCAGAGCGGCGAGCGCTTGCGCTTCGAGTGCCCAGCGCCGTTTTAACCTGTAAACGCAATCAAAATGTGGGAGCGGGCTTGCTCGCGAAAGCGGTGTATCAGAAACACATTC
>NZ_NIXO01000115.1 GCF_002204795.1 Pseudomonas sp. K2I15
GTCACACATGTATCGGCTGACCCACCGCATTCGCGAGCAAGCCCGCTCCCACATTGGATTTGCTGTGTTCTTGAGAATGGGGCTATTCAAGATTCCGCGCCGAATTACTCAACGCCCTTGAACACTGCAACAACGCCGGCGCCAACTGCTTCTCTGCATCCGCCCGACTCCACCGACTGGTCGGCGCCACCACATGCACCGCCGCCACCGGCCGACCGTTTGCCCCCAACACCGGCGCGCCGATGGTCATGTCGCCCAGGAACAGCTCCTGGCCATTCACCGCATAACCCTGTTCGCGCACTTGCTGCAACGACTCCATGATCCTGTCGACCTCAGTCAACGTTTGGCTGGTGTGCGCCACCCGCTGGCTGTGCTCGATCAACGCCAGTGCCTCCTCCTGCGGCAACGCACTCAAATACGCCCGGCCCGACGCCGTGCAATACATCGGCACCCGCGAGCCAATCGGCATGTGCACCGGCACAAAGCCTGAGCTGACAAACCGCGCGATGTACGTCATGTCGCAACCCGCCGGCTCCGTCAGGCACGAGGTTTCTCCCGTCAGGCGAGTCAATTCCGACAAGAACGGGTTGGCCACTTCAATCAACGAATGGGCATCCAGATAACTGAAGCCCAACTCCAGCACCCGCGGTGTGAGTTGGTAATGGCGGGTGCGCGAGTGTTTCCGAAGGTAACCCAGGCTCTCCAGGGTAAACACCATGCGCTGGGCCGAGCTTTTGGTCATGCCGGCAGCCTCAGCCACCTCGGCAAGGCTCATGCTGCGGCGCTGGGCGCTGAATGCCTTGAGCACCGACAGGCCTTTTTCCAGGGATTGGTTGTGCAAGCTGTTGCGTTCTTCAGACATGGCGGACTCGCGGTCAGGTCGATCAAGCGTGGCGATATTTTTACACCAAACCGCAAAATCCGACCACTAAAAATCGCATACCGATACGAAAAGTTCATTTATTCAATTTTATATAGCGAAAAACGATTTTATTGAATCAAAATGGCACAGAGCTTGCGGTTTCCTCTCCAGCCGCTTGCGGTACTGACGATCCGTTTTCCTTCTGGAGTAACCCGATGAACAGTCTTTCGCCCTTGTTTCGCCGCCTCGCCTTCGGTCTTTGCGCCACACTTTGCGTGGCAACCGTGCACGCCGCCGGTGCGCCCTCATACAAAGTCGGTGCAACAGCCAGCGGCTCGCCATTTACCTTCCTCGACATCAAGAGCAACAGCATCCAGGGCGTGATGGTCGACGTCGCCAATGCCGTGGGCAAGGCTGGCGGTTTCACCAGCGAAATCGAGCAGACCAACTTTGCCGCGCTGATTCCTTCGCTGACCTCCGGCAAGCTCGACTTCATCGCCGCCGGCATGCTCAAGACCCCGGAGCGCGCCCAGGTGGTGGACTTCAGCGCGCCGGTGTACGCCTACGGCGAAGGCCTGATCGTGAGTGCCGATGACAACGCAACCTATACCGACCTCAGTTCGCTTAAGGACCAAGTGGTGGGCGTGCAAGCCGGCACGATCTTCTACGACATGCTCAACAAGCTTGGCATCTTCAAGGAAATCCGCACCTACGACTCAATCGGTGAAATGGTCCGGGACCTGAGCCTGGGCCGTATCAAGGCCGCCGTGGGTGACCAGCCGGTGGTGGCGTACCAGATCCGCCAGAAGCTGTTCAAAGGCGTGAAGCTCGCGACCGACTACAAGCCGGTCAACGTCGGCGAGGTGTGCCTGGTGGTGCGCAAGGGCGACAGCGAAACCCTCGCACGCCTGAACCAGGCCATCGCCAGCATCAAGGCTGACGGTACCCTGGAGGCGATCCTGAAGAAGTGGGGGCTTGATGCCCAGGTGCAGCCATGAACCCGGCTGAATTCCTGCAGAACGCCCGGGACTTCCTGCCGATCCTGCTTCAGGGCGCCTGGGTCACGATCCAGATTACCGTGCTGTCGTTCCTGCTCAGCAGCGCCATCGGCCTGGTGCTGGCGTTGCTCAAGCTGTCGCCGATCAAGGCGCTGTCGTGGGCGGCGAGCACGGTGATTAACGTGATTCGCGGCCTGCCGATCATCGTGCAGCTGTTCTACATCTACTTCGTGCTGCCGGACATGGGCGTGCACCTCAGCGCGTTCCAGGCGGGTGTGATCGGCATGGGCATCGCCTATTCGGCGTACCAGGCGGAGAACTTCCGCACCGGCATCATCGCCGTGGAGCAAGGCCAGCGTGAAGCCGCCGAAGCCCTGGGGATGCGCTCGGTGCTGATGATGCGCCGGGTGATCCTGCCCCAGGCCTTTCGCATCGCCCTGCCGCCCTACGGCAACACCCTGGTGATGATGCTCAAGGACTCCTCGCTGGTGTCGACCATCACCGTGGCCGAGATGACGCGCCAGGGCCAACTGATCGCCTCGTCGACCTTCCAGAATATGACCGTCTACACCCTGGTCGCCCTGCTCTACCTGCTGATGAGCCTGCCGCTGGTGTATGGCCTGCGCCGCATGGAACAGCACCTGGGCCGGAGGAAAAAAGCATGATCGAGATTCGCCAACTGCAAAAACACTACGGCACCCATCGCGTGCTGCACGGCGTCGACCTGAACGTGGCCAAGGGCGAAGTGGTGTGCCTGATCGGCCCGTCCGGCTCGGGCAAATCCACCTTGCTGCGCTGCATCAACGCCCTGGAAGCCTACGACGGCGGCACCATCAACGTGTTCGGCGAAACCGTGCAACGTGGCAGCAAGACCGTGCATGCATTGCGCAGCCGCATGGGCATGGTGTTCCAGCGCTTCAACCTGTTCCCCCATCGCACCGTGCTGGAAAACGTGATGGAGGGCCCGGTGTACGTCAAACGCGAACCGCTGAAACAGGCCCGGGAAGAAGCCTTGGCGCTGCTGGATAAAGTCGGCCTGTCGGCCAAGGCCGATGCCTATCCAGAACAACTCTCCGGCGGCCAGCAACAACGGGTAGCCATCGCCCGCGCACTCGCGATGAAGCCCGATGCGATGCTGTTCGACGAACCGACCTCAGCCTTGGACCCGGAACTGGTGGGCGATGTGCTGGAGGTGATGCGCACCCTGGCCGATGAAGGCATGACCATGATTGTGGTGACCCACGAGATGGGCTTTGCCCGCGAAGTGGCCGACCGCGTGTGCTTCCTGCACGGCGGCTACATCGTGGAAAGCGGGCCGGCCGAACAAGTATTGGGCTACCCGCAACAGCCACGTACCCAGGACTTCCTGCGCCGTGTGCTGCACCCGACGGCCAATACCCGGAGCCTGTCATGAAGTCACTCTGGGCAGCGACAGCCCCCGCCGCACCGCCGACACCCGCGCTGGCTGAATCCATCAAGGTCGACGTGGCCATCGTTGGTGCCGGCTACACCGGCTTGTCCACGGCCCTGCACCTGGCGGAACGCGGCGTAAGCGTGTGCGTGCTGGAAGCCAACGAACCCGGCTGGGGCGCGTCCGGGCGCAATGGCGGGCAGGTCAACCCGACGCTCAAATACGACCCGGATCAACTGGTGCAGAGGTACGGTGCCAAACGTGCCGAACCGCTGATCCATACCGTGTCCAACTCTGCCGACCTGGTGTTCAACCTGATCGAACGCCACGGCATCGACTGCGCGCCCACACGCAAGGGCTGGATGCAGGTGTCCTATTCTGAAAAAGGCGTGACGGGCCTGCATGCCCGGGCCGAACAGTGGGCACGACGCGGCGTGCCGGTGCAGCGTCTGGATGCCGGCGCGGTGTCCGCCCGTATGGGCAGCCAGGCGTTTGCCGGTGGCTGGCTGGACGGTCGCGCGGGCGCCATTCAACCGCTGGCCTATGCACGCGGCCTGGTGCGCGCCGCCCAGGCGGCGGGCGTACGCATCCACGGGCAAAGCGCGGTAACCGCGATGCAACAGGCAGGCGCAGGCTGGAAGTTACAGACCGCCAGCGGTGCACAGGTGTCGGCCGGCCAGGTGGTAGTGGCCACCAACGGCTACAGCGCCGACTTGTGGCCCGGCATGGCCCAAAGCGTGCTGGCAGCCAACAGTTTTATCGTTGCTACCCGGCCATTGAGCGGGCCTGCGGCAGACAGCGTTTTGCCGGGACAGGAAACCGTCTCAACCGCCCAACGCCTGCTGCTGTACTTTCGCAAGGACGCCCACGGCCGCCTGCTGATGGGCGGGCGCGGTTTGTTCAACGACCCCACCGGGCCGGCGGACTTTGCGCACCTGGAACGCTCGCTGGCACTGTTGTTTCCACAGTTGGGCAAGCTGGAATTCGAGTACCGCTGGGCGGGCCGGATCGCGATCACTCGGGACTTTATGCCCCACGTCCACGAGCCCGCGCCCGGGTTGACCCTGGCATTGGGTTGCAATGGGCGCGGGATTGCCTTGTGCACCAGCCTGGGCCAGCAACTGGCCGGACGCCTGTGTGACAGCCGCTCGGACTTCGCGTACCCGGTAACGCCTTTGCAGCGTTTGCCACTGCATGGTTTGCAACGCTTCTACATCGGCGCAGGCGTGGCGTGGTACAGCCTGTTGGACCGCATGTCCCTGTAGGAGCGAGCTTGCTCGCGAAAAAACCGAAGGCGCCGCGTTTCGTCAGGAGCCCGGCGCCTTCGTCAAAGCTCGCAGACCTCTCCCTCATCACTGAAGAAATAGATATTTTCGTGCTTATAGCCCCAGCGACCGCCTCGCTCGCGAACATGCGGCTCGAAGGTAAAACACACCACCTCCTCCAGGCGCCGATGATTGCCCGCCTCAATGTAGAGCCTTTGGTCACGTTGCTCGCAAATGCTGTGGCCAACGTTGCCAGCAAAATCGAGATTCTCGAAACCCTCGGACGCGATCAGATCATTGGCGAACTCATGCAGGTCATTGAACGTGGTCCCAGGCCGGGCGAATGTGCGCATCATCGCGTGTAACCGGTGTTCCACTTCATAGCCCTTACTGAACTCCGCACCCGTCGGCACCGCCCGGCACACACCCTCCTCCACATAGAAAGAGCGCGCGCAATCGCCCCACACATTGCCAGAGCGTGGACTCAAATCCACCGTAATCAGATTGTGCAAACCGACCGCTTCGTCACTTGGCCGATAGTCGCGGCCCGACACCGAAAGCACACTGCGTGAACCCAGTAATACGAAGGCCGGGCAGTCGTAATACCAGGTCTTCGGATAGCCGGAGTCCGCGAGCATCTGCGCCGCCATTCGGGCGATGGAAACCTCAGTCGAAGCGGGTGTGATATGCGTAACGAGCTGCTGCAACACCGACTTCGCAGCCGCTTGAACCACATGATTAGGCAACATCGACCATCTCCCTGACTACCTCAATAAATGCCCGCAAACCACCCGGCACATGACGATGCCCCGGGTAATACAAGTACAGTCCAGCGCCCGGTGGGCACCAGTCTTCCAACACCTTTATCAAGCGCTTATCCGCCAAATGTCGCGCCACTGTATGCTCCGGCACATAGGCTATGCCCAGCCCGCGAGCCGCGGCGTCGGCCATGATTTCCACGTTATCGAGGGTGAGGTTTCCGGTGGTACTCACCGTCAGCGACTGCCCGTGCTTTTCGAACTCCCAGCGGTAAGGTTTTCCGCTGGGCATACGAATGGAAATGCACTGGTGACGCTGCAGGTCGTCCGGCGTGAGTGGCGCGGGACGGTTTGCCAGGTACTTCGGCGAGGCCACGGTTATGAAGCGTGTGGGCGGCCCCAGGCGCACCGCGATCATGTCTTGAGGCACCGATTCGCCCAAGCGGATACCCGCATCAAAACCCTCGCCGACGATATCCACCAGACGGCCATCCGTAACCAAATCCACAGTCATCTGCGGAAAGCGCGTAAGAAACTCCGGCAGTATCGCCTCCAACAGAATCCGCGCTGCCGGCTCGCTGGCACTGATGCGCAGGCTGCCGCTGGGCAAATCGCGGAACTCATTAACCTCCTCCAGTGCCAACTCAAACTCGCGCAACAACGGCGCCACCCGGCTCACCAGCCGCTGCCCGGCAGGCGTCGGCGCCACGCTGCGGGTGGTGCGGTTGAGTAGGCGCACACCGAGGTTGGCCTCCAGCGTGCGCATCATATGGCTGAGGGTCGAGGCCGACAGCCCTAGCTCATCGGCCGCCTTGCGAAAGCTGCGAAGGGACACGATCAGCGTCAAGGCACTGAGTTCAGCGAGCGAGGGCGGCGATTGATTCATGGGGAATTTTCACTAACTCATGCACGATTGCATCGATAGTAGCAGCAGTTGCCACGGCGTACGGTGTCCGTAATGTTTGCCAACTCGGCAGCTTACGGAGGACATCCCCATGAATAAAACCTGGCTAGTCACTGGCAGCTCCTCGGGCATCGGCAAAGCCCTTGTGGAACAACTGCTCGAGCGAGGCGACCGCGTGGCCGCCACCTTGCGTAAAACCGAAGTGCTGAAGGATTTGGCAGAGCGATATCCCGAGCAACTGTGGCTGGCGCAGCTGGATGTGAACGATGCGACAGCCATTCGCAAGGTGGTCAAGCAAGCGTTTACCGAATTGGGGCGCATCGACGTGGTGGTCAGCAGCGCGGGTTATGCGCTGTTTGGAGCGGCGGAGGAAGTCAGCGACGAGCAGATCGAGCAACAGTTGCAGACCAACCTGGTGGGCTCGATCCAGGTGATTCGTGCATGCCTGCCGTTTCTGCGGGAGCAAGGCGGCGGCCGGGTGCTGCAGGTTTCGTCAGAGGGCGGGCAGTTGGCGTATCCGAACTTCAGCCTGTACCACGCGAGCAAGTGGGCGATTGAAGGGTTTGTGGAGTCGGTGGCGCAGGAAGTTGCGCCGTTTGGGATTGAATTCACGTTGGTGGAGCCTGGGCCCACGCGTACGAACTTTGGTGCTGCACTGGTGAGCCCGCCGCCGATGGCGGTATATGACAAGACGCCGGCGGGTGATGTGCGCAGGGCGGTGGCCAGTGGAGAGTTTGGGCTGACGGGTGACCCGGTGAAGATGGCCAAGGCGATGTTGGCAGTGGCTGATGTGCAGCCTGCGCCGAAGAGGTTGTTGTTGGGCAGTGGTGCGTATGAGCGGGTTCATGGGGTGTTGACTGAGCGGTTGGCGGCGCTGGAGGCACAGCAGGAAGTTGCGCGCAGTACTGAAATCGACTGATTTTTTGGTGACTGGCGTACGTCGATGAACGGTACGCCGGGTTAATGGCTCTCGGATTTTTCCGACAGCTGTTTCAGGTTGTCAGTCGGACTGGGGCTGACTAATCTCCCGCAGTCGCTGCCAATTCAGCGACCGGATTTGACCGTCCGCAACCATAGAACAATTGCGCCAAAACCGATCTTGGGCGTTTTTTTTACGCCTGATGTATTGTGTCGCGGCAGCTGTACGCGGGATACCTTCGGGTATGCCGGTTTTGTTCTTTGGGCCGGTCGGTCAACCCGCGTATAGCGTAAGCGCTCCATAAACCCCACATTCAAAGCGCTTATCGGATCCCGGATGCTGTGCTCCCGATTCCCTCAGGAGCCAGCTCGCCATGATGCGACCCGATGCCAAAGTCGAAAAAGTGTATCTGTACC
>NZ_NIXO01000116.1 GCF_002204795.1 Pseudomonas sp. K2I15
GCAGTGGATCAGTCAATGCCTCTGGCGACTGTCACACCGCATTCGCGAGCAAGCCCGCTCCCACATTTTTGATGCGTTGGTGCCTTTAGAGGGCGTGTTGGAGGTTGTTCCGCAGCGCCAGTAAATCGCCTTGCAGCTTGCGCAATTGTTCGATGTCCAACCCGCTGGCGCCCAGAATGCACTGAGGAATATCCATGGCCTTGTCCCGTAGGGCGCGCCCGGCATCGGTCAATTCAACCACCACCACGCGCTCGTCTTCGCGGCTGCGGGTGCGGCTGAGCAGGCCTTCGGCTTCCAGGCGCTTGAGCAGCGGCGTCAGGGAGCCGGGATCTGTCAGCAGGCGATTGCTGATTTCACCTACGGTCAAGCCATCCTCTTCCCATAGCACCATCATCGCCAGGTACTGCGGGTAGGTCAGGCCGAGGGCTTGCAGCAGGGGTTTGTAGACCTTGGTCATCAACAACGAGGTGGAATGCAGGGCAAAACACAGTTGGTTGTCGAGCATCAAGGATTCGCAGGTATCGAGGGGCTTGGTCATGGCAGTGCCTTAAAACGTGTCTGGTTTTGAATCTAGCGGGCAAATCTTTAACGCGCCAGACAATTCTGTCCGGCCGGTCAACCCAAGCCGCTTTGCAGCGCCAGGTCCCAGGGTGGTACAGGGCTGAAGCGTGCCTTGAGGTATTCCAGCAATAACCGGCTGCGGGCGTTGGCGTGTTGCTCCAGGCGCAGGGCGTAGATGCCGGCGGTTTCAGGCGTCGGCAGGCCGTTCTCGCAGAACAGCGGTACCAGTTCGCCGCGCACCAGGTATTCACTGGCGAGCCAGGTGGGCAGGTGCGCGATGCCCAATCCCGCCAGGGCACCTGACAGCAGGGCTTCGGCGTTGTTGGCGCTCATGCGAATGCGTTGCGGGCGGTAGGTGGCTTTGCGCCCGTCCAGTTCAAAACGCCAGGCGAACATGGGTGCCAGGCCTTCCCAATCCAGGCCGTCGTGCTCGCTTAGCTGGCTGGGATGGGTCGGTGTGCCACGGCTTTTCAGGTAAGCGGGGCTGGCGCAGGCGATGCGTACGATGCTGGCCAGGGGCGTGGCGATCAGCCGGGTGTCGACGATATGCCCGGCCCGCAGCACCAGGTCGACCTTGCCCAAATGCTCGCCCTGCATGTCGACAAAGCTATCGATCAAATGCAGGTGCACGTCCAGGCCGGGGTATACGTTAAGAAAGTCGGCGATGGCAGGCGCCAGGTGCCGCCTGCCGAAGGCGGCCGGTGCGTCCACGCGGATCAACCCTTCAGGCGCGTGGCTCAGCGACACCGCTTCGGCCCGTGCCAGTTGCAACTCGCTGACAATCCGGCGGGCGCGCTCGGCAAACGCCAGGCCGGCGGGCGTTGGCACCACGGCATGGGTGCTGCGCTGAAACAGCCGGCTGCCCACCGAGCTTTCCAGGCTGTCGATGCGCCGCGCCACGGCCGAGGGCGTGAGCGGATGACGGCGCGCGGCGGCAGAAAAGCTGCCGGCTTCCAGCACATCCAGAAACAGGCTCAGTTGATCGGTCAGGGTGTTGGGGTTCATCAGTGGCTGCTTGTGCGAAATTGGCACAGCCATTGTGCGATGCTGTGCGTTTCCGCGCTAGAGCGGACTGCGTAGCATGCAAGTCTCGGGAATGGCGGGAGCAAAGTGGTGGCAGATTTAGCGTTGTATTTGGTACTGGGTGTGGCGTTGGGAACCGTCGGCGGCTTGTTCGGCATTGGCGGCGGGCTGATCGCCATTCCGGTGCTTGGGGTGTTTTTCGGCCTGGACCAACAGATCGCCCAAGGCACGGCCCTGGTAATGGTGGTGCCGAACGTGATGCTCGCGTTGTGGCGTTATCACCAGCGCAACCGGATTGAGCTGCGTCATGCGTTGCCGCTGGGCGTGATGGGCTTCTCCTTCGCCTGGTTGGGTTCAATCTGGGCGGTGGGGATAGACGCTGACGTGATGCGCGTGGGTTTTATCGCGTTTCTGTTGGTGTTGGCGTCCTACAACCTGCTGCGAATGTTTACCCACAATGCGCCGCCTTCGGCGCAGATGCGGTATTCCTGGCCGTGGCTGGGTGTGCTGGGCGCGGCTTCCGGGTCCATGGGCGGCTTATTCGGGGTAGGCGGCGCGGTGGTGGCCACGCCAGTGCTGACCAGCATCTTCGGCACCAGCCAGGTGGTTGCCCAAGGGCTGTCGCTGGCCCTGGCCCTGCCGAGCACCAGCGTGACCCTGGTGACCTACGCCTGGCACCATGAAGTGGACTGGCTGATCGGCGTGCCCTTGGCCGTTGGCGGCCTGCTCAGCATCAGTTGGGGCGTGAAAGTCGCTCATGCCATGCCCGAGCGTATGCTGCGCGGGCTGTTCTGCGGGTTCCTGGCGGTGTGCGCGGTGATGCTGACTTTTAAAGTTTGAAGCCTTCGAGGATGTATTCGGCGAGGCATTCGGTAATCGGCGAGGTGGTGCGCGGGTTGCGCAACAGCCGCAGATTGACCGACGGCAACGGCGGGAAACCATCCGCTGCGCCCAATATGCGCAGGTCTTCTGTCACCAGGCTTTCCATGTTGATCGTCACGGCCAGGCCGGCGCCCACCACCGCCAGGATCGCGGCCCCGTTGGAGCTGTGATACGCCAGTCGATATTCCTGCCCTTGGGCGTCCAGCGCGGCGCGTGCCCACTGCGTGCAAAAGCTGTCGAGGCCGGAAATGGCCAAGGGCAGGGCACTGTGTTCATCCATGCAGAAGCAGGGAGCCGCCACCCAGACCATGCGTTCATGGCGCAGCAGCTCGCCGATTTCATTCCCCGGCTCGCGGCTGATAACCGTCAGGTCGAGGTCCCGGCGCTGCATCAGTACCGCTGACGACTCGCAGTGCATTTCAATCTGGATCAGCGGGTAAGCCTTGGAAAAGCGCTTGAGAATCCCCGGCAGGTAGCGCATCACGTAGTCGTCCGGCGTACCGATGCGCACCAGCCCGACCATGTGCGGCTCGCGCAAGGTGTTGAACACCTCGCTGTGCAGCTTCAGGATCCGGCGGGCATAGCCCAATAGCACCTGGCCTTCGGGCGTCAGCCGCACCTGGCGGCCATCGCGCTCGAACAGCTTGCGCTGCAACACATCTTCTTCGAGGCGTTTCATCTGCATGCTCACCGCCGACTGGGTGCGGTTGACCTGCTCGCCGGCGCGGGTGAAACCGCCCTGATCGGCGATGGCGACGAAGGTGCGCAGCACTTCAGTGTCGATACTCGGGTAGCTGGACAATTGATCAATCTCCGAGATGTATTGCATAAGAAACATTCGTTGGATTGATCATAGCGCCAGGCACAGACTTCAGTCATCCCCACTGGAGGGCGAGATGATGAAAGGTCAAAGAGGTTTTGTTTTGATGGCGAAGCGGCCGTTTTCCGGGCTGTTTCAACTGGGTTCCCGGTGGCTGGCCGTACACCGTGAACGCCAACTGCTGATGAGCATGAGCGATGAGGCGCTCAAGGACATCGGGCTCAACCGTGGTGATGTCGAGCAGGAAAGCCGCCGGCATTTTTGGGAAGACCCGCTGCGAAAATGACTCGGGATGCAGTAGGGTGGTTCGCGAGCACACAAGGAGATGCACATGCCCGCAGAACTGTCCTTTTCCCTCAAGCAGGCGCGACGCCTGGCGCTGGCTGCCCAAGGCTTTTCCGGGCGCCAGCCACCGGCGTTGATCAAGGCCGCGCAGGTCAATCGCCTGGTTGAGCGTTTGGGCGTGTTGCAGATTGATTCGGTAAATGCGGTGGTGCGCTCGCACTACCTGCCGCTGTTTTCCCGTTTGGGTAACTACTCTCCGTTGATTCTTGAACAGGCCGCCTGGAGCTCGGGCAAGCGCCGTTCACTGTTTGAGTATTGGGGCCACGAGGCTTCGTTGTTGCCGATGGCGCTGTACCCGATGATGCGCTGGCGTATGGAGCGGGCGGCTCAGGGGCAGGGCATCTATCAGCAAATGGCGCGCTTTGGTCGCGAGCAACAGGCCACCATTGCGCGGGTGCTGGGCATCGTCGAACAGCAAGGCGCCTTGGGTGCGGGCAGTTTGTCGACCCGCGAGGAACGCGCCGGCCCCTGGTGGGATTGGAGCGATGAAAAGCATGCGTTGGAATGGCTGTTCGCAGCAGGCTTGGTGACCGTCGCCGGGCGGCGTGGTTTTGAGCGGCTGTATGACCTGCCGGAACGGGTAATCCCGGCCGAAATTCTCCAGCAAACACCCTTGAACGAGGCCGAGGCCCAGCGCGGCTTGCTGCTGCACAGCGCCACGGCGTTGGGGGTTGGCACTGAAAAAGACCTGCGCGACTATTTCCGCCTGGACCCGGGCGACAGCCGTGGGCGCCTGGCGGAGTTGGTCGAGGATGGGCAATTGATCACATGCGAGGTCCAGGGCTGGAAGCAACCGGCTTATTGCCTGCCCGAGCCAAAAGTCCCGCGCAAGGTGCCCGCCAGTGCGCTGTTATCGCCTTTTGATTCACTGATCTGGGAGCGCAGCCGTACCGAGCGTTTGTTCGATTTCCGCTATCGGCTGGAGATCTACACGCCGCAACACAAACGGGTGTTCGGCTATTACGTGTTGCCGTTTTTGCACAATGAACGGATCGCGGCGCGGGTGGATTTACGGGCGGAGCGGGCGGCCGGGCGCCTGGCGGTGCATGCCGTTCACGAGGAAGAACCGGGGCTGGACGAGGAAGGGATGCAGGCACTGGCCCTGAATTTGCGCCAGATGGCCGACTGGCTCGGGCTTGAGCAGATACAGCTCAATTGCCAGCGGGCCAGTGCGGCGCGGTTGCGGGTGGCGCTCTTAGCGCTTGACCTGTTTTAGCGTCTCGGCAATCAGGAACGCCAACTCCAGCGACTGATCGGCATTCATCCGTGGGTCACAGTGGGTGTGGTAGCGGTCCGACAGGCCATCTTCGGTGATCGGTCGCGCGCCGCCGATGCACTCGGTGACATTCTGCCCGGTCATCTCGATATGAATCCCGCCGGCATAAGTGCCTTCGGCTTCATGCACCTGGAAGAATTCCTTCACCTCGCTGAGGATCTGCGCGAAGTCCCGGGTCTTGTAGCCGCTGCTGGCCTTGATGGTGTTGCCGTGCATCGGGTCGGAACTCCACAGCACCTGCTTGCCTTCGCGCTGCACGGCGCGGATCAGGTTCGGCAGGTGGTCGCCGACCTTGTTGGCACCCATGCGCGCAATCAGGTTCAGGCGGCCGGGGTCGTTTTCCGGGTTGAGGATGTCGATCAGGCGGATCAGGTCGTCGGGGTTCATGCTTGGGCCAACCTTGACCCCGATCGGGTTGTTCACCCCGCGCAGGAATTCGACGTGGGCACCGTCCAGTTGACGGGTGCGATCACCGATCCACAGCATGTGCGCCGAGCAGTCGTAGTAGTCGTTGGTCAGGCTGTCGCGGCGTACGAAGGCTTGTTCGTAGTTGAGCAGCAGCGCCTCGTGAGCGGTGAAGAAGCTGGTCTCGCGCAATTGCGGCGAGCTGTCCATGCCGCAGGCGCGCATGAAGGCCAGGGTTTCGTCGATACGGTCGGCCAGCTGGCTGTACTTCTCGGCCAGGGCCGAGTTGGCGATGAAGTCCAGGTTCCACTTGTGCACCTGGTGCAGGTCGGCAAAACCGCCCTGGGCAAACGCGCGCAGCAGGTTCAGGGTGGCAGTGGACTGGTGATAGGACTGCAGCAGGCGGTCCGGGTCTGGCACGCGGCTTTTTTCGTCGAAGCCGATGCCGTTGACGATATCGCCGCGGTAGGCGGGCAGGGTGATGCCGTCGATGGTTTCATCGTTGGAAGAACGCGGCTTGGCGAACTGGCCAGCCATGCGACCGACCTTGACCACCGGGCAACCGGCGGCGAAGGTCATCACGATTGCCATCTGCAGCAGCACTTTGAAGGTGTCGCGAATTTTTGCCGCCGAGAACTCGGCAAAACTCTCGGCGCAATCGCCGCCCTGCAACAGGAAAGCGCGACCCTGGGTCACCTCGGCAAACTGACGGCGCAACTCACGGGCCTCGCCGGCAAACACCAGCGGCGGATAGCTCGCCAGGTTTTGCTCGACCTGCGACAGGTGTGCGGCGTCAGGGTACTGGGGTTGTTGCTGGATCGGCAGGGCGCGCCAGCTGTCGGGGCTCCAGGGTTGGCTCATCATGAACTCGAGTGATTTGCGGTCGGGGTGCCATGTTATCAGCAATTAGTACGTGACCTGCTGCTGCCGGTTCGCCCACAATCTCGCCTTTCCCGTTGGCACGCCGTTAGGAGTTGCAATGTCTGAGGAGCGCGTCGAGCGCCTGCTGGCTGAGGTCCATGATGACTTCGGCATGATCCGCGTGCTGGAAGTGGCCGATTACCGCTTTCTCGAGTTTGGCGATGCCATTGAGCAGAGTTGTGTGTTTACCGCCGACCCGAGTTGGCTGGAGTATGACTACACCCGGGCGATGTTGATTGGGGCGTTGTGCCATGAGCAGCCAGAGAGTGCGTTGTTTCTTGGGTTGGGGGCCGGGACGTTGACCCAGGCTTGCTTAAGGTTTTTGCCGCTGGAAGATGTTGAAGCGATCGAGTTGCGGCCTGATGTGCCGCGCCTGGCTATCGAGTTTTTGGGCTTGGATGATGATCCTCGGCTGTATATCCGCGTCGGGGATGCGCTGGAGTTGTTGCCCACTGCGGAGTCGGCGGACCTGATTTTTGTCGACCTGTATACCGATGTTGGTCCGGGGGTGGGGCACCTGGCCTGGAAGTTTCTCGAGAACTGCCAGAAGAAGCTGAATCCTGGGGGGTGGTTGGTGATTAATCAGTGGGCTACGGATGATGGGAAGCCTTTGGGGGCGGCGTTGTTGCGTGGGTTGTATCACCGGCATTACTGGGAGTTGCCGGTGAAGGAGGGGAATGTGATTCTGCTGGTGCCGGCGGATTTGGATCAGGTGCTTGATGTGGCTGCGTTGTCGGCTCGGGCTGAGGTCTTGGCGCCGCGGTTGGGGTATTCGCTGCAGTCGCTGATTAAGGCGATTCGGCCGGCTACGTAGGTTGTTATTGTGTACATATCCGTTATTTATGTAACGGCTACCTATGGTTTCGCTCTTACAGCGAGTCACTTTGCAAAAGCGCAAAGTAACCAAAACGCTCTGCCCCGCCTGTCGGCGCCTCGCCTAGGCTCGGCGTTCCCTCACTCCGGCGATGCTCCGCGGGCCGCCGCGATGGGCCATCCCTGGCCCAGCGCGGCTAAACCGGCGTCCTGCCGGTTTACCCGCGACGGGGCAGGGACGCCCCGTCGCGGCGGCCCGCGTAGTAATACCGGAGCTGAGGGCACACCGAGCCTAAGCGAGGTGCCGAGTGGTGGGGCAAGAGCGGTTTGCTTACTTTTGCGCTGTTCA
>NZ_NIXO01000117.1 GCF_002204795.1 Pseudomonas sp. K2I15
CCAGTTTGGTCATGACACTGGCCGGTGCTTGTTTTTCAAACCGCTCTAGAACCTTTTCCCACATAGTTTCGTCGTCCTGACTGGGTTGTTTGGGGGATTTTAAACCAAGACCTTGAAAGGCATGGCTGTAAGAGCGGAACCCTAAGCGGCCGTTACCTAAATAACGGATATGCACTCACCTCAAAACAGCGCGAAGTCTCAGACCCAATGATGAATCGGCCACCCAGCCTGTTCAGCATGAGCACGCAACACCGGGTCCGGATTAACCACCTGCGGGTTCTCAACCTTCAGCAGCAGCGGCAAGTCATTGCGCGAATCCGAGTAGAAATACGCCCCGTCCAGATGCTGACCTTCCTGCTCCAGCCATTCCATCAGGCGGGTTATCTTGCCTTCGCGGTACGTCAGTACACCCACGGTCTTGCCGCTGTATACCCCATGAGCAACGTCCAGCTCGATCCCCAGCACTTCATCAATGCCGATACGCGCCGCAATCGGCTTGACCAGGTGCGTACCCGACGCCGAGATCACCAAAATCCGGTCGCCGTTCTGGCGGTGCCGGGCGATAGTCTTGGTGGCTTCGCTGTAGATCAGCGGCTCGATAATATCTTCCACCCAAGGCTCTACAAGATGGTCGATCTCTTCCGGCGTACGGCCGATCATCGGCTCCAGGCTGAAGTCCATGAAGTCTTCCATGGCCAGTTCGCCGCGGCTGTAGGCCGCCATCAGTTCGTCGTTCTTGCGCATGAACGACTCACCATCCACCCAGCCCAGGCGGCCCATCTGCTCGCTCCACAGGGTGGCGCAGTCGCCGTGGATCAATGTGTCGTCCAGATCAAAAATTACCAAAGCCATCAGTCGTGCTTCCTCAACTCAAGTCGTCTAAACGGGGATGCCCTCAGGCTACCTCACATAACGCGCTGGGATCGATGGAAAGTGCCAGGCGTTGGCCGTCCGGGTGCAAATCGTCAGCCGAGCGGTTGAGCACATCCACCACCAGTTCCACCCCGCGGGCTTCGATGCGGTAGCGAATCACGTTGCCCAGCAGGCTGTGACTTCGCACCAACGCATCCAGCTCGCCGCTGCGGCTGAGCTCGATGGCTTCCGGGCGAATCGCGATGCGCCCGGTGATCGGGCGCTGCAACAGTTTGCTGGCCTTGTCGGCGTCCAGCAGGTTGTAGTTGCCGATAAACCCTGCAGCGAACACGTCCACCGGCGCGGTGTAGAGGGTCTCGGCATCGCCGCTCTGCACGATCTTGCCCTGGTTCATCAGGAAGATCCGGTCGGACATGGTCAGGGCTTCTTCCTGATCATGGGTCACGAAGATGGTGGTCAGGCCCAGCTCGCGCTGGATCTGGCGGATCTGTTCGCGCAGGTGCTTGCGAATCCGTGCATCCAGGGCCGACAGCGGTTCATCCAGCAACAGCAGGCGCGGGCGTGTCACCAGGGAGCGGGCGAGGGCCACGCGCTGGCACTGGCCGCCGGACATCTGGTGCGGGTAGCGCCCGGCGAGTTCTTTCAACTCCACCAGTTGCAGCACTTCCTGCACGCGTTTGTGGCTGTCGTCGGCATTGACCTTCTGCATGCGCAGGCCGAAGGCGACGTTCTGTTCCACAGTCATGTTGGGGAACAGCGCGTAGCTCTGGAACACCATGCCGATATGCCGTTTCTGCGGGCTCAGCGGGACGATGTCCTGGCCATCCAGCAGGATTTTCCCGCTGTCTACCGAGGTAAGGCCGGCGATGCAGCGCAACAGGGTCGACTTGCCGCAGCCCGACGGGCCGAGCAGGGTGACGAATTCACCTTTGGCGATTTCGCAGTTGATGTCACTGAATACCGGCGTGCCGGCGTAGCCTTTTTGCAGGTGTTGGACGCTGACGAAGCTCATTGGCTTTTGTCCTTGTTCAAGATGTTGGCGGCCCAGGTCAGCACCAGCACGAAGAAGAAATAGGAGATCACCAGGGCACTGGTGAAGTGGCCGCTGCTGTTACGCATGTTGTTGAGGTACACCTGCAGGGTCTCGTAGCGGGTGCCCACCAGGATGTTGGCGAACACGAACTCGCCGAACAGGAACGAGAACGACAGCAGCAACGCCACCATCAGGCCCTTGCGCAGGTTGGGCAGCACCACCAGGAACGCGGCCTGGAAGGTGCTGGCGCCGAGCAGTTGGGAGGCGTCCATCAGGTCTCGCAGGTTGATCGCTTGCAGGTTGTTGGTGATCGCCCGGTACATGAACGGCAGCGCCACGGTGAAGTAGCAGCCGATCAGAATCCACGGCGTACCCACCATCGCAAACGGCCCCGAACCGTAGAGCTGCAACAGCCCCACCGACGACACCACCGGCGGCACCGCGAACGGCAGCAGGATCAAGATGTTCATCAGCGCGTCGAGCTTGGGGAAGTGGTAATGCACCACAAACAGCAGCGGCAGGATCAGCACCACCGACAAAATCAGCGCACCGACGCACACCAGCAATGACTGGCCGAACGCATTCAAAAAGCGCGGGTCACTCCACAGCTGGATGTACCACTTGAAGGTAAAACCGGACGGCAGGATGGTCGCCGACCAGCTGCTGGCGATGGAGTAGACCAGGGTGCCGAGCAACGGCAGTACCAGGATCGCAAACAACAGGTACACCACTACGCGATGGTAGAGGGCGGCCGAGCCAGGTTCAGCGCGAGACATGGTAGCTCCTCTTGAGCAGCAGTTGATGAACCACGGTCACCACGGTCATCAGCGCCACCAGCACCACAGCCAGGGCGCTGGCCATGTTCGGGTCCAGGGAAATATCGCCGGAGACCATCGCCGCGATCCGGATCGGCAGCACGTTGAAGTTGCCGGTGGTCAGTGCGTACACCGTGGCGTAGGCGCCGAGGGCGTTGGCCAGCAGGATCACGAAGGTGCCCAGCAGTGCCGGGGTCAGCACCGGCAAACCGATATGCCGCCAGTACTGCCAACCGTCCGCGCCGAGCAGGGAAGCCGACTCGCGCCAGTCTTCGCGCAACGCGTCGAATGCCGGGTAGAGCAGCAGCACGCCGAGGGGAATCTGGAAGTAGGTATAAAGGATGATCAGGCCGGTCTTGGAGTACAGGTTGAAGTCCTGAATGATCCCCGCCTGCTTGAGCATGATGGTGATGCTGCCGTTGAACCCCAGCAGGATGATGAACGCGAAGGCCAATGGCACGCCGGCAAAGTTGCTGGTCATGTTGGCGAAGGCGGTCACGAAATTGCGCAGCGGCCCGTCCACCCGGCGCAACGAATAACTGCCCAGCACCGCGATGATGATCCCGAACACGCTGGAGTAGAAGCTGATCTCCAGGCTGTACTGGATCGCCTGCAGGTAGAACTTCGAACTGAAGATCTTGCTGAAGTTGGCAAAGCCCCAGCCGAACTCTTCGGACTGAACGCTGCTGATCATCACCCACACCAGCGGGGCGATCTCGAACACGATAAAGAAGAGGGCGAAGGGCACCAGGCACAAGGCAGCCAGCCATTTGCCGCGGATCACTGAGTTCACTTCAACAGCTCCCGGCATACAGGTTTGTCGTGGGGCACACCCAGCAGCTCGCAGACGGTGCCGCACAGCTCGGTTTGTTTGGGCGTGGCGTGAGTGTCGAGGCTGAAGGCATCGCCCAGCACAAACAGCGGCACTTCCCGTTCTTCCGGCAACAGGCCGTTGTGGGAGCGGTCGTTGTTCATGCCGTGGTCGGCCGTCACCAGCACCTGGTAACCGGCGTCAAGCCAGCCTTGCAGGTAGTCGGCGAGGATGATGTCGGCCGAGCGTGCGCTGTTGCGGTATTGCGGGGTGTCGAGGCCGTGCTTGTGGCCGGCATCGTCGATGTTCATCGGGTGCACCACCAGGAAATTCGGCGCGTGTTTGAGGCGCAGGCTTTCGGCGTCGGCAAACAGGTGCGAGTCCGGGTAATGGTCATTCCAGTAGAAATGCCCGTGCTGGATCGCCAGTGCCGGGTCGTTGGTATGACGATCGCGGGCGGCGATGAAGGGGCTGCGGTTATACAACTCGCTGACCCAGTGATAAGCCGCCGCCGCTGTGGATAAGCCTGCGTCGGTGGCGTAATGGAAAATGCTGCGCTGGTTGGACAGGCGCGAGACGTTGTTGTGGACGATGCCGCTCTCGATTGGCGGGACGCCCGTGAGGATGCATTCGTACAGTGGCCGGGACAGGGCCGGCAGTTCACATTCCAGTTTGTACAGTGCTGCGCGTCCTGCGCCGATATAGGCCTGCAAGTGCCCCATGGCGTGTCGGGCAACCTCGTAATTCAGGCCGTCGAGCACGACAAGGATGACATTGTGCTTCATAGGGGCTGGGGCTCCGCAACAAAGTGGCTTGACTCGGTTTTTCGGTTGGAACCGGATCAACTGTGGGAGCTGGCTTGCCTGCGATAGCAGTGTGTCAGTCGACAATACTGCTGAATGTCATACCGCTATCGCAGGCAAACCAGCTTCCACACTGACCGCGTTCCACTTAAACAGGCGTGTTAAGCCTTATTGCATATTGATGATGACTTCTTCCTGCCACTTCTGCGGCAGTGCCTTGGAGGTCTTCTCCCAGGCATCGGCGTTTTTGATCGGCGTTACTTTCTTGTACTGCTCGTTAGGCAGCAACTTGGCCTGCACGTCGGCCGGCAAGGTCAGGTGCTCGGCACGAATCGGCCGCGCATTGCCGCGCGCCAGGTTGGTCTGGCCGGCATCGCTGAAGATGTATTCGCGGGTCAGCTTGGCGGCGTTCGGGTGCTTGGCGTATTTGTTGATGATGGTGGTGTAGCCGGAAATCACCGAGCCGTCCGACGGGATCAGCACCACGTAGTCATCCGGGTTGGCCATCTTTGCTTTGTAGCTCAGGCCGTTGAAGTCCCAGACCACGCCCACTTCCACTTCGCCTTTTTCCATGGTGGCGATGGTCGGGTTGGCCAGCGACAGGCGGCCTTGCTTGGCGATGTCGGCGAACATCAGCAGCGCAGGCTGAATGTTCTTCTCGTCGCCACCGTTGGCCAGGGCTGCGGCGAGTACGCCGTTGGCAGCTTGGGCGGCGGTGCTCACGTCACCGATGGAGACCTTGTATTTACCGGTCTTCAGGTCAGCCCAGCTTTTTGGGGCGTCGGAGCCGTGCAGCAGCTTTTTGTTGACGATAAACGCGATGGTGCCGGTGTAGGCCAGTGCCCAGTTACCGTCTTTGTCTTTCGCCCAATCCGGGATTTGTGCCCAGGTGGTCGGTTTGTACGGTTGGGTAACGCCCTGTTTCACCGCGATCGGGCCGAAGGCTGCACCGACGTCGCCGATGTCGGCGCTGGCGTTGTCTTTCTCCGCCGCAAACTTGGCGACTTCCTGGGCCGAGCTCATGTCGGTGTCGATGTGCTTGAGGCCGTAGATCTTGGCCAGGTCATCCCAGGTGCCTTTCCAGTTGGCCCAGTCATCGGGCATGCCGACGCTGTTCACGGCGCCTTCCGCTTTCGCGGCGGCTTCGAGGGTTTTCAAATCGGTATCAGCAGCCATGGCGGCGGTGCACATGGCAATGGTCGAGCCTAACAGTGATGCCAGGAAAAGCTGTTTCATCCGAAGCTCCTTTGGGCGTTTTCAACGCTGCGTTTTTATCGACGTTTGCGGTGGTGTTGGTCTAGGTCAGCAATACACGAGCCAATTTAGGCGCGGTGGATGACAGTTTCATGTCGATGTCGTTTTTTGTTGGCCTGGACGGGGGATCGCCGGGTAAGCGTAGACCATGCCCAACCGCCCGGAAGGCTTGGACTTGGCCGATGTATTGCAAGTTTTGTGGCAGGACGTCGTGCGGCGCTGTCATCTGTCGGTCATGTGCAATGCCTAGGCTTGCACGCAACAGCAGAGGCGCGTTTAGCGGGCGTTTTGTGCACCTGAATAGTGCTGGTCTAGTCCAGATAGGTAACGTTGATGCGTGATGAGGCAACCAAAGCGGTGACAACCATTGGCTTGGCGCTGCAGGAGCAGATCGACCATGGGTTGTTGGCGCCTGCCAGTAAGCTGCCGGCCGAGCGCAAGCTCAGCGAGTTGTTTGGTACCACCCGGATCACGGTGCGGGAAGCCTTGTTACAACTTGAGGCCCAAGGGCAGATTTATCGAGAGGAGCGACGGGGCTGGTTTGTGTCGCCGCCCAGGCTTGCCTACAACCTGATGCAGCGTAGTCACTTTCACGCGATGGTGAGTGCGCAGGGGCGGGTGCCATCGACCGAGGTGATTTCGGCGCGGTTGCAGCCGGCGTCGGCAGCGGTGTGTGCGTGGTTGCAGTTGCCGGCGTTGTCCAGTGTGATCCAGATTTGCCGGGGGCGCAGGATTGATGGGCGGTTGGTGTTGTATGTGGAGCACTATTTGAACCCGCAGTATTTTCCGGGGATTCTGGAGTGTGATTTGAATCAGTCGATTACTGAGTTGTATGCGCGGGTGTATGACTTGCATTACGGGCGGGTGCGGTTTGAGATTGTGCCGACGTCATTGCAGGTGGAGGCGGCTGCGGCGTTGAGGGTGTCGGTGGGGAGCCCGGGGTTGCGGATTGCCCGGGTTAATTATGATCAGCATGAGCGGTTGATTGATTGTGATCTGGAGTTTTGGCGGCATGATGCGATTCATGTTGGGGTGGATGTGGTTTGACGCTTTTGGCTGTGTACATATCCGTTATTTAGGTAACGGCCACTTAGGGTTTCGCTCTTACAGCGAGTCACTTTGCAAAAGCGGCAAAGTAACCAAAACGCTCTGCCCCGCCTGTCGGCGCCTCGCTTAGGCTCGGCGTTCCCTCACTCCGGCATTGCTCCGCGGGCCGCCGCGACGGCCCGTCCCTGGCCCGTCGCGGCTAAACCGGCGTCCTGCCGGTTTACCCGCTCCTCAATACCTGCGTTCGGCCTCGGGCTGAATGGGGCAGTCAGATCAAGATCAAAAGCAGATCAA
>NZ_NIXO01000118.1 GCF_002204795.1 Pseudomonas sp. K2I15
CACCCAAGGTGTAAGTGGAGCGACTGCCCAACACCACCGGCACGTCGATACCACCGGCCACCGCCAGATAAGTCCGGGCGCCCGCCTTGGGAAATTCAAAGCGCAGCACTTGCCCGGCACGCACTTCAAAGGCGGTGTCTTGATGCACCACCACGCCGTCCAGGCGCGGCGACATCAGCGCACCGCACAACGCCACCAGGGCGTCCTGCTGAAACTCCAGTTCCGGCCCGATCAACGTGCATTCCAGCCCGGCGGCGCCAATCGGGTTGCCCACCAGATGGTTGGCCGCGCTCAACGCGTATTGGTCCAGCGCGCCGGACGGCGGGATGCCGAGGTGGTAATAACCTTCGCGGCCAAGGTCCTGTACAGAGGTGGCGAGGCCGGGTTTGAGTACCTTGATCATGCCAGCGCCTCCTGCAGGGTTTTGGGGTAAGCGATGGGGTCGGCGAGAAAGGCGTCGAGGGAAAATTCCACCGGGCGGATACGCAGGTCGAAACGCCCTGCATCCACTTCAGCCACCGCCAGGTCGTAGGCTTCACGGTCCACCGGTTTGAACTGCACGATATCGCCGGGGCGGAAGAACACCATGTGTTCCTTGAGGTACGCCAACTGCTGTTGCGGGTCATAGATCGGCGCCGGGGTGACGCCGAACATCTGGTAACCGCCGGCGCCGCGTACCGAATAAATACAGCCGAAGCAGCCACCGTGGCCGAGGGTCAATTTCGGCGTGTCGGTACGTGGGCGCAAATACTTGGGCACCTGCAACTGCCGCTCACGCTCGACCATCTGGAACATGAACGGCAAGCCCGCCACAAACCCTACCATCGAGACAAACCACGGCGCGCCACTGTGGGCGGCGATAAACGCCTCGACATCCGCCAGGCCGTTGACCCGCGCGGCGTACTCCAGGTCGGTGCCGGTCGGGTCTTGATGACGGTCGCGAAAGCGCATCAGGGTTTCATGCGTCCAGGGGTCGTTGTACAGCACCGGGATTTCGATGATGCGGGTGTGCAAGGTGCGTTCGGCCACGGCCTGGGCTTCGGCGCTTTGCACGGCGTCGAGCAGCACGTGGGGCGCAATGCGGTCCGGGTCGAAGCGAATCTGGAACGAGGCATTTGCCAGGCAAACATCCAGCACACCGTCCAGGGCCAGGCGCTCCACCGCGCGGGTCACGGCCATGCCCTTGAAGAAAGCCTCCAGGGACATGCTCTCGCTGACCTCGGCAAACAGGTGTTCATCACCGCCAAAGCTGTAGCGGATCGGGGAAGATTCAGCCATGTCTGTTCCTCTTGGAATCATTGTAGAAAGGCAGGCAAAAAATCATGAGTGTTGGCAGAGGTCGTCATTGTGGCGAGGGGGCTTGCCCCCCGTTGGGCTGCGTAGCAGCCCCAAAACCTGACCTTGAGTTCTGCCTGGGGAAACTCAGTGAGCTTATAGGGGCTGCTGCGCAGCCCAACGCGGGGCAAGCCCGCTCGCCACAACAATCCCCGCCTGGTCCAGCGCTTCACGGGTAGCTTCCACCAGTTCAAGGGCGCCGGGTGTGTCGCTGTGCAGGCAGATGGAATCGAATTCGATAAACAGGTCTTCCCCTTCCACGGTGCGCACCAGCCCGGTCTGACAAGCTCGTAAGACGCGTGCCGCAACCGTCGCAGGATCCAGCGCCCGCACATTGCGGGTAAACACGATGGAGCCCGAGAGATCGTACTCACGGTCGGCGTAAAACTCCCGCACCACCGGTTGGCCGAGTTCCTTGGCAATGCGCCAGATCACCGAGTTGGGCATGCAGTACAGCAGCAGCGTGGGCTCCAGGCGCTGCAGGTTTTCCACCAGCAGCCGCGCCGCTTCTTCATCCCGCGCCAAGTGCATGTACAGCGCGCCGTGGGGCTTGATGTGTTGCAGCGTGAGGCCCTGCGCCCGGGCGATTTCCCGCAGGGCGCCGAGTTGGTAGAGCATGTCGTCCACCAGCTCCTGGGCCGGGGCGTTGATGTGGCGACGGCCGAAACCTACCAGGTCACGAAAGCCCGGGTGCGCACCAATTGCCACGCCCAACTGCTTGGCCCGCTCGACCGTGCGGCGCATGGTGCCCGGGTCGCCGGCGTGAAAGCCGGTGGCGATGTTGGCCGAGCTGATGTAGGCCATCAGTTCACTGTCGACGCCATCGCCGATGGTCCAGGGGCCGAAGCCTTCGCCCATGTCCGAGTTGAGATCCACTGCCTGCATCGGGGTCGCTCCGTTGAAGTTCATGCCATGGAAATTAGGCTGCGGCTTGACCCCTTGGGAAGATCTATTATCAGATGGGTCATCTTCTGAAAATCAGATACCCGCCATGTCCCTGACCCTGCGCCAAATCCGCTACTTCGTCGCCACCGCCGAAATCGGCCAGATCTCCCAGGCGGCGATTCACCTGAACATCTCCCAATCGGCGGTGACCACCGCGATCAAGGAGCTGGAAGCGATGCTCGGCGCGCAGTTGTTTGTGCGCTCGGCCCAGGGCATGAGCCTGACCGACGCCGGGCGGCATTTTCTGAACCGGGCCTACGTGATTGTGCGCAGCGTCGACGACGCGCTGAACAGCCCATTGCCGGACTACCGCGCCAGCGGCGTATTGCGGGTGGCCGCCAGCTACACCGTGCTCGGCTACTTCCTGCCGCACCACTTGCAGCGCATGGAACACTGGCACCCGGACGTGACCATCGAGGTGTTCGAACAGGAACGCCAGGCCATCGAACACGGCCTGCTCAACGGCCAGTTCGACATGGCCGTGGTGCTCACCGCCAACCTCACCCACCCGGATATCGTCTCGGAAATCCTCTTCAACTCCGAACGCCGCCTGTGGCTGCCCAGCCATCACCCGTTGTGCGAACGCCCGGCCGTCAGCCTCGCGGATGTGGCCAGGGAGCCGTACATTTTCCTCACCGTCGACGAAGCCGAACAAAGCGCCATGCGCTACTGGGAACAGGCCGGGCAAACGCCCAAGGTGCGGCTGCGCACCAGTTCGGTGGAGGCGGTGCGCAGCATGGTCGCCAACGGCAGCGGCGTGGCGATTTTGTCCGACCTGGTGCACCGCCCGTGGTCGCTGGAGGGCAAGCGCATTGAAACCGTGAGCGTCACCGACAAGGTCACGCCCATGAGCGTCGGCCTGGCCTGGCACCGCGAGCGCGACTTCACCCCGGCGATGCAGGCGTTTCGTGATTACTTCCACGATGCCTTCCTGGCGCCGCAGCAGTTGTCGGCCCGGCGTTAAAGCCGGGACTGCAGGGTGGCGGCCAGCCAGTCCATAAACACCCGCACCCGCTGCGGCAAATGCCGTTGGCCGGCGTACAGCAGGGATACATCCAGCTTTGGAGCCGGATAGTCCGGCAGTACCGCTACCAACTCGCCGCTGGCCAGTAGATCGCCAATGCCCAGGGCCGGCACTTGGGTGAGGCCGAACCCGCCGATGCACGCCGCCCGATACGCGTCGGTGCTATTGACCGTCACGCGCCCGGCCATGGGAAGGCGGTGCACTTTGTTGCCCTGCACGTATTCGAACCCCGCCGACCGCGAGCCCAGCGGGCGCACGTAATGTACCAACTGATGATCCGCCAGGTCGGCGAGGGTCGTGGGCACACCATGGCGTTGCAGGTAGGCAGCACTGGCGCAGTTGATCATCGTCATGCGGCCTAACAACCGCGCCACCACCGACTGGTCGGGCTGCGCACCAATGCGCAGTACACAGTCAAAACCTTCAGCCAACAGGTCCACCTGGCGGTCGGTGCTGCTGATTTCCAGCTCGATCAACGGGTGCTGCTCCATGAATTCCGGCAGACGCGGCAGGATCAATTCGCGGGCCATCACGTTGGGCATATCCACACGAATCCGCCCCGCCAACTGCGCTTCATCCTGACGAAACAACCCTTCCAGCTCTTCCATGTGCGACAGCAAATCCTTGCTGCGCTCGTACAACACCCGGCCATCCTGCGTGGCCTGGACCTTGCGCGTAGTGCGCTGCAACAGCCGCGTACCCAGCAACTCTTCCAGCGCCTGCACATGCTCCGACACGGTAGAACGCGGCAGACCCAGGCTCTCGCCCGCCTGGGTGAAACTCGACAGTTCGGTGACACGCACGAAGGTGCGCAGCAGCTCAAGTTTGTTCATGGGATTGTTCGCCCTATCCGGCCAGTGATTCCGATATAGCTCTGTTTATCACGTTACGGCCGGACAAATACACTCAGTCCCACGAACACTCATACGCTCCGAGGACTTAACCATGACCCGTAAAATCGCACTGATCACCGGCGCCAGCCGCGGCCTGGGCAAAAGCGCCGCGCTGCATCTGGCAGCACAAGGCGTCGACATCATCGGCACGTACAACCGCGCGGCGGACGAAGCCCAGGCTGTGGTCGCACAAATTGAAGCGCTGGGCGCCAAGGCGGCCATGCTGCAACTGGATGTCAGCCAGAGTTCAACCTTTGATGCGTTCACCACCCAGGTCGGCTCGGTGTTGCAGGAAGTGTTTGGGCAGGCGCACTTCAACTTCCTGATCAACAACGCCGGGATCGGTGCCCACGCCAGCTTCGCCGAAACCACCGAAGCGCAGTTCGACCAACTGGTGGCGATCCACTTCAAGGGCCCGTTTTTCCTGACCCAGAAACTGTTGCCGCTGATCAGCGACGGTGGCCGCATCATCAACATCTCCAGTGGCCTGGCGCGTTTCAGCCTGCCGGGTTACGCGGCCTACGCCTCGATGAAAGGCGCGGTGGAAGTGCTGACCCGCTACCAGGCCAAGGAGCTGGGTGCCCGCGGGATTACCGTCAACACCCTGGCGCCCGGCGCGATTGCCACCGATTTCAGCGGCGGCGCGGTACGGGACAACCCGGCCGTGAACGCGATGGTCGCCACCAATACCGCCCTGGGTCGCGCCGGTTTGCCGGATGACATTGGCGGGGCGATTTCCACCCTGCTGGCCGATGGCAGCAACTGGATCACCGGGCAGCGTGTCGAGGCGTCGGGCGGGATGTTCCTGTAACCCGCCGGCCAGGCGTTCTGCGAGCATGAATGGTCGACGATGGCGCATCTGAATCGCCATCGCCGGCCAGCCGGATGCCTACACAGCGCGCATCCGTTTTTGCAGGACCCGCTCCCGCACCGCGTCATAACCCCAGTGATACACATAGGTGTATGGCAGGAAAAACAGCAGCACGCCGATGTCGAGGATAAACGCCTGCATCAGGCTGATGTTCAGCCACCCGGCGATCAGCGGCACACACACGATGATCAGGCCGCCTTCAAACATCAGGGCGTGCAGCACCCGGGTCCAGCCGCCATTGGCCAGTTTCAGGCGCGCTTTGAGGCGGTCGAACAGGCTGTTGAAAATGATGTTCCAGGTCAGCGCCATAAGGCTGATAGCCAAGGTCACCGCGCCCATTTGCGCCACGGGGCGGTCCATGATCCAAACCAGCAGTGGCGTACAGATCAACAAAGCCAGGCCTTCAAAACCAATGGCCTGCCAAACGCGTTCAGTAATCGACTTGTTGGGTGTCATGACCCGTTCTCCGTGAGTGACGATGGTTGCCATCATTACCCTTTGACTCGATACTTCATAACCAATAACCATCGATCAAGGCGATAGTCATGGCCTCCCATGAAGTGCTTCAGGCGTTTGTGCAGGCAGCAACCCAAGGTTCGTTTTCAGCGGCGGCACGCAAGCTGGGCAAGAGCCAGTCCACTGTGAGCGCGGCGGTGGCCAGCCTGGAGATTGACCTGGACGTGGTGCTGTTTGATCGCAGCAGCCGCAAGCCCACGCTGACCCCGGCCGGGCATGTGCTGCTGCAACGCGCCGAACAGGTGCTGGAAGCCAGCAGCCGCCTGGAGTTGGCGGCCAGCCAGTTGTCCCAGGGGCTGGAGCCCAAGTTGAGTATCGCCATGTCCGATACCTATCAGTCGGACCGTTTCGAAACCGCCCTCAGCGCTTTCGAGCAGCGTTACCCGGACCTGGAACTGGAATGCCTGATCGCCGAATGCGAAGACTTGATCGCCCTGGTGCAAAGCGGCCGGGCGCAGATTGCCTTTATCGAGATGCAAGAGGTTTACCCGCCGGACCTCACCAGCACCGCCGTGGAAGAGCGCACGGAAATCGCGCTGTTTGTCGCGACCAAACATCCGCTGGCGACTCTTGCAGACATCGACCAGCAAACCCTGAAGCAACACCGCGAACTGCGCCTGGCAAGCATCATCAACCCGAATGAAACCCGTGGCCTGGGGCGTGTGTGGTCGGCGCCCAGTTACCTGATGCTGATGGAAATGGCGCAACTGGGCTTCGGCTGGGCACCGCTGCCGCGCTGGTTGGTGGAGCGGTTTGGCGGCGGCCACCTGTGTGAAATCAAGGCTCGGGGCTGGCCACGCTCGGTGGCGGTGGATGCCTTGTGGTCTCGCCAGCAACCGCCGGGGCCGGCAGGCAGTTGGTTGTTGGGCAAGATGCTGGAGTAACGCCGGAACACAATATTCAGAACAATGAAGGCCCCATGTGGGAGCGGGCTTGCTCGCGAAGGCGGTGTACCAGTTAACACATTGGGTGACTGACACACCGCTTTCGCGAGCAAGCC
>NZ_NIXO01000119.1 GCF_002204795.1 Pseudomonas sp. K2I15
GCCCTTGACCTTGCTTCTAACACTCAAGCCGGCCGGTAGGCCGCTGTGCTCTTGCTGTTGATCTTGATCTGACTGCCCCATTCAGCCCGAGGCCGAACGCAGGTATTGAGGAGCGGGTAAACCGGCAGGACGCCGGTTTAGCCGCGACGGGCCAGGGACGGGCCGTCGCGGCGGCCCGCTTCGCGGTGCCGGAGTGAGGGCACGCCGAGCCTAAGCGAGGCGCCGACAGGCGGGGCAGAGCGTTTTGCTTACTTTTGCGCTGTTCAAAAGTGAGCCGCTGTAAGAGCGGAACCCTAGGAAGCCGTTACCGCAGCAACGGATATGTACTCAACCCTCCCAAAACTCACACCAACCGCTTTATCTGCTTATGCCGCCAAACCAACCGGTAATACGCCGTCTGCAACCCCAACATCGCCAGGTACGTCACCGGAAACGCCATCCAGACCCCTTCCAACCCAAACCGCGCATTCAGCAGATACGCCACCGGCAACTCCACCCCCAACACACAAACGATCGAAATCCCCACCGGCACCAGCACCACCCCGCTGGCCCGCATGATCCCGCCCACCACCGCCTGGAACCCAAACACCAGAATGCTCCAGAGCATAATGTGCAACAGATGCTCAGCCTTCACCCGCGCATCAACATCGGTAATGAACAACCCAAGCAACCAGTGCGACAACACATACCCCAACACAATCAACCCACCCGTCAGGCACAGGTTGATCAAAATCCCCGTGCGCAGAATCGGCCCTATCCGCTCCAGCCGCCCTGCCCCGATCGCCTGCGCCCCAAGAATCGATGCGGTGATCGCAATCGACAACGCCGGAAACTGCACATAGTTAACGATCTGCGTTACCGCCCCATACGCCGCCGTCGCCTGTGAACCATGGCTGTTGACCAACGCCAGAATCACCAACTCCGACAGCGACAGCACCACCATCTGCAACCCGGTAGGCAACCCAATACGCAGCACCTTGCCCAGAATCACCCGGTCCAGCCGCAACGCCGCCATCAACTCGCGATCCGGCGCCATCACGTGGTTTTTATGGCGCAGGCGCAGCACCAGAAACGTCATCGCCAAGGCGTTACCCACCAGCCCTGCCAACACCGCGCTTTGGATGCCCATCGGCGGCAAGCCCAGCCAGCCTTTGATCAACGCCGGGGTCAGCAGCAGGCCCACGGTGGTCGACACCACCAACGCCAACAACGGCGACACCGTGTCGCTCACGCCCCGCAGCAGTTGGGTGAACAGGATGAACACCAGCAGCAGCGGCATGATCAGCATCATCATCTGCGCATAACCCACCGCGTCATCCAGCACGTCCACCGGCGCGCCCAAGGCCTGCATGGCCGGGCGCGCAAACACGCTGCCCAATACTGCTGCGATCACCCCGATCAAGGCGCCGAGGGTCAGGGTCGCGCCGGTGATCGACTTGACCATCGAGGTTTCCTGCGCGCCCCACGCCTGGCCGATCAGCACCGAAGCGCCGGCCCCCAGGCCAATCACCAGGGCGATGAAGAAGAACACGATGGGGAACATCCCCGACACCGCCGCCAACGCCTGGGTGCCGAGCATTTGCCCGACGTAGATACCGTTCAGGGTGCCGGAAAAGCTCTGGAGGAAATTGGACAGCACCATGGGTGCCAGAAAGATCAGGTAGATCTGCCACAACGGTCGTTGCTGGGTGACTTCCATGAAGGTTCGGGTCTCGATGCAATTAGGCAGGGAAAGCGTTGCGTGACAACCAGGCCAGGTACAACTTCACATCCACCGGCCAGTGCGCAATCTTATTGGAAAATTCAGCGCCATCCTGAGCAAACAACGCCCGCGAGGCTTCTTCAAAACCCGGCAGGTCGCCGCCCAGAGCGCTCATGAAACGATAGCTGGATTCCTTCGCCTGGCGTCGCTCATCGTGCTCGGCATGGGCGTTACGCGCTTCATCCACCAGCCGGCGCAACGCCGCCGAGGCGCCGCCGCGTTGTTGGCCCAGCCACTCCCAATGCCGTGGCAACAGGGTGACTTCACGGGCGACCACACCCAGCTTCGGTCGACCTACGGAAGGTGACACTGGCACTTCGGCCTCGGTCACCGCAACCGTCGGTTGCTGGGGTGCGTAACCGACTGGCCAGGGATAGTCGACCTGAACACCGCTGGCGTCATCAAACACCAGCAAGCTGCCCGCCGACAGGTCGAGGCTGGCCAGGTTTTCGGCAACGTCGGTGTAAGAACCGGCAGCCACGCGTTGGTGGCCAAGGAAGGCGGTGCAGCAGGGAGAATTTGGCGTGTTCATAACTATTACCCGGATGTTATTGTTTTACCCGGATTATATTAGCTTGAAATTTATTTGTTGCAAGCCGCTTGTGGCGAAACAACCAAATGATCACTGCCGGCTGTGACGCCCATGTTCCGTACACCCGGATCGCGTAACAGGCATTCGGCAATCGCCGGCTCAAGCTCCACCCGCAATCGACGGCCCAAGGCGCGCGCGCCAAACCGTGCGTCGTGGTCGCGGCACAGCCAGGCCCGCGCCGACTCATCCAGCACCAGCGACCGCTGCTGCGCCGCCAGGCGTTGATTGAGTTTGCCCAATTCCACCTCCAGCAGCGCTTCAAGCCACTGATGATCGATGGGCTCGAACATCAGGATGCGGTCGATGCGATTGAGAAATTCCGGCTCGAAATGACTGTGCAAGGCGTCCTCCAACACCCCCGCTTCACCACGCCCCAACCAGCGCAGCGGGGCAAAACGCTGCCGATGCCGACGCGCCTGCCGGGCGCCGATATTGCTGGTCATGAAGATCAGGCTGTTGCGAAAGTCCAGCGTGCGGCTGCCGCCCGCCAACGTCAGTTGGCCGTTTTCCAGAATGCCCAACAGGCTGCGCACCACTTCCTGGCTGGCCTTTTCCAGCTCGTCGAACAGCACGATGCCGGGGCGACTGTAGCTGCCCTGGATCAGTTCGCTGTTGAACAGGCTGATGCCCTCTTTGCTGCCGACGTAACCTGGCGGCGCACCGGTCAGGGCGGCGGCGTAATGCTCCTGGGCCAGGGTGTGCATGTCGATACGGCAGAACCCGTCGGCGCGGCCGTGCAGGGCCAGGGCCAGCAGCCGGACGATTTCCGTCTTGCCGACCCCGGTAGGTCCCATGAACAGGTTGACGCTCAACGGCCGCTCACGCTCGCCGATGTCGGCCTTGACCACCTTGAGCAGCCCTTCCACTTGGGCCAGGGCCGCGTCCTGGCCAACGATACGGCTGCGCAGCAAGGCCATGACCTGGGCCGGTTCAAAGGTAAACCGCATGCCTCACCCTATAACGATCAAAAGGACAATGAATAACCTGTGGCGAGGGAGCTTGCTCGCGCTGGGGCGCGCAGCGGCCCTGAAATCCCGGGTCTGCTGCGCAGCCCAACGGGAGCAAGCTCCCTCGCCACAGGGTCGCGTTTCGCCAAGATCAACCCGCCGTTTTTTCTTTACCGCCATGGGGCAACTGCCCCACCGGGCATTCGGCGACACCGACGGTACTGCGGGTAAATGCCTCGACATTCTCCTGGGCCTTTTGCGCGTCCAGCACCCAGGTGCGATAGAACTCGAACGGACAATCCGCCACGCCCTTGTCCCCGTCGCCCGAGGCATGCATGCCGGTGTAGCCACGGTGCAGCAGCTTGAACAGATGGTTCTGCGACTGGTCGTTGGCCCGTGCATCACGGATCTGCGAGACCGACAGCTGGGCGTACTGAATGCCCATTTCCTCCTCGCCGCACTCGCCCAGGGTACGGCCATCAAAACCGATAATCGCCGAGTGCCCGAAGTACGAATACACCCCGTCGAACCCCGCCGCATTCGCCACCGCCACGTAGCAGTTATTCGCCCAGGCCATGCTCTTGGACATCTGCACCTGCTGTTCCTTGGCCGGGTACATATAGCCCTGGCAACGCACGATCAGTTCGGCGCCTTTCATCGCACAGTCGCGCCAGATCTCCGGGTAGTTGCCATCGTCGCAGATGATCAGGCTGATCTTCATGCCCTTGGGCCCGTCGCACACGTAGGTGCGATCGCCCGGGTACCAACCCTCGATCGGGCACCACGGAATGCACTTGCGGTACCGCTGCACGATCTCCCCGAGGTTATTGATCAGCACCAGCGTGTTGTACGGCGCCTTGTGCGGATGCTCTTCGTGGCGTTCACCGGTCAGGGAAAACACGCCCCAGGTGTTGGCCTGGCGACAGGCCGCCGAGAAGATCGCCGTCTCCTCACCGGGAATGCTCGCGGCGGTGGCCATCATCTCGTCGTGGTCGTACATGATGCCCATGGTGCTGTATTCGGGAAGCACCACCAGGTCCATGCCGGGCAAACCCTGCTTCATGCCGACGATGATTTCGGCAATCTTCTTCGCGTTATCGATGACCTCGGCCTTGCTGTGCAGGCGCGGCATCTTGTAGTTCACGACAGCAACGCCGACCGTGTCGGGGCTGCTGGATATGTCGCCATGGCGCATTGCAAATTTCCTCGGTCAGTGACTGATCATCCAGGGCCGTGGCCCGGTCTTGGTCTTGAGGCCCAGCGGGTTGGCCTTGCTCGGCACCACCGGTTTGCTGGTGCCGCAGCAACTGCAGCCCGCCGGGTGCTTGCGCGACTCCTGATACTCGCCGACGGTTTGCGGCGCATGGGCGCTGCGCTCGTTGCCGGCGATCGCCTTGCGCTGGTTGGCCGACAAGGTGGTCAGCGCCGGCGCCGACAACAGCAACTGCCCGCCCGGGCTGTCGCAATACGGGCACTGGCTGGGTTCGTGACGCTGGGCCATGGGCCGCAGCATCGTGAAGGTGCCGCAGGACTCACAAGCATATTCGTAGGTCGGCATGGCTACAGGTCCGGTGCGATGGGCAGGTCGATGCTGCCGTCGAGGAATTTGGTCGGGCCGTTGGCGTTGGGGTTGATGTCGAACTCGAAGATCTCGGTCGGCAGCCACAACGTTGCGCAGGCGTTGGGGATGTCCACCACGCCGCTGATATGCCCCTGCACCGGCGCCGAGCCGAGCAACGCATAACCTTGGGCCGGCGAGTAGCCGAACTTGGTCAGGTAGTTGATCGCATTGAGGCAGGCCTGGCGGTAGGCGACGTTGACGTCCAGGTAGTGCTGCTGGCCCTGTTCGTCGACGGAGATGCCTTCGAAGATCAGGTAGTTCTTGTAGTTCGGGGTGATCGGGCTTGGCTTGAACACCGGGTTCTTGATCCCGTACTTGGCCATGCCGCCCTTGATCAGCTCGACCTTCATGTGCACCCAGCCGGCCATTTCGATGGCGCCGCAGAAGGTGATTTCGCCGTCGCCCTGGCTGAAGTGCAAGTCACCCACCGACAGGCCGGCGCCATTGACGTAGACCGGGAAGTAGATCTTTGAACCGCGGGACAAATCCTTGATATCGCAGTTACCACCATGCTCGCGCGGCGGCACGGTGCGGGCGCCGGTGGCGGCGGCTTCGTCGCGGGCCGGGCCCTTGAGTTTGCCCATGTGGGCGGTGGCGGCCAGGGGGGCGTTGGCCAGCGGTGGGACGCGAGTCGGGTTGGTGTCGATCAGTTCCTGTTCGCGGCGGTTCCAGTCGGCGAGCATCACCGGGTCGGGCAGGCAGCCGATCAGGCCGGGGTGGATCAGGCCGGCGAAGTTGACGCCCGGGATGTGGCGGGAGCTGGTGAACATGCCCTTGAAATCCCAGATAGCTTTTTGGGCGCTGGGGAAGTGGTCGGTAAGGAAGCCGCCGCCGTTCTGGCGGGAGAAGAAGCCGTTGAAGCCCCATTGGGAGTCGGCCTTGGCGCCGATGTCGAGCAGGTCGACCACCAGCAGGTCGCCGGGTTCGGCGCCGTGTACGCCCACTGGGCCGGAAAGGTAGTGCACGGTGGAGAGGTCGACGTCGCGCACGTCGCTGGCGTCGTCGTTGTTCTTGATGGCGCCGGCGGTCCAGTCGTAGGTTTCGAGGATGAAGTCATCGCCGGGTTTGACCCAGCAGGCCATCGGGATGTCCGGGTGCCAGCGGTTGTGGATTTGCTCGTTTTCGGTGACGGGTTGGTTGAGGTCGACTGTGATCAGGGTGTCGGTCATCGAGGTGCTCCCGCAGGGTGGCTTGGATGTTGGGAGC
>NZ_NIXO01000120.1 GCF_002204795.1 Pseudomonas sp. K2I15
CGTGTTGTTTAGCCCTATTAACGGTTCGATCTTCTCGGTCGAAAGCGGAGAAAAAGAGGTGTTGACAGCAGCGTGTAACGCTGTAGAATTCGCCTCCCGCTAACGAGAGATCGGAAGGGCAAGTGGTTGAAGTTACAAAGGAAACTTTGAAAACTTCTTAAAAAAACCGCTTGACAGCAACAGAGGCTGCTGTAGAATGCGCGCCTCGGTTGAGACGAAAGATCTTAACCAACCGCTCTTTAACAACTGAATCAAGCAATTCGTGTGGGTGCTTGTGGAGTCAGACTGATAGTCAACAAGATTATCAGCATCACAAGTTACTCCGCGAGAAATCAAAGATGTAACCAACGATTGCTGAGCCAAGTTTAGGGTTTCTTAAAAACCCAAAGATGTTTGAACTGAAGAGTTTGATCATGGCTCAGATTGAACGCTGGCGGCAGGCCTAACACATGCAAGTCGAGCGGTAGAGAGAAGCTTGCTTCTCTTGAGAGCGGCGGACGGGTGAGTAATGCCTAGGAATCTGCCTGGTAGTGGGGGATAACGTTCGGAAACGGACGCTAATACCGCATACGTCCTACGGGAGAAAGCAGGGGACCTTCGGGCCTTGCGCTATCAGATGAGCCTAGGTCGGATTAGCTAGTTGGTGGGGTAATGGCTCACCAAGGCGACGATCCGTAACTGGTCTGAGAGGATGATCAGTCACACTGGAACTGAGACACGGTCCAGACTCCTACGGGAGGCAGCAGTGGGGAATATTGGACAATGGGCGAAAGCCTGATCCAGCCATGCCGCGTGTGTGAAGAAGGTCTTCGGATTGTAAAGCACTTTAAGTTGGGAGGAAGGGCAGTAAATTAATACTTTGCTGTTTTGACGTTACCGACAGAATAAGCACCGGCTAACTCTGTGCCAGCAGCCGCGGTAATACAGAGGGTGCAAGCGTTAATCGGAATTACTGGGCGTAAAGCGCGCGTAGGTGGTTCGTTAAGTTGGATGTGAAATCCCCGGGCTCAACCTGGGAACTGCATTCAAAACTGACGAGCTAGAGTATGGTAGAGGGTGGTGGAATTTCCTGTGTAGCGGTGAAATGCGTAGATATAGGAAGGAACACCAGTGGCGAAGGCGACCACCTGGACTGATACTGACACTGAGGTGCGAAAGCGTGGGGAGCAAACAGGATTAGATACCCTGGTAGTCCACGCCGTAAACGATGTCAACTAGCCGTTGGGAGCCTTGAGCTCTTAGTGGCGCAGCTAACGCATTAAGTTGACCGCCTGGGGAGTACGGCCGCAAGGTTAAAACTCAAATGAATTGACGGGGGCCCGCACAAGCGGTGGAGCATGTGGTTTAATTCGAAGCAACGCGAAGAACCTTACCAGGCCTTGACATCCAATGAACTTTCTAGAGATAGATTGGTGCCTTCGGGAACATTGAGACAGGTGCTGCATGGCTGTCGTCAGCTCGTGTCGTGAGATGTTGGGTTAAGTCCCGTAACGAGCGCAACCCTTGTCCTTAGTTACCAGCACGTAATGGTGGGCACTCTAAGGAGACTGCCGGTGACAAACCGGAGGAAGGTGGGGATGACGTCAAGTCATCATGGCCCTTACGGCCTGGGCTACACACGTGCTACAATGGTCGGTACAGAGGGTTGCCAAGCCGCGAGGTGGAGCTAATCCCAGAAAACCGATCGTAGTCCGGATCGCAGTCTGCAACTCGACTGCGTGAAGTCGGAATCGCTAGTAATCGCGAATCAGAATGTCGCGGTGAATACGTTCCCGGGCCTTGTACACACCGCCCGTCACACCATGGGAGTGGGTTGCACCAGAAGTAGCTAGTCTAACCTTCGGGAGGACGGTTACCACGGTGTGATTCATGACTGGGGTGAAGTCGTAACAAGGTAGCCGTAGGGGAACCTGCGGCTGGATCACCTCCTTAATCGACGACATCAGCTGCTCCATAAGTTCCCACACGAATTGCTTGATTCATTGAAGAAGACGATAAAGAAGCAGCCCGAAATTGGGTCTGTAGCTCAGTTGGTTAGAGCGCACCCCTGATAAGGGTGAGGTCGGCAGTTCGAATCTGCCCAGACCCACCAATTTTGTGTGGGAAACGCCTGTAGAAATACGGGGCCATAGCTCAGCTGGGAGAGCGCCTGCCTTGCACGCAGGAGGTCAACGGTTCGATCCCGTTTGGCTCCACCACTAACTGCTTCTGTCATGTAAAGCTTAGAAATGAGCATTCCATCGTGGTGATGGTGAATGTTGATTTCTAGTCTTTGATTAGATCGTTCTTTAAAAATTTGGGTATGTGATAGAAAGATAGACTGAACGTTACTTTCACTGGTAACGGATCAGGCTAAGGTAAAATTTGTGAGTTGCTCTTAATTGAGTATTATCGAATTTTCGGCGAATGTCGTCTTCACAGTATAACCAGATTGCTTGGGGTTATATGGTCAAGTGAAGAAGCGCATACGGTGGATGCCTTGGCAGTCAGAGGCGATGAAAGACGTGGTAGCCTGCGAAAAGCTTCGGGGAGTCGGCAAACAGACTTTGATCCGGAGATGTCTGAATGGGGGAACCCAGCCATCATAAGATGGTTACCTTACACTGAATACATAGGTGTATGGAGCGAACCAGGGGAACTGAAACATCTAAGTACCCTGAGGAAAAGAAATCAACCGAGATTCCCTTAGTAGTGGCGAGCGAACGGGGACTAGCCCTTAAGTGGCTTTGAGATTAGCGGAACGCTCTGGAAAGTGCGGCCATAGTGGGTGATAGCCCTGTACGCGAAAATCTCTTAGTCATGAAATCGAGTAGGACGGAGCACGAGAAACTTTGTCTGAATATGGGGGGACCATCCTCCAAGGCTAAATACTACTGACTGACCGATAGTGAACTAGTACCGTGAGGGAAAGGCGAAAAGAACCCCGGAGAGGGGAGTGAAATAGATCCTGAAACCGTATGCGTACAAGCAGTGGGAGCCCACTTTGTTGGGTGACTGCGTACCTTTTGTATAATGGGTCAGCGACTTATTTTCAGTGGCGAGCTTAACCGAATAGGGGAGGCGTAGCGAAAGCGAGTCTTAATAGGGCGTCTAGTCGCTGGGAATAGACCCGAAACCGGGCGATCTATCCATGGGCAGGTTGAAGGTTGGGTAACACTAACTGGAGGACCGAACCGACTACCGTTGAAAAGTTAGCGGATGACCTGTGGATCGGAGTGAAAGGCTAATCAAGCTCGGAGATAGCTGGTTCTCCTCGAAAGCTATTTAGGTAGCGCCTCATGTATCACTGTAGGGGGTAGAGCACTGTTTCGGCTAGGGGGTCATCCCGACTTACCAAACCGATGCAAACTCCGAATACCTACAAGTGCCGAGCATGGGAGACACACGGCGGGTGCTAACGTCCGTCGTGAAAAGGGAAACAACCCAGACCGTCAGCTAAGGTCCCAAAGTTATGGTTAAGTGGGAAACGATGTGGGAAGGCTTAGACAGCTAGGAGGTTGGCTTAGAAGCAGCCACCCTTTAAAGAAAGCGTAATAGCTCACTAGTCGAGTCGGCCTGCGCGGAAGATGTAACGGGGCTCAAACCATACACCGAAGCTACGGGTATCATCTTCGGATGATGCGGTAGAGGAGCGTTCTGTAAGCCTGTGAAGGTGAGTTGAGAAGCTTGCTGGAGGTATCAGAAGTGCGAATGCTGACATGAGTAACGATAATGGGTGTGAAAAACACCCACGCCGAAAGACCAAGGTTTCCTGCGCAACGTTAATCGACGCAGGGTTAGTCGGTCCCTAAGGCGAGGCTGAAAAGCGTAGTCGATGGAAAACAGGTTAATATTCCTGTACTTCTGGTTATTGCGATGGAGGGACGGAGAAGGCTAGGCCAGCTTGGCGTTGGTTGTCCAAGTTTAAGGTGGTAGGCTGGAATCTTAGGTAAATCCGGGATTCTAAGGCCGAGAGCTGATGACGAGTTAACTTTTAGTTAACGAAGTGGTTGATGCCATGCTTCCAAGAAAAGCTTCTAAGCTTCAGGTAACCAGGAACCGTACCCCAAACCGACACAGGTGGTTGGGTAGAGAATACCAAGGCGCTTGAGAGAACTCGGGTGAAGGAACTAGGCAAAATGGCACCGTAACTTCGGGAGAAGGTGCGCCGGTGAGGGTGAAGGACTTGCTCCGTAAGCTCATGCCGGTCGAAGATACCAGGCCGCTGCGACTGTTTATTAAAAACACAGCACTCTGCAAACACGAAAGTGGACGTATAGGGTGTGACGCCTGCCCGGTGCCGGAAGGTTAATTGATGGGGTTAGCTAACGCGAAGCTCTTGATCGAAGCCCCGGTAAACGGCGGCCGTAACTATAACGGTCCTAAGGTAGCGAAATTCCTTGTCGGGTAAGTTCCGACCTGCACGAATGGCGTAACGATGGCGGCGCTGTCTCCACCCGAGACTCAGTGAAATTGAAATCGCTGTGAAGATGCAGTGTATCCGCGGCTAGACGGAAAGACCCCGTGAACCTTTACTATAGCTTTGCACTGGACTTTGAATTTGCTTGTGTAGGATAGGTGGGAGGCTTTGAAGCGTGGACGCCAGTTCGCGTGGAGCCAACCTTGAAATACCACCCTGGCAACTTTGAGGTTCTAACTCAGGTCCGTTATCCGGATCGAGGACAGTGTATGGTGGGTAGTTTGACTGGGGCGGTCTCCTCCTAAAGAGTAACGGAGGAGTACGAAGGTGCGCTCAGACCGGTCGGAAATCGGTCGTAGAGTATAAAGGCAAAAGCGCGCTTGACTGCGAGACAGACACGTCGAGCAGGTACGAAAGTAGGTCTTAGTGATCCGGTGGTTCTGTATGGAAGGGCCATCGCTCAACGGATAAAAGGTACTCCGGGGATAACAGGCTGATACCGCCCAAGAGTTCATATCGACGGCGGTGTTTGGCACCTCGATGTCGGCTCATCACATCCTGGGGCTGAAGCCGGTCCCAAGGGTATGGCTGTTCGCCATTTAAAGTGGTACGCGAGCTGGGTTTAGAACGTCGTGAGACAGTTCGGTCCCTATCTGCCGTGGACGTTTGAGATTTGAGAGGGGCTGCTCCTAGTACGAGAGGACCGGAGTGGACGAACCTCTGGTGTTCCGGTTGTCACGCCAGTGGCATTGCCGGGTAGCTATGTTCGGAATAGATAACCGCTGAAAGCATCTAAGCGGGAAACTAGCCTCAAGATGAGATCTCACTGGAACCTTGAGTTCCCTGAAGGGCCGTCGAAGACTACGACGTTGATAGGTTGGGTGTGTAAGCGCTGTGAGGCGTTGAGCTAACCAATACTAATTGCCCGTGAGGCTTGACCATATAACACCCAAGCAATTTGTAGCTCGAAAGAGACCAGGTTGCGGTGTGTGAAGACGAAACGAACCGAAAGTTCGAGACCTTACAAAACACCGAAAGCTATCACATACCCAATTTGCTGAAGCGAGGCCAACTGGCCACGACTCAGTACCCGAATTTCTTGACGACCATAGAGCATTGGAACCACCTGATCCCATCCCGAACTCAGCAGTGAAACGATGCATCGCCGATGGTAGTGTGGGGTTTCCCCATGTGAGAGTAGGTCATCGTCAAGATTAAA
>NZ_NIXO01000121.1 GCF_002204795.1 Pseudomonas sp. K2I15
AATGCGGTCCGTCAGTCGACAAATGTAGTGACTGATACACCGCATTCGCGAGCAAGCCCGCTCCCACATTTTTGACCGCGCACATCAGTGGGTGCCTGGGTTGGCTCGTAGATGCGCGACCTTTTGCTCCAGGCCTTCCCACTGCGCTGCATCGGGTGCAAGGCGAGTACGCAGGTAGGACGCCAACTCCGCCACCTGGGTGTTCGACAGGCTGTCCTTGAACGCGGGCATATAGCCCAGATCCTGGGTCGCCGGGGCGCTGATGCCTTGCAGGATTACCTTGATCAGGTTGTCCGGTTGGTCGCTGTGCACGTTGGTATTGGTTGCCAGTGACGGGCTGACCCCAAACAGCTTCGGCCCCTGGCCGTCGGCATGGCAGGCCTTGCAGGAACCCTCGAATACCCGGCGGCCGTTGGCATTGGGTACTGTCGCGCTAGCCACGACCTGCGCTTCGGCGGCGCCGCTGTCATTCAGCGAGGCCAGGTAGACCGCCATCGCGCGGATATCGGTCTTGGGCAATTTCGCCAATTCAGTTACCACCGGGCCCATCGGCCCTGTCGCCACGCCATGGGCATCGGAATAACCGGTGCTTAGATAGGTGAACAGTTGATCCTCGGTCCATGGCGTCGGTGCCTTGGACAAGCCATTCAACGCTGGCGCTTCCCAACCATCCACCATGCCGCCGCCCAGGAATGCCTTGCCGCCCTTCTCTGCCCCCATCAGGTTGCGCGGCGAATGGCACGCCGCGCAATGCCCGAGGCCATTGACCAGATAGGCGCCGCGATTCCATTGCTCGCTACGCTGTGGCTGCACGGTGATTTCCCCTCGACGCAAAAACAGTGCATTCCACCCGACCATCAACGGCCGGATACTGAACGGAAAACTCATCGCATTCGACACGGGAGCCTGGCTCACCGGAGCCTGGGACATCAGGTAGGCATACAGCGCCTGCATGTCGGCGTCATTGATATTGCGAAACGCGGTATAGGGAAACGCCGGGTACAGGTTGCGCCCGTCGCGGCCAATACCATCACGCATCGCCCGCTCGAACGCCGGGTACGACCAGTTGCCAATCCCGGTTTTCTCATCCGGGGTGATGTTGCTGCTGTACAGCGTGCCGAACGGCGTGTGCATCGCCAGCCCGCCGGCATTGGTGGCGCCGCCCGGTGCCGTGTGGCACACCGCGCAATCCCCCACGGCGGCCAGCAAACGGCCGCGTTCCAGCGTGGCCTTGGACCAGGTGCCGGCGCTGGGCGGCGCAATCGGGGCGATTTCACTGTGAAACGGCCACGCGGTGGCGGCCATGCCCAGCACCGCGCCGAACGCGGCGAACAGTGATCCGAACAACCATTTTCGGCGCTTCTGCGGTGACTTCGCCGGCTCGCCCAACGAGCCCGCATTCAGCGCCGCCAACACGCGTTCGGGGGTGATCGGCAGCTCGCGAAAACGAATGCCGGTGGCGTCATAGATCGCATTGGCGATTGCCGCTGCGCTGGGCACCGAGGCCGACTCACCGGCGCCCATCGGCGGCTGGTCCTGGCGCGGCATCATCAGCACGTCGATCTGTGGCACTTCGGGGAAGGTCAGGATCGGATAACCGCCCCACTCCTTGCTCGCCACGGTGGACTCTTCAAACGTCACGCGCTCCTTGAGCACGCGGCTGGTGGACTGGATCACATTGCCGTGGATCTGATGCTGCACGCCCGCCGGGTTGATCATCATGCCCGAGTCATGCCCGATCACCACCCGCGTCACCGAGACGTCGCCGGTCTGCTTGTCGATGGCCACGTCCGCCACCCAGGCCGCCCACGCTGCACCGAAGCCCGGGAATTTACTGTGGATGTAGCGCGCGTAGGCAAAGCCCCGCCCCCGCAGCAGATGGTCTTCATTGGCAGTTTGCATCGGCGCGGTGCGCGGTGCCCAGTTGGCGCGTTCGGCGGTGGATTTCACCAGTTCGATGGCGCGCTCATCCTTTAGGTAGCGCAGGCGGTATTCCACCGGATCGACCCCGGCGGCGAAGGCCAGTTCGTCGATATAGGATTCATGGGCGAAGGTGTTGGGCAACGCCGATACACCGCGCATCCACGAGGCACGCACGATCGGTGCCATGTCGTTGATGGTGACGCGCATGTTTTCGATGTCGTAGGGCGGGATCGAGGTGCGGTCGCCCATTTCGAACATCGCTGCCACCGGCTCGACCCGGCCAGTCAGCAGCAGCGCCAAGGTAGGCGCGCCGTTGGACGGGTAGCTGGTTTCAAAGTCATAGCCGGCGATGCTGCCGTCGGCGTTCAGGCCGCCGTCGACATCCATCAGTTGCGCGGTGCCCTTGGGCTCCCACAGGTGTTCCTGTTCGCGGGTCAGTTGCACCCGCACCGGCTTGCCCACGGCACGCGACAGCAGTAAGGCGTCGGCGCACACATCGTCGGCGCAGTTGCGGCCGTAGCAGCCGGAGGCTTCCATGCGGATCACATCGATGGACTCTTCCGGGCATTCCAGCAGCCAGGCGAGATCAGCCCGCAGCAGGTGCGGGTTCTGGCTGCCGGACCAGACCCGGCTGACTCCGGGCTGATAGTCCGCCACGCCACACGACGGGCCGATGGAGCCGTGCATCTGGTACGGCCACAGGTAAGTGCGAGGCATGCGCTGGCTGGCGGCGGCCAGGGCTTCGTCGATGTTGCCCTGGTCGAGCACGGTTCGGCGCACTCGTGGGTTGTCGCGAATCGCCTGCTCGACATCGTTCATGTCCGGCAGTTGGTGGTTCCAGGGTTTCCAGTGAACCCGCAGTTCCTGGGCGGCCTTTATCGCCTGTTCTTCGCGTAGCGCCACCACGCCGACAAAATCGCGGATCGCCACCACGGCGACAATGCCCGGGATGTGGGCGATGGATGACTCATCCACCTTCAGCAGGCTGTTGCCGACAAAGTCACCGCAGTCCAGGCCCGCATACGGCGGGCGGATCACCCGGCCATGAAGCATGTCCGGCACGCGCATGTCGTGCACGTAAGTCAGCTCGCCGGTGGCCTTGCCCGGAATATCTACACGGGCGGTGCCTTTGCCAACCAAACGGTAATCGGCGGTGGCTTTAAGCGGCGCATCGCCGCTGATCCGCAGTTCGTCATGTTCGCCCCTCACCAGGTCGCCATAGGTGGTGGTGCGTCCGTCTTCGGCTGAGATGACGCCCGCGTCGACCTTCAGGCTTTGTGCACTGACCGACCAGCGTTGCGCCGCCCGCGCCAGCAGGAAACGCCGGGCTTCAGCGGCGGCATTGCGCAGCGGGATCGCGGAGATCTGCAAGGTCGCACTGGCAATGGTCGCGCCCTGGTTGGGCACACGTTCGGTGTCGCCCAGCACCATGCGCACCTGTTCCATTGTCAGGTCCAGCTCCTCGGCGACGATCTGCGCCAGCGAGGTGCGAATGCCTGTGCCCAGGTCCACATGCCCGTTGAAGGCATATACCAACCCGTCATCGCTCACCGCGATAAACAGGCCCAGCTCCTTGGGCTTGACCGTCGGTGTACCGCCCTTGGCCACCGGCCCCGAAGGCGGCAGCACGTCGTCGACGATCAGCAGCACGCCGGCCTTGGCCAGCCATTGGTCGCGGGAAGGGATTGCGTCAGTCATGGTCATCGATCCACGTTCAAGGCGTTTGGCGGGCGGCACGCAGCACCGCGCGGAGGATTTCGATATGGGTGCCGCAGCGGCAGAGGTTGCCCGACAGTTCGGTGCGCACCTGGGCTTCGCTGGGGTTGGGATTGCGGTCGAGCAAGGCCTTGGCGGTCATGATCATGCCGTTGAGGCAGTAGCCGCATTGGGCGGCCTGCTCGTCGATAAAGGCTTGTTGCACCGGATGCGGGGTTTGGCGGGTGCCGAGGCCTTCGAGGGTGACGATGTCGCGGCCCACGGCGCCCGACAGCGGGAAGACGCAGGAGCGTGCAGCCACCCCGTCGATGATCACCGTGCAGGCGCCGCACTCTCCCAGGCCGCAGCCGTATTTGGGACCGTTGAGTTGCAGGTCATTGCGCAGGATCAGCAATAGCGGGGTGTCCGCCATGGCGCTGACTTGTGTGGTGTGGCCGTTGACCTCAAGCGCTACCGTGATGTGCTGGCTGATCATTCGCTTCGCCCGTTGACTTTGGTGAAGTGCTCACTACATCAAGCAGTCAAAAAAAAGCGTCGCGTACCTGGGGTCTCGCGACACACTTGACTGGTGAAGTGGTTACTACATCAATTCAGAGCAAAAACGGTGCCAGCTCGCTCCTACAAAGAGCTGGCGGGGTTTTCAGTCTTGGGGGTCGTCGATCATTTTGCGTAGCAGGAACAGTACGGCCACGCGCTCGGCGGGGTTGAGGTTGCTCAGGGTCAGTTCGGTGATGGTGGCGGCGCACGGTACGGTTTGTAGCACCAGGGCGGCGCCGGATTCGGTCAGGTTGACCACGACTTTGCGTTTGTCTTGAGGGTCGGGCTCGAGGGTGATCAGTTCGCGGGCCTTGAGGCGTTCGACGATGCCGCGGATGGTCGCCTGGTCGACGGCGGTGGCCTTGACCAGTTCGGTCAGCGAGCTTGCACCGTGATCGCGCAGGGCGCACAGGGTGACGAACTGCACGGCGGTGAGTTGGGAGTCGCCGACGTTCTGCTGGAAGATCGCCAGGTGGCGCTGGTAGGCCTTGCGCAGCAGGTGGCCAACTTGCTCGGAGAAAACGTAGGAATCAGGCACGGCGGGCTCGGGAAGGCGGTGGACGATGGGGTGGCATGATGGCGGGGTTGCGCAAATGACTCAAGGATCTCATTGCCGGAACGCGGTCGAAATGTGGGAGCGGGCTTGCTCGCGAATGCGATGTGTCAGCTGGCGCATGTGTGACTGACGCACCGCATTCGCGAGCAAGCC
>NZ_NIXO01000122.1 GCF_002204795.1 Pseudomonas sp. K2I15
GAGGGGGCGGGCGTTCAGTAAAACGCCCCGGCAAGCGTTGCCGGGGCGAGGGTTTTAGATCACATAAAAACCATGGGTGCCGTCGCGGGCCAACTGGTCCACCAAGCCGAACTCCCAGTCCAGGTAGGCCTGCATGGCCTCCCTCGGGTTGTCGGTGCCTTCATACGGGCGGCGGTAGCGGTCGATGCGCGGCGAGGCAAGGCGGGTTTCACCTTCCTCCAGTGGCAGTTGCGCGGCGATCCAACTGGCGGTGCCGTCTTGCAGCAGGAACACTTGCTTGCCGGTCAGCGCCTCGACTTCAGCCACCGCCAGGCGCGCCAGTTGGCTGCTGCCGCAGGTCAATACGTAGCGTTGGGCGGCAGGCACCTTGCGCAAGACTTCCGGCAGTTGTGCACGCAACGCCCACCAGGCACCGGGGATATGGCGCTTGACGTAGTTGGCGCTGGCGGTGAAATCCAGTACGGCGGTGTCACCGTGGGTTTGCCATTGCGCCAGGGTGTGCGGGCTGATCAGTTCGGCCTGTTGCGGTGCCGGAACGGGCGCGACCCAGGCACCCTGTTCGCTGAAGTGCGCGGGTTGCAGGTCATCCAGCACATACACTTCCCAACCCAGTTGCGCGAGCCAGGACGCAGACATATTCGCCCGCACGCCGTCGTCATCCGCCAGCACCAGGCGGGCGCCACGTACGCTGGCGACGTGATCGGTTTCCTGTACCAGTTGGCCGCCGGGTGTGGAGCGCGCACCGGGCAGGTGGCCGGCTTCGAATTCTTGGGGGGTGCGTACGTCGAACAGGTAAGTGGTGCGGGCGGCTTCCTGCTGCCAGCGTTGCAGGTCAGCCAGGGTGGCGCGGCCTACGCGGGCCTTGTCGGCAACTTGGCGGGCGTCCCTGGCGGCGACCTGGCGATGTTCTTCTGAAGTCGGCGCAAAGCGGCGGGCCTGGCCATGTTGCAGCTTTTGCCCGGCAAGGGTCCAGCCGATGGTGCCGTTGCGCAGGGCGGACACCGGGTTGGCGATGCCGGCATTGATCAGCGACTGGGTGCCGATGATGCTGCGGGTGCGCCCGGCGCAATTGACGATGATGCGGGTGGCTGGGTCCGGTGCCAGTTCACGGGCGCGCAGCACCAGTTCGGCGCCGGGCACGCTGATGCCGGTGGGAATGCTCATGGTCTGGTATTCATCAAAGCGGCGGGCGTCGAGCACCACCACGTCGGCGTTGCTGTCGAGCAATGCCTGCACTTCTTCAGCGGCCAGGGACGGCGTGTGGCGCTGGCTTTCCACCAGTTCGCCAAAGGATTTGCTCGGCACGTTGACGTCGATAAACAGCTCGCCGCCGGCGTTGCGCCAACCGTCCAGGCCGCCTTCCAGCAGGCTGACTTCGGTGTAGCCGAGCGCCTGCAAGCGCCGGGCGGCGATCTGCGCCAGGCCTTCACCGTTGTCGTACACGGTTACCTGGGTATCCAGGCGTGGAATGCGCGAGTACACCTCCAGCTCCAGTTTCGACAGCGGGATATTCGCGGCGAACAGTGGGTGGGATTGCGCGAAGGGCGCTTCTTCACGCACATCCACGAGGGCGACTTCTTCGTGGTCCAACAGGGCCTGGCGAATCTGGGCGAAGGTGCGGTTCGATGCAGTCATAGGGCAGGGCTCTCTTTGGGCAAGGCATCTTTGGACAAATCCCAAATGTTCGGGAGAAAAGCGTTGGAGTAACCGGAGATAAACAGTTTCTCGCTGCCGTCTGGCTGGTACACGGCGCGGCGTACCGCACCGATATTGGCGCCGTACACATGAATGCTGATGGACACCTGGTCGCTGAAGGCATTGCTGACTTGATGGATGTCACCGATCTTCGGCGACACGGCTTCCACCTGGCCCGGTTCCAGCTGAATGCGCTTGCCGTCGGCGATCAATGCACCCTCGGCGTTACGTTCAAAGCCCTGGGAATACTCGGAGCCACGCAGCATGCCGATCAGCCCCCACACCCGATGGTCATGGATCGGCGTGGTTTGCCCCGGCCCCCACACAAAGCTGACGATGCTGAAGCGCTGGCGCGAATCGGCGTGCAACAGGAACTGCTGATAACGCTCGGGGTTGGGTTGGGCAAACTCGTCCGGTAGCCAGTCGTCATGGCTGACCAGTTGCGCCAGCAGCTTGCCGCCGCGGTGCAGCAGGTCGCCTTCGCGAGGGTTGCCGTCGATCAATTCCGCCAGGGCGCCAATGAATGCTCTGAGTCTCTGCGGGTGTCGGGCCTGGGTCATGACAATTCCATCGTGGGTGGTTCGTGGTGATGGGTTTATCTAAGCATAATGTTTATAGTTAATATGCTATTTTTTAATGATTAGGTTATAGCGGAAAGTAATTTAGAACCGGTTTGAATAGCGTTAGACGTTATCGAACGGGCGGTGGGCTATCCAGTCATCGGGAATGGAACTATGCTTTTCACACATCTTAATGACTGTTCTCTATGTGCGGCCCAAATGAAAATTGACGATATCGATGCCTTTGTCGAAGTGATTCGTTGCCAGTCCATCAGCCATGCCGCCGAGTCGTTGCAACTGACCCAGCCGGCCATCACCCGTCGCGTGCAGAACTTCGAGCAGGCGCTGGGGGTGGAGTTGTTCGACCGCAACACCAAGCCGCTCAAGCCTACTTTGATCGGTACGCGGGTGTATGAACAGTGCCGTTCGATCCTTCGGGAAATGGACGCCCTGCGCGAACTGGTCGCCACCGACGCGCCACCCACCGGCCTGCTGCGCCTGGGCGTGCCGCAAACCATTGGCGACGTGGTGCTGCTGGACGCCCTCAAGCACCTGCGCAATGAATACCCCGAGTTGCGTGCCCAGGTGGCTACCGGTTGGGGCAGCCAACTGGTGGGCAAGATCGAGCGTGGCGAACTGGACGCAGCAGCGGCGCTGTTCCCGGCGGGCAAGATCTTCCCCGACAACATCGTCGGCGAGTCCATCGGCAAGATGGAACTGGTGGTGGTGTGCGCCAAGGGCCAACTGCCGAAAAAACCGTGCAAGCTGGCGGATGTGTACCAGAGTGGCTGGATCCTCAACCCGGATGGCTGTGGCTTCCGCGCGGGGCTGCAACGTACCCTGTCAGACCAGGGCCTGGCGTTGCGGGTCAACCTGGAGACCTTCGGCACCGAGCTGCAACTGGGCCTGGTGGCTGACGGCCTGGGCCTTGGCCTGGTGCCACGCCCGCTGCTGGAGCGCAGTGCCCATCGCGATCAATTGGCGGCCATGCCGTTGAAGGATTTCAAGCCGGTGATGGACCTGTGGCTGATCTACCCGCACTTCCTCGGCAACCTGCAAGGGCCGGTGGATGCCTTTGGCAAGTGGGTGGCGGCGTCGTTGCACAAGATCCGGAATGCGGCGTGATATGACTCCGACCTTGTAGGAGCGAGCTTGCTCGCGAAAAACGCAATGGCACCGCGCTCATCCAGGTTGCCAGCGTTATCGTTGACGACCTTCGCGAGCAAGCCCGCTCCCACAGTGATATGAAAAAAAATAATAATTAGCTTAGATTAAAATGTGCTTTTTATTATTTTTGGCCATCCCCTAGGCTTGTCTGGAAGTCCTTAAGGCCATCCAGGAAGTTTTGCCATGAGCAGCGTCACCTCGATCTCCAGTGTCTCGAACAACGTCCGCCAGCGGGTTACCCCGCAAGAGTGGGAGGTGCGCGTCAAACTGGCGGCGGCCTATCGGCTGGCCGCCTTGTACAAGTGGACCGACCACATCTACACCCACTTCTCCGCCCGCGTGCCGGGGCCTGAGGAGCATTTCCTGATCAATGCCTTTGGGCTGTTGTTCGATGAGATCAGCGCTTCCAACCTGGTCAAGGTGGACATCGACGGGACGATCGTCGATGACCCTACCGGCCTGGGTATCAACTACGCGGGCTATGTGATCCATAGCGCTATCCATGCGGCCCGTCATGACCTGCAAGCGGTGCTGCATACGCATACTCGCGACGGTATTGCGGTGTCGGCGCAGAAGGATGGGTTGTTGCCGATCTCTCAGCATTCCATCGGGTTCTCAGGGCGCGTGGCGTATCACGGGTATGAGGGCGTGGCGCTCGATCTGGATGAGCGTGAGCGGCTGGTGGCGGACCTGGGGGACAAGAGCGTGATGATCTTGCGTAACCACGGGTTGCTGACGGCTGGGGTGAGTGTCGAGCATGCGTTTCAGCAACTGCAGGGGTTGGAGCGGGCGTGCAATATCCAGATTGCGGCGCAGGCGGGGGGGAATGCCGAGCTGATCTTTCCGCCGGCGGAGGTGGTGGCCAGGGTTGAGAAGCAGGCTGAGGTGTTTAAAAGCGGGGAGGGGCCGGGGGTGGTGCGGCATTGGAATGCGTTGATTCGGCAGTTGGAGCGCAGCGATACCGATTACAAGCTCTAACGCTGGGGATTCGATCTTCCATCTTGGGGGGACATATCCGTTATTTTTGTTATGGCCGCTATTGGTTCCGCTCTTACAGCGGGTCACTTTTGAAAGGAGCCCAAAAGTAACCAAAAGGCTCTTGCCCCACCACTCGGCACCTCGCTTGGGCTCGGTGTGCCCTCAACTCCGGTAGCACGAAGCGGGCCGCCGCGACGGGGCGTCCCTGCCCCGTCGCGGCTAAACCGGCGTCCTGCCGGTTTACCCGCTCCGTACTACCTGCGTTCGGCCAGCGTGGTTTAACGGGGCGCCTAAGATCAAGATCAAAA
>NZ_NIXO01000123.1 GCF_002204795.1 Pseudomonas sp. K2I15
CCCCCAAGCCCTACTTCAAATTCCCACTCAAAAACTGCTGCAACCGCTCGCTCTTCGGACTACCCAGCACATCCTCCGGCGCACCCTGTTCCTCCACCAACCCCTTGTGCAAAAACAGCACCTGGCTCGACACCTTCCGGGCAAAGCTCATCTCGTGAGTCACCATGATCATCGTCCGGCCTTCCTCGGCCAGCCCCTGAATCACCTTCAACACCTCACCCACCAACTCCGGGTCCAGCGCCGAAGTCGGCTCATCAAACAGCATCACCTCCGGCTCCATGGCCAACGCCCGGGCAATCGCTACCCGCTGCTGCTGACCACCCGACAAAAACGCCGGATATTGATCCGCCACCCGCGCCGGCAGCCCAACCTTGTCCAGATAACGGCGGGCCCGGTCCTCGGCGTCCTTCTTGCTGCACCCCAGCACCCGGCGCGGAGCCATGGTGATGTTCTCCAGCACACTCATATGGCTCCACAGATTGAAATGCTGAAACACCATCGCTAACCGCGTACGCAAGCGCTGCAACTCAGCGTCATCAGCCACACGCATCCCATTGCGGTCACTGACCATACGAATCTGCTGGCCATCCAACGTCATGGCGCCATCGTTCGGCTGTTCAAGAAAATTGATACAGCGCAAAAAGGTGCTTTTGCCCGAGCCGCTGGCGCCGATCAAACTGATCACATCACCGGTCTTGGCCTTGAGCGAGACACCTCTGAGCACCTCATTGTCGCCATAGCTTTTATGCAGGCCTTCAACGGTCAATTTGTACATGGGGCGTGCATCCTCAAGGCGAAAGTAGATAGCCGCTGCGATAGGCTTCAAGGCCTGCGACATGGGCGATGACCATCCCCGCAGTGGCCATGCGCCGCAGCGAACGGGCGTAAAGCAGGCCGGCATTGCGACAATGCACCGGCGTTACGCGGTCAGAAATGGGGTCGATGATTTCGGCGATCAGTTGCCCGGCTTCCACGTACTCGCCGGGCAGCGCACTGAATACCAGCAAGCCGCCCACGGGTGTGGCCACCGGCTCGACGCCCGCCAGCGGTGTGGCGGGGTAGGGCAATTCCGGCAACGGTGCAGGCTCGCCGCTGATCGCGCCGAAGTGAATCAGGTAATCGATGATCGCCTGGCAGTCGAGGCTGGCCAAGCCGTGGTTCACGTCGCCCTGGCCGCGCAACTCGACGGTCACCGAAAAGCTGCCCATCGGGATCGGGAAACGCTCGCCAAACCGTTGCTGCAATTGCCACCACACCAGCGTGAAACACTCATCGAACGACTGCCCGCCGGAGTCGGTAGCCAGCAGGCTGGCTTCCGAACCGATATAGCGCGCCAACGGCTCCACCTGCGGCCACGCTTCGGGGGTGGTGTACAGGTGCGCCACGGCTTCGAAGTCGCAATGCAGGTCCAGCACCATGTCGGCATCGCACGCCAGGCGTTGCAGCACCAGCCGCTGGGATTCCAGTTGCGTGACAGGTGTTTGCGCCGCCAGGGCCATGGTCAGTGCATCGCGGATCAGCTCGACGTTGTGCTGCGGGTCATCCCCCAGCAAACCTTCAACCTGATTGCCGACCTCGCCGCTCAGGTCGACAAACAGGCGATTGAAGTTCTGCCCGCTTTCCAGCTCGTAGCGGCCCAGTGGGATGTCCATCAACACCTGTTCCAGCCCGGTGGGGTTGGCGATGGGCACCAGCACGATCTCGCTGCGCAGGCGACCTACGGCGGCCAGTTGCGTCAGGCGTGCCTTCAAGTGCCAGGCCACCAGCATGCCTGGCAACTCGTCGGCATGCAGCGATGACTGGATGTAGACCTTGCCTTCGGCCTGCTCGGGCCCGAAGTGGAAACTGTGGATCTGCCGCGCCGTGCCCGGCACCGGCGCCACGAGTGGATGAATCTGATGACGCATGAAGGCTCCTTAGTGGCTGGGGCCGAGAAAGGCCAGCCAGCGGCGCTCCGCCAGACGAAACAGACCGACCAGGGCAAAGGTCACGGTCAGGTAGATCAGCGCAGCGATACCGAATGATTGAAAGGTCATGTAGGTGGCCGAGTTGGCGTCCCGGGCGACTTTCAAAATATCCGGGATCGTCGCGGTGAAGGCCACCGTCGTCGAGTGCAGCATCAGGATCACTTCATTACTGTAGTACGGCAGCGAGCGGCGCAGGGCCGACGGCATGATCACGTAGGCGTACAGCTTCCAGCCGCTGAGGCCGTAGGCTTTCGCCGCTTCGACTTCGCCGTGGGCCATGCTGCGGATTGCCCCGGCAAAAATCTCCGTGGTGTAGGCACAGGTGTTGAGGGCGAAGGCAAGGATGGTGCAGTTCATCGCGTCGCGAAAGAACGCATCCAGCACGGGTTGTGCGCGAACCGCCGCGATGCTGTAGATCCCGGTGTAGCAAATCAGCAACTGGATATACAGCGGCGTGCCGCGAAACAGGTAGGTGTAGAACTGCACCGGCCAGCACACCCAGCGATTGCGCGACACCCGGGCGATGGACAGCGGAATCGATACCAGGAAGCCAATGAAGATCGAGGCACTGAGCAGCCACATGGTCATGGCCAGGCCGGTGATGTGCTGGCCGTCGCTATAAAGGAAGGGGCGCCAGTATTGTTGAATAAGTTCGATCATCGCACTGCCTCCCGGGAGCCTGCGGAGTAGCGCCGTTCCAGGTAGCGCAGGACGAAGTTGGACGCGCTGGTGATCAACAGGTAGATAAACGCCGCGATCACCAGGAAATAGAACAGCTGATAGGTGCTTTTGCCCGCATCCTGCGCAGCCTTGACCAGGTCCGCCAGGCCGATGATCGACACCAGGGCCGTGGCCTTGAGCATCACCATCCAGTTATTGCCGATGCCAGGCAGGGCAAAACGCATCATCTGCGGGAAGGTCACGAAGCGAAACCGCTGGCCACGCGTGAGCCCGTAGGCCGTGGCGGCCTCCAGTTGGCCACGGGGCACGGCGAGGATCGCGCCGCGAAAGGTCTCGGTGAAATACGCACCGTAGATAAAGCCCAAGGTGATCACCCCGGCGCTGAATGGGTCGATCTCGATGTAGTCCCATTCCATAAAGTCGGTAAAGCCGGTCAGCCAGATTTGCAGGCTGTAGAAAATCAGCAGCATCAGCACCAGGTCGGGCACGCCGCGAATCAAGGTGGTGTAGATCTGCGCGGGGATCCGCACGAATGGCAGGCTGGAGAGTTTGGCGGTGGCGCCGAGCAGGCCCAGCAACACGCTGACGGCCAGAGAGAACACCGACAACTTGACGGTCATCCAGGTGCCTTGCAGCAACAGCGGGCCGAAACCCTTCAAGCTAAAGGCACTGAGCCCCAGGGTTTGCAAAAGATCTTCGAACATAAATCAGGACCTATGGCGATAAAAAAGCGCCCCTCCAGAGGAAGGGCGCCCCAGGCATTATTTGCCGCTGTAAAGGTTCAGATCGCCAAAGTGTTTCTTCTGGATAGTGGCGTAGGTGCCATCATCGTGTAACGCTTTGATACCTTTATCCAACAAGGCCTTGAGGTCTTTGTTACCTTTTTTGATACCGACCGCAGTTTTGGCGGGCAGCAGTGGATCGTCGATGGCCTTGCTGACTTCATAGCCAGCGCCGGCTGGCGACTTCAAAAAGCCCAGTTCGGCTTGCAGCATGTCCTGCACGGAAGCGTCCAGGCGGCCGGAAGTCAGGTCAGCATAAACCTGGTCCTGGTTGGCATAGGCCTTGGTGGTCACACCGGCTTTGTCCAGTACGGCCTTGGCGTAGGCTTCTTGGATGGTGCCTTGCTCGTAGCCAACACTTTTGCCCTTGAGGGACTCAGGTGTGGAGTAGTTCGCGCCCTTTTTGAACACAAGGGAAGTCGGGCCGGAGAACAGCTCGTTGGAGAAATCGATCGCCTTTTCACGGGCTTCGGTCACGGTCATCGACGAAATCACGCCATCAAACTTGTTGGCGTTGAGGCCTGGAATCATGCCGTCGAAATCACTTTCGACCCACTTGCACTTGACCTTCAGCTCGGCACAGATGGCATTGCCCAGGTCGATATCGAAGCCCACCAGGCTACCGTCAGCGGCTTTTGACTCAAACGGCGCGTAGGACGGATCGACACCAAAACGCAATTCCTTGTATTCCTTGGCCAGCGCAGAACCTGCGGCCATGCACAGAGCCAGTGCAGAAAGGGTCAGCAATGCTTTTTTCATTATGTAATCCCTGGAAACCAAGATAAGCGCTTGTGGCGCGGTTAGGACTGTTACTGAACGGTGTCAGACCGAACTCAAGTAGCAATTTCTGCACCATAGTTCCGAATGGTCGTTTTAAAAGGTGAGATTAAGGAGTTCTGTCGGTAGGAAATGCCCGAAAATGGGCATTGATAAATCTATGCATCATTTTGAGGCGTGTGAAGTTTTCAAATGTGGGAGCGGGCTTGCTCGCGAAGGCGGTGCGTCAGAAACATATTCAGTGACTGACGCTGCGCCTTCG
>NZ_NIXO01000124.1 GCF_002204795.1 Pseudomonas sp. K2I15
GTGGATCAGTTAATGCATCTGGTAACTGTCACACCGCGTTCGCGAGCAAGCCCGCTCCCACATTTTTGATCTGCGTATATTGGAGATCAGGACTTCTCGAGGTTGCCGAGGATGTGTTCATGAACTCGCATGCACACCCGCAGATCCTCTTCATCGACGCCCACAAACAGCTCATGGCGCAAGGCCGTGGCGATGGTTTCGATTTGTTCGATCAACGGCTTCGCGGTGTCGCACAACACAATGCGCTTGGCACGACGGTCTTCCACCACAGCCTGGCGTTGCACCAAACCCTGGCTTTCCAGGCTGTCGAGCAAACGCGCCAATGTGGGCCCTTCAACCCCCACACTCTGCGCCAGCTCACGCTGGGTAGGCGGTTCGGTAAAACGGGCCAGGTGCAGCAGCACCAGCCAGCGCGCCTGGGACAGGCCCAAACCTGCCAGGCGACGATCCAGCTCGGCGCGCCAACCTCGGGACATCTGCGCCAACTGCATGCCAAAACGGTGTTGATCGGTTAACGGCATAAAAAACTCATGGGTTAGACTGAAAATAAAGTGTGGCTAATTATTAGTCAGCTAAGCATGACCCATGCCAGTAGGCAAGACCTGGTATGTACTGTTTCGTTACATTGTCCTAACTGCGGCATCAAATCTCGAATTCTGACTGCAAGGCAGCCCTCACGCAGTACAAAACGCCCTCGGGAACGCGACCGGTAAACAGCGGCGAAATCTCGGAAACGGGTGGCAATTCGCCTTCTCCATCGAGAAACGCATCCTGGATTTCGCCGAGCAAATCCTCCGGCAAATCAAGCGCCTGCTCCAGCGACAACTGCTGCTTGCCGATGGACTCGGCGAGCAAGGTGTAGACGTTTTTCTCCGAGCATTGCAACTGCCCGGCGATCTGGATCGGCGTCATGCCAGCACGCGCAAGGCTGATCAGCTCGTGGCGGATATCGGCGACCTCTTTCGGCGCCTCGACCTGGCCGCCGAGCACTTCGAGGAACGCCTGGCCATAACGCTCCAGCTTGCGCGCACCCACACCGCTGACCCTGGCCATTTCGCCCAGGGTGGTGGGATGCTCGCGGAGCATTTCCAGCAACGTGGAGTCGGGGAAGATGACGTAAGGCGGCACGCTGTGTTCCTGCGCGAGCTTTTTACGCAGCGCACGCAAGGCTTCCCACTGTTCGCGCTCCTCGAAGCGCACCAGTTGGCTGGCCTGGCTGGTGCTGGTTTTGGCGGTGGTTTGCGGCTTGAGGTCGCGGCGCAGCTCCAGGCTGACTTCACCCTTGAGCAGCGGCCGGCAACTGTCGTTCAGGCGCAGGCCGCCGTAGCCTTCGAGGTCGATATCCACCAGGCCACGGGCGACCATCTGCCGGAACAGCGAGCGCCATTCACCTTCGGCGCGGTCCTTGCCCACACCGTAGACCGAGAGTTTTTCGTGGCCGAAGCTGCGGACTTTCTCGTTGTCCTTGCCCAGCAACACGTCCACCAGATGGCCGACGCCATACCGCTGGCCGGTGCGGTAGATCGCCGACAAGGCCTGGCGTGCCGGCTCGGTGGCGTCCCAGGTCTGCACGCCGTCCACACAGCTGTCGCAGTGGCCGCAGGGCTCTGGCATGTCTTCGTCGAAGTAGGCGAGCAAGGTCTGGCGACGGCAGCGAGTTTCTTCACACAGCGACAGCATGGCGTCGAGCTTGTGCTGTTCCAGGCGCTTGTGCCGCTCGTCGCCTTCGGAGTTCTGCAGCATCTGCTTGAGCATCACCACGTCTTGCAGGCCGTAGACCATCCAGGCATCCGCCGGCAGGCCATCACGGCCAGCACGTCCGGTTTCCTGGTAGTACGCCTCGAGGGATTTGGGCAGGTCCATGTGGGCCACGAAGCGCACGTTGGATTTGTCGATGCCCATGCCGAAGGCGATGGTGGCGACCATGATCAGGCCTTCCTCGTTGAGGAAGCGCTTCTGGTGATAGGCGCGCAGCTCATTGGGCAGGCCGGCGTGATACGGCAGCGCCGGGTAGCCTTGCTCACTGAGGAATGCGGCGACCTCGTCGACTTTTTTGCGCGACAGGCAATAGACAATGCCGGCGTCGCTGCGCCGATCGGAGAGGAACGCCAGCAACTGCTTGCGCGGTTGTTCCTTGGGCACGATGCGGTAAAAAATGTTGGGACGGTCGAAGCTGGAGAGGAACCGCTCGGCGTCCTGCAAGTGCAGGCGTTCGACGATTTCTTCGCGGGTTCGTTTGTCGGCAGTGGCGGTCAGGGCGATGCGCGGAACGTTGGGGAACAGCTCCGCCAGTTGGCCCAGCTGCAGGTATTCACGGCGGAAATCGTGGCCCCATTGGGACACACAGTGGGCTTCGTCGATGGCGAACAGGGAAATTTCCAGGCTCTGCAGGAACGCCAGCATGCGTGGCTGCACCAGGCGCTCGGGGGCGAGGTAAAGCATCTTCACTTCGCCACGCTTGATCCGTGCGGCGAGGTCGCGCTGCTGTTCGGCGCTGAGGGTGGAGTTCAACGCGGCGGCAGCCACGCCGAGCTCTTCAAGGGTCGCCACCTGGTCGTCCATCAAGGCGATCAACGGCGACACCACCACCGCGAGCCCTTCACGCAGCAGCGCCGGCACCTGGAAACACAGCGACTTGCCGCCGCCGGTAGGCATCAGTACCAGGGCGTCACCGCCGTTGGCCACGCGCTCAATGATCGCACCCTGGCGGCCACGAAAACTGTCGTAGCCGAAGATGTCCTTGAGGACGCGTTGAGCCTGCTCGAGCATGAAAAACTCCAAATATCGCCGAAATCCCTCTGTACAGGCTGGTCGAAAAAACGCGCTTGAGCGGGAAATAATCCGTAAGCGAACTTTTCCCGCGACTGGCGCCTAGCCTGTAGGGGCATCACAAAACGCGGCAGTATACCCGAGCGTCACCCGGCACAGGGTGCCGTTGGTGAATAGGCGGCAATGGAAGTTTGGCCCGGGATGCTGACGCTGCATTCCTTCAAATAGACCTATTTGATCCCTTCGCGAGCAAGCCCGCTCCCACAGAATATGTGCTGCGGCTGGCCTGGCAGCTCAAGAAAGCCTAGAATTGCCCATCGTTTATTCCCAAGGTAGCCCGTCAATGTCCTTCGCTGAGCAACTAACCCGCCTGCAAGCCTTCCTCGATGCCGATGAGCTGCACGACGAGGCGCTGGACTACGTGGCCGCCCACGGCTATCTGACCGCGCTGTCGATCTGCTCCGACGTCGTGCCCGACCGTGAATGGATCGACGCACTGTTCTCCGAAGAGCCTCACTACAGTGATGCCGCCCAGCGCGAAGAAATCGAATCCACCCTGCTGGCCCTCAAGGCTCACATTGGTCGCCAACTGGCTTCCGATGAAGAGTTCGAACTGCCTTGCGACCTGGACCTGGGCGAAGACCCGGACGACTCCGAACTGCGCGGCTGGTGCATCGGTTTCATGGAAGGCGTGTTCCTGCGTGAAGAGGCCTGGTTCGAAACGGCTGAAGAAGAAGTCAGCGAAATGCTGCTGCCGATCATGGTCGGTTCGGGCCTGTTCGACGAGCAACCTGAGTTCTCCGACATCGCCTCCGACGCCAACCTGATGGACGACATGATCGTTCAGATCCCGGAAGCGCTGACCGCCCTGTACCTGCTGTGCAACGCACCTGACGAAAAGCCGGCGATCCTCAAGCCTCGCCATCACTAAGACCGTTGCCCGTGGCGCCCATGGGCAACCGCTCTGTGATCACGCGCTACGTTCTGCTGGCCATTGGCTGGTTGAGCGTGGCGCTCGGGGTGATCGGCATCTTCCTGCCGGTACTGCCCACCACGCCCTTCCTTCTGCTGGCTGCCGCCTGCTTTGCCCGTAGCTCCCCGCGCTTCTACCAATGGCTGGTGGAACACCCGCGCCTGGGGCCGTGGATTCGTGACTATCTGGATGGCAACGGGATTCCGCTCAAGGGCAAGGTGTATGCCATTGGGTTGATGTGGGTGAGTATCGGATTTTCCTGCTACCTGGTGCCGCTGATCTGGGCGCGAGGGTTCATGCTGACCAGTGCGGTGTTGGTGACGGTTTATATATTGCGGCAGAAGACCCTGCCGAAAACACCACGAAACTAAATGTGGGAGCGGGCTTGCTCGCGAATACGGTGTGACAGTCACCCGATGTACCGACTGATCCACCGC
>NZ_NIXO01000125.1 GCF_002204795.1 Pseudomonas sp. K2I15
CGCGAATGCGGTGTGTCAGCCAACCTATATGCCACTGATCCACCGCATTCGCGAGCAAGCCCGCTCCCACATTTTTGACCGTGGCCGCTTAACTGACTCGTCGTCGCCTGACACCCCTGCTAAATTGCCCCCCTGTCTTCTCACCCTCTTCAGGAAAGCACCATGGGCCATTCGCTGAAAATCCTGGGTCGCACCTCCTCCATCAACGTACGAAAAGTCCTGTGGACCTGCCACGAACTGGGCATCTCCTACGACCGCGAAGACTGGGGCATCGGCTTCGCCTCCACCCAGTCCCCCGATTTCCTGGCCCTGAACCCCAACGCCCAAGTACCCGTACTCATCGACGACAACGGCGTGCTGTGGGAATCCAACACCATCTGCCGCTACCTCGTGGGCCTGCACCAACGCCACGACCTGCTGCCCGCCGAGCCGGCAGCCCGTGCCAAAGTCGAGCAATGGATCGACTGGCAAGCCATCGAACTCAACCGTTCCTGGGGTAACGCTTTCACCGCCTTGGTGCGCAACAACCCCCAACGGCCTGGACGCGCACGCCATCGCCGTGGCGGTAAAGGCCTGGAACGACAAAATGGGCCTGCTGGAACAACAACTCATCAAAACCTCGGCCTACGTGGCCGGTAAAGACTTCACACTGGCCGACATCCTCATCGGCCTGTCGGTGCATCGCTGGCGGATTACGCCCATGGAGCGCCCGCCCTACCCGGCTGTCAGCGCTTACTACGAAACACTCAGCCAACGCACTGGCTTCCAGACCTTCGCCCTCGCCGGGCATAACTAAAAACAAGGACTACACAATGAACGGACTCAACGTACTACTCACCGGCGCCTGCGGCCGCATCGGCAAGACGTTTTTCGAAGCCTCGAAAGACCGCTACCGCTTCACCCTCACCGACCGTATCGAGCCGGATTTCGCCCTCGGCGAACACCGTTTCGTGCACGCCGACCTGAGCGACAAAACCAGCCTCGCCGCCCTGCTCGACGGCATTGACGTGATCGTGCACCTCTCGGGCATCCCCCACGCCAGCGCCACCTTCGACGAGTTGCTGCCCAACAACATCCTGGCCACCACATACCTGTTCGAAGCCGCCGTGGCCGCCGGGGTAAAACGCCTGGTGTTCGCCAGCAGCGCGCAGACCATCGAAGGCTACCCGGTAGACCGCCAAATCACCCCCGGCATGCAGGTCATGCCCGCCAACCTGTATGGCGTGAGCAAATGCTACGGTGAAGCACTCTGCGGTTTTTACGCCGCCAAGACCCCGCTCTCCACCATCGCCCTGCGCATTGGTGCGTTTGAATTCCCCGAAACCCACGACCTGAACAACGCCCGCGACCTCAGCGCCTGGCTCAGCCCGCGCGACGCCGTGCAATTGCTGCAACGTTCGGTGGAAGCCGAAGGCGTAAAGCACCTGATCGCCCACGGCATTTCCAATAACCGTTTCAAACGCCTGGACCTCAGCGAAACAACCCGTGTGCTGGGTTACCAACCGGTGGATGATGCGTTCCAGGAATTCGAGATCCCGATCACTTACTGAGTCTTCTGCCCATGTCTTCCCCCTCTCTTGCAGACGGCATCGACCCGATCCGCGCCGCCCACATCAGCGCACGCATCGACCGGCTGCCCGCCGTTGCCACCGTCTGGCGCCTGGTGGCGTTGCTGTCGATTGGCGGCTTTTTCGAGCTGTATGACCTGTTCCAGACCGCCTACATCAGCCCCGGGTTGATCAGCGACGGGATATTCCACACCGGCAGCCAGGGCGTCTTCGGCTTCTCCGACCAGGCGGCCTTTGCCTCGGCCACTTTCCTCGGCCTGTTCCTCGGCGCCAGCCTGCTCAGCCCGATTGCCGACCGCTACGGGCGCCGGGCGATCTTCACCTTTGCGTTGATCTGGTACACCGTCGCCACCGTGCTGATGGGCATCCAGACCTCCGCCTTGGGGATTATCTGCATGCGCTTCCTGGTGGGCATTGGCCTGGGCATCGAGCTGGTGACCATCGACGCCTACCTCTCGGAACTGGTGCCCAAGCGCATGCGCAGCTCGGCGTTTGCCTTTGCGTTTTTCATCCAGTTCCTGTCGGTGCCGGCGGTGGCCTTGATGTCGTGGTGGCTGGTGCCACAGGCGCCGTTCGGGGTTTCCGGCTGGCGTTGGGTGGTGCTGAGCAGTGCGGTGTTTGCACTGTTTATCTGGCAACTGCGCAAGCGCCTGCCGGAGTCACCGCGCTGGCTCGCGCAAAAAGGCCGCTTCGAGGAGGCCGGGCAGATCATGGACAGCCTTGAGGCACGTTGCCAGAAGGACCACGGCAAGCCACTGGACGAGCCGGAGCCCGAAGCCGTGAGCGTGCAGGGCAACGGGCGCTTTGCCGATATCTGGCAACCGCCGTACCGGCGCCGGGCGTTGATGCTGATTGTGTTTCATGTGTTCCAGGCCATCGGCTTTTTCGGCTTCGGCAACTGGTTGCCGGCGCTGCTCTCGGGCCAGGGCGTGAGCGTGACCCACAGTCTGGGCTATGCCTTCATCATCACCCTCGCCTACCCGCTGGGGCCGCTGCTGTTTGTGAAGGTGGCGAACCGTTTTGAAAACAAATGGCAGATCGTCGGCTCGGCCCTCGGCGCGGTGATCTTCGGCAGTTTGTTCGCGCTGCAAACCACCGCCGTGGGGCTGGTGATCTGCGGGGTGATGATCACCTTCTGCAACGCCTGGCTGAGCTTCAGTTATCACTCCTACCAGAGCGAGCTGTTCCCCACCAACATCCGCGCCCGGGCGGTGGGCTTTTGCTATTCGTTCAGCCGGTTGTCGACGGTGTTCAGCAGTTTGCTGATCGGTGTGATTCTCGAACACCTCGGCACGCCGGGCGTGTTGGCGTTTATCGCCAGCAGCATGTTGATCGTGATGATCACCATCAGTTGGTTCGGCCCGCGCACCCGCAACCTGGCGCTGGAGAACATTGCCCACTAGCGGCAAACAATGGCCGTCGGCACGCCAACGCTTGCCGACGGTGGCGGCCAAAAGCCCCGTAAACACGGGGCCATACCACTGGGCACGCTAATTGCTCCACCTGTGGGACCGCTCACATCCACAGGTGTCCTGATCATGCTGATCAACAACAACCCCCAGGCTCAGTCGACGATCCAACGCATCAAACGCTCAGACATGGACCCGGCCAACGCTGCGGCCAGCGCGCTGTACAGCGGCGCTGCACAAAACGCGCAGGGCACCACCGGCGTGACCACCACGCAGGCCGCCGCCGACGCCACCGCCGACAACATCGATGCGGCTTTTGCCAAGACGCGTGTGCAGTTGCAGGCCACCACCGCGACCCCATCAACCACCGATGTATCCAAGACTGACTCCACCTCGTCGGCCCGCAATGACTTCACCGACTACATGAAGAAAAGCCCGGCCGAGCGCATCCGCGAGCAACTGCTCAAGGAACAGGGCTTGACCGAGGACGATGTGAAGAACATGCCACAGGACAAGCAGGATGCTATTTCCAAGGAAGTGGCAGAACGCCTGAAGGTGCAGCAGACGCAGCAGGTAGCGGCGAAAACCGCTGACCCGCAGGTGCAGACCGTGAAAGACACCCTGGCTGCGATCTAAAAAACACCGCAAGACAAATGTGGGAGCGGGCTTGCTCGCGAAAGCAGTGTGTCAGTCAATACATAGGCTGACTGTCACAC
>NZ_NIXO01000126.1 GCF_002204795.1 Pseudomonas sp. K2I15
ACAAACCGCAAATCGCCGGCACCGTCCCGGCCCGCATCACCAGCCCGCAGGCCAACGACCCTTACGCCGAAATCGACCTGGAAGGGCGCTACCGCGTGAACTTCCTGTTCGACCGCGACACCTGGAAGCCCGGCCAGGAAAGTATGTGGCTGCGCCTGGCCCGCCCGTACGCCGGCGACACCCATGGCCTGCACCTGCCGCTGATTCCCGGCACCGAAGTCGCTATTGCCTTCGAACAAGGCGACCCGGACCGCCCCTACATCGCCCATGCCTTGCACGACAGCCAACACGTCGACCACGTGACCTTGCGCAACTACAAACGCAACGTGCTGCGCACTCCGGCCAATAACAAATTGCGCATGGACGACACGCGGGGGCAGGAGCACGTCAAGCTCAGTACGGAATACGGTGGGAAAAGTCAGCTTAACCTTGGGCATTTGGTGGATGCCGAGCGCAAAAAGCGCGGCGAAGGTTTTGAGCTGCGAACCGACGACTGGGGTGCCATTCGCGCAGGCAAAGGGCTGCTGATCAGCACCGATCAACAGCCCAAAGCCACTGGTGACACATTGACCATGGACCCGGCTACCCGCCAGATCCAGAAAGCAACCGAGCAAATTGCCGACTGGCAAACCATCACCCAGGCTCATCGCAGCCACCCACCCACACTCGACGGCCTGCAACAGTTCCAGGCCGACGCGGAAAACCTGGCAGCTCCCGCCATCCTGCTCAGCGCCCCCAACGGCATCGGCGCCGTTACCCCGGCCAGCCTGCTGCTCAAAAGTGGAGATGCGCTGTACCTGCAAAGCAACGACGAAATCAACCTCACTGCCGCCGAGCGCCTGTCGGCGCACGCCAACCAAGGCATCTCCCTGCTGGCCCAGCAGCAAGGCATGCGCCTGGTCTCCGGCAACGGCCCGCTGGAAATCGAATCCCACGGCGATGTGCTGAACCTGATTGCCCAGCAGGACATCACCCTGCAGTCGGTGCAGGGGCATCTGCAATTGACGGCCAAAAACGGCATCACCCTGGGGTGTGGCGGTGCCTATATCCGTATTACCGCCCAGGGTGAAATCCAGCTCCACGGCCCCGGCATACTCAGTTTCAAGGGCAAGCATCGGTTCTATTCGACGACCAGCCAGATGTTCGTACTGCCGGAATTACCGGTGTCGGTCTGCAAGGAGTGCTTGAAAAGGGCACGGGCTACCGCCAAGGGGTTTATGCCCAGGGAGGTACAAGCATGAGCGCCCTTTATTCCCCTGGCTGGATTGACCTGCTGGAAACCGCTTGTGGGCAAATGTCCATCACCTGCCTGGACGTCATCATCGACCAGGCCGGCAACGACAAGCCTTGCCTGCCCAGTGTGCTCGGGGTTGAGCCGCCCTTGCCCTGGTACTCGCTGTTCAACGGATTACCGGAGGCCGGCGCCGAGAGCCTGGCGCCCCTGCTGGTGCGCGTCGATCTGGCCAAGCCCCTGCAACGGCAGTGGTTGATCGGCTTGGTGAACGCACTCAAAGACCGTTCGCAACTGCTGGTGCTGGCTTCCTTATGGCCCTTTGCGAGGCTGGCCGAACACCTTTCTCACTGCCTGGAGGCACGCAACGGCGGCTATCCCGGCGTACTGCGCTACTACGACCCGCGAGTATTCCCGCTGTTGTTCAGCCATGTGTTGCATCCCGAACAGCAGCAGCGCTGGCTGGAAGCGGCCGAGTTCTGGAGCTGGCTGGATCGTGACGGCATGCCGGGGCGGCTGCTGGGGTGTTCTGTTGTGCCTGAAAGCGCCGGAGCGCTTGAGCCTGTGGAGCTGAGTGATAGCCAGTTGGAGGTGTTGGGCTGTGTGAGTGATGCGACGTTGGTTGTGGACAGCCTTCGCGAAGCGCTACCCGGGGAATGGGGCGCCGAGCAGCGCTTTCAAGCTTGCTACGTTGCTCTGCTTGAGGCGACCGAGGCCGGGTTGTTACTGGACTCTGAACGCGAGGTCTTCACCCTCGACAGGCTGCGTAACGCCCCACCCCCTACAAAGACAGGAGTTGAACCCTATGCCTAACCCCGCCGTTAGCAATTACCTGGGCGCCGCGTTCCTCGGCCTGGTGGGTGCCTTGCTCGGGCAGAATGCCGTAGCAGGCACGATCGAAGGTATCAACCATACGCATTGGGCGATAAACCATTTCAGTGTGGATGGGCGTTCCGGTATCGACATTATCGGGCCTTATCAGGGGGGCGGCGGAGGGTGTTGTTATGCCGCGCCTTCGAGGTGGAAGCCTGGAATGACGGTGCGGGTTGATTGGGAAACTGGAACTGGTAGTTCAGCAGGTTTTCCAGGTTTTGCGGACAGGGAAAAATATTACGCCTGGCTTGAAAAAATCGATGCGCAAACTCGTCAGCACAGCAAAAACGTACTGGTACCGGATTACACCGGCCAAAAAGTCTGCGGCCTCACCGTGCATTTTCTGCCCTGCGACGAGCTTCAGGTCACCACCTCCTGCTACGCCTATGGCAGCCCCGAATACCCAATCAAAACGCCTCTGCACTTGCCGGAGCCTCAGTCATGCCCGAAGTGAATCAAGCCTCTTTCTGTTACCCGCCGCAGTTTCCGGAGCAGGGGCGCTTGCCCTCTCGAGCGGGCCAGGTTCATCAAAATATCCGGCGTCAGTCTCAGCAAGAGCGGGATTATCACGACTCCCTGTGCGTGGCGGCAGGCCGGCGCGTCCTGGCGCCCTGCAGCAAGACGTTGCATATCAGCCTGTTCTTCGACGGCACGGGCAATAACCTGAATAACGACCTGTATTTATCCGATCCCAAACACCCGACGAATATCGCCCGTCTGTTTCGCGCAAGCATTGGCGAGGGCCATGCCGGCGGTACTGCCCACAGCCGCCAGGCGCAACATTTGACGGACGCTGCGGGGGTTGGCAACGGCCAGTACTTCAAATACTACATGCCCGGAGTGGGCACGCCGTTTCCCGAAGTCGGCGACCTGAACTACAGCGCACTCGGCCTGGCCACGGCGGCATTCGGCGAAGAGCGGATCAACTGGGGCTTGATGATGATCATCGACGCCCTGCGCCGTACGTTAGCGTTGCCCCGGCTGGATGACGCGAGTCTGCAGGCGGCGGTCAAGGCCATGGGCGCGCCAGCGGGGTTTGAGGGTTCCATTGGTGCCAGCTTCCGTCGTCATCAGTATGAGAAACAGTTGGGCGCATTGGCCAAGCCATTGCGTGTCGCCCTGACGCAACCGTCGCCCGGTTGGCCCAAGCTGCTGGGGGTCAGGCTTTATGTGTATGGTTTTTCCCGTGGCGCGGCGGCGGCACGGGCGTTTGTCAGTTGGTTGAATGAGCTGTCATCGCCTACTGAGTCACAACCGGCATTGTCACTGGGGGACTTGAAGCTTCCGATCAGTATCGAGTACCTGGGGTTGCTGGATACGGTGGCATCGGTGGGCCTCGCCCATGCGGTACCCGGAGCGGACGGGCACATGAGCTGGGCGGATGGCACTCAGGAGTTGCCCACCAGCAGTCTGGTGAAGCGGTGCCTGCATATCATTGCCAGTCATGAGCAGCGGTTGTGTTTTCCGCTGGATTCGATTCGGCGGGAGGGGGGCGGTTATCCGGCCAATAGCGTTGAGGTGTTGTATCCAGGGATGCACTCGG
>NZ_NIXO01000127.1 GCF_002204795.1 Pseudomonas sp. K2I15
CACTCAAGCCGGCCGGTAGGCCGCTGTGCTGTTGCTTTTGATCTTGATTTTGATCTTAGGCGCCCCGTTAAACCACGCTGGCCGAACGCAGGTAGTACGGAGCGGGTAAACCGGCAGGACGCCGGTTTAGCCGCGACGGGGCAGGGACGCCCCGTCGCGGCGGCCCGCGTAGTAATACCGGAGCTGAGGGCACACCGAGCCTAGGCGAGGTGCCGAGTGGTGGGGCAAGAGCGTTTTGCTTACTTTTGCGCTTTTCAAAAGTGAGCCGCTGTAAGAGCGGAACCCATATCAGCCGTTACCAAAAATACGGATATGTACTCCGGGCCAATAGCCGGACCAACCTCAACGTCTTCTGTGGTCACTTATGGAAAAGTCAAAGCTTCGCAAAACAGGAATGGCCCTGGCGCTGGTAATCGCAGCAGGCCTGACCATCTACACCGTGCAGGCCCCCGCAGACGCGCCGCAATACCTGACCGCCACCGCCGAACGCAGTGACATCGAAAACGCCGTCCTCGCCACCGGCCTGCTGGAAGGCGTCAAGCAGGTAGACGTCGGCGCCCAAGTCTCCGGCCAGCTCAAATCCCTGAAGGTAAAGGTCGGCGACAAGGTCAAGAAGGGCCAGTGGCTGGCCGAAATCGACCCATTGATCCTGCAAAACACCCTGCGCAAAGCCGAGGTCGATGAAGAAAACCTCCAGGCCCAACGCCGTGCCACCGCCGCTCAACTCAAGGAAACCAAATCCGTCTACCAACGCTACCAGGGCCTGCAAGAAGACGAATCCGTTTCCCGCCAAGACTTTGAAACCGCCGAATCCAACTACGAAGTACAGCGCGCCAACCTGATGTCCCTCGACGCCCAGATCAAAAGCGCGCACATCCAGATCGACACCGCCAAGATCAACCTGGCCTACACCCGCATCGTCGCGCCAATCGACGGCGATGTGGTGGGCATCGTCACCCAGGAAGGCCAGACCGTGATCGCCAGCCAACTGGCACCGGTACTGCTCAAACTCGCCGACCTGGACACCATGACCGTCAAGGCCCAGGTCTCCGAGGCCGACGTGATCCACATCAGCCCCGGCCAGCAGGTGTACTTCACCATCCTCGGCGAGGCCGACAAACGCTACTACGCCAAATTGCGCGGCACCGAGCCGGCCCCGCAAAACTTCCTCGAAACCCAGACCGCCGGCACCCCAAAACAAAACACTGCGGTGTTCTATAACGCGCTGTTCGACGTGCCCAACCCCGACCACCGTTTGCGCATCGCCATGACCGCCCAGGTGCGGATCGTGCTCGACACCGCCAAAGCCGCATTGACCGTGCCGGTGGCCGCACTCGGCCCAAGCAATGCCGATGGCAGCTTCCCGGTGCGGGTGCTGGACGCCAAGGGCAAGGCCAACACGCGGCAGGTGCAGACCGGCATCAACAACAACGTCAAGGTGCAGATCCTCGATGGCCTGGCCGAAGGCGACAAGGTGGTGATCGGCGATCCATCGCCCACCGTGGCGGGGGGCTGAGTGATGAGTCAGCCACTGCTGGAACTTAAGGGCATCGTGCGCAGTTTCATGGCCGGTGACCGCGAATTCATTGCCCTCAAGGGCATCGACCTGACCATCCACGCCGGGGAAATGGTCGCGATCACCGGGGCCTCGGGCTCCGGTAAATCGACCCTGATGAACATCCTCGGCGGCCTCGACTACGCCACCGCCGGCAGCTACAAGATCAATGGCATCGAAACCCGTTCCCTAGGTGATGAGCAACTGGCCGAACTGCGCCGCGACTACTTTGGTTTTATCTTCCAGCGTTACCACCTGCTCGCGCATTTGAGTGCGTTGCACAACGTGGAGATGCCGGCGATTTATGCCGGCACGCCGGAAACTGCTCGGCATAGCCGCGCGGGAGAATTGCTGGCGAGATTGGGCTTGTCGGGGCATTTGAGCCATCGGCCGAGCCAGCTTTCCGGTGGCCAGCAACAGCGGGTAAGTATCGCCCGGGCCTTGATGAACGGCGGCGAAGTGATCCTCGCCGACGAACCCACCGGCGCCCTCGATACCCACAGCGGTAAGGAAGTGATGCGCATCCTGGCCGAGCTGCACGCCGCCGGGCACACGGTGATCATCGTCACCCACGACCCGAAAGTCGCGGCCAATGCCCAGCGGATTATTGAGGTGCGCGATGGCGAGATTGTCAGTGACCGCGCCAATGAAAGTGTCGGCCTCGACCTGCCCACCGAAGCGCCCATCGAGCCCAAACGCAGCGGTGCGCGCAAGTTGGTGGCCAGCCTTGGGCTGTTCAAGGAGGCCTTCAACATGGCCTGGGTCGCGCTGATTTCCCATCGTATGCGCACCTTGCTGACCATGCTTGGCATCGTCATCGGCATCACCTCAGTGGTGTCGATCTCGGCCATCGGCGAGGGCGCCAAGCGCTATGTGCTCAAGGACATCCAGGCCATCGGCAGCAACACCATCGATATCTTTCCCGGCAAGAGTTTCGGTGACAGCCGCGCGTCGGCCATCGAGACGCTGTTGCCGTCGGATGTGGAGGCGCTGAACCAGCTGTATTACGTCGACAGCGCCACGCCGGTGGTGGGGCGTAACCTGTTGCTGCGCTACGGCAATATCGACCTGGACGCCCAGGTCAATGGCGTCAGCGATCGCTACTTTCAGGTCAAGGGCTTGAAGCTGGAGGCCGGGATTACCTTCAGCGAAAGCGACGCCCGCCGCCAGGCCCAGGTGGTGGTGATCGACCACAACACGCGCCACCGGTTGTTCGGCCCCGGCGTGGACCCGTTAGGCCAGGTGATCCTGGTAGGCAGCTTGCCGTGCACGGTGATCGGGGTGACGGCCGATAACAAAAATATGTTCGCCGCCAGCAAGGCGTTGAACGTGTGGGTGCCTTATGAAACGGCGGCCGGTCGGCTGTTGGGCCAGCGCCATCTGGACAGCATCACCGTGCGCATCAAGGACGGCCAGCCGAGCAAGGTGGTGGAAGAGAACGTCACCAAACTGATGTTGCAGCGCCACGGCACCAAGGACTTCTTCACCAACAACCTCGACAGCATCATGCAGACGGTGCAGAAAACCAGCCGTTCCCTGGCGTTGCTGCTGTCGTTGATTGCGGTGATTTCGTTGCTGGTGGGGGGCATCGGGGTGATGAATATCATGCTGGTGTCGGTGACCGAGCGCACCCGCGAGATCGGGATTCGCATGGCGGTGGGCGCGCGGCAATCGGACATTCGCCAGCAGTTTCTGGTGGAAGCGGTGATGGTCTGCCTGATTGGCGGGATGATCGGCATCTCGCTGTCATTTGCCATCGGCTATCTGTTTTCGTTGTTTGTGAAAGAGTGGGAAATGGTGTTTTCCCTGGGCTCGGTGGTGACGGCGTTTGCGTGTTCGACGTTGATCGGGATCGTGTTCGGGTTTGTGCCGGCGCGGAATGCGGCGCGGCTGGATCCGATTGAAGCGTTGGCCCGGGATTAGGGCTGGATAGAGGAATAAAATGTGGGAGCGGGCTTGCTCGCGAATGCGGTGGGTCAGTGAGGGATGTATCAACTGACAC
>NZ_NIXO01000128.1 GCF_002204795.1 Pseudomonas sp. K2I15
AATGCGGTGTGTCAGTCACCGAATGCATCAACTGAAAGACTGCATTCGCGAGCAAGCCCGCTCCCACATTTTTGACCGCGTGTGCCCTTGCCGTTGCTCTTGCTCTTGCTTTTACCACTCAAGCCGGCCGGTAGGCCGCTGTGCTCTTGCTTTTGATCTTGATCTGCGGCGCCCCGTTAACCACGATGGCCGCAAGTAGGCACGGTGGAGCGGGTAAATCGGCAAGGATGCCGATTTAGCCGCGACGGGCCAGGGACGGGCCGTCGCGGCGGCCCGCGGAGACGGGCCGGAGTGCGGGCATGCCGAGCCTAGGCGAGGCACCGAGTGGTGGGGCAAAGACCTTTTGGTTACTTTTGGGGCGTTTGCCAAAAGTGACCCGCTGTAAGAGCGGAACCCTAAGACGCCGTTACCGCAGCAACGGATATGTACACCATCAACTCAACACCACCGCCTCCCGAGCCTTGCGCTTGTTCTTAATGCCGTAGCAAACCCACATAAACACCAGCCAAACCGGAATCGCATACACCGACACCTGAATCCCCGGAATCAGCAACATAACCCCCAAAATAAACACCACAAACGCCAGACAAACATAATTCCCATACGGATACCAAAGCGCCTTGAACAACGGCACCTGCCCCGTCCGATCCATATGCTGCCTAAACTTGAAATGCGAAAAACTGATCATCGCCCAGTTAATCACCAGGGTCGCCACCACCAGCGACATCAGCAACTCCAGCGCATGCTGCGGAATCAGATAATTCATCAACACCGCCACCAGCGTAATCACCGCCGACGCCAGAATCGCCCGCACCGGCACCCCACGCTTATCGATCTTGGCCAGCACGCGAGGCGCATCCCCCTGCTCAGCCATCCCCAACAACATCCGGCTGTTGCAATATGTCCCGCTGTTGTAAACCGACAACGCCGCCGTCAACACCACAAAATTGAGAATATGCGCCGCCGTATTACTGCCCAACATCGAAAACACCTGCACAAACGGGCTGCCGCTATAAGCGTCACCGGAAGCGTTCAAGGTCTCCAACAAACTGTCCCAGGGCGTCAACGACAACAACACCACCAACGCACCAATGTAGAAAATCAAAATCCGGTAGATCACCTGATTGATCGCCTTCGGAATCACCGTACGCGGCTGGTCCGCCTCGGCCGCAGTAAACCCGAGCATCTCCAAGCCACCAAACGAGAACATGATGATCGCCATGGCCATCACCAAACCACCCACACCATGGGGAAAGAACCCGCCGTGTTCCCACAGGTTGCTCACCGAAGCCTGCGGCCCACCGGTGCCGCTCACCAGCAAATAACTGCCCAGGGCGATCATGCCGACGATGGCGACCACCTTGATGATCGCAAACCAGAACTCGGCCTCACCAAAGACCTTGACGTTGGAAAGATTGATCACAGTGATCAACACAAAAAACGCCGCCGCCGACACCCAGGTAGGGATCTCCGGCCACCAGTAGTGCACATACTTGCCGACCGCCGTCAGCTCCGACATGCCCACCAGGATGTACAGAATCCAGCAGTTCCAGCCGGACAGAAAGCCGGCGAAACCGCCCCAGTACTTGTGGGCAAAGTGACTGAAGGAACCGGCCACCGGCTCCTCGACGATCATCTCGCCCAACTGGCGCATGATCATGAAGGCGATAAAACCGCAGATGGCATAGCCGAGGATCATCGAGGGCCCGGCGGATTTCAGTACGCCGGCCGAGCCCAGGAACAGCCCGGTGCCAATCGCGCCACCGAGGGCGATCAGTTGAATATGGCGATTTTTCAGGCCGCGCTTCAGTTCGCCTGAATGCGAGTTGGCTTCACTCATGGAAAGGGTCTCACGCAAGGTTTGATCTGTGACGAAATCGAAGCCGACTGGCTTGTGGCCAGGCGGAGTGCACGGGGCGGATGGCCCTGAATAGTGGGATCACAGTAAAACGCGGCGCATTGTACACCGCCAAACCTGTCTGGGCCGACAGGATGGAGTGCGGCAGACAGGAGGGACATTAGGAAAATTCTTTCAGATAGCGAGAAGTTGACGGCAGGACGTTTCCCACAGAAAGACGCCGCCAACTGCCTGTTTCACCGGGATAAACCAAATCGCCATAAAAACAGAACAAAAAATCCAAATGAAACCGTGTCAATAAAAATTTTGCATTCTCAAACACACTCTTCTAGGTTCATCCACTTGCCCAGCGCAGCCGCTGGCAAGCTCGTTCTCAAACAACGTCATCTAGGAGATTCACCATGCAAGCACTGGAAAACGACCTGGAAACCGAACTGCAACTCGACGATTGGTTTGAAGCGCCGACCCACGAGGCCGCCGTTGAAATGATGCAAGCCGATGCCGTCGTGCCGTTCGGTACCGCGATGTGGCCGTTCTAATCTGACCAGGCACCCCGGCAGGTGCGGGACGCCGCACCTGCCACTGCTCCTACCGAAGGCTTTGAAGGAAGGACGTCATGGACAAGGCCCGCGCCGTCGAACATTTTCTGTATTACCTCGCCCATCACCCGGCCCTCGCCGGCCTGCACCACCCCACCATTTTGCTCGGCCATACCGAACGCTACGACGCCATCGCCCAGTCGATCATCCAGGGCAGCGCCGCCCGCTTCGACTTCCAGGTACAACGCCTGGACCAGGCCCGAAGCGAAACGCTGGCCAAGGCCATCGAAGACTGCGACCTGTACATGTTTCTCTACGATTCCTCGACCTTGCCCAACCCGCGTGCCGAAGGCCCGGACTTTATCCGCGCGCTGCAAGGCGTGATGGCCGAGCACTGGAAAAAATCCCTGCTGCTCAAGGACTACGGCGACTATTTCTACGACACCTTCAGCGTCGCGCCACAGCGGATTGCCGACCTCAACGCCACGTTGATCCGGCGCATGTCCCAGGCCAGCGTGCTGAGCTTCACCGACCAGCATGGCTCGCGCCTTGAAGCGCCCATGAGCAGCATCAAGAAGTGGACCAATATCAACGGCGTCGGCAACCACGACCTGGCGCCCGGCGAGATCGCCACCCACAGCGAGGCCATCAACGGCCAGGTGCGGTTTGTAGGCACCTTCCTCAGCACCATTCCGTTCGCGCGCAAATACGGCGTGCTGCAATCACCGCTGGAATTGTGGATCGAGAACTCGACTATCTGCACCGTGGCCAGTGAAGTGCCGGGGCTGGCGGATGACTTCAACAAATACCTGAATGCCAACCCGTCCAACCGCCGGGTGGAGGAACTGGGCATCGGCACCAATGAAGGGGTGAAGGATTTGTATGCACGCAATGCCGGCTTTGAAGAGCGCCATTGCGGGCTTCACCTGGGCTTGGGGGGCGGGCAGAAAGGCAGCCATCATCTGGATTTGATCTTTGCCAGCGGCGTGTTGGCCCTCGACGACAAGCCGGTGTTTGATGGCGCGTTCATGTTCTGAGACGACTTTCAAAACAAATGGAGATCAACAATGTGGGAGCGGGCTTGCTCGCGAATGCGGTGGGTCAGTCACCAGATGTATCAACTGACACACCGCATTCGCGAGCAAG
>NZ_NIXO01000129.1 GCF_002204795.1 Pseudomonas sp. K2I15
AAAAGCAGCTCTGCTTTCGCTCTGGACCTTGCCCTTGACCTTGCTTCTAACACTCAAGCCGGCCGGTAGGCCGCTGTGCTCTTGCTTTTGATCTTGATCTTGATCTGACTGCCCCATTCAGCCCGAGGCCGAACGCAGGTATTGAGGAGCGGGTAAACCGGCAGGACGCCGGTTTAGCCGCGACGGGCCAGGGACGGGCCGTCGCGGCGGCCCGCGGAGCAATACCGGAGTGAGGGTACGCCGAGCCTAAGCGAGGCGCCGACAGGCGGGGCAGAGCGTTTTGGTTACTTTTGCGCTTTTCAAAAGTGACCCGCTGTAAGAGCGGAACCCTAGGAAGCCGTTACCGCAGAAATGGATATGTACACAATAAAATTACCCAGGCAGAGGAATCACCCGCAACGGCCTCACCGACTTATAAGAAAAACTCGAATAAATCTCCTTAACACACGGCAAGCCCTGCAAAACCTCCCGGGCAAACTCCCCAAACGACTCCAGATCCCTCGCCACCACTTCCAACAAAAAATCATACCGCCCCGAAACGTTATGACACGCCACAATCTCGGGAATCTCCAACAGCCGCTGCTCAAACGCCCGGGCAACTTCACGGGAGTGCGTGTCCATCATGATGCTGACAAACGCCGTCACCCCATACCCCAGCGCCTTGGGCGACAAGATCGCCTGATACCCGCCGATCACCCCGCTGTCCTCAAGGTTCTTCACCCGCCGCCAACACGGCGAAGTGGTCAGCGACACCCGCTCCGCCAACTCCGCCACCGTCAACCGCGCATTGCCCTGCAAAGCGTTTAAAAGCGCCTTGTCAGTCCGATCCAGATGAATAGGCATATCTTGCCTCAAAACGTCATTTTTATTGTTTTTCATCCCAATCTACCGGGTTTTCCCAGCAAACTATGGAACGTTCGGCCGCAGTTATAAGCATAGCATTGTAGGAAATAAGGAGCGTCCGACCATGAAAAATAAACACAATACGTTCGGCTTTTCCACCCGTGCCATCCACCACGGCTACGATCCACAGGACCACCACGGCGCCCTCGTGCCGCCGATCTACCTGTCGGCAACCTTCGCCTTCCCCACCGCCGAATACGGTGCCGCCTGCTTTGCCGGTGAAGAGAACGGACACTTCTACACCCGCATCTCCAACCCCACCCTGGCCCTGCTGGAATCGCGCATGGCCACCCTGGAAAACGGCGAAGCTGCCGTGGCCTTCAGCTCCGGCATGGGCGCGATTGCCGCGACGTTCTGGACCCTGCTGCGCCCCGGTGACGAAATCATCGTCAGCCAGACCCTCTACGGCTGCACCTTCGCCCTGCTGCACCACGGCATCGGCGAATTCGGCATCAAGGTGCGCCACGTCGACCTCACCGACCTGAACGCCCTGCGCGAGGCCATCAGCCCCGCCACCCGCATGGTTTACTTCGAAACCCCGGCCAACCCCAACCTGCAACTGGTGGATATCGCCGCCGTCGCCGACATCGCCCACCAGCAACCCGGCATCATCGTGGTGGTGGACAACACCTACTGCACGCCCTACCTGCAACGCCCGTTGGAAATGGGCGCCGACGTGGTGGTGCATTCGGCCACCAAATACCTCAGCGGCCATGGTGACATCACCGCCGGCATCGCTGTCAGCAGCCAGGCCCTGGCCCAGCGCATTCGCCTGCAAGGGCTCAAGGACCTGACCGGCGCGGTGATGTCACCCCAGGACGCCGCCCTGCTGATGCGCGGTCTCAAGACCCTGGCCCTGCGCATGGACCGCCATTGCAGCAACGCCCTGGCCATCGCCGAAGCCTTGCAGGCGCATCCCCTGGTGGAATGGGTGACCTACCCCGGCCTGCGCTCCTTCCCACAGTACGAATTGGCCGCGCGGCAGATGACGCAGCCCGGCGGCATGATCGCGTTTGAGCTCAAGGGCGGTATCGACATGGGCCGGCGCTTCATGAACGCCCTGAAGCTGTTCACCCGGGCGGTGAGCCTGGGGGACGCCGAGTCACTGGCCCAGCACCCGGCCAGCATGACGCACTCCACCTACACCCCGGAGCAACGCGCCCACCACGGGATTTCCGAAGGGTTGGTGCGGCTGTCGGCGGGCCTTGAAGATGTCGCCGACCTGCTGGCCGACATTGCCCAGGCCCTGCACGCGTGCGCCGTGAAGCCGAAATCCCGGGTGGTGCAGCAAAACGTTCATCACGCTTGAGGTAAATTCATCAGCAGGCGCGACGTTTATCATTAGCCCGGCCTGAAAAGGTCGGGCTTTTTCCGTTGTGCCCTGCGCCGCAAAAAATTTGATCCATTCATTGGCCCGTTTGCGAAAGGCTGTACTAGCATACGAGTCGGCAGTCATGGATATCACTGCCCTGTACGCCGCCCTCCTTGAAACTCATGGATGAAATGATGAACTCACACCTGTTCCCCCACATCGGCAAGGTCATTGCCAGCACCGGCAGCCGGCATTTCCCGCGCATGCTGCATGACCTGATCCTCACCCAACTGGCCGTCGACGCCACGCACATCACCCAACTGCCCGTGAGTCCAAGGGAACACGCCCCGCGCAAGGCCGGCAGTTCGCGAATGCTGGGGATCAACCCGGTGTACACCGACCCGGTGCTTGAGCTGGACGAAGCCCAGGCCGCCGCACAACTGCACCTGACCCGGCGCAAGGATGACGTCAGCTACGTGCTGTCGGTGTATCGCTCAAACCCCTCCGAGAGCTTTTCCCAGCAGGAACGGATCATCCTGCAAGACTTCTCCTCGTTGCTGCTGCCGATGGTTGAAAAGCACATCAGCGCCCTGCAACCCTGCGGCCCGGGCAGTGAAGCGCCGCAGCAACAAGGCATCGACACCTTGCGCCGGCGCTTTGAAGAACGCCTGGCGCAGTCGGGGCTGGCGCTGTCCAGCCGGGAGCTGGAGGTGTGCGTAGGGTTGCTGGCCGGGCGTACCGCGCCGGAATTGGCGGAGCAACTGGCATTGAAGGTCAACACCATCGAGAGCTACCTCAAGCGGGCGGCGATCAAGATGGGCATCAGTGGCCGGCATTCGTTGATGCGGTGGATGTATTCCACAGAAGAAAACGCAATTCTTTAGAACACCTCGGAGCAAATGTGGGAGCGAGCTTGTGTGGGAGCGGGCTTGCTCGCGAATGCGGAGTGTCAGTTGATACATCCCTCACTGACCCACCGCATTCGCGAGC
>NZ_NIXO01000130.1 GCF_002204795.1 Pseudomonas sp. K2I15
CGAATGCGGTGGGTCAGTCGCCACATGTATTGACTGACCCACCGCATTCGCGAGCAAGCCCGCTCCCACATTTGACTGTGTTTTGCCCTGGCAACCCACATTCATCCACTTGATCCAGCCAAACCCAGCGGTATATTGATATACCGTTTCGATCTAGCTGGCTCGCTCAATAGAATCAGGTGCTGTGCTAGCATGCCCCGCTCGAACACGGCCCGCTGGCCGTCCATAAGATCGTTTTTCCGTGAGTAACCATGGTCGACAAACTGACGCATCTGAAACAGCTGGAGGCGGAAAGCATCCACATCATCCGCGAGGTCGCCGCCGAGTTCGATAACCCGGTGATGCTCTACTCGATCGGTAAAGACTCCGCCGTGATGCTGCACCTGGCACGCAAGGCATTTTTCCCGGGCAAGCTGCCGTTTCCGGTGATGCACGTCGACACCCGCTGGAAATTCCAGGAGATGTACAAGTTCCGCGACAAAATGGTCGAAGAACTGGGCCTGGACCTGATCACCCACGTCAACCCGGACGGCGTGGCGCAGGGCATCAACCCGTTCACCCACGGCAGCGCCAAGCACACCGACATCATGAAGACCGAAGGCCTGAAACAGGCTCTCGACAAATATGGTTTCGACGCAGCGTTCGGCGGTGCCCGTCGCGATGAAGAGAAATCCCGCGCCAAAGAGCGCGTGTACTCGTTCCGCGACAGCAAGCACCGCTGGGACCCGAAAAACCAGCGCCCGGAGCTGTGGAACGTCTACAACGGCAACGTCAACAAGGGCGAGTCGATCCGTGTGTTCCCGCTGTCCAACTGGACCGAGCTGGACATCTGGCAGTACATCTACCTTGAAGGCATCCCGATCGTTCCGCTGTACTTCGCCGCCGAACGCGACGTGATCGAGAAGAACGGCACGTTGATCATGATCGACGACGACCGCATCCTCGAGCACTTGTCCGACGAAGACAAAGCCCGAATCGTTAAAAAGAAAGTACGTTTCCGTACCCTTGGCTGCTACCCGTTGACGGGCGCGGTGGAGTCCGAAGCCGAGACGCTGACGGACATCATTCAGGAAATGCTCCTGACGCGAACTTCCGAGCGCCAGGGCCGTGTCATCGACCACGATGGTGCAGGCTCGATGGAAGATAAAAAACGTCAAGGCTATTTCTAAGGGGCTGTCATGTCGCACGTATCTGATTTGATCAGCGAGGACATCCTCGCCTACCTGGGCCAGCACGAGCGCAAGGAAATGTTGCGCTTCCTGACCTGCGGCAACGTCGATGACGGCAAGAGCACCCTGATCGGGCGCCTGCTGCACGACTCCAAGATGATCTACGAAGACCATCTGGAAGCCATCACCCGCGACTCGAAGAAATCCGGCACCACGGGCGATGACATCGACCTGGCCTTGCTGGTCGACGGCCTGCAGGCCGAGCGTGAGCAGGGCATCACCATCGATGTTGCCTACCGCTATTTCTCCACCGCCAAGCGCAAATTCATCATCGCCGACACCCCCGGCCATGAGCAGTACACCCGCAACATGGCCACCGGTGCGTCCACCTGTGACCTGGCGATCATCCTGATCGATGCCCGCTACGGCGTGCAGACCCAGACCCGTCGCCACAGCTTTATCGCCTCGTTGCTGGGCATCAAGCACATCGTGGTGGCCGTCAACAAGATGGACATCAATGGCTTTGACCAAAGCGTGTTCGAGTCGATCAAGGCCGATTACCTGAAGTTCGCCGAAGGTATTGCGTTCAAGCCGAGCACCATGGCGTTCGTGCCGATGTCGGCCCTCAAGGGCGACAACGTGGTGAACAAGAGCGAGCGTTCGCCCTGGTACACCGGCCAGTCGCTGATGGAGATTCTCGAGACCGTCGAGATCGCCAACGACCGCAACTACACCGACCTGCGTTTCCCGGTGCAGTACGTCAACCGTCCGAACCTGAACTTCCGTGGTTTCGCCGGCACCCTGGCCAGCGGCATCGTGCACAAGGGTGACGAGGTTGTCGTGTTGCCGTCGGGCAAGAGCAGCCGCGTCAAATCCATCGTCACCTTCGAAGGTGAACTGGAACACGCAGGTCCCGGCCAGGCCGTGACCCTGACCATGGAAGACGAGATCGACATCTCCCGTGGCGACCTGTTGGTACACGCCGACAACGTGCCGCAAGTGACCGACGCCTTCGACGCCATGCTGGTGTGGATGGCCGAAGAGCCGATGCTGCCGGGCAAGAAATACGACATCAAGCGCGCCACCAGCTACGTGCCGGGTTCCATCACCAGCATCGTGCACCGCGTGGACGTGAATACCCTGGCCGAAGGCCCGGCGAGTTCGCTGCAGTTGAACGAGATCGGCCGGGTCAAGGTCAGCCTCGACGCGGCTATCGCCCTGGACGGTTACGAGAGCAACCGCACCACCGGTTCGTTCATCGTCATCGACCGTTTGACCAACGGCACCGTGGCCGCCGGCATGATCATCGCGCAGCCGGTGACTCACGGCAGCGCGGCGCAGCATGGCAAGTTGGCTCACGTGGCCACCGAAGAACGTGCCCAGCGCTTCGGCCAGCAACCGGCGACCGTGTTGTTCAGCGGCTTGTCGGGCGCGGGCAAAAGCACCCTGGCCTACGCGGTTGAACGCAAGCTGTTCGACATGGGCCGTGCGGTGTTTGTGCTCGATGGCCAGAACCTGCGTCACGACCTGAACAAGGGCTTGCCGCAGGACCGTGCCGGGCGCACCGAGAACTGGCGCCGTGCCGCTCACGTGGCGCGCCAGTTCAACGAAGCGGGCTTGCTGACCCTGGCCGCGTTTGTTGCCCCGGATGCTGAAGGGCGTGAACAGGCCAAGGCGCTGATCGGCGGTGATCGTTTGCTGACCGTGTACGTGCAGGCTTCGCCACTGGTGTGCGCCGAGCGTGATCCGCAAGGCTTGTACGCGGCAGGTGGGGATAACATCCCGGGTGAGTCCTTCCCGTATGACGTGCCGTTGAATGCTGATCTGGTGATCGACACCCAGGCGCTATCGCTGGAAGAAAGCGTCAAGCAAGTGCTGGAGCTGCTGCGCCAGCGCGGCGCGATCTAAGCTTCACGCGCACTAAAAAGCCCGCCATGTTGGCGGGCTTTTTTATGGGGGTCGTGAAAACAACTCGATCAAATGTGGGAGCGGGCTTGCTCGCGAAGGCGGTGTATCAGTCATACATGTATTGGCT
>NZ_NIXO01000131.1 GCF_002204795.1 Pseudomonas sp. K2I15
CGGTGGATCAGTCAATACATCTGGTGACTGACACACTGCATTCGCGAGCAAGCCCGCTCCCACATTTGGACCTCACTGTTTTCAAGCTTGGGTTACACCCGAAACTGATCCATCAGCTTCATCTGCTGGCTGGCCAGGGCATTGAGTTGGCTGCTGATGGCCGCCGACTCGGTGGCTTGGCCCGTCAGGGTTTCGGTCACCGTGCGGATCGCCGAGACGTTGCGGTTGACCTCTTCGGCCACCGCGCTCTGCTGCTCGGCGGCGCTGGCAATTTGCAGGTTCATGTCGCTGATCACCGTCACCGCCTCGCTGATCTTGCCCAAGGCCTGCACCGCCTGATGAATTTGCCCGGCATTGTTCTGCGCCTGGCTCTGGCTCGAATGCATGGTCGCCACCACCCCTCGGGTGCCGGTCTGGATGCGTTCGATCACCAGGCGAATCTCCTCCACCGAATCCTGGGTACGTTTGGCCAGGTTGCGTACCTCGTCGGCCACCACCGCAAAACCCCGCCCGCTTTCCCCGGCACGCGCCGCTTCAATCGCGGCGTTCAGGGCCAGCAGGTTGGTCTGTTCGGCGATGCTGCGGATCACTTCCAATACCGAACCGATTTGCTCGCTGTTCACCGCCAAGGCTTCGACTTCGGTCACGGCCTTGCTGACTTCTTCGGCCAGAGTGGTGATGTCGCGGGTGCTGCGTTCAATAATCTGCATGCCTTCACGGGCTGACTGGTCGGCACCCCGCGCCGCGCTGGCGGCGTTGGAGGCGCTGTTCGCCACGTCGTGGGCGGTGGCGCTCATTTCATTCGAGGCCGTGGCCACCTGGTCGATCTCACGGAACTGCACCTGCATGCCTTCGCTGGTCTGACGTGCGATCTCCGAGGACTGGTCGGCGGTGCCACGGGCTTCGGTGATGCTTTGCTTGATCTGCGCGATGGTCGGCTGCAGCTTGTCGAGGAAGCGGTTGAACCCGTTCACCAGTTCCCCCAGCTCATCTTTTTTCGCGTAGGCCAGGCGCTGGGTGAGGTCGCCGTCGCCACTGGCGATTTCCTTGAGCATGGCGGCCACGCTGTTGATCGGCCGGGTCACGCCGGTGGCAGCCAGCCAGATCAGCAACAGGCCGAGCAGGCCGGCGGCTGCACCTACCAGCAGGGCCTTGAAGGTGCCACTGGCCTGGGCCTTGTCGAGCACGGCCTGGAGTTTGAGCGAGTCTGCCAGCAGCACTTGTTTGGGCAGCTTGATCACCACACCCCAGGATTTGGCATCGCTGATCGGCTTGACCGGGTACACGGCGCGGATCGTGCCGTCTTCCTCGCGGATCTTGCGGGTATCGCTGGCCAACAGTTGCACAATCTCTTTGCCTTCGGCGCCGAGGGTGTCGATCAGGTTCTTGCCGACTTTGGCGGGTTCGCCGCTGTAGCCGGCAATCAGGCCACTGCCGGAGAGGATTTCGAGAATCCCTGCACCGTTGAACAACTCTTTTTGCGCCGCATCGGTCGCCGCTTGCAGGGCATTGAGGGCGAGGTCGATACCCACCACGCCGATCACTTTACCGTCGACCAGCAGGGGCAGGGAAATGGTGGTCATCAACACCGGTTTGCCGGCCACGGTGTCTTCATACGGGTCCAGCAGGCAAGTGTTCCGGGTGTCCCGCGGGCAGGTGTACCAGATGTTGTAGGGCGTACCACTGAGGTTGAGGGTGGTCTTGGTCAGGTCGTCTTCGACCATTACCGTGTTCAGGCCTTCACCACCGGCGCGGCTCCAGTAGCTGGAAAAACGGCCTTTTTCATTAGACACACGGGCGGCATCGTTGACGAACTCACTGTCCTTGCCATCGAGAGCGTTGGGCTCGAACGACAGCCAGATACCAAGCACTTTGCTGTTGCGGTCGAAGGCGGTTTTCAGGCTGTGGTTGAGTTCTTCCCGCAATACACCGGCGTCCAGCGAGCGCTTGCCGGCCAGGCTGCGCAGGTCCTTGATCTGGTCGGCGAGGGCGGTCACCACTAACAGGCTTTCACCGAAAGTCTTTTGCAGTTGCACCGCTTGTTCGGCGGCCTTGGCCTGCAGCAGGTTCTGCACGCTGTCGGTGAGCATTCGCGAGCTTGAAGCGCTGATCAGTTGGTCGTTCTGGCTGGTCTGGTAGAGGTTCATGCCGACCACCAGCGCGATCACCCCCAGCAGGCAGAGACCGGACAACAACACGATTTTCAAGCGAATGGAGAGGGTGTCGAACATGGGTGTACCCGCGAATGGACTTATTAGTATGCAAGCTCAGGCGAGTCCATTCGGCGCTATGCCAGGAACATCGGCTTGGGCCGGCTGTTCATGAGCGGGAGCCGATGGGCGGTAGGAGGGTGTCAGGTGGGCTGTGGGAGGCGTTCCGGCCGCGACCAGATCCACAGGTTACCCATGCTCATCCCGGCGATGGCCAGGTAGATCGGCCAGCCGTGGTCGAGCATCACCAGCATCAAGCCGGCGCACAGCAACATGCTCACGGTGGCGCTGACTTTGGCTCGGCGGGCGATGATCTTGCCATTGCGCCAATTGAACAGGATCGGCCCGAACAGCCGGTGGTTTTCCAGCCAGGCACTCAGGCGCGGCGAGCTTTTGGTGGCGGCCCAGGCGGCCAGCAGGATGAACTCGGTGGTGGGCAAGCCCGGTACCACAATCGCAATCAAGCCGATGCCCAGGCTGACGTAGGCCAGCAGGCCGAACAGCACGCGGGCGATTTTGGACGAGGATTGGGTTTTGCCGGTCATGGGTGCAGTTTGCTTGGATGGATTTACAAAGGATTCAGATTGAAACCGGATCAAAATGTGGGAGCGGGCTTGCTCGCGAAAGCAGTGTGTCAGTCAATACATCTGGCACTGAAACACCGTATTCGCGAGCAAGCCCGCTTGTGTCTTGATCCGGGATTAAGCTGAGGGTGAGAGCGGTGAGTGGCAAGCTGAATGCCCGGAGTGCTTAAAGCACGTGTGGGAGCCCATGCTGCCACTCACCTCTCCGCTCTGGACATGA
>NZ_NIXO01000132.1 GCF_002204795.1 Pseudomonas sp. K2I15
CGGTGGATCAGTCGCAGATGCAGTGACTGACACACCGCATTCGCGAGCAAGCCCGCTCCCACATTTACTGTGCCCACTTTGGATTTTTGGTGGGGCCAGTACCGCGCGTCCACCGGCCCTTGATGTGGATCAGGTGCGATGTTCTACAGTGGAACTCACGTGGGCCAATTGACGCCGGCATCGCTGCCGGCGAGGAGAGCAAGGATGCGTTATTCACCCTTTGTCGAGCGCATTGGCGGCGAATCCGTCAGCGCCTGGGATATTCACTACACCGCCGTCGAAGCGCAGCAGCGCGGCGAAGATGTGATTGTGCTGAGTGTCGGCGACCCGGACTTCGCCACAGACAGCGCGATATGCGAAACCGCCGTCGACGCATTGCGCGCCGGCGACACCCATTACACCCACGTGCTCGGTCGCCCAAAACTGCGGGAGGCCATCGCTGCCAGGCAGAGCCAGCTGCAAGGTATTGCGGTGCACGCCGACAATATCGCCCTGGTGGCCGGCGCGCAGAATGGCCTGTTCGCCGCCTGCCTGTGCCTGTTCAGCCACGGCGATGAAGTGCTGGTGCCAGAGCCGATGTACCTGACCTACGAGGCCTGTGTGCATGCCTCGGGTGCACGCATCGCAACCGTGGAGCAACCGGCCGCCAACGGCTTTCGCCTGACCCGCACCGCGCTGCAAGCGGCCATTACCGACAAGACCCGGGGCATCGCCCTTGCCACCCCGTGCAACCCCACCGGCAATGTCTATAGCCGCGAAGAGCTGGAAGCTGTCGCCGAAGTGGCACGTGCCCATGACCTGTGGGTGATTTGCGATGAGGTGTATGGGCAGCTCATCTACGACGATCAACACTTGAGCATCAGCGCGTTACCCGGCATGGCCGAGCGTACGGTGGTGCTCAACAGCCTGTCTAAAAGCCACGCCATGACCGGCTGGCGGGTGGGCTGGGTGGTCGGCCCGCCCACCTTGATCAGCCATCTGGAGAACTTGCTGCTGTGCATGATTTATGGCTTGCCGGGGTTTATCCAGGCGGCAGCGATCACCGCACTGGCGCTGGATGAAGCCGTGGTCAGCAATGCCCGCACGGTGTATCGGCGCCGGCGTGACCTGGTGGTGAACGCGTTGCGTGCAATCAGCGTGCTGGACTGCCGAGTGCCCCAGGCCGGCATGTTCATGCTGGTGGACGTGCGCCGCACCGGGCTCACGGGCCGGGACTTCGCCTGGCAACTGTACCGCCACACCGGCGTATCGGTGCTTGACGCCCAGGCCTTTGGCCCCAGCGCCGAAGGGTTTGTACGGGTTTCGTTTACCGTCGCCGATCACACGCTCAAGGACGCTTGCCGGCGCATTGCCGGGTTCGTTGAAGGGCTTGGGGCCAGCGCAGCGCCTTTACGTGATCGCCGATAACGGGCATAACACGCCCTTTGCCCCGTTCGAAGGCCCGCCATGTCTCAAGGATTGACCTATCGCCAGGCCCACCTGGATGACCTGCACACCCTGTGCGTACTCGGCCAGCCGTTGAATCGCCTGCACCACCAGGAACGGCCCGACATCTACCGTGACGCCACCGACCAGGTGGAGCGCGACCAGTCCCATTGGCGGCCCTGCCTCACCAGCCGGGTTCAGGCGGTGTTTCTTGCCGAGCTGCAAGGCGCTGGCGTGGGGTTTATCACCGTGCAAATCATCGAGACCGCCAGCCCGTTGCTGCAGCCGCTGCGCGCCGCGCGAATCGGCTCGATCTGCGTGCTGGAGGCACAGCGCGGCCAGGGCATTGGCCGCGAGCTGATGGCGCTCGCCGAGCGCTGGGCGATCCGCCAGGGCGCCGGTGATTTGCGCCTGACCGTCTGGGCCTTCAATGAGCCGGCGCAGCGGCTGTACGAGGAATTGGGCTACGAACGACGCGCCTTCGAAATGGGCAAGCGCCTCGGTTAAATCGATGGACAAGCCGGCGGGCGATCAAGCTGCGCCGGGCGTTGGCGTCATTCAGCCGCGATGAGGGCATTGTGCTGCCTTGACCTGATCCCCCTCGCCGCTGAAAATGCGCGACGCTTTTCCCGTCTCCCCGTTTACTGAAGTAGTGAAATTTCAATGTCTGATTCCCGTACCGAAGAATCCGTAGTCACCTTGCAGTCCAAAGCTGAATACGAAAACGCCATCAATCTTTCACAGCACGTGCCGGCGGCCAAGACCATCAGTGAGATGGTGCTGGACGCGTTCCAGCGCGACAAGGAAAGCGCCCAGATCCGCGAACTGCGCATGGCCATTCGCCAGGCCCACGACGCCTTCGACGACGACAAAGCCTACGACCTGATGGGCGAGCTCAAGCAGCTCAAGGACGCCGAAGCCGCCGACAACGCCGCCCTGGAAGACCTCAACACCAAGTTTTCCATCAGCCGCATCCTGTCCAGCTTCAAGGACGATCCGGAGTTCCAGGAGCTGGTCTACGGCCTGGCCCTCAAGGTGCTGAACCAGACCCACCAGGCCATCAGCAACCCGAGCGCCGGCAAAGGCAAGGCTTCACGGCCGAAGAAGGAAGCGGAAGTGTTCGCCATCAGCAAGGACGGCATCAGCGTCACCCTGCCGATGCGTACGCCGCGCGCCAAGCTGAATGTCGACCGTGAAGCGTTTGAATTCCTGGGCTTCACCTTTGTGGGTGAAGGTGACGAGGCGGAACTGGAAGTTGAAACCTTTGTGGATAACTCGGGCGCCGAGCAGCCGCTGACGCGTAAAAGCATCATCACCGCACTGCAACAGCAGACTGCGTTTGATGGCTACAGCATCGCCCAGCAGTAACCCGATCTAAATGTGGGAGCAACTGTCTTGATGGCCATAACCTAGGCATCGTTCTCAAAGACAGCCAAGCTCCCACAGCTCTGCGCCGTGTGACCTTTACGACATACCGCTGCCGAATCAGGCAGCGTGCGCTTTCC
>NZ_NIXO01000133.1 GCF_002204795.1 Pseudomonas sp. K2I15
GGCGGTGCGTCAGAAACATATTCAGTGACTGACGCTGCGCCTTCGCGAGCAAGCCCGCTCCCACATTGATCGGTGGCGTTTGTGAGAGAGGTGTCAGGCCAGTAAATCCTGCAGGGTCGCCAGGCTGTCGGCTTCCTCGACGGACTTGTCCTGGCGCCAGCGCAACATCCTGGGGAAACGCACGGCGATCCCGCTCTTGTGCCGCTTGGACAGGGCGATCCCCTCGAACCCTAGTTCAAACACCAGGCTTGGGGTAACACTGCTCACCGGGCCGAATTTCTCCACGGTGGTCTTGCGGATAATTGCATCGACCTTGCGCATTTCTTCGTCGGTCAGCCCCGAATACGCCTTGGCGAACGGCACCAGGGTGCGTTCGCTGCCGGGCGGGCCGTCCCACACAGCGAAGGTGTAGTCGCTGTACAGGCTGGCGCGCCGGCCATGGCCGCGCTGGGCATAGATCAATACCGCGTCGACACTGAACGGCTCGACTTTCCACTTCCACCACACGCCCATGTCCTTGGTCCGGCCCACGCCGTAGAGGCCGTCCCGCGCCTTGAGCATCATGCCTTCCACGCCCAGGCTGCGGGAGGCTTCACGTTGCTGCGCCAATGCCTGCCAACTGTCGCCGCTCAGCAATGGCGAAGCCCGCAGCGTTGGCTGGGCGCAGTCGGTAATCACCTGCTCCAGTTGCGCCCGACGCTCGGCTTGGGTGTGGTTGCGCCAGTCTTCGCCGTGGTGTTCCAGCAGGTCATAGGCCAGCACCGCGACCGGGGCGTCTTCGAGGATTTTCTTGCTCAGGGTTTTGCGGCCGATGCGCTGTTGCAGCAGGGCGAAGGGTTGTACCGAGGCTTTCCACACCACGATTTCGCCGTCGATCACCGTGCCGTCGGGCAGGCCGTGCACCAGGTCGTGGAGTTCGGGGAAGCGGTCGGTGACCAACTCTTCGCCCCGCGACCAGATCCACAAGCGGCCTTCGCGCTTGACCAGTTGTGCGCGGATGCCGTCCCACTTCCATTCCACTTGCCAGTCAGCGGGGGCGCCGAGCAAAGCATCGAATTGCTCCACCGGTTGGGCCAAGGCGTGGGCGAGAAAAAACGGATAAGGCTGCCCGCCACGTTGGGCGTGCTCGTCGGACGATTCGGCGGCAATCAGTTTCAAATAGCCTTCGGCGGTCGGGCGGTTCGACAGGTCGGTGTAGCCCCCCAGGCGCTGGGCCACGCGCTTGCTGTCCAACTCGGCCATGGCGGCGAGGGCGCGGGTGACGAGCAACTTTGACACGCCGACCCGAAAGCTGCCGGTGATCAGCTTGATGCACAGCATCAGGCTCGGTTGATCCAGTTGTGCCCACAAGGCGGGCAGGCGTTCGGCCAGTTCTTCCGGCGGCAGGCCACGCAGGGGCAGGAGTTTTTCTTCCAGCCACACCGCCAAACCGTCGTCCGAGGTCTGGGGCGATTCCGGTAACAACAGGGAAATGGTTTCTGCCAGGTCGCCCACCGACTGATAACTCTCTTCGAACAACCACGGCTCAATGCCGGCGGCTTCGGTGGCCATGTCCCGCAGCAATCGCGTGGGCACCAGTTGCCGTGGCCGGCCGCCGGATAAAAAGTACACCGCCCATGCTGCATCTTCCGCAGGCGCCGTTAGGAAATAGGCCTGCAAGGCAGCGAGTTTGGCGTTGCTGGAGGTGGTGGCGTCGAGGTTGGCGTACAGCTCGGCGAAGGCTTTCATGACGCGGCTTCCTCTTCGTCATCGCCGTATTCGGTGGTGAATCCCTGGGCATCCAGGCCCTTTTCCCGCAAGTGCCGGACCAATACACCCACAGAACCGTGGGTGACCATTACCCGCTCTGCGCCAGTTTGTTCGATGGCCCATAACAGGCCGGGCCAATCGGCGTGGTCCGAGAGCACAAAACCGCGATCCACCCCGCGCCGCCGCCGGGTGCCGCGCAGGCGCATCCAGCCGCTGGCGAAGGCGTCGCTGTAATCGCCGAAACGGCGCATCCAGGTACTGCCACCGGCCGAGGGCGGGGCGATGATCAGGGCTTGGCGCAGCAGGGGATCGGTCTTTTTGAAATCACCGGCGTAGAGGGTTTCGGGGATATAGACGCCGGCTTCGCGGTACACCCGGTTCAGGGGCTCGACCGCGCCATGGCTGAGGATCGGGCCGATGCTGGCGTCGATGCCGTGGAGAATTCGCTGGGCCTTGCCGAAGGAATAGCAGAACAACACGCTGGCCTTGCCGGCCGCGATATTGGCCTGCCACCAGTCGTTGATCCCGGCAAAAATCTGCGCCTGGGGCTGCCAGCGGTAGATCGGCAGGCCGAAGGTCGATTCGGTAATAAAGGTATGGCAGCGCACCGGTTCGAACGGCGCGCAGGTGCCGTCAGGTTCGACTTTATAGTCACCGGAGGCGACCCACACTTCGCCCTGGTATTCCAGGCGCACCTGGGCCGAACCGAGCACGTGGCCGGCGGGGTGGAAACTTAAGGTAACGCCGTGGTGGCGCAATGTTTCGCCGTAGGCCAGTGTTTGCAGGTTGATGTCCTGGCCCAGGCGCGAGCGCAGGATGCCTTCGCCGGGGGCGGCGGCCAGGTAGTGTTGATTACCGGTGCGGGCGTGATCGCCGTGGGCGTGGGTGATGACCGAGCGCTCCACCGGGCGCCAGGGGTCGATATAGAAATCCCCGGCGGGGCAGTAGAGGCCTTCGGGCCGGGCGATAACAAGGTCCATGGGGTTGCCGGGGAAATGGGCTTGTTAGTTATGAGGCGAGGGCGGGCGGAGAAGTTCTATCGCAATGCATGCAATCAAAGGTGGGAGCGGGCTTGCTGTGGTGAGCGGGCTTGCCCCGCGTTGGGCTGCGAAGCAGCCCCATCAATCTGTGGTGAACCCGACGGGGGACAAGCCCCCTCACCACAGCAAGCC
>NZ_NIXO01000134.1 GCF_002204795.1 Pseudomonas sp. K2I15
TGTTGGCGCTGATTGAAAACTGACCCACCCTGCCGATTGAAAATTGACCCAGGACGGATTGCTGATTTTTGTCCCAGCAATTGTGGATAAGCTTAGCAGCAGTGTTCTGGTTGACGACGCATCCAGCCCCACCACATGTAGGCATGCAGCAGGGCGTTTATGACGCGGATCAAAACGGCTGATCGTCCTCGATATCATCTCCATCCTTGCGCTTTCGTTCTCGTGATTTGATCTTTGTCTGGGCGGCCAAGGTGCTGTGTTGAAGGCGGTAAGACTCGTTGCCCGTTTCGACGATGTGGCAGTGGTGTGTCAGCCGATCCAGCAACGCTGTAGTCATCTTGGCGTCACCAAATACGCTCGACCATTCTGAGAAGCTGAGGTTGGTGGTGATAACCACGCTGGTGTGCTCGTACAATTTGGACAGCAGGTGAAATAACAGAGCGCCGCCACTCTGGCTGAAGGGCAAATACCCCAGCTCATCAAGTATCACCAGGTCTGTGCGAAGCAGCCCCTGGGCGATCCGTCCCGCCTTGCCATCGTACTTTTCACGCTCCAGCAGATTCACCAGATCCACCGTAGAAAAGAAGCGCACGCGTTTGTTGTGGGCCGTGATTCCGGATACAGCCAAGGCACTGGCTAGATGTGTTTTCCCGGTTCCAGGGCCGCCGATGAACACGACATTCTGCGCGGTCTCAGTGAACGCCAAGCTGGATAGATCGCTGACCAAGCGGGCATCAGCGCTGGAAGCGCTGAAGTCAAAGCCAGCTAAATCACGGTGCATGGGGAGTTTTGCCATGTTCATCTGGTGGTTCACCGAGCGCACCGCGCGATCCGCCTGTTCCTGTTGAAGCAGATGCTCCAGCAGCCATTTCGATGAAGCCGTCGAGGCGGTTCCTTGAGAGACCAGTTCGTCCCAAGCACTGGCCATGCCGTGCAGGCGCAGTTCTTTGAGTTCTGTCATTAAGTCACGCATTGCGGTTCTCCTCATCGGTCGTACGGAGCCGGTCGTAGCGAGCCGTATTGGCAACGGGCGCCACCTTGAGTTGCAGGCTGGTTTCTACGCAGGGAGGTGGTGCCGTGGAGGTCAGACGAGCAAGGACATTGAGGATGTGATCGGCGCTCAGACTTCCCGACTCAAGCACCAGCTCCACCGCCACCAGCACCGGTTCGAGACCGGCGATAGGCACAGCAGCCAGTACCTGCATCATGATTCGATCACCGTTGGTGTGACGCCTCAATCCCCGCTTGAGAAGCAGCAAAGGCTTCGGTAGATCGGCAAATGGCGCGCCATTACGCAGTGCACCGGGCTTGCGCTCGATAAGCGGGATGTAATGCTGCCAGTCAAAACTGACCTGATCTCGATCAAAGAGGCGCTCGTGACTGGCAATCACCGTTTCATCGGCGATGACCACGATCCGGGATGGATAAAGACGACTGCTAACCCACTGGCCGACGCGCTCACATGGCACTGAATAGCGATTTCGCGCCACGCTGATCAGGCAGGTGCTGGAGACCCGCACGGTACGTTCGACGTAGCCATCAAACGCTGTGGGCATCGGCATCATTTCGACCTGCTCCAGCTCCAAGACCTCCGCCACCGTCAGCCCGTTGTACTGCGGATGCACCAGTTCGCTCCAGAGTGACCGGCAGCGTTGACCGAGCCAGATATTCAGTTCTTCAAAGGTGTGGAACATGCAGTTTTGAGCATCGAGCCAGATACGCCGCCGGCTGTCCTGTACGTTCTTTTCGACGATGCCCTTTTCCCAGCCGGAGGCTACGTTGCAGAAGTCGGGATCGAACAAGTAGTGGGCACACATGACCGCAAACCGGGCATTCACCGTGCGACCTTTGCCTTTGTTGACCTTGTCGACAGCCGTTTTCATGTTGTCGTAAATGCCGCGACGCGGCACTCCGCCAAGCGCACCAAACGAGCGCGTATGGGCGTCGAACAACATTTCGTGCCCTTGGCTGGGATAGGCAACCAACCAGAACGCGCGACTGGCACACAGCTTCATGTGAGAGACCTGGATGCGGCGAAACAGCCCACCGATCAGCAGACCTTCTTCGCTCCAGTCAAATTGAAAGGCCTCACCCAGAGCAAAAGTCAGTGGCACAAAAGCGCGTAAAGACTTGCCTTGCTCACCTCGCCAAGTGCGCACAAAAGCCGTGAGCTGGCTGTAGCCGCCGTCATAGCCCTCGGCCTTAATCTGTTCGAAAAGTGCCTTGGCGCTTCTGCGGTTGTGCTTTGCCCGGAAGGAATCGGCTTTCAGCGCCTGTTCTAGCGTGTCGTGAAATGGGCTGAGTTTGTTGAAGATTACGCACCGTTGGTACGCCGGCTGAGTGGCTTCGGGCGCTCTGACCCACTTTCGGATGGTGTTTCTCGACAGCCCGGTACGCTTGGCTATCTGATGCAGCGAGAGCTTGTCGCGGAAGTACATCCGCCGGATTTTTCCCAACATTTCCATGCTGATCACCCTGTGTTCTCCTGCTCGAAAAGTGAGCAGAAGCAGTTGAACACCTGGGTCAGTTTTCAGTCGGCAGAACAGCCTCTATTGGGTCAGTTTTCGGTCAGCGGCAACA
>NZ_NIXO01000135.1 GCF_002204795.1 Pseudomonas sp. K2I15
ATGCTGGCGAATGCCATTGGCCTGGACGTTGCCGCCGTAGAGAAATCTGCTCACGCGGCCACCCCCGACTTCAGCTGCTGGGCGTAGAGGTCATAACCGTAGACCCAGTCCGGATCTTCCTGGGTGCGCAGCCAGGTGTTGGCGTTGGACACGGCCTGTACCCGGGACGCGCGTTCCTTGCGGTTGGCTTCATACAGTTCGAAGGCGGTGCGGTAGTCGCTGATGCCGGTTTCCTGCAGGCAGCGCGTCAGCATCGCCGCGTCTTCGATGGCCATGCCGGCGCCCTGGGCCATGTGCGGCTTCATCGGGTGGCAGGCGTCGCCCAGCAGTACCAGGCGGCCCCGGCTCCACAACGGCAGCGGGTTGCGGTTGCGCAACGGCCATTTGGTCACGCTTTCGGTGGATTCGATCAGCGCCTGCACGGTTGGATGGTAGCCCTTGAAGGCGTCGAACATCTCTTCGCGGCTGCTGTCGACGAAGGCCCCCTGGAAGTCCCATTCCGGGTGCGGTACACCAGTGACGTAGTAGTACTCGTCGCGCTTGCCGGTGGTGTAGTAGACCATCATGTGGAGGTCCTCGGTCCACCACTTGATGCAGTCTTCGAACTTCAGGTCGTACTTGGCCAGTTGATCGCCACGGATCAGCGCACGGTGGGCAACCCAGCCGCTGTACAGCGGTTTTTCGGCACCGAGCAGTTCTTCACGGATACGCGAGTTGATGCCGTCGGCACCGATCACGATGTCGGCGTAGGTCACTTCACCGTCGGCGAAGGTCAGGCGCACCTGGGTGTCGGTTTCTTCGAGGGTTTCCAGGCGCTTGTTGAAGTGCAGGGTGCCGGGCTTGAGTGTGGACATCTGCAACGCATGCAGGTCGCCGCGGTGCACGGTGATGTAGGACGCGCCGTAGCCGGTCAGGGGAATGCGTGACAGGTAATCGCCGGTTTCTCCGTCGCGGCTGAACCAGTGCTCAGGGTGCGAGCCCATCAGGTCCAGCTGCTTTTCGATGCCCATGCGCCGGAAGATTTTCATGATGTTGGGCCCCATGTGGATCCCGGCACCCAGGCGGGAAAATTCCGGGGCCTGCTCGTAGATGTCCACGTCGAACCCCGCCTGTTGCAACAGGGTGGCAGCGGCGGCACCGCCAAGGCCGGCGCCGACGATTGCGATTTTTTGTGTGCTTCCCATGGGGCGTGGTCCTCTTTTTCGAATGATGGCCGGCGGCGTCTGCTCGCAAGGTTTTTAAAGTGTATACGCTCATTTTTTCAAATGAAAAGCCCGTGCCTTAAAAATTGTTTTTTGGCCGTATCGATATTCTGTAATGGTATTTGTCCATATTCTGTTAGGTATGTGTGGATTGGTAACGTTTTGGCGTGACGCTTGCAGTCCCTCCTGAAATCAGTTCTTATCGTGATTAATTGGCGTATACGCTATAAAAACGCACTAGAGTGAAGCGCACTGCCAGATCTTGGTGCAGCCGCTGAGGAGACAGGAAATGCCGGTAAGTGATTGCGAACTGACCCAGATGTTTGAACACGTGTTGAAGCTCTCGAAGGTCGACCCGACCCAGAGCGTCGCCGTGCTCAAGAGCCATTACTCCGACCCGCGCACCGTGCGTGCCGCGATGGACGCTGCGCAGCGCCTGGGCGCCAAGGTGTACGCGGTGGAGTTGCCGTCGTTCAACCATCCCCGGGCGATGGGCAATGACATGACCGCCTACTGCGGCGACACCGCGCTGACCGGCAATATCGCGGCGCAGCGGGCGCTGGAGGCGGCGGATCTGGTCGTCGACACCATGATGCTGCTGCACTCCCCGGAGCAGGAGCAGATCCTCAAGACCGGCACGCGCATCTTGCTGGCAGTGGAGCCCCCGGAAGTGCTGGCGCGCATGCTGCCGACCGAGGAGGACAAGGTGCGCGTACTGGCGGCCGAACAACTGCTGAAAAAGGCCCGTTCGATCCATGTCAAATCCCGTGCCGGCAGTGATTTTCGCGCGGCGCTGGGGCAATACCCGTCAGTCACCGAATACGGGTTTGCCGACGAGCCGGGACGCTGGGATCACTGGCCCAGCGGCTTCCTGTTCTCCTGGCCCAACGAAGAAACGGCTGAAGGCGTGCTGGTGCTGGATATCGGCGACATCCTGCTGCCGTTCAAGACCTACGCCCGCGAAAAAATCACCCTGGAGATCGAAAAAGGCTTCATCACCAAGATTCACGGTGGTTTCGAAGCTGAA
>NZ_NIXO01000136.1 GCF_002204795.1 Pseudomonas sp. K2I15
GCGGTGGGTCAGTCAATTAATATGTCGACTGACTCACCGCCTTCGCGAGCAAGCCCGCTCCCACACAAGCCCGCACACATTAGGCTTTCTGTGTGCCTACCTGGTTGTTTACCAAACTCAGTTCGCGGCTATGCGGGCGCTGCTTGCTCAAATACCGCGTACAACTGACCCGCAAAAACGAAGCGAAATTCACCACTTCGCCACGGTAATCCATCACCTCTTCATACAGCTTGGCGATCAGTTGATTGGTGGTCATGCCATCCACCTCGGCGATTTCGCTGAGGATGTCCCAGAACTGGTTTTCCAGGCGCACGGTGGTCACCACGCCGCAGATGCGCAGGGAGCGCGAGCGGGATTCGTACAGAATCGGGTCGGCCTTGACGTAAAGCTCGCACATGGCGATGACCTCCGTTTTACAAAGTGATTCTGGTACCCAGCAGGCCAAGGAAACCCGCCAGCCAGCTTGGGTGCGCCGGCCATGCCGGAGCAGTCACCAGATTGCCTTGAACGTGGCTGTCGGTCACCGGAATATCGATGAACGTACCGCCCGCCAGTCGCACTTCCGGCCCGCACGCGGGGTAAGCGCTGCACTCACGACCTTCCAGGATACCGGCAGCGGCCAGCAGTTGCGCCCCGTGGCACACCGCGGCGATGGGCTTGCCGGCCTGGTCGAACGCCTTGACCAGTTGCAGGACTTTTTCGTTCAGGCGCAGGTACTCGGGCGCACGGCCACCGGGTACCAGCAGCGCGTCGTAATCAGCAGCGTCGACCTTGGCGAAGTCGGCATTCAGGGCGAACAAGTGCCCGGGCTTTTCGCTGTAGGTCTGGTCGCCCTCGAAGTCGTGGATCGCCGTGCGCACGGTCTGGCCGGCGGTCTTGTCCGGGCACACGGCGTGCACGGTATGCCCCACCATCAGCAGCGCCTGGAACGGCACCATCACTTCATAGTCTTCGACGTAATCGCCGACCAGCATCAGGATTTTTTTAGCGGCCATGGGACATTCCTCCGGTTGAACAGTTGGGCAGACAAGAGTAGCCAAGATAGACCCGTGCCGATGAGCCGGGTAATGGCCCGCTACTACATGTCGGATCTTCCCTCTTGTAGGAGCGAGCGTGCTCGCGAAGAACTCGAGAACGCCGCGGGGCGTCAGGTTCCCCGCCTTATAGTTAACGACCTTCGCGAGCAAGCTCGCTCCTACACAAACTGTACGGATCAATCTGCGCCCAGCTGTAAGCCCGCGTTTTCCGGGCTTTGTGGCTAGATGAACGTCCACTTCCGGCCCATTCGATTCTGGTTCCTTCCATGAGCTCCCGCGAAAATACCGGCATGGCCCTCGGCCTGCTGGGCGTCATCATCTTCAGCCTCACCCTGCCCTTCACCCGTATCGTGGTGCAGGAAATCCACCCGCTGCTCAATGGCCTGGGCCGGGCGTTGTTTGCGGCGGTGCCGGCGGCGGCATTGTTGCTATGGCGCCGTGAGCGCTGGCCCACCTGGCGCCAGGCGCGCGGCCTGACGCTGGTGATTGCCGGGGTAATCCTGGGGTTCCCGGTGCTGTCGGCCTGGGCCATGCAAACCTTGCCGGCGTCCCATGGCGCGCTGGTCAACGGTTTGCAGCCGCTGTGCGTGGCGTTGTACGCGGCGTGGCTGTCCCATGAGCGTCCGTCAAAAGCCTTCTGGGCCTGCGCGGCGCTGGGCAGTGCGTTGGTGCTCAGTTATGCGTTGATCACCGGGGCCGGCAGTATCCAGGCGGGCGATCTGTTGATGCTCGGGGCGATTGCCGTGGGTGGCCTGGGTTATGCCGAAGGCGGCCGGTTGGCCAAGGAGATGGGCGGCTGGCAGGTGATCTGCTGGGCGCTGGTGCTGTCGACGCCGGTATTGATCGGGCCGGTGGCGTACCTGGCGCTGCAACACGAAGGGCCGATTTCGCCGCGCACCTGGTGGGCGTTTGGTTATGTCTCGCTGTTTTCGCAGTTCTTCGGTTTCTTTGCGTGGTACGCCGGGCTGGCCATGGGCGGCATCGCCCGGGTCAGCCAGATTCAGCTGTTGCAGATCTTTTTCACCATCGCGTTTTCGGCGCTGTTTTTTGGTGAGCACATCGAGCCGATTACCTGGCTGTTTGCCTGTGGGGTGATTGTGACGGTGATGTTGGGACGCAAGACCAGTGTGAAGCCTGCGCCAGCTCCCAAGGCTAGCGCGATCTAATGTGGGAGCAACTGTCTTGATGGCCATAACCTAGGCATCGTTCTCAAAGACAGCCAAGCTCCCACAGCTCTGCGCCGTGTGACCTTTACGACATACCGCTGCCGAATCAGGCAGCGTGCGCTTTCC
>NZ_NIXO01000137.1 GCF_002204795.1 Pseudomonas sp. K2I15
TGTTGGGTGATGGCGTGGGCGTGCAGGCGGCCCTGGTCGTCGTAGTGGTAGTGGCTTAGGAGTTGGCCTTGTTGGCGTTGATGTTCGCGGCCGGATTTGAACAGGTGCGAGGTGAGCGGGTTACCGTTGAGTTCGACGGTGGCGAGGTCGCCGCCTTTGTCGTGGTGGAAGGCCAGACGGTTGTTGTCGGGTAGGCGCAGGTAATTGAGTTGGCCGCATTCGTCGTAGCGATAACGCAGGGTGCCCCAGCCTTGGTGTTCGGCGGTGAGGCGGCTTTGCAGGTCGTATTCGTAGTGGAGCGGCCAATGGCCGTCGTCGACGCTGAGGAGATTGCCGAGGCGGTCGTAGGTGTAATCGACCGTGCTGCGGTCGGGCAGGGTTTTTCTTACCAGGCGACCGGCGCTGTCTCGCTGATAAGCGGTAACGAGTTGGCTACGGTCATCGCCGTATTCGGTTTTTTCCAGCAGATGCCCGGCGAGGTCATACACATAAGCGGTGCGGCGGCCATCAAAGCCGGTTTCCTGCTGGATCAGGCCGTTGGCGTGGTACTCAAGCCGATAGGTTTCCCCGACCTCGTTTTCAATCTCGGTGAGTAACAGCCGGACATTGTCGTAGCGGTATTTGAGCTGTGTGCCGTCGGGGTTAATGCGACGGCTGATCAGGTGCAGGCCGTCGGCATATTCGTAGCGGGTGACGCGGCCGAGTTCGTCGCGCTCGGCAGTGATTTTTCCGTACGGGTTGTAGCTGAATTCGCGGGCACCACCGTCAGGCTGAATCACTTTGAGCAAGCGACCCACCGCGTCCCACTGATATTGGGTCAGCGCGCCATGCTCATCCTCGCAGGCAACCTGCCGTCCCAGGTCGTCATAGCGATAGCGCCGCACACCGCCATTCGCCAGCTTCTCCTCGGTGAGCTGGCCGCGCTCGTTCCAGATCAGCCGTTGGCTGCTGTTATCCGGGTGCCAAACGCCCGTGAGCTTGCCGTGTTTGTTGTAGCTGTATTCGGTGTAATTGCCGTCCGGATCGGTCTTGCGGGTGATGTCGCCTTGATCGTTGCGCTGGTATTTCCAGACCGCCTCACCACGGCGCACAACCCGTACGAAACCGTTGTCATGCTCGTAGGACGTGGGCGCATCGTCACCGGGAAACAGCGCAATCAAACGACCGGCTTCGTCGTACTGATACGCCGTCACCGCCCCCAGCGGATCCTGCTCGACCGTCAGCCGGCCTTTTTCATCGTAGGATTTGAAGTGCTCCGCGCCGTCCGGATCAATCCGCTGTACCAGCCGTGCGCGCTGATCGTGGACGTAGACTTCCTGGCTGCCGTCAGCGTTGTGCACGGTGACCGTGCCCTTGTCGTCCCAGGTATATCGCGTGTCCATCTGCGAAAAGCTGGCCCAGTGCCGGATGCAGCGCGCAGCCTTGCCGGACCGTTCCCACTCCCAGAAGAAACTCGCCCCACCGGCCAGTTCCCGCTCCAGGATTACTTGCTGATCGTCGTAGCGATAACGTTCGCTTTCGCCTACCGCGTTGGTCGCTTCGATCAACCGCCAAGCATCGTCATACGAGTAGGTAACAACGTTCTGCTCGGTAACCCAGGCGAGTTCCCGCTGCACCTGATAGTCGACCGCAACGATGTGCCCGCGGTCATAACGCAGCAGCAATCCTTGGCCAACGTGGTTATCGATCCGCTGAATCCGTCCGGAGTAGTCGCGGGATATGCGCAGCCGGTTGTCGTACGCATCGCTGATCGACGTCAGTACACCGTCGCGGAAGTGGTAGAAAAGGGACGTCTGGGCCAGTACAAATTCATCAGGCAAAGCGCCCAGATAAATCGCCGCTTCCGCCAGGCTATTGGTGATTGCGGGCCGTGCAGCAGAGGGAAGGGGGAACGTGGTGCTGCGGTTCTCGTGATCGGTCCACACCACCGACTCACCCACCACCGAAAGCCGCTGAGCCAGCGAATGACTCCAGCCAAACCCCAACCCACAATCCACTTCCACCGCGCTGCTGCGATACAGCCGCGTCCAGGCAAACGGCAGTACACCGTCCAGCTCGCCATCCGTGAGGGTCAGCAGCTCCTCACCGGTAACCATCGACACCGGGCAGCCGTTTTTACAGGTGTCTACCGCGCAGACTGAAGCATCCCCATTGGGGGTTTTCGCTGAAACAGGCACATCATCCAC
>NZ_NIXO01000138.1 GCF_002204795.1 Pseudomonas sp. K2I15
CCCGATAATCCATCATCCCCTACCACCGCCGAGGCCTTCCCCCATGACGAGCCCATCCACCGAACAGGTCAGCCCCCAAACCCTGCGCAGAGTGATCATCGCCGCCGGCATCGGTAACTTCGTGGAGTGGTTCGACTTCGCCGTCTACGGCTTCCTCGCCACCACCATCGCCCAACAATTCTTCCCCAGCGGCGACGCCAGCGCAGCGTTGCTCAAGACCTTCGCGGTATTCGCGGTAGCCTTCGCCTTCCGGCCCCTGGGCGGGATTTTCTTCGGCATGCTCGGTGACCGTATCGGCCGCAAACGCACACTGGCCATGACGATTTTGCTGATGGCCGGCGCCACGACGCTGATCGGCCTGCTGCCCACCTACGCCGCCATCGGCGTGGCGGCGCCGATTCTGTTGTCGCTGATCCGCTGCGCCCAGGGCTTCTCCGCCGGGGGCGAATACGCCGGGGCCTGTGCCTATCTGATGGAACACGCGCCGAGTGACAAACGCGCGTGGTATGGCAGCTTCGTGCCGGTGTCGACGTTCTCTGCGTTCGCCGCCGCAGCCGTGGTGGCTTATGCACTGGAAGCGTCGTTGTCCGCCGAGGCGATGGGCAGTTGGGGCTGGCGCCTGCCGTTCCTGATCGCCGCGCCGCTGGGCCTGGTGGGGCTTTACCTGCGCTGGAAGCTGGATGAGACGCCGGCCTTCCAGGCGGTGAAGCAGGAACACGCGGTCGCCCACTCCCCGCTCAAGGAGACTTTGCGCAACCATGGTGCGGCGATCTGCTGCCTGGGCGCTTTTGTGTCGCTTACGGCGCTGTCGTTTTACATGTTCACCACCTACTTCGCGACGTACCTGCAGGTTGCGGGTGGGTTGAGCCGGGCGGTGGCGTTGCTGGTGTCGCTGATTGCGCTGATTTTCGCGGCGGCGATTTGCCCGCTGGCGGGGCTGTACTCGGATCGCGTGGGGCGTCGGGTCACGGTGATGACCGCGTGTGTGTTGTTGATGGTGGTGGTGTACCCGTCGTTCCTGATGGCCAGTTCCGGTTCGTTCGCGGCGTCGATTGTCGGGGTGATGTTGCTGGCGGTGGGCGCGGTGTTGTGTGGGGTGGTCACGGCGGCGTTGCTGTCGGAGACCTTTCCCACGCGCACGCGGTATACCGCTTCGGCGATTACTTACAACATGGCGTATACGATCTTCGGCGGAACGGCGCCGTTGATGGCGACGTGGTTGATCAGTACTACGGGCAGCAATTTGTCACCGGCGTTTTACCTGATCGCGGTGGCAGTGCTGGCGTTGGCGGGCGGGTTGGCGTTGCCGGAGACGTCGCGAATTTCCTTGCATGATGTAGGTGCGCAGGAAAAAGGCGCAGCGCCGCTGCTCTCGCGTTAAAGTCGGCGGGTGTTCAAAACCGCCGGAGACCTGAGCGATGCGGATTACCTGCCTTCATACCGCCGAGAGCAACATTGCAGTGTTTGATGCCGCCGCCGCAGCGCTGGGGATTGGGTCGCAGGTGTTGCACCATGCGGTCCGGGCCGATCTGCTGGCAGCGGCCGAATGCGCGGGCAAGCTGACCGCTGATATCGCCGAGGAAACGCGGCTGGCGCTTGTTGCGCTGGCTCAGCACTGTGATGCGGTGGTGCTCACCTGTTCGACCCTGGGCCCGGTGGTTGAACTTGCCGGGACTCACACCCGGGTGCCGATTTTGCGAGCGGATGAAGCGCTGGCATTCGCGGCGGTTGAGGCAGGTGGGAAGGTTGTGGTGTTGTGCGCAGTCGAAACCACGCTCGAACCGACTTCTCGCCTGTTTCTCCAAGTGGCACAGCGCACCGGGGCCTCGGTGGAGGTGCAGTGGGTTCCAGGCGCATGGGCGATGTTCAAGGCAGGCGACCTGCACGGCTATCTCGCGACCATCGCCAAGGCTGCTGACCGTGCCTATGTGGATGGCGCGTCTATCGTGGCGCTGGGGCAAGCGTCCATGAGCGGCGCCGCTTCGCTGGTAACGGCAGGCCCCGCTCCGCTGACCAGTGCATCGACGGGGCTGCGAGCTGCACTGAGTCGTGCTGAACGCGGGTATGATCCTGGCTAACCCGGCCCGATTGGACCCACGCTCATGCCCGCTTCCCACACC
>NZ_NIXO01000139.1 GCF_002204795.1 Pseudomonas sp. K2I15
GTAAGCGCTCCATAAACCCCACATTCAAAGCGCTTATCGGATCCCGGATGCTGTGCTCCCGATTCCCTCAGGAGCCAGCTCGCCATGATGCGACCCGATGCCAAAGTCGAAAAAGTGTATCTGTACCCCAAGCCGGTCGACTTCCGAAAATCCATCGACGGTTTGGCTGCGCTGGTTGAGCTGGACATTAAAGTCGCGGTATTCGACCCCGTGCTTTTCGTCTTCCTCAACAAGCCCCGCAACCGAGTGAAAATTTTATATTGGGAGCGCAACGGCTTCTGTCTTTGGCTCAAACGTCTCGAGTCCGAACGATTCAAAACATCGCCTGACGCCACCGACGAGGCGATCGTTCTGACCGTCCAGGAACTCAACTGGATGCTCGATGGCTTTGACCTCTGGCGCAACCGTCCTCATCAAGTTTTGACGCCGCGATTCGTAGCCTGATTCGGTATAATCCAGGGCATGAATTCCTTGCCCGAAAATCTTCCAGATGATCCCGTTCTGCTCAAGCAAATGCTTGGGCAGATGCTCGACGAGCGTCAGTTGGACAAGGGAAAGATTGTTCGGCTAGAAGAACAGAATGCCCTCCTGCTTCAGCGTCTGTTCGGACGTAAGTCCGAGCAAACAGCTGATGCGGCAACGCCGCAACTGGCCCTCTTCAATGAAGTAGAAAGCGTCGTCGAGCCTGTGGACGAAGCCTCAGATGAAGAGGTCGTTGCCCCGACCAAGCGCCGCGGCAAACGCAAGCCACTGCCCGCCGATCTGCCACGCATCGAGATCATCCACGAACTTCCCGAGCATGAACTGACGTGCGTCTGCGGCTGCCGCAAACACACTATTGGCGAAGAAGTCAGCGAGCAGCTTGAAATCGTTCCGATGCAGATCCGTGTGATCAGACACGTTCGGAAAGTTTACGGTTGCCGCGACTGCGAGATGGCGCCGGTCACTGCTGACAAGCCGGCTCAACTGATTGAAAAAAGCATGGCCAGCCCAAGTGTTCTGGCGATGTTGCTGACCACCAAGTACGTCGATGGACTACCGCTTCACCGTTTCGAAAAAGTCTTGGGCCGCCATGGCGTCGATATCCCGCGCCAGACCTTGGCACGCTGGGTTATCCAGTGCGGTGAACACTTCCAGCCGCTGCTGAATTTAATGCGCGATAGCCTACTGGGCAGCCGTGTTATCCACTGCGATGAAACACGGGTACAGGTGTTGAAAGAGCCTGACCGAGACCCAAGCAGCCAGTCCTGGATGTGGGTGCAAACCGGCGGCCCGCCAGATAAACCAGTGATCCTTTTTGACTACTCCACCAGCCGCGCGCAGGAGGTGCCGACACGCCTGCTCGATGGCTATCGTGGCTACGTGATGACCGATGATTACGCCGGTTATAACGCGTTGGGCGCGCAGGCTGGAGTCGAACGTTTGGGCTGCTGGGCGCACGCAAGGCGCAAGTTTGTTGAGGCACAAAAAGTGCAGCCGAAAGGCAAGACAGGACGCGCTGATATCGCACTGAATCTGATCAATAAACTTTATGGCGTCGAGCGTGATCTGAAGGATACGGGCGACGACGATCGTAAAACCGGCCGGAATGATCGGAGCCTGCCAGTGCTGGCTCAGTTAAAAAGCTGGATGGAAAAGACGCAGCCACACGTTACGCCTCAGAACGCCTTAGGCAAAGCCATCGGCTATCTGGCGAGTAACTGGAACAAACTCGAACGGTACACCGAGGAAGGCTATTTGCCGATCGACAACAACCCCGCCGAGCGTGCGATCAGGCCCTTCGTCATCGGAAGAAAGAACTGGTTGTTCAGCGATACGCCCAAAGGCGCAACGGCCAGTGCTCAACTTTACAGCCTGGTCGAGACTGCTAAAGCCAACGGCCAAGAGCCCTATGCGTGGCTGCGCCACGCATTAGAACGGCTGCCAATGGCGACCTCGGTTGAAGATTACGAAGCGCTGTTACCGTGGAACTGCTCGCCGGCATCGCCTAGCTAGGCGCATTACCCATCTTGAAGTCGGTGGGGTTTATGGAGCGCTTAC
>NZ_NIXO01000140.1 GCF_002204795.1 Pseudomonas sp. K2I15
TCGTTGTGCAGTACGCGGGCGATACGCTCAGCCGCTTCGTCGGTGCCGTCGCAGACAATCACCATGCCCGAGTGCTGGGAGAAGCCCATGCCCACGCCGCCGCCGTGGTGCAACGAAACCCAGGTCGCGCCGCTGGCGGTGTTGAGCAAGGCGTTGAGCAGTGGCCAATCGGACACGGCGTCGGAGCCGTCCTGCATCGATTCGGTTTCACGGTTGGGGCTGGCCACCGAGCCGGAGTCCAGGTGGTCGCGGCCGATCACGACCGGCGCCGACAGCTCGCCGCTGCGCACCATTTCGTTGAACGCCAGGCCGAGCTTGGCACGCTGGCCCAGGCCAACCCAGCAGATACGCGCCGGCAGGCCTTGGAAGCTGATGCGCTCGCGGGCCATGTCCAGCCAGTTGTGCAGGTGGGCGTCGTCCGGGATCAGTTCTTTGACTTTGGCGTCGGTCTTGTAGATGTCTTGTGGGTCGCCCGACAGTGCAGCCCAGCGGAACGGGCCGATGCCACGGCAGAACAGCGGACGGATGTAGGCCGGTACGAAGCCCGGGAAGTCGAAGGCGTTTTCCACGCCCACTTCTTGCGCCATCTGGCGGATGTTGTTGCCGTAGTCGAAGGTCGGTACGCCCATTTTCTGGAAGGCCAACATCGCTTGAACGTGCACGGCCATGGATTGCTTGGCGGCCTTGATCACCTCGGCCGGTTCGGTCTTGGCGCGGGCGCGGTATTCGTCCCAGGTCCAGCCGACGGGCAGGTAACCATTGAGCGGGTCGTGGGCGCTGGTCTGGTCGGTAACCATGTCGGGGCGCACGCCGCGCTTGACCAGTTCCGGGAGGATTTCAGCGGCGTTGCCCAGCAGCGCGATGGAGATCGCCTGGCCGGCCTTGGTGTATTTCTCGATGCGCGCCAGGGCGTCGTCGAGGTCGGTGGCTTGCTCGTCGACGTAGCGGCTGCTCAGGCGAAAATCGATGCTGACCTGCTGGCATTCAATATTCAGCGAGCACGCGCCGGCCAGGGTCGCAGCCAGAGGCTGGGCGCCGCCCATGCCGCCCAGGCCTGCGGTGAGCACCCAGCGGCCCTTGAGGTCATCGTTGTAATGCTGGCGGCCGGCTTCGACGAAGGTTTCGTAGGTGCCCTGCACGATGCCCTGGCTGCCGATGTAGATCCAGCTGCCGGCGGTCATCTGGCCGTACATGGCCAGGCCCTTGGCGTCGAGTTCGTTGAAGTGTTCCCAACTGGCCCAGTGCGGCACCAGGTTGGAGTTGGCGATCAGTACGCGCGGGGCGTTGCTGTGGGTCTTGAACACGCCCACCGGTTTGCCGGATTGCACCAGCAGGGTTTCGTCGTCGTTGAGGTTGGTCAGGCTTTCGACGATCTGGTCGTAGCATTCCCAATTGCGCGCCGCACGGCCGATGCCGCCGTACACCACCAGTTCTTTCGGGTTTTCGGCCACCTGTGGGTCGAGGTTGTTCATCAGCATGCGCAGCGGCGCTTCAGTCAGCCAGCTTTTGGCGGTCAGCGTGTTGCCGCG